>CAKQQT010000017.1 GCA_934271235.1 uncultured Clostridia bacterium | reverse complement strand
ATTTCATAGGCCGCCCCTTAAAGAAAGAGGGCTGCGCCCTAACGGTTATTTTCCGTTAATGCGACAGCTCCGTCTTTCGTTTCGGTGGTTTGTAGGTCTTCTGACTGATCCATTCATGTGCGGAGGATTCCCCCTCGCACAAACGCATTGCTTCAGCCTTCTCTCAGAGCCATGACAGCTCCTCCAATGACCGGTTTTCACCGCGCACAAATTTTCTTTGCACGGAAACAATACTTTAGAAATACAGCTATTTTCAGAATTCTGTCTGCATCCATCCAATCCCAGATTCACAGATTGCGGGGCGCTGCAGATTCTTTCCATGTTCGGGACTCTCACCCGATTCCCTTGTTCAGCGAACAAGCATGCGTGTCCGATTGTTCGGGTCGCGCATTTGCCACAAAAGCCATGCTATTCAGTTTTTTCTATCCGCGCGCCTGATTTCAAGCACGCAAAAAGACCTCTCCTGCCCGGCTAAATGCCAGGCAAAAGAAGTCCTGATTTCGTTAAATATTCGGTTTTATTGCACGCAAAAACTACAGAGCTATAAGTCTGTAGAGTCGGTCGGTCGGTCGGTCGGTCGGTCGGTCGGTCGGTCGCAAGAATCATGCCAACTTTAGTTTTTTCCGCGCTTTTTTCTGCGTACATTCCTTGGGTTTCCTTTCCAAAATCTATTCTTATTTTACACGAATTAAAGAGACTTGTAAAGGGGAATTTTTTTAGGGGGTTTGGAAGGATTTTTGGGTGTGCGGGCGGCAGAGGGCAAAGTCAGAGGGCTGCGCCATAGCCCAGAACACTCTCTGTGCAAGCAAAAAGCCCGAGCGTTTTTGCTTCGAGCTTTGTCTGATGTTTTTAATGTCTTTTGCTTATATCTGCGCTTCTCTATCCCGCTTCTGATAAAGTAAGCGCCGCACTTCCATGGTGTCATCAATCACAACATAATATACGGTATAGTTTCTCACATAAATGCGGTAATATGGGTATCTGCGTTCCTTCTCGGAGTGATAAGGCTCAAAACTTTTCGGACACGCCTGTCTTTTTCGGATTGCTGCCTGTACCTCATTTACGAGTTCTCGCGCTGCTTTCGGATTTTTCAGTTTCAGCGAGATATAGTCTACGGTATCATTTAAGTCCTGCTCAAAAAGTGGTAGAAATCTCAATTTATATTTCTTATCGGTCATTGATTCGCGCCCTAACCCTTCCGAACACTTCTTCCTCTGTGTAACGCGCAGAATCAAGTTCCGCTGCACGGTCTGCTTCATCAAGCCGCAGTTCAATTTCGTCAGTCAGCGCCGCATATTGCTCCAAACTCAAGACGACCATTGAGCCATAGCCGTTTTTTGTCAGATAGACTGGCTCGCCTTTTTTCACAACGCTTTCTATTTCGGTAAAATTGTTTCTCAAATCGGAAACAGGTCGGATGTTAATCATAGTTATTAAGCCCCCTTTTCTATTATAGTATGGCTTTATTTTATCATAATTATGATAATGTTTCAATCATTATTTTACAGTTTCGTGTCGCATGGGAGGGTATTTTCAACCTCTGTCAGAGGACTGCGCCGTAGCCCATAATCGTCTTATCGCCTATCGCATACCACTTGCGCTTGCAGACATCATGGCTGTTTCCTTCTATCGTATAGACAATCCCGTCCTCACATTTTTCAACGATACCTGTGTGTTCTGATACGCCATCGTCGTTCCAATCAAAAAATATTATCATGCCTGCTTTCGGCTCTATCCTGCGGCTATACCATTTCCCGTTTCGTATAAACCACCGAATCCCCTCATCGCAGACAGCATATTTCGGCAAACTGTCCTCTTTGAGCATGCCCGCTTGGTCGCCACACCAACTCACAAAGATGGCGCACCAGTCCACATGGTTCTCAAAGCCGTACCACCGCCAGTAGGTTTCGCCGCCCTCATTTCCTATCTGCGATTGAGCAATCGCAACCAGTGCGTTATTGGAATTCACTTCGCTGTCGTCATCACTTCCAAGGACGGCTGCCGCGGCACAGAGAGGAATAATCACCGCAAGCAGAAGAAGCATCGCACCGCCGCCTGTTAGGATAAAAGAAATAACCTTTTTCGTGCCTCGTGACAGCCTCTTTGCGGTATTTACTCCTGCCACGCCTATGTTTTTCGATTTGCGGCTGAAAATCGGTAAGGCATACTTCCTATCGACATAGCCTTTTCCTCGCAGGACAGAGGAAATATGGGCTTGCTTTTTTCGCCGATCCTGTAAATTCTGCCGCTGTTTTATGCTTGATGTGGTAGTTCTGCTGTTTTTCTGCACGCCTGCTCTCTTTTCGGCAGGCTGCCAAGAAAAGCCTTCCGAAGAAGGATGGCTGAAGGCTTCTTCCTTCAGGCCTTGCATTCTTAGCCTTTCTGTCTTTTTTCTGCCTTCTGCCTGCTGTATGAACAGCTTCCTGCCCTGCGCCTTTACCGTATTTGCATACTTTCGGCCATAGCCTGCTATATTCCGCTCCGCATAGTGCTCCGGTGTTTCCTCCTCCTGCTTCCTCTGCTCTATGCGGAAGTTTTGCCGATAAGCTGCAGCTTGCTGTGATAGCTTCTTTACTTTTATTTCGCGCTTTATGCAGCGTATTTTTCTATTATCCATGGATTTTTCTCCTTGCAGGGCTTTACTTCAGTGGAATTGTCTCATAAGGTCTCGTGCTCATAAGGCGGTATAGTTCTGTATTCTTCGGGAAACTATTTTCAAATGGCACAAGTGCATTCCCGACTTTAAGCAATCCGCAGCCTGCCGGTACATCCGTAATATATGTCAGCTGCCGCTCCGATATGTGAAGCAGCCTGGCAAGCTCTTTGCGGTCGGTCGCCGCTTGGTTTAAAATCACGAGAAACTCGGAATTGGATAGCATCGTTCTGGCGGTCTGAGAATGCAGAATCTCATCTAAATTCTGTGTAATTCCGGTGCAGAATGCGCCATACTTTCTGACCCGTTTCCACATCTTTGATAGGAACTGTGCGGAATACTCGTGTTGGAACAAAATATAAAACTCATCAATAAAAATAACCGTTTGTTTCCCCTTTTCTCTGTTTTTTGTCACTCTGTTCAGAATGCTGTCCAAAATCACCAACATTCCTACGCTCATCAGCTGTTCTCCAAGCTCCAAAATATCATAACAAATCAAACGATTGCTTGTGTTTACATTTGTCTGTTTCGCGAAGGTATTCAAGGAGCCTCGCGTAAATATCTCAAGTTCCAAAGCTAAATCTTTTGCCTCCGGTTCCGGCTGCTTCATAAGTTCTTCTCTGAAGTCCTGTAAAGTCGGCGGCTCCCCTTCAAAGTTGCGTTTGCGATAGGCTTGATATACCAGTTCGGTGCAGCGGTCGATGATAGACTGCTGGCCTTTCGCAAACTTGTGTCCGGTTACAATTTGTTCGCAGATAGACTGCAGGAACTGTGATTTTTCTGCCACCGGGTCGCCGTCCCCATAGGTGCTGCTCATATCCATAGCATTGATGTGATTCTTGCTCGTCGCACTGATTTCAATCACTTCACCGCCGAGCGCCTGTACAAGCTGTGCATATTCGCGCTCGGGATCTGCTATAAGGATATCGGCATCCGTTGCCATAACAAAATTGAGAATTTCACTCTTTGCAGTAAAGGATTTACCTGAGCCGGATACTCCAAGAATGAAAGAATTGCCGTTCAGAAGCTGTCTGCGGTCTGCAATAATCATGTTCTTGCTTATCACATTCTGTCCATAGTAAATTCCGTGGTCATGGCTGATTTCCTGCACATGAAAAGGCATCAGCGCCGACATTGATTCGGTTGTGAAGGTTCGCAAGGCATCAATTTTTCTCTGTCCTGCAGGCAAAGCTGTATTCAGACCGTCGAGCTGCTGAAAACGCAAAACTCCCATCTGACAATGTCTCGCCTGCATAATGGATTTGAGCGTTTCTGTATCCGCATCCAGCTGCTTCTTACTGTCTGCAGTGTGTACGATGGTTGTCAATGCCAGCATCATCTGCTGGTCTCGGATGGTTAAATCATCGAGAAATTCCTTGCTGTCATTCAGCTGCTGCTCCATATCATAAGGGAGCATTGCCCCAAAGTTGTTATTCGCATTTTGTTTTCTCTGCCATGTCGTGATATTCGTCGAAACTCCAAGAAGTCTGTTCTCTGCCTCCCGGATGGCTTCTGTCATAGGAATTGGCAGAATATCTATGGAAAGCATCATATTTTGATTCAACGCAGTAAGCTCCGACACAATCGTATCTTTCAGATAAGTTGCCACATCTTTTAAGAACAGGCATCTGCCAAAACGACTGTCCATCTGAAAATAGTCCGTATGGAATCCCATGCTGTCTGGGCAGATATAGTCTCTAAAGCTGTGCCCTTTCTTTCTGCATTCCTTCAAATCAAAATGAAAGTTATCCTCTTCTCCTACACGATAAAAACTGTGCAAAATCTGTAGTCTCTCGATTCCATCCAGTTCCCTGCATCTGCTCCCAAGTTTTCCGAGTCTTGAGGAAAGCTCGCTTCCTGCCCTCTTGAAAAAACTCCTCGCTTCTTCGATGCTGCTCTTATGAACGGAAACGGTGAGATATTTTTCTTGCAGAATTGCATTGTTGCCCGCCGCTTTCGCTTTCAACATCTCATTATACTCTTTGCGAAATCTGTTCAGCTCATCTTCTTTTTCTTCAAGAAGAATCCGCTCGCCGAAATCTTTCTGACTGATACGGCGATTGTTGACGGTTATCTTAGTCGTCGCGCTGCTGTCAAAGGAATTGATAAATGCTCCGTAATTTCTTATCGTTTCCAGTCGTTCTTCATCTGACAGCACATCGTAATTGATATCGGTAAATTTCCATGACTTGCTGTATTTGTTCTTCGCTACCTGAAAGATACCGTCCTCATAAACAGCCTTAATGGGAATCAAATCCTGCACGCTTCGCGGGATTTTTATTTTCTCCCTGTCCATCTTCATCGTTTGTCTAACTGACTTTAACATTTTTCTTTCCTCCCATCCTAAGTTCCTGAAACAGATTGATGCTGTGAAAGGCAAACGCTCTTGGATAAAGTACTTGTGATTTTATCACTGCCCATAGAAAATGCTCTGCGTTCATACCGTTATACTTTGCGAATCCAAAAATTGCACAGGGAAATACGCCTAGAATGCACGCCCATGTGACAGCCTCTGTCCCGATTTTGTCTTTCAACAAAAAAAAGATGCCGATTGACATCAGGCACCCTAATCCTGAAAAGAGAAACTGCCGCAGCGACAAACCGAAAAACATCGTCTCCGCATAGTCTCTGATTTCCTTATTCATTTTTATTTCCATTTATGTTTTACTCTCCTTTCCGCTTTTACCTAAAAGAAAAGCAGCCTGCGCGGGCTGCTGGGTCGTTGGGTTATTAAGATTCACCAATTGCGGCAAAATCTGCGGCTGTCATAATCTTCGGAGCATCAATGCCGGATTCCAAAAAATCCTTATCTCCGGTAAGCAAAATATCTGCTTTGGCATTGAGAGCCGCTCGCAAAATCGGTCTGTCATTCACATCTCGAATTTTATCTTCGAGGATATTTTCTTCTAACGGCATGGGAACCACCTCAAGGGTCAAAAGTGCAAGCGACAAAAAACCTTCTAGGGCTTGTATCTTTTGCGGAAACTTACGATTAAAAATACGCCTCATTTCATCAATATTTTGTTCACATACTAACCCATGATTTGGATAGCTGACAGCTTTGACAAATGCGCGATATGGTGTCCCTTGACTACTTAATGCCGCAGATATGAGGATATTTGTATCAATCAGTACTCTCATTCCTGCTCACTTTCTGCACGGATTTCCTTAACCAAATCCATGACTGCATCGTCAGAATCAAGTCCTGCGCTTTCCGCCATTCCGCTCATTTGTGTCTGCAGCATTTGCATGGCATATACCGCAGAATTGATGATTCTTACATTTCCGTTTTCTACAACAAAAGTAACCCGGTCGCCACTGGTAATGCCGAGAATCTCCCGAATGTCTTTCGGGATTGTAACCTGCCCCTTTGCCATCACTTTTGCGTTATCAATAAATGTATTCGCAATCATAAACTGCACCTCCATTCCATCCCTTTCATAATACAAGTAGGGATTTTCCTACTTGTATTATATACTCTTTTTTCAAGAGTATCAATCAAATTACGAATATTTTATATAGATTTAGCTACAGCCCCATCATTTCCTTTACCACATGATCCGCCATTTTAATGGTTCCGACTAATACAAACATATTAAAAACCAGTTCTGCGATGTAGGACCATACCATAGAAACAACGGCATCGGATGTGTTGATGGTTGGTGGCGAAGCCGCAAACAGGGAAAAAATGATGCAGGCAAGGATAATGATAGCGCCCTCAAGACACACACCGGTATACGATTTCAAGAAGCTGATCCCCACCTGCTGGGTCGGCGCACCTGCAAACGTCGCCAGCGGCACCGGCGCAAGGGCGGTATAGAGATAAAGCTTAAAAAATCGTCCGTATACGGTAAGGATCATGATAAACGATAGAATCGTGATCAGCAGGCTCCCTATCAAGGTAACGGCCCACAGCGGTATAGATTCGAAGAACCCGCACTCCTCGATCGCGGTGATCATTTCACCCGGCAGTATGGATATTCCTTGTCGCCCAAGCCCTGCTGCTCGCATAATGGCAGACAGCAGCCCCTGCATGATATCAAAGATCCCTAGCATCAATTCTAAGCCATAGGTAACGGCTCCTTTCGCTAGAATAAACCGCAGGAACAGCTGTACCGCCTGCTCCGGTCTTTTTATCTCGGCGAGGCTTCCAAATGTTTTCATAATGCCGACAAGAAAAAACAGCACCAGCAAAGCAATTCCAATTGCCTGCACAGCGCTGTGGATATCGAGTATGACACTCCAAATTCTTCCGTTCTTAAATTCTTCTGGTGACTGCAGCAGCAGCGTCCAGATTTCTGCTAATTTTTCGTTCCATGTGTCAAGGGCACGCTGTAGATTCTGCACTACCCAGTTATCTGACATGATATCACCTCCAAGTAAAAAGGCACCCTCTTTCCAAGACGCCTTCTTTGTTTTTACTATTCTGTTTTTACTAAGTCAAAAGCATAATCAGGTACAATCAACACACTTGTGTTCAGCACCCAAATGAATCCATTTTGCTCATCTTCACTGCATCGATTCTGCTCTTGCAGTATTTTCATGGCACTCATATCTATCAGGGATTGTTTTAACTGTGCATCCGAAATATTGTAATTACCATTTTGGATAAGATTGGCTTTACGAATGCTCCTGCAGATAATCTTACAGAATTCGTTTCTCATATATGCAAGGTATGTAGTATTTTGCTCTGTATATCCGATTTCCTTGATTTTACTGCAAATAAGTCGCTTCTTTGTTTCTAAGGAATTCTCTGTAGCTTTTCCTGCCAAAATGTTTTGTATGTTTTCAATCAGTGTATCATTTTCTTTTAATGCCAAAATTTCTTCTACACATTTTTTGCGAATTGGATCATCTCCGATTCCGCATTCTTTTTCCAATATATCGTCGACTATTTGCGGCAGCTCAACAGCTTTCAGAATGGGACTATTGGCAACTTGTGACTTATATGACTTTCCTCTCTTAAACGGAAGCAAGACCCTCTTTTCAGCGAAAGGCTGCTGTAAACCATCAAAAGAATCTAAATAAGATTCCACCATAGGATAGTTAATATATAGCTTTCCCATGTCAGTTTCATCAGAAAAATACTGCTGCATTTTGCGAATCGTTTCATCAGAAAAGTAAGTATCTTGTCTTTCGTAGTCAAAGATCAGGAAAATGTCAATAAAATTATCTTTATGCCAAGTTGTCCCAAGGTCTTTCATTTTGCTGACAATATAAGGCAGATCCACATCCGTACTTTCCCAGTCTTCACCATATTCTTTTACGAGCTTTGCATTTAGCGCAAAAATGTTCGTTCCATAGATAATGATATTTTCCTCTTTAATCTTCATTTCCGGAAAACACTGTAGCAATAGGCTTAGTAATTCATTTTTCTCATGATTGCCTTCCACGATAAAAAGATGTCGCTGCCTGTCTCGTGGCGTTATAAAATCATAGTTACTCATAGTCTTTGAATTCTCCGCTTATATACAGCTTCTCCAAATTATGTCCTTCTCTGAGCTCTCGCCCTGTCGCATCACAAAGTGGCGTAAGTGTTCCGAAGGTCGACAAAATGAGCAAGCAGTCCGGCCGCATAATTCGATTTGTCATAAGATTTGTATTATGCGTTGTCATGATAATCTGACTGTCTGGGTATTTTGCTTTAAAAAAGGCAATCATATTTTCTGACATCTCGTAATGATAAAACGCATCAAATTCGTCAAGGTACATAAACGTAATCTCCTTGAAGTTCTGCAGCATACGATAAATATCCAAAAGCGCAATCGTTCCACTTGACGCGGTCTGCAGAAAATTCACTTTTCTTTTGTGCTTAAAATACAGTTCAATCGTATCATCCGGCAGTTTCTGAAGCTCTAATTCACATTGAACCCCCATGATATTAAGGAAGCTCTCAAAATCTTTTAAATTATCCTCTTTTTCTAGGGATTTAAAAAAATCTGCAGAAGGTCTTTGAATTGCCATACTTTGTCTTGGACTCAATGTGATAAATGTCATTCCCTTTACATAGTTATACAGCTTCATAACAGGAGAATTGTCCGTCAGTGCCGTGTTGTTGACTAACCATCTTAAAAATGGAATTGTTCGTCCTTGACCGGTTTCATCGCCTTCGCGATGGGCTTCAACATATCGTTCAAAATTCACATTTTGAGCTGTTAACTCTGTTCCCGGTACGAAAACGAGTCCTTCATCTGTAATATGGTTAGTGAAATACAGTTCCTCATTTATATACATTTCTTCATAGCTCAAAAAATTCGCATTCTTTTTTCTATAGAGATACTGTACTTTATCCTTTCCAAATTGAAAATAGTAATTGAATTCAGCGTATTCATCTGTGGAATCCGCATTCAAAAAAGAGCTTTCCTCGACAGCCATAGGAAATACTAAGACTCTTTTTATATCTACAATTGCTCTTCCTAAATTCGTTTTACCGGTTGCATTTTTTCCGTAAATCAGCATCTTTGCAAGCGTATCCTGTGAAATGCATTCCGGGTTGAACTGATAGCCCCCAACTTTACTGAAATCAATTACGATTTTTTCTTTAAAGTTTTTGAAATTTTTAATTTCAAACTTTTTAAGCATAGCTCATTCCACCTTTTTATATATGTTTTCATATATTATATCCGATTTTTTCATGCTTTACAATAGTTGCCGTAAAAAAATTACGGCTTTTTTCGACACGCGCGATTATATTACCCTGTAATCAATGCCAGTATTTCCTTAGCAAAAGTTATAATAATTCCTCCAGCAACTGTCATGATCCCATTAGCCCTTTGCGACGGATCATGTGACTTCAAAGACAGACCCACCTGTACAATTCCGAAGCCAATGAGAATCATGCCGAACGCTCTAACCAATGCAAACATGAAGTCCGAGAAATTGTTGACAACGGCAATCGGGTCGCCGCCCGCCTTTCCCGTTGCCAATGCTGCTTGTGGAATTATCAGCAAGGCTGTCGTGGCCGCCATGATTGCCGCCCTTCTTTTAGTTTTTCTTTGTTTTCTTTTTTTACCGTTCATTACCGTGTACCTCCTCGATTTTAATTGTCGCTTTTGCGTATGTAACCGCGCCATGCTCGTATCGCATACCTTCACCGTCTGCCGTAAATTTGATATTCGGATGCCGGAGCAAGTCATATTTTTCGTCCAGGATTGGTCGTTCGCCGCGAATAAAAAGAAGTGCCTTTCGATTATCCAGCATTCGTACTTCATCCGGTGTCATAAGTTCTCTACCGGAGTTCTGATAATTCGTGGAATAGCTGCCGCTCCTGCCGCTTGATTTTCCATAAGTGTTTGTATCAATCGTCTCCTTGCCTAAAAGCTCGCTGACATATTTGTGAGTCGCCTGCTCATTTCCGCCAAGATAAAGAAAGCTGTCACAGTTACCCACAATGCTTTCCCACTGTTTCTCAAACAGTGCCTTGAGCTGTGCCAGGTTCTGCAAGATAATTGATACAGAAATTCCGCGTGAACGCATCACGGAAAGGATTTTGTCAAAGTCATCGGGCAGGCTGACATTTGCGAACTCGTCCATCAGGAAGTGACAATGCATCGGCAAGCTGCCACCATATTTTCGGTCTGCCAGATAAAATAACTGCTGAAATATCTGCGTGTAAAGAATACTGACCAAAAAATTGAATGATGTATCGTTATCCGGAATCAGTGCAAAAAATGCCACTTTCTTTTCCCCTATGGATGACAGCTCAAGTTCATCCGTCACGGTCAGAGCGGCCACACTCTCCAGATTAAATTTTTCCAAATGCGATGCCAAAGTAAGCTGTATGGATTTTAAAGTTTTCCCGGAGCCGCTTCGGTAATTCCTATAATATTTCACCGCAATATGCTCCGGCTTTTGCTCCTCCAAATCATAAAAAAGATTGTCCAAAACGCTCGGGCAATCTTCCTCTTCTTCATTCACCTCACCGCAGCGGAGCAGTTCCAAGACCATCGAAAAGTTTTGCTCTTCCTCCGGCGCTTCGTAACGCAGATAAAATATTAATGCCAAAAGAAGCATACTTGCTGAGGTTTCCCAAAACGGATCACTCGTGCTGTTTCCTCTTGGGGTAGTGCTCTTGAATAAGTTTGTGACTAACCGCTGCACATCGTTGTCATCCCTAAGGTAGACAAAGGGATTGTAACAGTGGCTCTTCTGCATATTAATCAAATCCAAAACCTTGATTTCGTAGCCCTCTTTTTCAAGCAGCCTGCCTGTATCTCTCAAAATCTCTCCTTTCGGATCGGTCACGATGAACGAGGTATTGGCTTGCATAATGTTCGGCTTGCAGTAAAACCTTGTCTTTCCGGCTCCACTCCCACCGATAACCAAAACATTTAGATTTCGTTTATGAAGCTTTCCATCAAGTCCCATTTTGACATTACGCGTGAAAATTTTGTTTGCTGAAAGCGGCTTTTGTTGATATCTCCTGCATATTTCAAGAGGGTTTCCCCAATGTGCAGAACCGTGTTCTTCGCCACGCCGATAATTTTTCTTCATGCTCCAATAAAGGACAAGACCCATAGCATATGCAAATAAAAAAAGAAGCACCGCTTGCGGACTATCTTCACATAAGATAATCTGAAAAGGCTGCCTCATACTATTTGCAAATCCATTTAGAAGTCCGATAAGGCCGCCACCCATATACGGTGCTGCAAGCAGCGCAAGCCATATTGTCGGAATCATTCCGAAAGCTGCAGCTGCGATTTGCTCTGTGCGATTACCTTTCCCTGCCATGCTCTATTCTTCCTTTCGCTGCTGTCTTGTGGTTCATTCTTCGTATTTTCTCCTTTAGTGATGGTCTTTCC
Organism: uncultured Clostridia bacterium; assembly: GCA_934271235.1. Lineage (GTDB taxonomy): Bacteria > Bacillota > Clostridia > Peptostreptococcales > Anaerovoracaceae > CAG-238. The sequence goes on along the minus strand of CAKQQT010000017.1, from coordinate 59,596 downwards.
TGCTTATCAAAATCGTGCTCGATACGGGTCGGACTGCTGTATTCTGATTCTTTCACGGACCGAAGGACATCTTCGGTCCTGCCTGCGTTTGGGTGTCGCACTACCCTTTCTTCTGTCTTAACCGCTGCCATTTGAGATTTCTCAATTATTCGGTTAATTTTCGGCGCATCCTCTGCCCTCGCAATGATATCTACAGTTTCATTGTCCATGTATTCTTTTTCTTTGATGTCGCAGTATAAGACACCATATCTCTTAGCTTCCCGTTTGAAAAGCGCCAAGTCTTCCTCCGGTATTGTAAATACCGTCAGTTCTTTTCCACTTTTGATTAAATTACTAAGGCGCGTTTTCCCCTGTGTTTTCTGCTCTTCCCTTAAAACTGCTGCCAAAAGTACTGCAAGGTTTTTTGCCCCTGCGCCGCTAATTCGCATTGCCACTTCTGCGCCTTCAAGACTCAAGCGCACCATCTGCTCCGCTGCATCTGCTCCATGCATCATAAATATTGCCTCCCTTCAAAAAATATTAACAATTTACCTTATTTTCTGCTTTTTTCTGTCCATACATTTCTCCTTCCTCTCAAACTGACGCAATTTTTCATCTATCTGCGTTGAACGCTTTGCGATGTTTCTGCAAGTTTTCAACTGCTGCGTGTATATTTTTATCTCGGCTTTGCTCTTCACCTGCATTTCAAGCGGCAGCTGCTTCGCTTCTTTCTTTGTCTGCGTTATCCGCTCTGCAAGGCTTTCTCCCAAAAGCAAAAGCTGCTCCATTGTATCAATTTGATACTGCTGAAGCAGCCTTATTTCCTGCGATATGTAGTTTAATTTCATTAACTCATCCCGTAGCATTGGCGAAATCTGATAGAATTTCTGTTTCCGCTTTCTTTTCGGATAATATCCAAGCAGATAGCAATAATGATAATACAATCCCCGAAGCCCTCCGATTTTTTTCTTAGGTCTTGCCTTTAGCTTAACCTTTTTTCGCTTCGGCAAGCGAGGTCGCGCTTCTGCAGTTTTCCTTACTTCCGGTGAATTGCTTTTCAATCTTTTTCTAATAGCCTCATTCGTATAGGCTTCTCCCATGCGAACAAGTCTGATAGGTCTTTTCCATTTACTCTGCCGCACCGTCCAATATTTTCTGTTTTGGTCAAATTGGCAGATATACCCCTTCTTCGACATGCGATAGCTCAGCTCTCTTAAATTGCAGCTCACAGCTAATGCATCATCCAGCGCTTCTTTTGCTATGTTCAAGCGTGTGGGCGCTCCCTCTTTTTCTGCTTTTGCAAGAGGCTGTGGTAAGCCTTTCCCATGTTTTTTCACTATGTTAAGCTGATGTTCTTTACAGATTTCATCAGAAATTTTTGATAACTCCGTCCACTGCTTCTGTCTGCAGCGTCTGCCATCTTTGAAAGATACTGAATTAACTACGAAATGGTTATGCAGGCAATGGGTATTCAAATGGGTGGCTACCACCACCTGAAAATTATCACCCCATACCCTTTGGGCAAATTCTTTTCCGATTGCGTGTGCTTCTGCAGGCGTGACTTCGCCTTCCGAAAAACTTTGATATGCATGGTATGCGATAATTCCTGCAGGCTTAGCGAACTGCTCCTTTACAATTTGAAACTCGCTTCTTGCAATCGCCGGAGTGCAGTTTATACCGGACACATAAAACTTTTTTTCGGTTTTTTCCTCATTAACCGCATAGCTCATCACATCTTCGAGGGAGTCCGGTACAAGTCCGGCATCCGTTTTCTCCGGATTCATCGCGTATGCTATGGGGTGAGCAAGTCTGCCCCGAACCGGCCATATTTTAGTTACCGCCATGGCATTTCCTCCGGAGCCAGGAAACGCTTCTCAATATCTAACTGGAACTCATGCCAACGAAGTATCTCATCCTGCAAAGCATCTTCATCACAGGCACCTGTTTCCCTAAGCTGAATTGCAAATGCCTGAAGCCGTTCTGAAAATTGACTGAGCTGATTCATTGTTTCATAGAACTCAGCACTCGGTTTTTCCTTTGGCACCCTGTTGCGAAGGAGCATGCGAATATAATCAGCTTCCGTCAAACAAGTCTTCTGGGAAAAAACCTGTAATAATTCATTTTCTTCTTTTGTCAGCCAAATCTGTTTCTTCACACCATGAACCATATTTCCCTCCTAAAAATTATAAAACAGCAGACCATCTAGCCTGCTGCATATTTATTATTTCAAATGTGCATTTTTTGTACTTGTTCGTAAAAATATACGACAAGTATGTTAAAAGATTCATTTTCCATAAATTTCTTTATATACCTAATAATTTTTTCCTCTTCCACCACTGCCGATTTTTTTCATAAGATACTAACCATGTTTTTCAGTACCCTTCGCCTCAGATTCAGGATAGATGCTAATGCCATCCATATTCAGCCTCCTTCCTTTCTGTCTCAGATAATTGTTTATAAGTTTCATATAACCCATAAAAAATCTTTGCTGTCTTCGGGTAATGCGGCTCTAAATACTTAGCATTAGCTTTGAATTCCTCGGCTATCCTTAGTTCTTCTCTCCCCGCAGATGGACTATAAACACCACGACGATTATATACAGCCGTCTGATAATGACTTATCATTTTTTCGTCGCCAAACTTTTCTATCATTTTTCTAACAGAATCGCAAGGTTCATGTCCATCATCCCCAATAGGAGCAAATGAAAACAATCGTCCTAGAGTGATACCAATCATACTCTCCTGATCATTTTGTATTAATAAATCTCTATATTTTACAACCCATTGTTCTAATTGATCTTCGGGAACTTCTCCTTCCCTTTCTGCTGGGCAAAATTGTGCCTTATCATAAATCGTGTACATATTTTGGACATATGCTTCATCAATTGCCAACTTTTCCGATTTTCCATGGTCATGCTTAAATACAACAGATACAATCTGGGCCATGAGTTCTGGCGATTGTTTGATAATATGACGGAAACACTTCATATTTTTCCAATCAAGTAAATTCATGAACAAAATTTCTAGGTGAGCAATTCTCATACATTTATTAGGCTTGTCCATATAAGCCTCTTGTAACACACTTAGCAACTGTTCAACGTGGTAACCAGTCATCTGATTTCCCAGAGAACGTGGCATTTCTTCAATATTCTCAAGACATGCAAAAATCACTTCGGCAGCCAACGATTTTCTATAATGAATTTGGTGAAGTTGATCTAGATAGACGTCAAGAACAGCATATTTCTTACATTCTTCTATCGCCCAAAAAAAATTACATTCTTCACAAAAAATGCATGCTTTCCAGAACTCTTTTTTAATAGACTCGGGTGAATTTGTCACAATCGGAACTTCTTTTGTTTTTGTTGCTTCTACTCTATAAATCTTAGCCAATAATTCATCTGAACATCCTAAATTGGATAATTCCGCAATTATATTAGAATATGATAATTCACCTCCGCATTCAGTTCCTGCTAAATAGTCAATAGCAATGGCTCCAGATTCTTGAACGGTTAGTAATTCTTTAAATGTGTTAAAATTCCATTTACCATCGTTCCAATACTTTGCAAGAGAAGTACCTAAAGTATTGTACGGTTCACGTGCACATATTTTCGCCAGAATAGCAATGCTATAACCATTATCTTGAAATTCTTTAAGTTTTTCTTGAATTACCTCCTGTGTAGCATTCTCATTATCTTCTCTTTCCCCTTCTTTATCATATGGAACTGGATGCAAAAGAGGATAATCTCCATTTCTTAAAAACAGATAACTGTATTCATATTCTGGAGTGTTGATATGAATTCTATTTAGCAACTCTTCATATTCACATACTTTGTCCTTAGACATGGTCCAAGATGAAGAAGAGAAATAACTATGCCTGTAAATCAAAGAGCGTAAAGAATTTTTAATAATCATCACTTCATCATCTGACATTTGATGGATTTCATACAAAAGTTGATCAAAAACATCATCTTTCAAATCTTCGGGGAGTTCTGTTGAAAGGTGAAGCATTTTTTCCCAATGCTCGACTGAAAAATCCATATGTTTAATAAGAAGATCTAGATATCCTAAATAGGTATCCCGCATCTCTCCCATGGTAGTGGTTCTCAATATCTCATGCTCTCTATATTTAGGGTAATACAATTCCCCAATCATGCTTCTTCCTTTATTATCAATTGCAGCATACAAATGATACCATGCATTACAATAATCCAATTCAAATGTTTTTTTCGCAGCTATTATTTTTTCTTTTGCGGTTTGAAGCGTGGAAAAATTTAACCATGTACAAAAAACTTTTGATAATATATCTTTCGGAGAATTAGACTTAAACTCATACCCCATAGAATCCAATTTTAACAGCCATCTAAAAGCCATCCAGAAATAATCTTTCTGGACAAGAAACTGCTCAATACCCCATAAGATATTTATGTATGCATTTCTACCAAAAATAAAATCGCTTGTCTGATTCTGGAACAATTCCAACAAACCAGTATCTTCTTCAATTTCCTTATGCAACCTTTCTAAAACCACCGTAGGTGCGATTTCACATAATTCAAGCCAAAACTCGGATATATATATCCATTGCTTTTCATTCTTTACACATCCAAAAATTTGTTCGACTAGTCTATCTAAAACAAGTTGTGTGTCGCAATCTTTTTCATAGGCACCTTTCATCATTAAAGTCTTTAACATCCCCTTTCGTAATGTTTCAGACCAAAAAAGTCTCTCTCCTTTAAATTGTGCCATCAGTTTTTCACGACTATCGTAGGTAAATAGATTCTCTGATTCATTGAACACCTCAAGAACTGCTTCTATAAATAGCTCCCATATCTTTTCATTCATAGAAACGTCTAAATAGCTCCATGTATTTTCAGTACTAGCCAAGCAATAAGCTACCATTCCATTATGTTTGATTACACATAGAAACGGCTCCTCTCCCTTTGTAAATGGAAGGACTGTTTCCAGAAAATGTTCATATGTATCCCCATATAAAGATTCTATGATAAGCTTATCTCCATCTGTCTCCTCCCAACCTCCTATAAGCAAGCAAATCTTTTTTACCCTATCACCAATTTTCCCAAGCCAAGCAGGTAATTTTAAGCACTCTCCCCTAAACAGTTTCTTTTTCATTGGGATATACAAACCGTGGGTATCTTTTAAAAGTGTATATGCTTTATCATATTCCATACCTGCATCATTAAGACATTTCAATAATGTATTTCGTGTTCTAGGACGCATTTCAATAACATTTCTATTAAAAGCTGGCGTATTCTCTTCTAGCACAAAAATATTAGTATTATTCTCTATTGCAATAATCTCATCTGCATAAAACCAAGGAATATAAATATTATTATCACTTTTCAAAATATGTAATTTATTCCAAGAATCCAAACTCTTAACCACATAAATAGGCCGTTTCTCATCTAGTCTCCATAATTCATTTAGAATACAGTATATTGTTTCTTCTCTACTACGTCCCCTTACATATACCAATTCTTCATGTCTCCGTTCTTCAAACTCTTCTTGAAAACGTTGATCATCCACAGTAAAGAACTCTATTCCTATTTGGGGATTCTGGGTGCTCTTTCTGAGATTGAGATCCATTTGTCCAGATGATAAAATTGTCATCTCTTCCTGACTAAAGATAGCAATGTCATTAGTCATCTTTTCTAACCTTTTCTGTAGTTCCTGAAAATTTCTTTCCTGTTCTTCTCGCCATTCTTGCAAGAAATAGTGCTCATATTTTATTGGGTCGACAGATTTTAGTTGTTCAAGTATAGCATAAATAATCCTCATAGTATAAGATTCGGCAACTTCATACGGGATTTCGTATTTATTCATCAGTTGCATAAGCGATTTATACAGTCTTTGCTTTAATAAGTAACCATCTTCAGTTTTAAGGTCTTTAGCAATTTGGCATAAATTATCTTTTGACAATACAAGTTCTAAATCTTCGAAAAAAGAGTTCTCTTCCCTCTCATTTTTAATAAAAAAATCCCCTGTACCAACAATTAGTTTTTTCCAAGCATGAGAATCTTTAAAGTGCTTTACTGCACTTTCTCCAGCTGAAGTAAGAACATTCTGTGCCCCAGCAGTTCCCAAGGCTGTAATTGCCCCTAGCAACATTTCAAGCATATATTTATCACTCTCCGAATAACAGTTTATAAATAAGCGAAAGTTTATATCTCTTACAAATTGAAAATTGTATTACCGTTTCTTATTTCCAATAATCTGAATATTACAAGCAAAACCTACAATCATTGCAAGCAGTGTTTTCACACCCATAGCTTCATCATTCCTGTTCCCATGAAAAAAGCCTATTAAAGAATCAATGACATTTACCACGATGGAAATGATTGTACACATAATTATAGCTTCCGCACATTCCATTTATTACTCTCTTTTATCTCAAATTATATCATACAAGAAGTGAAAACACAACGGAGACGGAAGTCCTCTTGTCTGTAGGGGGGCAGGGGGCATCCCCCTGAGCATCTCCCTTTCTACTCGCAGCAGGAGTAGAAAGGGTCTGCTTGCTAAGACAGAGCGGCCTGTGCCGCCACCTGCAGTTTACCGCTCTATCTCTTTGTCCTTTTTCGTAAGGGTAACAAGATTCAATCTTGTTACCATAATTCCATCCGGTGTTTTCATAAAGATTTCCGGTCTGCGGAATCTATCAGAATATTTTCTCGCTTGCGCCGGTGTTAGGCTCGCAAAGTCCTCGCTCCCGATTGGCGCTCTGCAGATTATCATGTTTCCGGCAATAATATCACTTACTTTTCCGTTTCGGTCTAAAATTGCGCGGTTCAAAGGCAATCCATTCAGCTTGCCTTCATCATTGCAAATAAGAACCGCATCATCTTCAAAAGGATATACTACCTGAATCGGATCTCCCACAAGATAATAAAAGCCTTTTAGCGAATTCTCTATTTCAACAATTTTTGGTTTTTCTCCGGGTTGAATAAATACTGCTTTTATGCGTTCTTCCTTGCTCATCTTGCACCTCTGTCCTTTTCTCTTTTTTGCATTTTTATCGGCGGAGCGGACTCCGGGATTTCTTGTACCTTAGACTCTGCATAGCGAAACTCATAGATGCGATCGGATAAAACGTTCTCTTTGGGCAGGGTCTTATTGATCGCTCGAAGCACGATCCCGATCTCCTTTGGGGGAATCCCTGCGGATCTGGAAAGCACAAACAGCTCATCCGTAGAACTCGGAATAAGCATCAGATCATCCCCCACCATCTCACTGATGTTTTCCAGAACCCCCGGATATAACATGGCGCCAGCTCCCATGCTCTTTGTCAGATTGGTCAATACAAAAATAGGTTCTTTGTGCTTCCGCCGCCAAGGGTTATCTTGCAAAAGATTTTTTGGTTCGGATGCCAGACTGCCTCCATTTCCATCGACTTCTATAAAGTCCAGCAAGACCGGCGGAAACTCCCGTTCCATGTTCACCACTGCAAGCCGGTCCAGTTCATTCAGACTGATCCCCCAGCCCTGAAACAGTTTTTTGGGAATCGAAGCAGCATACATATGCTCTTCATTTTCAAAAAACACTTTGTAGGTTTTTGCAAGGTTTTCAATCGGCGTCCATACACAATCCTGTAGGTTTTCTTTATTTAGATCATAGTTGATCAGTCCAAATCCGATTTTGTCTTTTACTTCTTCGAAATTCTTCAGGTTCGGCATGCTTGGAGGCAGCTGCTGCGCATGGAAAAGCGCCTGAAACATTTTCTCAAGCATGTCTTCCAAAGCTAAGCCCCGCATATAGTCTTCGTAAAGGTCCTCTGCGTAAAGCATCGGCGCTGCGTCCATGCCATCCTGGCGAATTGAAATACCCGTTTTTGCCGACCCGTTGTTTTTCACAACATGGTGGATTTCCAGCTGATACTTGCCGGATCCCTTTGGAAAATAGTCTGCGACGTGGTGCTCAAGATAGTTGCAGAATTCTTTATAGTTCATCATATTTTTGTTCCTCCTCTGATAGATAGCGGCGGTATGCTGCGCAGGTGAGTATGGTCAGCGCCAGCAAAGCCAGCAGAAGATACCGTGCGGTATTTGCGGCATCTCCGGTTTTTGGTACTTCGGATGGATTTTGCGGTTCATCCGGTTTTGGGTTTTCCGGCTCGTCCGGCGTGTCCGGCTCTTCCGGTTCTTCCGGGTTAAAATGGATTGTCTGGCCCTCGTCCGTCAGGTCCTCATGTTTTGCGACTTCTTCCAGCGTTTCGGTCCCGTCTTGATCTAAAGTGACTTTATATAACGTTTCAAATACGACAATGTCGTCTCCTGCAAGCCCGGTCGCATCGAAAGAAAATGCCATCTTGATCGTGGTATCCGCTTTTTCGGTCTCAAAGTCCAGCGTTTCCATTACGGTTTTCCCGTCAAGTACCAATGGCTTTCCGGTGGACTTCACCATAATGGTTCCTACGAGGCGCAGTTTCTGCTTGGTCGGAACATGATATAAAAAGACGTTGTCCCAGATGGTCGTATGTTTTCCTGCGGCTGCATCGTGATCCTTGGTTTTGCTGTCTTGTGCAAGGGTCCGGATTTCCGGTCTGTCCGCACGCGGCGTCTCCGGTGTGCTTGGCGTATCCGGTTTGACGGCATCATTTTGGATTCCGGACGCCGTTAAATTATCCAAGGTGTTGATCTGAACCTGCAGGATTTTGGCTGCATGATCCTGACGTGCAAGCGTTACCGACTTTGCAAAGATCACATCGGCGGTTTTATCCACACCATCCAGCACTGCTTTGACGGTTTCCGTTTCTTCCAGCTTGCCCGCCAGCGTATCACAGATCCTTGTTTTCAAGCTTCCGTCTGCGTCCAGCATCAGCACGATATTTGCACCACTTGTGGACTGCAGCGCGATTCGGTCACCTGCAAGCAGGAAAATCTCATCCGTAACCGTTTCAGCCACAGTCTTGCTGCCGCGTGTCCGGAGGATCTCGCCTGCGATCGCAGAGACTCCGTCTGCGGTTTGGTATCTCACTGCCGCCGTATGTTGGTAAGTTTGGCTGCCGTTTTGGTCTAACACGCCGACCGTCTTTACAGTATCCCGGTCTGCAGGAACCTCTTTCGTCACCGGCGTATGGGTCACGGTAAAGATGGCCCGATTTGGACTTTCCCCCGCTTCACAGACTGTCCCGGATTGCGTCTTGGTACGCAGGTCTTCTCCCTTTGCTGCCTCGAATACCGTTTCATACGTTCCGGCATAGCCGGTGTAGCTGACCGTCGGCACAAACTGACGCTCGCTTCCGTCATAGGTGTACGTATAGGTATTTCCGGTTACTTTTACCTTTAGAGTCTTTCCGTTTGGCAAGATCAGGTTTCGCTCTTCGCCATCTCTTACCGTCACTTCGGCTTTGGAAACCGCTTTGCCCGCGATGATCCTTAAGCCTGCTTCGCTTCGGTCTTCGCAAAGATCGTAAACCGTATCGTCCATCGTAAGATCCGGCATCGGATACCGCACTTGCGCTTCGATCAAAATCATCGCCTCGCCATAGCGGTTCAGTACAATCTTTCCGGCTACGCCATCTGAAGCTTCGATGCTGCCATCCTCTCCAAATCCAAATTCACACGGCTGGGAAGTTGCTGCATCATCTTCCCCGATCTCGAAATAGAAAGGAAGATCGTGTAAAAGATAACCGCTCTTAGCTGCAAGTTCCTTGACATAGTAGGTGCCGTACGGCAGCTTGATCTTGGACTTTGCTTTTCCGTTTTCCTGCACGGTAAGGACATCCAGCAACGTATCTTTTTCGATCTTTGTTTTCAGTTTTTCATCGTTCCCTGCGCTTTCCAGTGCATCCGCATGATACAGACCGAACCGCGCGCCGCCGGATGGCTGATAGTTTCCGGATGCATACGCGGTCTCAAAAACTTTTGTAAGATCGATTTCAACGGGAAAGGCATCGTTTTTTAAGTTTAAGTTCTGCCAGATGACCGGCGTAAATTGATCTTCATAAGCAAGCTCTACCTCATAAGACTGATCATCCGTCACATATCCGCTCGGTGCCTGGATCTCTTTCACGATATACTTGCCAAGCGGCAGCAGTTTGGAAACCGCCTTACCGTTTTCATCTGTGATGATTGTATCCACGAGCTGTCCGAGACTTGCGCGATTTGTCTTATACACATTGTCCAGTACCAGCACGCCCACACCGTTTGTGGATTCTGCAGTATCGGCAAATATGGTCATGGTGTAGCCATCCGCAAAGGTAATTTCCAGCGGATCATCGGCATTCCGGTTTGATATGATCTCAATGCGGTAGCGTTCTGCTTCGCCGGTCTTGCCGGATTCCAGTCTGGCAGCCTGCCATTTGACGCCCGGGATCGGCACGCCGCCCGTTTCGGCTTGATCCGGCGTCAAGGCTGAATACCAGTCGATGATGTGGTCCTTTCCATCTTCTTTGACATGCAGAGTCGGCACGATCGACGGACCGTTTTTGTCAACCGCTGACTGCGGAAGCGTAAGGATCGTCTTTACGGTTTTTCCGGAATAGAACATTTCCGTCCGGATACCGTCTTCGGATAAAAAGTAAAGCGGAGAAGTCGGCTGCTGCCCGGTGAATGTGATCGTGTTTCCGCTTTCCTCGTAGGTATAGCCTGCACCGACTTCAATGGTCGGCTGAATGCTGGTCTGCGGTTTGGTGATCGTCGTTACCACATTTTGATCCTCCGGGGATGCTTTCGAAGTGACCATAAAGCCATCCCAAGAGAAAGAAAAGCCTTGCGTATCGCCTGCAGCCTGTTCATATCTCACCTTATATTGCTGCACCGTCATCTTCTGAAAATTGCCGTTTTCATCGCAAAGCTGCCAGCTGCCGTCTGCAAGCAGGATCTGATAGACTGTTTCTGCTCCCTCGCCTTTGCAGATCAGAATGTGATGCGTGGTTTCATCCGGACTTCCGGTAAACGGGACTTCCTGCCAGCTTTCCGGGATCGTATAGCTTTTCAGCGGATTGCCCTGCCGGTCAGAGCGCACCATCGATTCTTCACTGACGAAGACGCCGCCTTGATAGTAGCCGATCGTCTGCACCGCAAAATCAGAACCGATTTTCAATACCGCACGATCTCCTTTCGCCCGGGAAACAAGTTCCGCACCGTTTTCCCACTCATAGCGGGTCTTTGTCTCTTTCACTTCCGGGATATCGCCCTTTGTCTCGTCGATGATCCCGTCACCATCTTTGTCCTCTGCTTCCTGCAAAGTCCGTTCTTCCACCCCGACATCCGCTGCCGTCAGCCGGTAAAAATCATAGTCCTTTTCCGCATACGCCTGTACGCCGATCGCGGAAAGATCGATCTGGTTTCCGTCAAGATCGACATCTTCGCCGCCTAAGCTTTCATAGGTATAACGCTTTTCGGATACGGAAAGGCTGGATGCAGTGCCGGTATCCAGCGGATCATCCTTTGTCAGATAGTTTTCGATCGGATCAAGGATCTGTTCTCCTACCGATCCATTTGGCAGCGTGACCGGGATGCTGACGGCATAGCCGTTTTCCACGGAGGTGATCTTTGCCGCCTCCACCTCGGTGACTGCCGTACCGTCCGCCTGATAGTTCATCGTGACCAAAACATCATAGCGAACCTTTAAGCCGTCCGTCGTGCTTTCATAGCTGTAAGCATAGTTCGTATCCTTTTGTTCCGGCGAAACATAAACTCTGGTATAGCGTCCGTCTTCTTTTGCGCCTCGGTCTTTCAGATACCAAAGCTTAGCTCCGGACGGATGCAAAAGTTCTCCGGTTTCATAGACATCCCCGGATCCTGTGAAAAACTTGGAAAGCGCGCTTTTTATATCTTCCCAAAGGTGATTTGCATGGGTGGACTTTGTTTTCGGGATCGTCAGCTCTTTTTCTGTCTGGCTGTCATAGATCGCAGGACCGTCTGATCCGTCATTCAGCCAGGTATCGACGGCCGCATAGATCTGGTAGATGGCCCCTTTCAGTCCGTCGACGGCCGCATAGATCGGTGTAAATACGGTCCTGCCCTCTTTGACTTCCGTTTGAAAGCCTTGTAGGGTTTCACCTTTTTTCTCAATGCTGATCTTGCCTTTGACCATATTGTTGGCCATGCCGACTGCCTGGTAATACGAAAGATACGGATAATGATCCGGATCATAGGCCGGGTCCGCTTCCGTGATCTGTCCATCCTTATCCACTTTCTGTCCGAAGTTTCCGTCTATATGCGTTTCCTGCTTTTCGACTTGGAACGTGTAGAAGTTAAAGACCTCATTCAGTTTGTAGCTGTCTTTGTCCCGATACTTTACCGGATTTCCGGTATCGTCATAGACGCCGACAAGGTCCTCATACGTATGTCCTGACAGAGCTTTTCTCTGGCCCTCCTCGACGGTCCCGTAGTCATGGTTTCCCGCAGCTCCGCCGCCATGATATTCTCCGACAAAATAACCGTCCGACAAAAGCCATTCTTCCAAACGGTAAGTACCGAATTCCAGTTCATACGGGATCGTGATCTCGCCGTTCTCATCGGCTTCGAACGTATACGGACCGTCTGCTGTAATATCTTCTGCATTCGGCAGCAGGCGGCCATAGTTTTTGGAAGAAGTCGGATCGGTCTTGAGTGGATTTCCCATGTAGCGGACATAGAATTTGGTTCCCTGCGCCCTTACCTGTTTGCCGGTTTCCGCATTCGTCTTTATGACTTTGATCCGATTGGTCTTCACTTTGTCGCGGATGTTATAGTCGTAGCGGTTGTCGTTTTCTTCGGACGGTGTATAAGAGCCTTGATGCTCCCCGATCACCAGCGAAAATTGTTCTTTCAAATAGCTTTCGTCATCCGCTGCATATTCTTCTACGATGTAGCTGCCGTAAGGGATATCATAAACGTACAGATCTCCGTTGGTGCCGATCTGCATGGCTTCTGACGCGTTGTCCGTCCCGGAAGTATCGCGCACGACGCGGTAGACTGCGGTTCCTGACTTTTCGTCAGCTTCGCGGACAAAGGAAAGATACGGATGATTTTCCCACCCGCCGGATTCCAGTCGGATCTTCCAGAAAGATTTTTGAGAATCTTTTTGTCCGCCTGCCATGCCGCCTTTATCCTCACTGAATACATCCTCGTTTTCCAAGGATTTTGACAGCGTAAATTTTCCGCGATAGCAGTCGTTGCAGTAGGTCTGCAGTCCATAGCTTAAGGATGGATCAAGCTCTGTGATAGTACCGGTTCCGTTTCCGCTGTTGCTGCTGTTATCCCCGTTGGTCACACGAAACTGGATATCGTATTCGATTTCTGACCAGTTTTCGGAAAGGTCAACGCAGGTTCTGCGATCGTTTGTTACAGCAGAATAACTTGCTTCGTACTCGCGGATACCGTTGTCCGGCGCAAGGAATCTGCCATCCGGCCGCGTCTCGGTTACGCGGTAGCGCACACTTCCGGTCCATTCTGCCTTGGTTGGTGCCACGGTGCAGTGGACGGATTCTTTCGGCGGGTCGCCGGATGTGATCGTATGCGTATACGAACCGGATTCGGTCAGCGTCAGATCCTCTGCGGTCTTCCATGGCTGATCGGTAAAAGTCTGTTCCGTCCCGAAATCATCTAACGTCAAGCGGTCAATGATCTCCCATTCTCCGCCGTTAAGCTGTCTTTCCAGCGTGTAAGATGCGCCAAGGGATGCATCTCCCATGCCGGTATGCTTGTCTCCGTCCCAACCTGCATTCCGATCTTCTTTTTCGATCGGAATGTTGAATGGCGGAAAGTATTCCGGTTCCGGTCGGTCATTCCCCTCATCCGGTTCTTCCGGTGCTTCCTTGGTTGTAAAGGTTACAAATCTTGCGATCGGATCGGCTGCACCGGTCGCCAGCGCCTGCACATGACCGCCGTTTCCGTCTTTGCATTCCCAGATCAGCATATCATCCGGCATATCACGTAAGGCCGGGAGATCTCGCTTCACAGCATAAACTTTCCCATTCTTGGGTGTGCCTTTGACTTCATACTGATAGTACCAGTTGTTTCCGTCCTGCCCGGTTTTGAGCCGGATGTTGGAAGCAAGTTTTCCGTTTAACTCTACTTTCAGATCGGCAATGTCGTTCTCGCTTACGATGAACTTTTGGGATCTCCATGTATCCTTTGTTCCCGCAGCCAGCGTCAGGGCAACTTCTTTCGGTTTTGTCTCACTGGCCGCCGCGATCTTGGTCGAGATATTTCGATGGTTCTTGATCAGATACACCATGTAATTATAAATGTCCTCCGCGCCCTTTCCTTTCAGCGGATTCAGATAATGGCTTTCTCGAATCTTCTTGCCGTTTCCGGGATAGCGGGTCCCGTCCGCTTTGCGGAGTCCGTTCGTATATTCCAGCCCATTTTGTAATTTTTGAAAGTTTCGGTCACGGAATCGCTGCTGGGATTCATGCACCAGCTGGCGTGTCGCCGCTTCCCAATCATTCAGATTATATTTTTGTGCATTCTTCCCATAATACTTCGAATTGCGGAATCCGAAGCCGCCCTTATCCGGCGAATCCAAAAGGTCCGTAATGCGGCTTTCTTCCTGTCTGCCATAAAGCAGGCACAAACTGATATTGTCCAAAATATAGGTCAGATGCCGATCCCGATAGATTTTTTCCAGATAAGACTGATCCAGATTCCTTGCCGTCAGTTTGATTCCCGGCGTGATATCCACGCCATGCTCCACACAGTAGGCAACCTGTCCGTTTACCCGATAGGAACGAACATTGGCAAGTTCCAGGCAGTTTCCTTTCGTAAAATCCTGCACCTTGTAATCCACAAAGTAGATCTGCATAAAGGTTGCTTCACTGCCGGAAAATCGGTAGTCGTTTCCGTATGCATCGGAAAGTGTCCCTCCAAAGCCAAAGGTTCCGGTAACCGCGGATGTTGCTTCGGCTGTCATGGTTGTCACCGGCATCATGGTAAAGATCATTACCAATGCCAATAACAGAACACTTAGTTTCTTTCGTGTTTTTCGTAATTTCATGTTATCCTCCTTTGATTTTCATTTTTGTGCAGTTTTCTGCACGATAAAAGCAGCCAAGATCATTTGGCTGCTCTCTTCACATCTTGAATAAGATCATTATGATAGAATATGGAATAAGGAAAGGATTATCGCAAAAGCAAAGCAGACGCTTTCGGAAGTGGCGTCGAATCGTCATGCTTTCCTCGGACGTTTTTCGGTTCATGTGGTCATTGCCATTGCAAATGTGCAGCAGCGGAGGGGTTTGAAAACCATCCGGCGATAACCCTTCCTTTATTCTGCAAAGTTTTTAATCGATCCACCAGATCCTCCAGCTTCCGTCATGGGGCTTGTCCTCCACGTAAAGGATGCCGGTCGGTGCATCGGCGTCATTGTCAAAATACCATTGCTGAAAGTAGTCGGTCAGTTTCTCTTCGCATAGGTGCTGCAGAAGATATTCTTTCGTTTCATACTGACTGATCGCGTTTCGATATCCCCATTCAATGCCCCAGCTGGCATCCTTCGGGCTGATGCCGCTTTGGATGAGCTGTTTTGCAGCGATGCGATCCCAGTTCGGATAGGTGCTGCTGACCCAGTTATGAACGAATTCCCGGATCTCCTTTCCGGAGTTCCAAACCGGCTTTAAGGTAAAGGGATCGGAATATCGCCCAAAGACTTTCTTCCCGTTTACTACTCGATAGGCGCGTACACGAAATTGATACTGCGCCTCGTCCGGCGTCATATCCCAGCGGGCAGTCGTATGTTTGGTATATCGTTTTTCGTTGTAGCGCTCCAAATAGTCGATCGGGTAGAACTTCGTCCCATCTGCTTTCTGATAGTAATTCGACCATTTTCCTGTGGATGCCGGTTTTACTTGCAGCTGGTATCCGCTTGCGCCATCGCTTTTGTCCCAGTCGATCTGAAAGAGTGATGACATTCTTTCTTTTGCTCTCACATTCTTTACTTTTCCCGGCCTTGCAAAAGTGCTGGTGACCTTGGAAAATCTTGAATGGGTCTTATGATACGAACAGCTTTCAGCCTTTGCCTTTGGGAGGGCGGTCTCTATCTCCGGGCTTTCTGCCGCGTAAGCAGATGTGACCGCGGTCATAGCTAAGGTCAATGTTAGGACCAGCGGTAAAAAGAGTGTGCGAAATCGACGGTTCTTCATAAATCTCCTCCTTGCCTGTTTTAACGCTCAAGTGGCTTTGCTTTTTGGCGACAGAATTTTTTATCCATCGCACGCCGGATCACCTGCTCCAAAGCCTCTGAATCACGGATTCCGTATTTATCCGCTCTTCTCCGCATTTTGTCAGCGATCCTTTCAACCATTTTATCAGACTTTAACCACGATGCAAGGATGTCATCCGGCTTCGTTTCCGGTTCAAAATTTGTGCACAGCGCTTCTGCTTTGCTAAGCAGGAAATCCGTTACAAAGCTCTTATCCCTAATATGCTGCTGTTTGAAAAAGGCATTTTTCAATTCATCTTTGGTCAGCGGAAGCTGCACCGCTTCTCCGTTGATCTCTCTTCGGATGTCGAACGCGCTATAGTCTTCTGCGCAGTCTTTTGGCAATTTGATCTTTATTTTTTCCATTTCTTTTTCTGCTTCTCGGAGTTTCTGTAGCGCATCCACCGAGCCGCGAAAAAGTTCTTCGTATCCGTTTTTTCGCATACTCCGAAAATTTTTTTCATGAAAGATCAGATGGTCTATGACCGGAATTTTCATGAGTTCTCCGCAAGAAACAAGAAGTTTTGTGGTTCCTATGTCTACGGCGCTTGCGTTTAAGTCCCCGGTCGGATGATTATGCAAAAGTATGAGCGCCGCAGCAGAACTTAACACTGCGCTTTTGAACACTTCGCGTGGATGTACAATGGTACTGGTCAATTCCCCAACGCTGGTAATGCTGGCGCTGATCGGCTGTCCTTTGGCATTTAAGTGAAGCACGCAGAAAACTTCCCGATCACATAGCCCAAGCTCTTCGCCTAAAAGTTTGAAAGCATCTTCCGGTTCAAGGATTTTCTCGGTGCTGTAAAGCGTTCGTTCCGGTACAAGCCGTACCCCCACCAGATCAAGTCCTTTTTCATTCATAAGCTTCATTTAATTTGACCAAGAGGCTTTCACCCAGTTCTAAGGTCTGCAGGGCCAAATGCAGGCTGCCGCTTTCCGCTTCATTTTTGGGCTCTTGCGGCTGCGCTTCAAATTCGATCCATATGGTTTCATTCTCTTTAAGATTTCTCACTGCAAGACCCAGTGTTTCTTTATCTGCTGTTTTTTTCATCTGCTCGATTCCTTTCTCTGTATTTTGCATAATAGGTAAGTGCTTTGATAATATACTCTTCTCTTTTTCCCATGGGGATTGCTTTTGGGATCAGATTAGCAATACGGTCTTCCCGGATCACAACTTTTTCTTTCTGATTCGGCTTTTCTTCGCTTAAGATCGCATAAAGGGATTCTTCCGTTAACCTGCCGTTCTCGTGAAGTTTACGCATTCGCACAGTTTGCGCATGGGATGGCGTGCAGGCTTCCTGCTCCATGCACTCGAGGAGACTTTGCTGCAGTTCTTCCGGCAGATAGGAGATCTCAACGGCAGGACGCAAAGCGATCTTTCCGTCGTCGACCATTTCCAGAATCGCAGGGATCAACTCCGTCAGGCGGATGTAGCGCTTAATTTGTGTCGTACTATCTTCAACCTCGTTGGCAAGCATTTCATTAGACCTCAACTTCGGTCCCACTGGGTCCGAAGTTAAATCTCTTCGTTTTCCTTGTCGTTTCATCGCCTCTAATCGCATCTTATAGGAAAAAGCCTTTTCGCTTGGAAGAATCGTTGTCCGCTGCAGATTGCTGTCTACCATATAGATGGTGGCTGCATCACGGTCCAGCTCCACAATTTCAGCCCGCAAAGTTTCAAGTCCTGCAAGCTGGCAGGCTCTCTTTCGTCTATGCCCTGCAATCAGCTCATATCTTCCATCCTCTTTCGCGCGCAGAATTGCCGGAACCAAAACCCCATGATCCAGAACGCTTTCGACTAGGTGCATCATATCCTCGTCGTCTTTTACTTTGAACGGATGATCCGGAAAGTCGTCGATCAGCTCCAATGGGATGTCTCGGATTTTACTTAAACGTTCTTCCTCTCTTGATTCCTGACTCGAAAACAGTTCATCGAGCTTCGGCAATGTAATCTCGGGTCTTTTGTTTTTTGCCATGCTCTATCACCTCCTTTGTAAGCTGCATATATGCCTTGGCTGCTGCGCTCTTTTCGTCATAGCAAAAGATGCTCTCCCCCATCGCGCTGGTTTCCGCGGCCTTGACTGCCACCGGGATCTCCGTCTTGAAGATCCTGCACATGCCGCCGTAATTTTCTCGCACCGTTTTGGAAATCTCCGCCGCAAAGTTTGTCCGCCGGTCAAGCAAGGTCATCAGGATGCCCTCGATTTCCAGCCCCGGATTGATATACTTTTTGATCCGGCTGATCGTCTGCAAGAGCTGCACCATACCCTTTACGGGAAGATAGTGTGCCTGAACCGGTATCAGAACGCTGTCTGCCGCTGCCAGCGCATTGACTGTGATCATACCTAAAGACGGCATGCAGTCGATCAGTACGTAGTCGTAGTTTTCTCGGATCGAATCGACATACTCTTTCAGGATTTTTTCTCGGTTCATGACATTGACAAGCCGCATCTCCATTGCAGACAGTTCCAGATTCGCAGGCACCAGATTTATCCCCTCTTTGTGATGTAAAATCCCTTGATCCGGTAAAAACGACTTTTCATCCATAATGTGTTCCATAATGGCAGCAAGGGTCCATTCATACTGTTCCGCATCGTGATACCCCAGACTAACCGTCAGATCACCCTGCGGGTCCGCGTCGATGAGCAAAACCTTTTTCCCCTGTCTGGAAAGCCCTGCTCCTAAGTTCAATGCGGTTGTTGTCTTCCCGACGCCACCTTTTTGATTTACAATTGCGATTACTTTTGTTTTTTTCATATTCACCCTCCTCTCATATCGTGTTGAACTTCAACCGTGTAATAATTACTGATTGTTACCGGTGCATTGTATAGCGCGGTGAGCAGATATTGCCGTATGTTATGTATCTTTGCCGAAACTTTTCGCAAACTGTCGATGACATAAATAATATGGTCTTCCTCTATTCGCAAGAATCGTTCTTCTACAACTGCGGTCGGAATTTCTTTCCCCGCAATACGGACAAACGGCTCATTACTACAAACGGTGTCTGTCATTAATTCAACCAGCTCGTCCACTTCATTTGCGACCGCCGGATTCGCGGACAGTATTTCATAACTGATATTTTTCTTAATCCGATTCTTAAATAAATCCCTTTCCATCTTCATCCTATCCGCATCTTTCTGTTTCGTTGATTGATTGGATAGATAATTGTTTATCTCAGTATTTTCTTTTTCAGTATTTTCTTCTTCTTTCTTTATTTGTGCGGGTGTTACCGTACGCGGTTGCTCCGATATCGGTATTGCCGTATCCGGTTTTACCGTGTACGGCTTTTCCGTACACGGTGTTTCCCGTTTCGGTAAAGGTTCTTGAGGCTGCTCAAATATAACATACTCGACCTTCCCCATCCGTCCGTTGCTTTCTCTGGTTTGCTCTCTAAAGAGATATCCGTACTTTTCTAATTCCTTTAATGGAGTAGCGATTCCATCCGGACTTTCCTTACAGATTGCTGCTAATCCTCTTACACTATAATCCCATCCATCCGGCAGGCTTAAAATCAGCGATAACAATCCCTTTGCTTTTAAAGATAGTCTCCGGTCTCGTAGATGATAGTTGCTCATTGTTGTATAATTTCTATTTTTTTCAATTCTAAATACTGCCATCACTTTCCTCCACCTTTGTCTTGTCCAACAAAAAAAGTCCCATTTTTGTTTCTTGAAATGGAACTTATCACAATATTATGGTCGACCGCTACACCGGGCAGTTTGTCTGCATGCAGGAAACGGTCGGCGGCCGGTACAACGCGCAGAATGTCTACAATATGACGCCCACGCAGGAACACTACGACATCGTGGACTGGGCGCTGGACGGCGGCCGGCTGGCAGGCGTGGATGAATCGCTGTTCTTTTTCAACCCGTACAGCGACAGCTGTCCGACCTACTTTCCGACAAGAGTCGGCGTGATCCACAACCGCGTCGGCAATCATTGTTTTTACATACCGACAGAACGGTACGCCGATACTTAAAAAATAGGAGGTTTTTTATGGCACCATGCAGCGGCAGCGTGATCACACCAAGGATGATCCGCAGAGGTCAGGTACAGATCGGAGATAAGATCGAATTGGAAGATATGCGAGTTTCGGTTTCGGAGGAAAATACAAAAGAAGCCGTCTCCGTTTCCGCGGAGGCTGCGGTTTCGCAAAGAGGTACTTCAGAGGAAAAAACTGCGGATGTTTCGAGCGCGGTCTCCGCAAACGCGGCGCCGGTAAATGCCGCATCGGCGGACACGGCACCCGAAACGGCAGTTCCGGTTTCTGCCCCGGTCCCGCCGCAGCAGATCGCAGCCGAAGCGATGCAGGCAGACGCAGTCCCTGCCGCTGCGATGCCGCAAACGCAGAACAGCTCCGTAAACGAGAACGGCGTATGCCTGCGTCCGCAGGCCAATGCAGGTATGCAAGGCGGTGCATATACGCAAGGAACTACGAACATGCCGCAGAGCAATGCGTATACGCAAGGCAACGCGGGCATGCAAAGCCATATGAACATGCAGGGCAGCACCGCGCCTACATACTCCGATTGGAATACGACGTTCCAGTCGAGCACCGCCTCGATCCCGCTGATTTTCCAGCACATGACCGATTATGTCAACCCCCTTGCGCATACCGGGCAGCAGAGCCCGCGCTTCGGCGTGCCGAGCAATCCGCTGGTGCCGCCGGAATACGAACAGAGCATCGACTATGATTCTGCGCAGTACATGAACGGCTTCCTGCGCACACAGATCGGCCGCGCCATGCGCGTCGAGCAGCTGATCGGTTCCAACGGCATACAGGATCGCTACGGTTTCCTCGTCGGTGTCGGCAACAATTATCTGCTCCTGCAGGACATCAGCAACGGCAATATCGCCATCGTCGATCTGTACAGCGTCAAATATGTGTACGTCTATTTCAATGACCCGGTATTTCCGGGCACTCCGTTTACGAACGGCGGCAGATAAGCAAAACATAACATGCGCAGCACGCTGCAAGTACCGTGAGTGATTCCGCAGAACTGTCCATGATCGCCCAAACGAGCGAGCGACGTACTTTGCTGACATTTTGCACCGTTTTTGCAAAATGTCCAAAGTACGGTGAGCGACTTGGTGCGATCATACAGGGCGAGGACCTAACGAGCGGTACTCTGCAGCGTGCTGCGCAGATCGATCGCTTATCGCGGCGCAGACGCGGCGGGCTGCGCGCGTTTGCTGCGTGTGAATGCGGCGCGGGCGCACAAGGGATGCACAAGTTTGCGGCGCGGCGGGGCGCACAAGGGATGCACAAGTTTGCGGCGCGGCGGGGCGCACTCGCTTGCAGGGTGTGAACGTACCGCGGGCACACGCGGGCGCCGCTTACAGCATATCTATGATATGACGAGCGGCTTCTTCCGGACTCATACCGGTGATCGTCAGCTCGGCGTCGCACCAGCTCCGGTACAGCGGAAGCCGCACCTGATAAAGTCTTGCGAGCGGCACTGCCTGACTGATAGGCCTGCCGTCCGTCGGGAGCATCGCCAAATTGCGATTCAGAAAGAACAAGCGGCCGTTTTCCGCCAGCGCATAATAGTTTTCCTCACGCGTGACCACGCCACCACCGCAGGCAATGACCGCGCCTGTAACATTGGCAAGGCTGAGGACGACTTTCTGCTCCAGCTGGCGGAAGTATTCTTCCCCTTCCTCGGCAAAGATCTGCGGGATCTCCCTGCCGTCCTCATAGACGATCATCTCGTCGATATCGTAAAGTTCCCGTCCCATCATCGACGCGATCGCCGCGCCGACCGTGGTCTTGCCGACCCCCGGCATACCGATGAGGACGACGTTCTGCTTTTCCTGCACCATGTCGGTTTCGATCTGCTGCCCGACCGTATCCGGGATCTTGCGCCCGAGAAAATATTCCGCCGCCGCGACGCCCTGTCCGACCAGCATTCCAAGTCCGCCGGCCGTTTCCATCAGCGCTTTGTTGGCCTGGCACAAAAGATTCGTGCGCAGCGGGTTGTAGATCACATCGACGACCCACTTCAGATCCGTGAAGCTGCCCGGATAGAGCGGCGCGTTTCCGTTGTTCGGATACATGCCGATCGGCGTCGTGTTGACCAAGATCTCCGCATCCTGCTGCTGTGAAACATTTTCGTAATTCACCGCGCCGCTGCGGCTGACGACCGTGACCTTCGCCGCGCCCAAGTCCCGCAGCACGCACTGCACGGTCTTAGACGCGCCGCCGCTGCCGAGCACCAGGCAGTTCGCGCCCCGTACCGGTACCTCATTTTTGCAGAGCAAGCTCCGAAAGCCGGCGTAATCCGTATTATGCCCGATCAGACGGTCACCGTCGCGGATGATCGTGTTGACGGCCCCGATGGCCGCCGCTTCCTCGGACAGTTCGTCACAATATGGGATCACGGCTTCTTTATAGGGGATCGTCACATTCAGTCCGGCCCATGAATCGCCGCGCAGGAACGCTTCCAGTTCTTCCGGCTGCTTTTCAAACAGGACGTACGGATACGGCTCTTTGAGCAGCGCGCCGATGGCGGCGTGCAGCTGCGGGCTGAAACTGTGCTTCAGGGTCTTGCCGAGGAGTCCGTAAGGTCTTTTTTCTTTTTGTTCGTTCTGGTCTTTTTGGTAAGTCTGCTCTGTCATGTCTCTCTCCTTTCCGGCACGAAAAAAGCCGGATGTGATATGGGTTTATCATAGCACACCCGGCAGGAAATAGCAATTTGGTTTTACGGGTTTGTTCCACGCACGTTCGGCGCGTTTTCCGACGTTCCGACGGATTAGTTGCCGTCCTCCAACATGCGGTAACCGACGCCCAGCTCCGTGAAGATATACTTCGGTTCGCCCGGATTTTCCTCGATCTTACGGCGGATGTTCGCCATGTTCACGCGCAGGATCCGGTTGTTGTCATCGGCATACGGACCCCAGACCTGATCGATCAGCGTATCGTAGGTCATGACCTTGCCGGAATTTTTGGCGAGCAGAGAGACGATCTTGTATTCCACCCGCGTCAGATGGATCTCCTGCCCGTGCAGGGTCACCAGACGTCTTTCAAAGTCAATGGTCAGGCCGTCTGCGGAGTACGGACGGTTGGCGTTCTGGGAATCGTCGCTGAGCTTGTTGTTGTGGCGGATCGCGGTGCGGATCCGCGCCAGCAGTTCGAACGTGCCGAACGGCTTGGTTATGTAATCGTCCGCGCCGGCATCCAGAGCCTGCACTTTTTCTCGCTCCTGTGTTCGCGCGGAGATCACGATGATCGGCAGGCTGGACCATTCTCGGGTCTTGCGGATGATGTCCATCCCATCCATGTCCGGCAGTCCCAGGTCAAGCAGGACCAGATCCGGCAGCGATGAGGTGATCAGCGCCAGTCCGTCTTTGCCGTTGTTGGCGGCCGTAACCTTATACTCGTGTGAATCCAGCGTTTTGCCGATAAAATCGCAGATACTTTTTTCGTCTTCAATGATCAACACCGATATTTTCTGATACATGTTCGTCCTCCTTGTCCTTCGGCAGCGAGAAGCAGAATTCTACGCCTTCTGAATGATTTTTTGCAGTGATAGTTCCGTCATGCGCTGTAATGATTGTTTTGCAGATCGACAGACCGATACCCATTCCCTTGTATCCGTCCGTTTCTCCGTCCTCGGAATGATATGCGCCGCCGTCAAAGATGGTCGGAACACGCTTTTCGTCTATGCCTACGCCATAGTCACGGATATGGAAATAGACATAGTCCTCATCCTCATCAATATAAAGATCCAGCGGTTTTGTACTTTTGGCATGAAGCTGCGCGTTCTGCAGGATGTTCAGGATCACCTGCTGGATCAGCATCGCATCCATCATGACCATGATCAGTTCGTCGGGAACCTTGACATGCACGACCGCGTCCGGGAACCGCTTTTTAAAGCGGATGACCGCAGCAGACGCGACTTCGTCCACTGCCTCCAGCGACTTGCTCACCTTTGCGGTCTCATTGTCGATCCGTGTTACCGACAGGAGATTCTCAACCATGTTCAAAAGCCAATTGGCATCGTTTTCGACGGATTCGATCAATTCCCGCTTTTCTGCTTCCGACAGTTTGTCCCCCATTTCCAGATAAGAACTGCTGTTGCCGATGATCCCGGTCAGCGGCGTGCGGAGGTCATGGGAAACGGCTCGGAGCAGATTTACGCGCATCTTTTCTTTCTGTGCCTCCAAGAGGGCTTTTTCCTGCTCTGCGAGCTGGCGCTGCTGCTCTTTCATGTTGGTGCTCATGACCGAAGTGACAATGCCGATCAGAAGCATGCCCAGGAACGTGACCTGGTATCCTTCCAGCGAAAAATTAAAATCCTGATACGGATAGGTAAAGAAAAAGTTTACACTCAGAACACTGGTGACTGCAAACAGTACCCCATACAGGTACCCCTCCGTATAGCGGGCGATGATGAACACGCCCAGTGTGTAAAGCATTGCGATGTTTAAAGTTGGGTCTGACGCCATCTTATTAAAGAAAAAACAAACGATGGTCGTTACCGTAAATACGAAGATGGAAAACAACGTATCCCGCCGATGCGCATGCAGCAGATCGGTACGGGACGGTGCGTCTGGCTTTCTTTTGGTCACGGATGACGTCTCCGGCTTCTTTTTCATAAAGATCTCCTTCTGCTAATATCATATACCTATTAATTGTTAAATTGCTGTTAATCTTTGTGTTTTTCGCAAAAAAACTTCAAAATGTTTCCGCAGTTCTATCATAATCTCCCGAAGGTCCGATTGCAAGACCCCTCACACATTTTTTGTCCGCTGCATACTGTAAACTATACTTTTTATGAAAGGGGATTTTAATTTGATGACAGATCCTTATATCGGCATGCCGATCACACTCGGCGGCGGATGCGGCGGCGAGTGGATGCCCCCTTCCCGTCCGCAGATGCCGCCTGCAAACGGCGGAAGCACCGGCTCCGGCGGCAGCGCAAACGGAAATCATACCGGCAGCGGTACCGGCTCCGGCGGACAGGAGCAGCCGGACGCACGCGGTTTCGATGCCATGTACCTGGGCAGCTTGCCGTTGGCGATGACTTATACTCCGATGCAGCAGTGGAAGACCGTTTATTCCGCGGAGCAGGGACTTCTGCGCGGAACGATCTTTCCGGAACTGGACCTTCCGTTTGAAGGCCGTACCATTCTCAGTGAACGAGCGAAAGGAGGGCGCAGATGATGAACCGCAGCGAACTTCTGCAAAAGATCGACGAGATCGGTTTCGCGCTTTATGATACCGCCCTGTTTCTGGACTCCCACCCGGGCAGCCGTCTGGCTCTGGACTATTACCGGGAAAACCAGCAGCTCTACCGTCAGTACCGCGATCAATACGCGTCTGCCTACGGTCCGCTGACGCTCTTCGATGTGAACGCCGAGAACGGATGGACCTGGACACAGGGACCTTGGCCATGGGAGGTGACGGAATAATATGTGGAATTATGAAAAAAGATTAGAGTATCCGATCAATATCAAAAATCCGAACCCGGCGCTGGCAAAATTCATCGTAAGCCAGTATGGCGGCCCTGATGGTGAAATTGGCGCGTCGCTGCGTTATCTGTCGCAGCGTTATTCAATGCCTTACCGCAATGTAGCCGGCGTACTGACGGACATTGGCACAGAAGAGCTGGCGCATCTGGAGATGGTGGCGACCATCGTACATCAACTGACGCGCGATATGACCTTGGAGCAGATCGAAGAAGCCGGTTTCCAGGCATACTTCGTGGATCACACCGCGGGGGTTTACCCGCAGGCTGCCGCCGGTTTCCCGTTCGACACGCTCTGTCTGGCTTCCAAGGGAGACGCCATCACCGACTTGTCCGAAGATATGGCTGCGGAGCAGAAAGCACGCACCACTTACGACAACATCATCCGCATGTGCGACGATCCGGACGTTCTGGATCCGATCCGTTTCCTGCGGGAGCGCGAAGTCGTGCATTACCAGCGTTTCGGCGAAGCCCTCCGTCTGGTTCAGGATGATCTGAACAGCAAGAATTTTTACGCCATCAACCCGGAATTTGATCTGTAGTACCGGAAGACCCCGGCACCCGCTCTGTCACAGTTTGCGGGTGCCGAGGTCTTCGATGCTGCAGAAGGTATAGCCCTGCGCTTTCCATCCTTGGATCAGTTCCTGCAGGATCTCTCCGTTTGTCTTGGAGGTGCTGTGCAGGAGCACGATGGCCTGCGGATGGATCCGCTTATTGAGCAGGTTCAGCGCCGCCTCGCGTGACGGCTGCTGATTCTGCAGCCAGTCTACGTACGCCAGGCTCCAGAATACGGTCGTATAGCCGAGCTTGTTTGCCTGTGCGAGGTTCGTCTGGCTGTACTTTCCCTGCGGCGGCCGATAGAACTTCTTCATTTCCTTTCCGGTCGCCTTCCGATACGCATCTTCCAGTTCCGTGAGTTCCTTTTTAAAGTCATCTTCCGCCGCGATGGCCGACATATCCGGGTGATGCATGGTGTGATTGCCGACCACATGTCCCTCTGCCTCCATGCGCCGGATGATCTGCGGATTTTCCTCGATGAAATTTCCCACGACGAAGAACGCAGCCGGAACTTCTTCTTCCTTGAGCACATCGAGCAGTTTTTCGGTCACACCGTTCTCGTAGCCCGCATCAAACGTAAGATAGATCTTCTTTTCGCTGCTGTCGCCGGGCGCCAGATAAAAGGCGTTATAGCCGGCCAGATATTCCGGCGTCGCGTTGCCGACCGGCGCGCTGCCCTCCTGTTGAAAGGAAAGACCCCAGTTCCCGTCTGCCGCGGCAGCGACGGCCCGGCTGTCCGCCTCCCGCTGCGCCTGCTGCGCGTCCTCCGCATTTTCCGGCGCGCCTCCGAAGATGACCGGTCTGCCGCTTCCGCCGAGCGAAAAGAGTCCGACCAACGCGACGCAGACGCAGAAGACCGCCGTGCTGATCAACGGAATTGTCCCAAATTTTTTCATAAAAAAATCACCTCATCTTTATCCCTATGTCTATGAGGTGATCTTACAATTATGCACAATTCTTTTTGTGGGCATCTCCGATATCTTCGGACATGACTTCGGAGCTTTTTCCGATCCGGCCGATGAGCAAGATCACTGCTGCCGCGCCGACAGCAGTCACGATCGTCGCTGTCAAAAGCATAAATTTGGCTCCCGCGGTATCCAGCAGGAAACCGCCCGCGATCGATGCCAGAATGGAAGATACCGTTGTCATCATGGTATAACAGGCTTGTCCTTTGATAGCCTCGCCTTTCCGCATGATCTCATTTGTAAAGGCTACGATCGCCGGAAGGAACAGTCCGAAGCTGAAAGTCTGCAGCAGATGTGCCGCGTAGATCAGCGTGACATTCTTCGCCAGATAGATCAAAAAAACCTTGAGGGTAAAGGCAACTGCCGCAATCCGCAGGATCGTCTGGCAGGATACTTTTTGATGAAGTTTGTCAAAGAAGATCAAGGCTGGCATTTCCAAAAAAGCCATCACGGCAAGGACACGCCCCATGTCTTCGCTTGTTCCGCCAACATCTTCCACGATCTGCAGCATGAAATTGTTTAAAATTGAATTATGAAAATAAACGCCCGCAATCCCCAACTGCATGAATGCAAAGGTTTTATTCGCCCGGATAAAGTCCAACAGGTTGATCTTCTCGTCAGCGTCTTCTTTGTGCAAAGGCTTCCGCAAAGCCTGATTCTTTCTTCCCGCCGCGGCGCATGCCTTCTGAAAGCGGCGGTCTGCAAGCAGAAGCGCGGCCAGAAGTGCAGCCAGCGCAAATTCTCCCGCGGCCGGTATGACAAGAATGCCCTGCTTCTCGACCAAAGTACCCAACACTGCGCAGAGCAAGGAATAGCCAAGAGAACCGACACTTCTGCAGAGTCCGAAATTGATATGCACTCCTGCTTCCTCCAGCTTAAATGCCAGAGAGTTCAGCAGCGGCTGCAGGGTTGTCAGCCATGCGGTCATCAAAGCGAAAATGACCCATAATGCCGTGGACTTGTGCTGAAAAACAAAAAGTGCGCCTTCCAGAACGAGCAGGCAGATCGTGCACAGCTGCACGACTCCGATCAAGGATATCTTTTTGCTCCGGTCCGCGAAGTCCGCGATCACCGGCTGCAAAAAAACCGCAAGCACATTCGCAGCCGCAAGTATCACGCCGATCTCACCGTTTTGATAGCCGGCTGCCAGCAAAAAAGCTGAAGCGAAAGCGTTTCCCACGCCAAAATACATCCAATAGAACGTATGTATCATAGCATAATCAAAATTTAATTTCCTACCCATCATGTTCTGTTTCCTTACGCAGTTTTCCTTTTTTTCCTCAAAAAAGGTGACCTGCGCGGTCACCTTTTTCTGTATCGTATCGTTTGGTCCTGTCTTGTTCCGGACTTATTTCAGAGGCGCTAAGCCTAAGATCTCTCTTGCCTCTGCCGGAGTCGCAACTTCTCTGTTGAGCAGTTTTGCCATCTGAACGACTCTCTCTACCATTTCGCCGTTGGATTTTGCCAGAACGCCCTTGGACATGTATACGTTGTCCTCGAAACCGACACGAACGTGTCCGCCCATAGCGATGGTCGCTGCCGCGATGCCCCATGCGTTCTTGCCGATACCGGTAGCAGTCCAAGTGGAGTCTGCAGGGATGGAAGTAGCCATGATAACAAGGTCACGAACTGTAGCTGTCATCTGCACGCCGAGTACGAAGTCGAAGTGGATCGGATACTGGATGTGACCTTTTTTCGCAGCCTTGAGAGCCAGGTCGATCATGCCCTTATCGAATACTTCGCATTCCGGCTTGATGCCTCTTTCCTGCATGATGTCGCCGAAGTTTGCGATCGTATTGTCGGTATTGATGAAGATCTCATCTCCGCCGAAGTTGCAGGTACCGCAGTCTAAGGTAGCCATTTCAGGGGTCGGGGTGATCTCGGTGGACTGTAATCTTTCCAGGTCAGTCATGCCGACTGCTCCGCCGGTAGACGGCTGGATGATAACGTCCGGGCATTCTTTGCGAATCGCGTCGACCATTTCCTGGAATCTGCCCTTGTCCTGTGTCGGAGTTCCGTCGTCCCATCTAACGTGAAGGTGGATCAAAGCCGCGCCTGCTTCATAAGCAGATTTTGCTTCTCTTACAACTTCTTCTACAGTATAAGGAACTGCAGGGTTGTTTTCCTTTGTAACTTCTGCGCCGCAGATGCATGCACTGATAATTAATTTTTCCATTTCATCAATCTCCTTTTTATTTCATTTTTGCAAACAAAATAATTACTAATCGCCTTTCAGCTTTCCCACATACAGGTACATTATACCACTATAAGTCCCGATGTTCAAGTGTAACTCTGCGTCCTTCTTCCGCAAAAATTCGATAGACCTCATTCGCGACCGCCACCGAGCGGTGATGTCCGCCCGTGCAGCCCAGCGCGACCGTTAAACTGTACTTACCCTCTTTGATATAGCAGGGGATCAGACGTTTGATGATCTCCACCAGACGATTGATGAACTCCTTGCTGATATCGTGCTTGAGTACGTACTGCGCTACCTTTTTATTATTGCCGGTCAGGTTCTTGAGACTCGGCACATAGTACGGGTTGGGGATGAAACGCACGTCCAGCACCCAGTCTGCCTCCAGCGGGATGCCGTGTTTGTAGCCGAACGACATGAAGTTGAGGATGAACGAGTCGCCGGCGTCTCCTTTGGAAAACAGGCGGTCGAGCTCCGCGTTGAACTCGGCGACCTTCAGGGACGAAGTGTCCACGATGTAAGTCGCGTGGCTCCGGAGTTCCGCTAACTGGCGGCGTTCTTCGTCGATGACCTCCGGCGTGATAGCTGCCGTGGAAAGCGGATGCATGCGCCGCGTTTCGTTGTAGCGTCTTATGAGCGCTTCATTGGACGCTTCGATGAACAGGATCTTGAAATCCACGTTTTCGTCGCTTTCAAGTGCCGCGACACTGTTTTTCAGATCATGGAAAAACAATCCGCCGCGTACATCCACGACAAAAGCGGCCTTGGTCACCTGTTTCGCGCCGGACAGCGTCAGATCGATAAAATTTCGGATCAGCGCCGGCGGCATATTGTCAATGCAGTAATATCCTTTGTCCTCGAACCAGTCCGCGGCTTTGGTCTTGCCGGCGCCGGACAGTCCGGTAATAATGACGACTTCCATCTTTTGTTCCTCTGCTGTTCATTCAGATTTTTTCGATATTGACGATCCGCGCGGGATCCAACCCCGCTTCCAACGCCCGCGCGAGCGGTCCCTCAAAGGAACCGACCTTTTCCGGTACATGCGCGTCGCTGCCGATGACAAACCGCACGTCATATTTGGCGGCAATACGGATCTCCTCGACCGTCAGATGCCGATGCTTGTCATTGATCTCCACCAGCGTCCCGGTATCCGCGCAGGCCTTCACGATATCTTCGATGCCGAAAGGTCCCTTGTCGCCCGGATGCGTCAGGATGTCGATGTGATTGCCCGCCTCTTCATTCGCGTACAGGCTGTCGAGGATCATCGCGGTGTTCCGGACCAGGAGCGAAGATGTTTCACCCCGAAAGAGCCCTGCGTGCTTGTATAGATAATTCGGAATCATGCCCGCATGCGCGATCCCATAGTGATAGCCTGCGAGCAGGATGTCAAATTCGCCGCGCTGCGCGGGACTTACATCCAGATACGGCGCGACGCGCAGGGTATTGGCCTCCACGCCCAGCAGGATCTCCATCTCCGGAAATTCTGCCTTTGCCGCCGCGATGTCCGCCCGCATCTGCGGGATCTTCTCCATTTTGATCCCGTAAGTCAGATGGCCCGGTCCGTGATCGGTAATGGCGATCGAACGGATCCCCTTCGCTGCCGCCGCGCGGACATTGTCCAGGATCGTTCCCTTACCGTGCGAATAGATCGTATGCGTATGATGATCGTAGGTCATCCGGTATGTTCGGATGATATCTTCGTATTTTTCCATTTTGCTGTTTTGTCCTTTTCTGTCTTTGCTGTGCCGGAGCTTCTATGCCATCCCGGCCCGGTTCAGCCGATGATGCGCACTTCCGGTTCCAGCATCACGCCGAAGCGGTCATAGACGGTATTCTGCACCAGACTGATGAGCTGCAGGATGTCCGTGGCGGTCGCGCCTCCGCGATTGATGAGAAAGCCGCTGTGCAGGGTGGATACCTGCGCGCCGCCGACCGCCACGCCTTTCAGCCCGGCGTCTTCGATCAGCTTGCCTGCGAAATATCCCTCCGGCCGCTTAAAGGTGCTGCCTGCGGACGGATACTGCACCGGCTGCTTGCTGTTGCGCTTCTGGTTCAGTTCCCGCATTTTCGCCGCGATCTCGTCAGGATCGCCTTTGGCGAGCGACAGCGAGGCGAACAATGCCACATAGCCGTTATCTGCCAGGATGCTGTGCCGGTAGCCGAACTGCATCTCTTCGTTGGTAAAGACCCGCTCCTCACGGCCGTCCGGTGAGATCGCCAGCACCCCGCGCACCACGTCTTTGAGCTCGCCGCCGTAAGCGCCCGCGTTCATGAACAAGCCTCCGCCGAGCGTGCCCGGAATGCCGCTCGCGAACTCAAATCCGGTCAGTCCTTCACGCTGTAAGATCTTGGCCAGCGTCGCCAGACTGATGCCGCATTCAGCACCGATGACATCGTCCTGCTGACTTTCCTCTAGGGTCATGCCCGGGAAAGCCTTCCGCGGTTTTTGTACAACACCTGCGAAATTCTCCATTTTGATCACTACGCCGTCGTAGCCGCTGTCCCGAAACAGCATATTGCTGCCGTTGCCGATCATCAGGTGCGGCAGTCCCGCGTCGCTGAGCATGCGCAGCGCGATCCTCAGTTCCGCATCTGTGCCCACATGGAGCATCGCCGCCGCGCGGCCGCCCGCCCGAAAAGACGTATACGCCGCCATCGGCACATCGTATTCCACGCGGAACACATGCGGATCTCCGATCTCCGGATCTTCCGGATCTGCAGGATCATTTTCCCTGCGCAGTTTCTGTATCGTCTGCTCCAGATCGCAGAGCAGATCCAAATCGTTCTTTTCCAAAGAGTTCCTCCTTGTCGATATGATATTTTCCAAAGTCTTCATAGACCACCGTATCGGTCGGCAGGTCCTTTTCCCGCAGCCGGTTGTTGATGGCTTCCGAGGTATACGCGTAAAGCACCGCGAAGACCGGTACGCCCAGGATCATGCCCGGCAGGCCGAACAGGCCGCCGCCGACAATGATTGCGAACATGACCCAAAAGCTTGCCAGTTTGGTCGTCTTGCCGAGGATCTTCGGTCCGATGACATTGCCGTCCAGCTGCTGCAGCACCAGTACCATGATGCCGAACTTCAGCGCCGCGAGCGGCTCCACGATCAAAAGGATCAGGATCGACGGCACCGCGCCGATGAACGGTCCGAAAAACGGAATGATGTTGGTCACGCCGACGACCACGCTGATCAGGATCGCCATCGGCAGTTTCAAAAGGCTCATGGCAAAGAAGCACAGGATCCCGATGATGATCGAGTCGATGATCTTGCCGTTGATGAAGCCGCCGAAGGTCTCATTGCAGATGCGGCCCAGCCGGAATAGCTTTCCCGCTCTTTCCGGCTTGCATACAGCCAGCGCCAGCTTTTTGCTCTGTGCCATAAAGATCTCTTTGCTGTTTAGGATATAGACGCAGATAATCAGCGCAACGAAAAAGTTCACCACCATGCTCAAGGTCCCGACGACACCGCTGAGGATGGCGCCGGCGCCCGGAAGCAGCTTCTGCTGTGCCCATTCGATCGCCAGGTTGGATAAATCGTCCAGTTTATTCTGCAGCAGGGAGACCAATCCCGGATTTTCGCTGATGTGTTCGGTGATCCAGTTCTGTACCTTATCGACAGCGTCCGGAATACCCAGTACCAGTCCGGTCACGCTGTCCCACAGATCCGGTCCGATCAGTACGAAAAATCCGGAAACCACACCCAGGATGACCGCGATCGCGGCGATGGTCGCGATGAACTTGGCCAGTTTCAGCGCACGCCGCGGCTTCGGCGCGCTTCCGTTCCTGCTTGCTCCGTAGAGCAGCCGCACGATACCGTTGTAAAGCGGACACATCAGATACGCCATGATGATCCCCAGATAAAACGGCATCAGGATATTGTTGATCTTTGAAACGCCTGCTGCGATCACAGGTACATGATTGATGCAGTAATACGCGACGATCAGTCCCAGTCCTACGATGAAGTACAGGACGCCGTGCTTGAGAAAGGATTCTTTGATCTTCAGTTTGTTCGTGTTTTTTTCATCCATGCCTTAACCCCTTTCTGTCCTCTTCTATCATAACCTAATTTTCATAGGCGGTCAACCGCATCATAAACTCCGTCCGCGCGAGGCAGGCCTTTTTCAGAGCTTCCGTCAGCGCGTCGCTTTCCCTTCTTTTGAGCCAGGCAATGACCGCGCGGTTGTAGGTACTCTCGTCCAGATCAAAGACCGAGAACGGATAGCCTTCTCGCAGCAGATGGTATTCCATCAAAAGCCTGGCAAGGAAGCCGTTGTTCTCGCGGAACGGATAGAGTTCGATCACGCGAAAATGCAGCTGCGCGGCTTTATCGAACGGATCCTCAAAGTCTTTTTTATGGTTCGCGAAGGCAACGTATGCGTCCAGTGCTTCGGGAAGTTCCGACGGCAGCGGCGGCGTATAGCCGTATTCGATCAGATGGGGCGTCGTTTTTCGCAGCAGGCTGCTCTCGCGGCCGGTTCCGGCAAGCAGCCCCGCCAGTCCCAGGATCAGCTCCGGTCCGATCGGCATCCGGACTTCCGCACATTCGTAAAGACGTTTTCTGGCTTCGTCAAGCCGGCTGATCAGCACATGGTCGCTGATGCGGGCGTCGTTTATGCATTCTCCGTGCAGGATCCCGTGGATCTGTTCACGGCTCAGCGGACTTCCGTCCAGCTTCAGGTTCAAATGCAGCCAGTCCAGCTGCTCCACACTTTCCAGATATGCCGTGACCTGCGGAGCGAATGGCCTGCGGTTTTGCAGTATCACGAGGTTTTTTCTGATTTTTCGGATCATGGTTTTCGGTCCTTTCCTGCCGCTTTTCTTTTATTATAGCAAAGCGATGCCGTGATTGCTATGATTATTTTGACCGTCCGCGCGGTCTTTTCGCTTTCTTTGCGCCCTGCCAAAAAACAAAAAGGCACGTCAGACTGCAGACGCCGCATCCGGCTTTCTCTGCATCTCCGTGCCCTTTTGCTTTTTATGATTTTATGTTAGATGTATGCAAATCATCTTCGGCAAGATGCCGGTAATAATCCTCATCCAGGATCATCTTGGAGTAACGGAACATCTGCATGACCGTTTCGTCCGTCTGCCGCACATAGTCCTGCGTCTTTGGGTCTTCCTCCGCTGCCAGGACCTCGCGCCGTCCGCGGTCTGTGATCCAGGTCTGATCCTCAAAGACGGCCAGCCCTTCCCGGCTCGTATCGAACAGGTCCCGGCCCATCAGATATCTGCCGGCGGTTTGGTCCAGACCGAAAAGATTGATCAAGGTCGGCAGGATGTCCAGATTGGAGCCGACTTTTTCGACGATCTCCGCCTGCATGCCCGGCGTCCAGATGATCAGCGAACTGCGGAATTTTTCATAGGCATTGTCGAGTCCGCGTCCGGTCACATATCGTTTCAGCTCCGCGATCTGTTCGTCTTTGAGCGCGTACGGATAATGATCTCCGGCAATGGCGATCACCGTGTCCTGCAGCACGCCGGCCTCATCCAGCCGTTGGATCAGAAGCTCCACGGCCTGATCGAGCTCCATATTTGCCGCCATGTAGGCTTTGCAGGTCTCCGATACCGGCATATCCGCCACCTCCGCCTGATGCTTGATCGACATCTGCTGATCCCAGAAGTTATATTCCATGTGCCCGCTCACTGTCAGGTAGTACACGTGGAAGGGCTGAATGTTCCCTTCCTCGTCCGGCGTCAGGAAATCCGCGGTCGTCTGATCGACCATCTCCAGATCGGATTCCGGCCAGGTATGTGTAAATTCATAGCTTCCGCCTTGGCCGTCAAAATCGTAGCCCAGGTTCGGATGCGTCTTGGTGCGATGATAAAATTCGATGCTGTGGTCGTGGTAGGCTTTCGTCTGATAGCCCTGCTCTGCGAACTGGTGCGCCAGCGTAAACGGCAGCGCGTTTTGGGCCGATTCGGTCATCGACCAGATCCCCGCCTCCGGGACCAGCCCCACAAGGTTGAGGTATTCTCCGTCCGAGGTACTGACGCCCCAGACCGGATTATAGTAATCCGAAAAAGAAAAGCCTTCTTTTTGCAGCCGGTACAGCGTCGGCGTATAGGTCCGGCTGACCGCGAAATCCGTGAAGCTTTCGGCTGTGATCAAGATCAGATTTTTTCCCTTGAACATGCCGGTCTTGTCGTTAGCCTGCTGCGGCTGCCGCTTCGCGGACCAAGCGTCCAGTTCCGCCAACGCCTGTTCATCGGCTTCATCACTGACAGCCTGATCGAGCTTGCGCGCCGCAAGTCTGCCTGCGTCCAGCGCGTCCGCCGTCAGCAGCCCGAAGCTTTTGACCGATCCTTTGATCTCGTTCACCTGGGTATAGTAGCTGTAAGCACTGCCGTTCCCGCGTTCTCCGGTAAACACCAGCAGCTGCATCAGCCCCAAGCACAAAAGCAGTGCCGGGATGGTCAAGCA
Organism: uncultured Clostridia bacterium; assembly: GCA_934271235.1. Taxonomy (GTDB): domain Bacteria; phylum Bacillota; class Clostridia; order Peptostreptococcales; family Anaerovoracaceae; genus CAG-238. The sequence continues at coordinate 23,867 of CAKQQT010000017.1, read as the reverse complement.
GATCGCCCGTCGGTTCAGGCCATGCAGCAGGAAACGTTTCCTGCGGACCGCGATCACTGCCGCCGCGCAGGCCAGCGCGATCAGCAGGAGCGGCAGCCATTTCTCCAAGATCGTCTGCCAGATGATGCCCTGAAATTCCGCTACCTGACCCCCGTTAAACATGGAGTAGGTCGTGTAGAACGTCCGAAAAATGTCATAATATACGATCTGCGACGCGTAGACCACGGCCAGCGTGATGATCCCCGCTGTCAGGATATTGCGTTCCGCTCGGCGGCTGAACAGTCCGCTGACTTCTGCAAGCAGAAGCGCAAAAAAAGCAGACATCACAAGTAGGATCAGAAAACTCTGCAAAGGCGCTCCGCCCTGCAGTTTTCCGACTGTGTCTGTCCGCAAGATCCATTCATACGCCAGGATCACCAAAAATAAGATCCCCGCATGGAAAAAAAGTTTCTTCGTCTGCTCCTGCTTTTCGCAGTGCCGATAGCTCTTATGCTTCATGATTTCCCCTTATCGATCCCAAATCTCAAATCCCTTTGGTCTCTTAACATGATTTTAGCATAATCTTAACATATTTCTCCGCGGATTTCAAGTCCGCAGTGTGCTGAAATAACATGAAAAAATCTGCATCAATGAAATTATCCATTGATGCAGACAGTTTTTTGATTTTCTTAAGTTTGTTTAGCCTTCGAAGAACTTCTTCGGATTCTCGTAGGTGAGTCTCCATAAGTATTCCGGATCCACGCCCATTTCCGCGAACTTCGGAATTGCATATTTCTTGAAGAAAAGCAGGCGGTACGGAATCTCTTCTGCCACGAATGCCTGCACATCTTCCGGCTGGTTGTCGAACAGTGTTGACGTCAGTGCGTAGTCGTGGGAGATCAGCACACGATCGCCCATGCCTGCATCCAAGATTGCTTTGATGAATTTGAAGCGGGATTCGGTCGGAACTGCGTATTCACCTGGGAACAGAATGATTGGGAATCGGTCGATCCCCAGCCATGCGCCCTGATCATAAATCCATTTGATGAAGTCGAGGTCGGTTGTTTCCGGAAGATGATCTACGACAACCTTGTTCATATCTGTACCGACTTCTTTTAACAGCGCTAACTGATGCCGCGGAGTTTCTTTCGGGCAATAGGTATGCAAGAAGATGTTTGCGCCGGTTTCCTGGCTGGCGATCCCCACTGCATGATGGATCTTTTTCGTCCATTCGGTCGGAACATCGTCCATAGATGCCTTCAGGAATCCTGCTTTAATGTCCGTGCCGTCACATCCCTTTGTAATATCGTCAATGAAACACTGTGCCCACTGTTCCTCTGTGGATAAGCCAAGGTACGGAGGTTCCATACCCCACCATCCGGCAGTCGCGATGATCTGCATGCCGGTAGCCTCGCTGACACGCTTCAGTGCTCTGACATCACGTCCCAAGCCGACCGGCGTTGCATCAACAACCGTGCTGTAGCCTTCTTTTTTGAGGTCCTTTAATTCCGAACATACGAATTCATCGATGTCCTTTTTGTAAAACTGCGGATAATGTATCGCAATACCCATGCTGGAACTGTAGATATGTTCGTGCATCAAGGTTGATCCTAATTGTTCTGTTGAAATCGGGCCGGTTACGGTCTGTACCATTTTGCTCATTTTGATTCCATCTCCTTTACATAATTGTCATTTTTAGTTTTACATCAGGGAATAGCCTAACATAGTCGGAAGCCATTCACAGAGCTGCGGGAATGCGACCAGTAAAACCAATCCCAATGCATCCGCCGCAAGGAATGGCACAACGCCTTTGAACACCTCGGACAGTTCCATGTCTTTAACCATGCCCTTCAAGAAGAAGCAGGTCATACCCATCGGAGGAGTCAGACCGCCGATATCTCCCATACGGGTCAGAATCACGCCAAACCATACTGCACTAAAGCCTACCGATTCGACAATCGGAAGGAAAATTCCAACTGTCAAAAGAATCATGGACATCGTTTCTACGAACATACCTAAAATTACGTAAACGATCAAGATCAAAGCAATCAATAAGTACTTCGACAACGACATGGATGCAACGACGCCTGACAATGCGCCCGGCAATCCTGACTGTGCGATCATCTGCTTCATAACCATCGCACAGGAAATGATCATATAAATCATACCGGTCAGTTTTGCGGTACTGGTCAAGATATTTTTGAAAACTTTTAAGTTCAATCTTCTCTGGGCACATGCGATGATAAATGCCAGTGCAGCGCCTAACGCTCCTGCTTCGGTCGGTGTGCAGACACCAAGGAAAATGCCGCCCATTGCAAAGATGATCACCACTAAGATTGCCCAACAGTTCTTGACTGCGAGAAGCTTCTCTCTGGCCGTCGTTTTTGGTCCTCTCGGTCCGGCTTCCGGATCTTTCTTGCACCAGATAAAAATTACAACACAGTATAATGCGGCCATCACGATTCCCGGAATAATGCCTGCGATCAGCAGAGAACCGATGGAAGTCCCGGAAATCATACCGTATGTGATAAACATCGACGACGGCGGGATCAAATCGCCTAATTCCGATCCTGCTGCAACGGAACCGGTTGCCATTCTCTTATTGTAGTGATATCTCTGCATTTCCGGCAGTGCGATCGCGCCGACTGCCATAATGGATGCCCACGGGAATGCGGTTACCGCTGCAAAGATCGCACATGCGATAATGGTCGCCATGCAAAGTCCGCCGTGCATATGTCCGAGCCAGGTTCTGCAGGAAGCATATAAGTCTGTACCCATGCCGGTCTCCGTTATGATGGAAGCCATCAGGACAAACATCGGAAGTACCGCATAGTCATAGCTGGATATCATGGAGAACAAGGCTGTACCGACAACCGAGACGGCTCCTTTAAAACTGTTTAATAAAATCAAGCCGAATATCGAACTTACCAGCATGCTGTAGCATACTTTTACGCCCATTAATGCTAAGATAAAGAATAACGCAAGGGCTAAAATACCAATCGTTACGGATGACATTTATTTTCCCTCCTTTTCTTCTTTTTCTTCTTCACTCTCTTCCAGTTGTTTCTCGAAAGCTTCCAGTTCTTTCTCTGTATCGCTTTCAAAGATATGCGTGCCTGTAAGAGTTCCGTTTTCGTACGCGTCAAGTTCTTCCTGTGTGGTAAGTACATTCTTGCCGGAAGCAACTCTGAACATATCGATCATTTCCAGTGCTGCTGCAAACACGGTCAGCACCAGTCCGATAATATATAACCATCTAAAAACAAACGTTGGCAGATGTGCCGATGTCGTAAGTTCCATTGTTTGCGTTTTCATAATTGCGATTTTGGTAACTGCAAAAATGGTAAATACCATAACTGCAAGTGTAATGATTCCGGATATTCCCTCACTCATACCTCTCGTGCGAGGTTTGCATTTGCTGATTATAATATCCATATTGGAATGTCCGCGGATAAAAGTTGTATACGGAATGGAATATGATGCGATTCCTGCCGCACATAATCCGCAGAAGTCGTAAATCCACTGGAAATTGTAATCCAAGAAGGTTCTGGTCATCATATTTACAAACATACAGAAGGTCGCTGCACATAAGAATATCCCGGCAAAGATAGCCGAACCATCACCAATCACATTACTGATCCTTATTTTCCAGCGATCATATTTTATATTATACATTTTGCCTGCTCCTCTAGAAAAATTCTACAATCGAGGGTGCATCACAGAGGCTGTCAAAACCTTTGCAATGCACCCTCTTCTTCCTGTTGTTCTATTCGCTCTTTTAATTTACAAAGAATACTTTTTTACTTGTTGCTGTTCCACTCTTCCGTCCACTTCGCTAAGGACTCTACGATTTCTGTTCCCGGAAGTCCTTTGGCATCAAGTTCCTTTGCCTTTTCCATGTTCGCCGCTCTTACTGTTTCAAGGAATACCGCTGCCTCTTCATCGGTCAGTTCCACACGTTCTACGCCGTAGGTTTCCTGTGCCCATTTGAATGCTTCTTCCGTTGTCTTCACAAAAGATGCCATCTGTTCTTCTTCAACCATAGATGCATGATCGTCAATGATCTTCTGCAGATCTTCCGGTAAAGCGTTCCAGGAGTCCAGGTTCATCAGATGTCCCGGCTCGGATGCATAAGATAAATTCAGCTGATTGGAGTATTTGCAGACTTCTGCAAAGCTGCAGGACTGCAAGGTTTCTTCTGCGATCATAATGCCGTCATACATGTTCTTGGATAAGCCGGAGTATACTTCGTTAAACGGTACATTTACCGGAGTCGCTCCGCAAGCTTTGATAAAGCCGTTCCAGTCTGCTTCACACCAGATCGTCATACCCTTCATGTCTGCAGGAGAATGTACCGGCTTGCTGACTGTCAGCAGCTGATAAGTGGTTCCGCCGTTCCATGCCTGTGCCAGAACTTTTACGTCTTTGTATTCATCTGCGATCGCCGGAATTTCATTGTAAAGTCTATATGAAAAATCTACAACTGCATCTGCCGGAATACCGGAGGTGATGCATTTCCAGTTTTCAGAGATTACAAATCCATCGGATGCATAACGATGTGCATCAACAATATCAGCTACACCTGCAAGCAGCTGCTGATATTCTGCAGAGGAATCTACCAAAGTGCTGTCGTAATACATTTTAATGTTCAGACGTCCGTTAGACGCTTCATTTACTGCATTCGCCCAATCTGTCCAAGCAACAGACTGGAAGTTGCTCTCACCGTTCAGCAAAGAAAAGCTTAAATCGTAAACCTTATCGCTGTCTGCACCATTGTCGTTGCTTCCGCATCCAACAAAAGAAAAAATCATGACCATCGCCAATAAAACGGCTAAAATTTTCTTCTTCATATTTTTCTCCTATTACCTTTCCATTTTTGTTTTAAAAGAACGAACTTCTCAAACTTTTCGTTAATTGCGTATTAGTTGTTTACAAAGTCCTTCGGATTTCCGGAACGCGGATCATCTGCCAACGGTCCGACTACCATGCTGCAGCATTCCAGAATGCATCCCAACCGATCTCTCAGGTCGTAGAAAAAGCAGCCTTTTCTTGATCCATCCGAAAGAACCGGTCCCATCTCCGCGTAATTCATTCTCGGATATCCAAGCTCCTTCATATTTTCTTTGAAAAGATTCAAGTCTCCAAGCTTGACACCGATATGATGGATCCCTTGACCGTGTTCATGCAGGAAGTCGGAATACGGATTTCCCGGTTCTTTTTGCAGTGGTTCAATGATTTCAAAATCAACTCCGCCAAGGTCGAATCTGCAAAACTTGTTGAACCATTCGCACGGTTTTTCGTTATAGTTCAAACCGTTCCAATCATCATTTTTTAAATAATCTTCTGTGTATTTGATCTTAATACTGCTTTCATCGATATCAAAAAGCTTCTTCCAATTCTCCAGTGTTTCATCCATGTCATAGACACAAACGCAAACCTGAAAGATCAAATCCATAGAAGTCTTTTTCATCTCACTCATTTTTGCACCTCCCAGCAGTCTTCTTTCTACTTAAATGTTTCTTAACTTTGTCTGTATTTTATCATTCTCCAGAGCTCTCGTCTAATTCAAAAACCTCATATGAAACTATAACGTTTACTCATAGTAATCCGGGATTTTTTTCAGACTTTCGAACTGCTGCATATCGTGGCCGAACAGGACTGCTGCGTCCTGTTCCTTTGCGTAGGCTCGGATCTTTTCCAGCGCCGCGAAGTATCCTTCCTCGTCGCAGCAGACGCCTGCCATCTGGGCCGGCGGACCATAATGCACCGCGGAATAAGCCGCGTCGGCTACCAGCATCTTACATCCTTCTTTTAAGTGCACTGCTAACGCGAGCATGCCAAAGGAGTGGCCTTTGCCGAGGTCCAACAGGTCGATGTCATTGCAAAGGAAATGCTTCTGATCGCCGCTGACCGGCTTCCAGTTGACATTTGCGCGGTTCCAGTTCTCAAAGTCTGACTTCTGGTGGAAAATATCAATGCTGCCGTCTTTGTGTCCCGCATAGACTGCTTCCAGTTCGGTTTTGTTTACGAAGACTTCTGCGTTCGGGAACAGGTGTACAGCCCCCGCGTGATCTAGGTGCAGATGCGAAAGCACGATGTACCGCACATCTTCCATTTTAACATAAATTGTATCCAATTGCTTCTCCAATGTTTGGTTCTCGTCGTAAACAAACGGATTAGCGCACATTTCTTTCGGCCATGCGCCCTTCATGCCCAGCGGGTCACAGCCCGCGTCAAAGAGGATGTATCCGGCCGGAGAATCGATCAAAAATGCGTGGATCGGAATCTGCGGCTTCTGGGCCCGCGTGCCGTCCTCTTTGGTGACCGGGTTGTCGTTTTCCATAATGATCCGCCCTAAATCTAATACATATAATTTCATAAAACCTCCAAAAAAAGACTCCCAAAACACTTGTTTCGAGAGTCTTTGTAATATCTGCCTATTCGGCGATCAGTTGTTCCGGACTTTCCAGCAATTCTTTCATGCTGTTGATAAACTGGGCCAGCGGAACGCCCTGAAGAATACGATGATCACCACCGATAACAAGTTTCATCATCATACGAACTGCGATCGTATCTTTGCCGTCATCCAGAACAACCGGCATCTTCTTTGCGGTGCAGGCTGTCATAATAGCAGGTTCCGGCGGCATCGGCAGCGGAACCGAATCAAAAGAATTCAGTTTACCGATATTCGTAATGCCAAAGGTACCGTCCGAATAGTCCTCCATCGTCAGTTTGCCTTGGTTAGCCTTTTCGATCAGTACTTTCATTTCCTCCGAAAGCTGGAAAATACTCTTGTCCTGTGTTTCTTTCAGCACCGGAGCAACCAGACCTTTTTCGGATGCCGTCATAACACTGATATTACATGACTTGTATAACTGGATCTCCGTCATATCTTCGTTGAAGGCGGAATTCATGATCGGAACTCTCTGCAGCGAAATGCTGGCAGCCTTTACGATATAGTCATTGACGGTCAGTTTCACGTTTCTTTCTGCATTGATCTTCTTACGGAATTCCAGCAGATCGGTAACGTCAACATAAATGCCCTGATAGGACATCGGATAAGCGCCGCTGATCTCCATTCTCTTTCCGATGGACTTCAGCATGCCCTTGTATTTCATAACTTCTGCGATTTCTTTCATAGCGCGCTGCCTCCTTGGCCTATACTAAGCCGGAGATGTCTTCGCCTGCTTCACCGATGATGCAAACCGGGGTGCCGCAGTCATAGTCTTCTTCCAGATCTACCAGTGTCTTTAATAATACGCCGGACGCCGGTGCAGGGAATTCCATGGTGGACTTATCTGTCATTAATTCAAATAACGGTTCGCCCTTTGTAACTTCTCCGCCTTCTTCTACTAACCAAGATACGATCTGGCCTTCTTCCATTGCTTCGCCCATCTTAGGCATCTTTACTACCTGTGCCATTTTCATTTCCTCCTATGCATTTTGATATTTTAACTTCTGTTTTTATTTTCCAACGATTTCTTTTGCTTTTGCAGCGATCTTGTCTGCCGACAGGAATACCCAGTCTTCCAGCGGGCCTGCAGCCGGGATGATGGTATCCGGAAGGGTCAGTCGCTGTACCGGCATCTTCAGTTCGTTAAAGCAGTTTTCGGTCACCTGATGAGAAATTTCTCCGGTGATGCCGAAGGTTTCGGTAAAGTCATCGATGACTAACACTTTGCCAGTCTTCTTCGCGGACGCGATCGTGGATTCCAGATCCAGTGGTCTTAAGGATCTTAAATCGATCAGGTTGGCGTGGATACCGGCTGCTTCCAGCTGATCCAACGCTTTGGTCGCTTTGAGGATCGCGGTGCCGATGCCGACGATGGTGATGTCATCACCTTCGGATACGACTTTTGCTTTGCCGATCGGAACGACATAATCCGGATCCACATGGACTTCGCCCTTCATTCTGAGCGCTGCGGCTTCCTCGCATACCAAGACCGGGTCATCGTCGCGGATCGCGGACTTCAATAAACCGTAGATATCATCCGGCGTGGAACCGACGACCACTTTCAGACCAGGGAAGCAAGCAAACAGTCCGTAGATCGACTGGCTGTGATGTGGGCCGGAACGCGTGCCTCCGCCGATGGTGGTCCGAACGACAGCCGGCATACATTCGATCTGTCCGCCGGACATATATCTGTATTTTGCCAGATGGTTGCAGATCGGGTCGATGCAGACCATACTGAAGTCCATCTTCATAATTTCCACGATCGGTCTCCAGCCTGTCATGGCAGCGCCGATACCAAAGCCGACGATCGCGTTTTCGGCAAGCGGCGCATCGATGACTCTGTCCGGGCCGAATTTATGATAAAGGTCACCGGTCACGCCGTAAGCGCCTCCAAGGATGCCGACGTCCTGTCCGACGATGATGACTTTTTCATTTTTGGCCATTTCTTCTTCCATTGCAAGCCGGATCGCCTGCATATAGGTCATTTTTTTCAATTCCATTCGTCCTGCCTCCTTTCTAGCATCCCGCGTAGATGTGCTGCATTGCTACGCTCACATCTGCGTACGGTGCTGCTTCTGCGTATTCCCAAGCTTCTTTCAGTTCCGCTTCTACCTTGTCCCGGATCTGCTGAAGCTGTTCTTCCGGAACCTGATACTGTTCTTTCAGTTTCTTGGTCAGTAAATCGATCGGATCCTTCGCCAACCACATTTTCTGTTCTTCCGGATCCTTGTACTTCGTACCGGATTCATTCGGAGCGTGTCCCATCTTTCTCCAAGTCTTAAACTCAAGCAGGTATGGGCCGTGCCCTTCTCTGACATAAGCAGTGGCCGCTTTGGTCGCTTCGTAAACCAGTTCTACATCATTTCCGTTTTCCACGGTTTCATATGGGATGCCGAATCCGGCGCCGCGCTGCGAAAGCTGCTGCAGTCCGGACATCTTACGGAAGTCTTCCGAGATCGCGAAATGGTTGTTCTGGATGATGAACAGGACCGGAAGACGGAACGCCTTTGCGTAGTTCAAAGCTTCAAAGAACGGACCCTCCTGTGTACATCCGTCGCCGGTATAAGCAACTGCAATATTGCCTTTTCCTTCGTGCTTAAAATTATATGCAAAGCCCAGCGGTACGGTAAAGCAAGGGCCGAGGGTCCCGCCGATAACGTAGCAGTTCTTGGATACATCCATGAAGTGCGCTTCGCCGGCCTTTCCCATACAAGTGCCTGTCTTTTTGAGCAATGTTTCCGAAAGCATGCTCTTGAGGTCGCAGCCTCTCATCAAAAGATGCGGATGTGCCCTGTGGTGAGGACAAACGATATCGGTATCACGGAATACCTTCATGGATCCTGTTCCAACCGCCTCTTCACCCATTCCGAGGTGCGTCATGCCGAGCGGCTTGCCGTTAACATACGCATCCCAGAGCAGCTCATCAAATCTGCGGCTTTTGACTAAGTTCTCGTAAAATTCGAGCAACAGTGATAAATCTGCCATTTATGTTTCCTCCGTTTCTCATGAATTTTGTTCTATGGTTTGTGAAATGTTTCTCTACTTATATGTTATGCGTCTTGCATGTTTTTTTCAAATACACAATATTTATACGATTTTATTCCGTAGGATTATAGACGCTCCCGATAGATCCTGCATGCGTCCTGCGGCGTGAATTCCGCGTAGCTTGCCGCAAGCAGTCTCTGTTTTTCCGCAAAGACATTTGCGGTGAACGGCGCAATATCGCTTTCCCGCATGCCGGCTTCACGAAGCCTCCTTGCCGGGTAGATCATGTTCAGCATCACGCCGAGTCCATCAAACGCGTTCTCCTCGTCCAGTCCTGCTTTGCGCAGGTAGATGCGGATCAGATCTTTCAGTTCGCGCAGATATTTTCCATCGTTTTTAGACTCATAATGTTTGAGCACCGGAACGAGGAACTGATAGATCGATTCGCCGTGCGACATATGATACACTTCTCCCAACGGGTATGCCAGCGCGTGCACCGGTCCGGCACCGCCGTTATTGACCGCCATACCGCCGAGGCAGCTGGCAGTCAGGAACTGTTTCATCAGCTGCGGCAGGACCGTATCGCCTTTTTGGATGATCTCTGTATAGCCGTCCAGGATCAGACTGATTGCGCGATAGCCGACCGCTCTGGCGATCTCGTTCCCGCGGGTCGCGGACAGATAGGATTCCATGGAATGTCCCAGTGCGTCCACAGAGCAGTGCAGAAAGATCTTTTGGGGCAGGGTCGACAAAAGTTCCGGGATCAGCACCGCATGATCGGAAGAAAGCACCGGATCGATGATCGCAGTCTTGAAGCCGGTGTCTTTCATGGTTACAATGCCGCCGTAGGTGACCTCGCTTCCGGTCCCGCAAGTCGTCGGCACAATGACCAGTTCCTTATCGATGATCAGCGGCGTTCTGCGTTCGATCACATTTCGGATCGGATAAGCGTCTTTGACACAGAGCAGCTTCGCGATGTCGATGACACTGCCGCCGCCGATGCCGATGATCCGCGCAGGCGCGCAGAGCTCCATTTGTTTCAGGATCGCGTCGATGACTTCTTCCTTTGGTTCTCCCGGATCATAGGTGTCCTTTAAGATCACTCTGCATGGCAGATCCTGTTTCTTCAAGTAGGTTTCATATAGGATCGTTTCCGTCAGGATCAGATCTTTTTCGCTGAGCGCGAAAGCATCCTGAAATTCACAAAAACGGTCAAACATGTGCACGGCCGGTTTTACGTGAAAAAGTTCCATTTGCCCGCACCTTTCTACATGCCTTCGGAAGATCCGTTCGGTTCCAGTAAGACTTTCACGGTATCCGGATCGTTCCAGACAAGATCCATGCCTTCAAAGAAGGCTTCTAACGGAAGGATCGCGGTAGCCAGTTCTTCGCAGTTCATCTTGCCTTCTGCCATGGATGTGAGGACCTGCGGGAATTTAAAATGCTGCAGCGGCGAGCCGATGAAGCGGATGCCTCTGGTCACGAACATCCTGGTATTGATCTCGACCGGATCGTCCGCGCTGGTATTATTTACGAATGCGTAGCAGATAAATTTACCCTGTCTCTTGACCAGCTCCAATGATCTGGTGATCAGTTTCGCGTCGGAGGTCGCATCGATGACGATATCAAATCCATGCGGATATCGTTCTTTGAGGATCGCTTCGTGCTTGCTGTAATCGTTTTTGTCGACCAGAACGGTTTCGATGCCTTTCTTTTCGAGACGTTCCAGTTTGGATGGCACGCAGTCAATGGCTACGACCTTCGCCGCATTGGAGCTTTTTGCCATTTGTGCGATCAGGCTGCCGCTCGCGCCCGCTCCCAAGATCAGGACTTCATCGCCGTAGTGAAAATCACATTCTTCCATGCACTGGTAAACACAGGCCGCCAGTTCTGTCATGGCCGCGTTCCGCAGGGAAACGCTGTCCGGAATCTTATAGACCAAGCTCTGGTCAATGGCGATCAGCTGCGCGAATCCGCCGTTTTTATGCTGTCCGTACGGATGATTGTTTTCGCAGTAAACGAATTCCCCTCTCTTGCAGTAGTAACAAGTGCCGCATGGGAAGTTCGCATCGGCTGTGACACGGTCGCCGACTTTGAAATCGGTCACGTTCTCACCGACGCCTTCCACGATACCGGACCATTCATGGCCCGGGATCAGCGGATATCTGCCGAATACGGAATATCCGCCGTCATGCGCGCAGTCCGCCGGTTTGCAGATATAAGACGCGTAAACACGTACCAGTACATCATTCGCGCCGGGTGTCGGATCCGGTACATCGGTAAATTCCGCATAGGCTCTTCCGCCTTTTCTATATAAAATCGCTTTCATAATCTGTTCCTCCTCATGTATTTTCTTACGATCTGTTTTTTAACGATAGGCGATCAGCTTCCGGATCTCTTCGTCCGGATAGGATGCTCTCGGGCCGACAACACGCATGCCGTACTCGATCACACAGCCCAGTTCCTTACGAAAATCAAAGTATTTGCAGTTTCTTCCAAGGTGTGTCACATCATACAGTGCCACCTTATCTAATTTCTTTTCGATATAGTCAATGCCTTCTTCCCGGTTTACCAGCCGGATATTGAGATGATGGATCCCGGGACCGCCGTTTTCTTTCAAAAAGTCCGTGAAAGGATTGACTTCGTCCTCATAGCCCGGAAGCGGGGAAAACATTTCAATGTCCATGCCGCCCATAAAGAAATTGTGCTGCAGATAATGGAACTCGCCTTCGGTACCGTTATATTTCACGTCTTTCAGTCTGCCTTCTGCGTAAGCGTCTCTGGAATCGGAGAAGGTAAGGGAGTCTTCTTCAAAGCCGAACAGTTCTCTGCAGGTTTTGATGCCTTCTTCCAGATCATTTACAACCACTGCCACCTGGCAGACTAAATCCATTTTTAATTTCGTCATGTTGCTCATCCTTTCTTAAAAATATTACCGTTCGCCATAGGCGCTGTGCAACGCCTGCACATCACGTCTTGCCGCCTCTACATAGCTCAGACCCTGTCTTACTGCCGGCTGATAATACATATTCTCCGATATGATCCAGCCTTCATAGCCGATCTCTTTGATCGCTTCCGCGGTTTCACGGAAGTAGGTCACGCCGGTCCCGAACGGTACCAGCGGTGTATCATAGGTGACAAGTCCGTCCTTGTCGCCTGCGTTGTCTTTGATATGGAAATGATCCATCCGTTCTTTACCCAGCGCGCGGATCATATCCGGCGGATAGCCGGTCCCGTACATGCATGGGTTGTGGGTATCAAAGCAGAGTCTGAGACCGCCCCCGACCTCGTCCAAGAACTTAAAATGATCTTCCAAGGTAAAATCACATTCCATGCCGATGCGGACTCCGTACTCCGCTCCGACCCGGACCGCGTATTTCGCGACGTCCAGCGCATGCTGCTTCTTTGCGGGGTTATTCAGTTTCATCGCGTCGATGATCACGGACGGGACGCCCATTTCGGAAGCGCCGATGATCGCGTTCTTTATGATCTCCCGGCAAGTCCGGCCCTCTTCCGTGTCCGGCGCATTACGGTAATAGCACAGATGCCCCAGTGTATATAAGTGGATCTGCGGGAATTCGATATTATATTTTGCGCCGGCGTTCAGGTAATAGTCCTGGATGCGCTTGTCGCGCAGCGGATGCGCGTGCATGCATGCCCCCGCATCACCGAGCTGAACGCCTTCAAACCCGGCTTCATGCGCCATTTGCACTGCCGTCGACCCCCATGCAGGAAGAGCCCATTCACAGACTCCGAATTTTAATTTTGCCATGTTTGCCGCCTCCTTACGCAAATGCCTTTTTCAAGGTTTCCAGATCTTTTCTTGCCAGCGAGATATAATCTTCACCGTTACGATTTAAAGCCGTGCTGTTGAACGGCGTATCGCTGATCACGTACCCTTCAAATCCGATTTCTTTTGCCGCTTCGGCACAGGCCTTCCAGTCCGCGTCGCCGCTTCCCAAAGATACCGCCTCCGTTGTTTCCATGGTGATGAAGCCTTCGCGGTCTTTTTTGCGGTCCATGATCTTCAGCTGTTCGATCTTCTCTTTACCGAGCTTTCGGATCATATCCTGCGGCGCTTCCTGCGCGAAAACGACCGGATCGATGGTATGCAGGTCGGCTTTCAGTCTGCCGCCGAGTTTTTCGATGATCTCGAGTTCTCTCTGCAGTCCGGTATCGAAAGAATTCGCAATGCGGATACCGTATGCTTCCGCAGTCTGTACGGCGTATTCTAATTTTTGATAAGCATAAAGATGCTTCGCAGTTCCGAACATGCCCTTCGTCGGGATCGTAACGAGCGGAATGCCCATCTGCGCAGCCGCGGCGATCGCGTTTTTGATCGTGGTCAGCGCCTCCTGGCCCTGCACGGTACTGTTTTCATGGTTCACAAAGCCCTGATGGTTCAAAAAATACAGGTGCACCCCGGTGATCTCGATCCCGGTTTTGGCCTTTGCGTTCAGATAGTCATCCTGGATGATCTTGTCAGTCAGCGGATACGCGTCCAAACGCGCCAGACCCGGTGTGAAGCGTTCGCATTCCACAAACAGCCCTTTATTCATCGGATGCGGCTGCAGATACCCGCCGCCGTCTGTGATCTCGATCCCGTCATAGCCTGCCTCCTTTGCCATCTCCAGCGCGAGGGACCCCCACATCGGGAAATTGTATTCACAGGCTCCAAATTTATATCGTGTCATATCCTCACCTTCTGTTCTCAACGCGCGCACGGGCCTTCCATGTGGTTCCACGGTGCGACCCGAAAGCCGGTCTTCTCAGAAAAGTCATACAGCAAGTAATGGTTTTCCCCGTCGATCTCTTCATATACCGGATTCTTTCCGCCATCCTTATATTTTTGAAGCAGAGTGTCATAGTCTTCTGCGCAGAAACCGATGTGATGGATCCCCGGACCGCTCTGGATCAGTGCGTCGGAATACGGATTCCCTGCCTGCTTGTTGAGCGGTTCGACGACTTTCATCTGCACGCCGCCCAGATCAAAGGTCGCATAGCGTGTCGGGCAGCTGATCTCTTCCCCTTTATATCTGCACTTCATGGCCGGAGAGGTTTCCGCGACTTCAATGGAGGCCTCGTCAAACTCTACCATACGTTTCCAGTTTTCGATCGTCTGATCTACGTTTTCAACCACCATGACGATCTGAAAGATCTGTTTCATCCACTCTTTGTTTTCTGCCATTCTCATCTACCTCCTCTAAACTTTGTAGCATAATTAACAACTCTTATATTAAAATTTTAACTGCTCTTTCTTGAAAGTGCAAAGTCCCAATAGGAATAGCCTCGGATAACATCCGGTTATACTTCTGTCTCCGCGAAACTGTTTCGCATCGTCCGCAGGTCTTTCCTCGCCAGCTCCGCAAACGGAATGCTACTGTCGTACAGCGGCGGCAGATAATAGTAGTTCTCGGTGATCACCCAGCCTTCATACCGCATCTTGCGGATCAGTTTTACGGATTCGTCAAAGCCTGCGTCACCGGTTCCCAGTAAGGTACAGCCGCGCTCCCCGATCCGGAAAAGCTCTTTTTTGCTGTCCTTCAGATGAAAATGACTGATGCGCTCTTTGCCGAAAATGCAGATCTGTTCCTGTGGATCACCGCTTCCGAAGCGCAGCGGGTTCAGTGTATCCATGCAGATTTTGATCTTCCCCTGCATACATTCCAAGATCCCGAGGATGACCGGCAGTTCCTGCGCCGATTCCATCGCGATCTCCACGCCGTTCTCAGAGGCCAGATGCGCCGCATAGTTCAAATGGGACAAGACGTTGGAAGTCTGCTCTTCATCCTGCGAATTTACCGTGATCACGACCGTCCCGATCCCTAAAGCCCGGCAAGCTTCAAATCCTTTTCGCAGGCTTTCTCTCGCGTGAGTTCCCTGCGTGGCCTCCGGTGCATAATTCAGTGTCCCCTCCGCCAAAAGCGCGCCGAGGTTCAGGGAATGAAGCCGGATGCCGCTTTCCTGCGCGATCTGCAGATACAGCTCCTGTACACGGCGGTCATTCAGCGGATATCCCATTTTCCTGCCGCCTGCTTCTCCCAGCTGCATCCCATCATAGCCGATCTCTCCGGCCATCCGGATCGCAAGCGTTCCGGATACCGGCAGTGACCATTCACATATTCCGTATTTCATGTCTTCTCCAATCGTTTTTTACTATATTTTGGGTCAAAAAAAGGATCATCGCCCTTTGACTCGCCGATAATCCTTTTCGCTTTGCTTATTTTACCTGCATGCTTGTGTCCTGACTTGCCTGCATTGCACGAGTTCCGGAATATCCGCCGTCGATCGGCAGTACCTGTGCCGTGATCTGACGCGCTTCGTCGGAAACGAGGAACAGATAACCGTTCGCAATGTCCTGTGCTTCATTGATCCTCTTGGTCGGTGTGATCTGCAGGAAGTTTTCATCGATGCTGCCCGGAATATGTCCGTTATTGTTCGTTCTGGTGAATCCCGGCGCCACACAGTTGACATTGATGCCATACTGGCCGACTTCCAGCGCGATCGCTCTTGAGAACGCGATGATCGCGGACTTCGTTCCGGAATAAATGCTTCCGTTCTTCTCGCCTTGAAAAGCAGCGGTAGAAGACGTGCTGACGATCCTTCCGCCGGTCCCCTGCTTGATCATCTGTTTACATGCCAGCTGGATCATGAAGTATGTAGCTTTCATATTCAGGTTGATGGATCGTTCAAACGGCTCTTCTGTCATCTCCAGGAATGGTGTTTTGCAGCCCCAACCTGCGTTGTTGATCAGGATATCCACTTTGCCGAATTTTTCAACCGCTTTCTCAAAGATGGCTTCTCTGTCTTCTGCTACCGTCAGATTTGCAGCGACTGCCAGCGCTTTGCCGCCCTTGTCGTTGATCTCCTGTGCAGCTTTTTCTGCTGCTTCCTTATCCATGTCTACGATGACAACGGATGCGCCTTCTCTGCTGAATGTGTTACAGGTCACATAACCGATGCCCTTTGCGCCGCCTGTTACGATCGCGACTTTATTTTCTAATCTTCCCATGAAATGATTCTCCTTTCGCTCTCTCATTTTCTTCTATTTCTTTGAATTTTTTTCATGTGCTTTGTTGTAGCTTTCCGCCATTGGGCCGACGACCATATCGCCAAGTTCACAGATAAATCCGAACAGGTCGCGGAAATCATAGGTTTCCAAGCCC
Organism: uncultured Clostridia bacterium; assembly: GCA_934271235.1. Classification (GTDB taxonomy): domain Bacteria; phylum Bacillota; class Clostridia; order Peptostreptococcales; family Anaerovoracaceae; genus CAG-238. Next base: position 7,283 of record CAKQQT010000017.1, on the reverse strand, counting down.
AGACCACCGATCTCCGTATAGATATGCTGCGGTCTTCCCTGCTTTTTCATTTCTTCGTCCAAGGCCGGACGGTCATCCACCTTGAGGTTGATATGATGTAAGCCGGGACCGTGTTTTTTCAACCAGTCGGAATATGGATCCCCGCCGTCCTTGTTGAGCGGTTCGATATATTCCAGATCAATGCCGCCAAAGTCCAGTCTGGCAGTTTTGATATAGAATTCACGCGGCTCTCCGTTGTAAAAGTTCTGGATCTCGGTGCCTTCCTGCGCGCGCTGTTTTGTGTTCTTGAAAATGATCGACGCCTCATCCAGCGCAAAATAATGTTTCAGGTTTTCTACCGTTTTTTCAACGTCTTCCACGATGCATCCCACCTGAAAGACCAGTTCCGGTTTGATTTTTTCCATAGCCGCCTCTTTCTTATCTTAACTGTTTCTGCAGATCCGCCGCGGTCATACCGTGGATGTAGTGATCCACATCGATCTTCGCTGCGATCCTGCTGCCGAGTTTTTCATCTAAAGCTTCGCCCTGCAGCGCTGTTTCCAGATCCGTGATCTCGCCGTTTCCGAAGAAATCTCCGTGGATGCGGACTTCCTGCAAAATGCCTTCCCGCACGGTGGCAGAGATCTCTACGGTTCCGAAGTCATAGCGCTGACTCTTCTCGTAATTGTAATTGCCGGACTTTCCGTAATTCCATTCCCAGGTATTGTACTTTTCATCGGTGAGCTTTTGGATCTCCGCGAGTTCTGCTTCCGAAAGCACATATTCCTGTGCACCGCTTCCCTGCAGCACTTCATCGGCAAGTGCTTTTTTGAAGACCTCGACGGTGATCTCGTTCGGACTGCAGGCGTTGATCGTCGTAACGCGCGACGCGACAGACTTCGCGCTCTTGGATTCGAATTTTGCCTCTTTCGGCCGCAGCGCCTCCGATACGTTGGTCAAGTTGCTGTCGACCAGGATGCATCCGTGGTGCATGATCCGGCCGCGCTTCACATACTGCGAATTGCCGGATATTTTTTTTCCGTCGATCGTGATATCGTTCCGGCCGGTAAACTCCGCTCGGATCCCGAGTTTCGCAAGCGCCCGGATGACCGGCTGGATAAACTGCCGGAACTGCAGGCCGTGGCCTTCTTCGCTGATGATAAAGGTAAAGTTGAGATTCCCTTTGTCGTGATAGACAGCACCGCCTCCCGAAAGCCTGCGGGCAACGCGAATATGATTTGCATCTACAAACGCCTGATTGATCTCCTGCGCGGTGTTCTGATATTTTCCGACAACAATGGTGTTGTCATTCTGCCAGAGCATAAAGTATTCTTCGTTCTGATCCAGTTTTTCGAACACGTACTCTTCCAATGCCAAATTGAAGTATGGGTCGTGACTCTTCGACTCCAAGTAGATCATGGTCCGTCACCTCCCTCACGTCTACTGATAATCTGCAAATGCTGCTTCCAGTGTCTCCACATCTTTTCTTGCCGCGGAGATGTAGTCGTCTCCGTTTTGGTTCAGGTTCGGACGGGTATAGAAGGTTTCCGAAATGATCCAGCCTTCATAGCCGATGTCCTTGATCGCCTGTACGGATTCTTTGAAATAAGTTCCGCCTTCTCCCAGCAGAACGATCGGCGCGGTTTCTTTGGTTACAAAGCCTTCCGCATCCGGCTGCGATTCTTTCATATGGAAATGATCGATGCGTTCTTTGCCGAGCGCACGGATCATATCCGGCGGGAATCCGGTTCCGTACATGACCGGGTTATGCGTATCAAAGCAAAGTTTCAGTTTACCGTCAAAGGCGTCGAGGAATTTAAAATGTTCCTCCATCGTGATGTCGGTTTCCATTGCGATCTGTACGCCATAGGCTTCCGCGACTTCTACTGCGTATTGGTACATTTCAAAAACATGTCTGTGCTGTGCTGCTCCGTACATACGCATACCTTCGATCATCACGGTCGGGATCTTCATTTCCGATGCCGCGATGATGCCTTTACGGATGCTTTCCATTCCTTCTTTGCCGTCTGCAGTCTGCAGGCTGCTCCGGATAAAGCCCTGACGGACAAGGGTGTATAGATGAATGGACTGCAGCGTGATGTCATACTTTGCCGCGTTCTCCAGATAGCTGTCCTGCACCCACTTATTATTCAGCGGATAGGAATATTGTGATCCACCGCCGTCAGCAAGCTGCATGCCGGTATAGCCCGCTTCATGCGCCATTTGAATGGCCATCGGTCCCCAATATGGGAATCCAAATTCGCAAACGCCGAACTTGATCTTTGCCATGGTTCTACTCTCCTTTTGTTTCGTTCCAGTTTTATAAGTTTATTGTATCCAAAGTCTGCCGGAAAGTACAATTCTTATTTGTTGGATATAGGTATTCCTTGCGGTTATTGAAACGCATGCTCCGGGCAGCGCGCAAAAAAAGCAGGCAGCCCGTACCGAACGGTAAGACTGCCCGCAGTTTCTGTCATATATGTTTTTTTGAGGATCCTTTAAGGCTTGATGATCGCTCTGGTTATTTTTTTATCCGCCGAAAGCTGCAGTGCTTCGCCGATCTCACTTAAATCGAACGTTCTCTGTGAGAATTCGTTAAACGGATATTTGTGCTGATACTTTTCCAGGAACAGCAGCGACTTATGCAGATATTCCGGAAGATAACGCACAACGCCGTAAACCGTTAAGGCCTTTCTTGTGATATAGCCCGGGGAGATCGTTGCGCTGACGGCTGTCGAATTGATGCCGATGACGATGTAACGTCCCATGACAGCCAGATGGCGGATGCCTTCCTCAAATGCGCCTGCGAATCCGGTTACTTCCAACGCCACATTGACGCCCTTGCCGTTCGTGAGTTCCTTTACGCGCTGTTCTCTGTCTGCCAGTTCTTTGACTTCGCTCAGATCGATGATCTCATCCACGCCGAACCGCTTCGCAAATTCCAGACGTTCCTTGACGCCGTCGATCATAATGACACGTGCGCCCTTTTCTTTGGCGATCGCAGCCGCATAGACGCCCAGACCGCCGGCTCCCTGGATCAGCAGCGTTTCGCCGGCTTTCAGATCCGCCCGTTCCAGACCGTAGTAAACCTGTGAAAAAGCACAGTTCACGCCGACTGCCAGTTCGTTCGGAACATCATCCGGTACCTTGTAGAATTTTTGATCCGGATAAATGTAATAATGCGACGCGAAAGTTCCGCCGAAGTACGGCCACTGCGACGGCTCGGTCCCCAAATGGATATAGGCGTTTTCGCAAAGATCGTAACGGCCTGCTTTGCAGGCATCGCAGACTCCGCAGGTAATGTAATACGGCGCAACGATACGGTCGCCGACTTTTACCGGCTGTCCCATGCTGTCCGTTTCCACGCCTTCACCGAGCTGGTAGATCTCTCCGACGAATTCATGTCCCTGACAGGTCGGCTTCGCGCCGATACCGACAGAAGAGGTCCCTAACCAGTTCTTTACATCTGATCCGCAGATATTGGTACATAATACTTTGACCAGGACCGCGCCAGGTTCTACTTCCGGCAGATCATGTTCGGCAAATCCGAATTTCTTGCTGCCTTCAAAATAAACAATTTTTCCTTTCATCCTGCTTTCTCCGTTTCTTTTTTTCTAGCTGAAAGGAGGAAAACATTTTCGTTCCGCGTTATTTCCGGACGCTTTCTTCATACGGCACGCGAAGCCGCTCGGTGATGCCTTCATAGTTCGACAGTTCGGAGGCATAGTCCAAAAAACAGATACAAGCTCTGGTCTTATATTCGTTTTTCTTCGTGATGATGCCGATCTGCCGATACGCTACATCCGGTTTGATCCGAACATAGGTAAGCTGCGGACTCTTATGTTTCGAATAAATATAATATGGACATACGACAACGCCCATATTGTTGGCGACCGCATCGAGGATGAAATTCCACTGTGTTGAAACGAACGCGACGTTCGGCGAAATCCCCATCTTCTTCAATTCCAGTTCGATCTGGCTGGAAACTTCCTTTCCTCCGTTGTAAAGGATCAGTTTCTGCCCCTCCAGTTCCTCATAGCTGATATCCTTTCGCTGTGTGATCGGATTATCAACCGAGGCTACCAGTACGTTTTCTGTCTGGAACAGTTCATACACTTCGAAATTTTCCTGATCTTCTGCGCTGTTAAAGTGATGCAGGTCGATATACGCGGCATCCAGATTTTTTTTCAGCAGTTCCTCTTTTAAAATGTTCGTCTCCCTTTCCAAAATGGAAAAAGTGATCTGCGGATATAACTTTGTGAACCCCGGGATGATGTGGGAAAACAGCGCGCCGCCGGCAGCGACCGACAGGCCGATCTTCAAGTGGCCTTTGTTGATGCACTCCTCCACATACGTCGTCTGGATCAGATCATTGTAGCTTTCCAGCAGTTTTACCGCCTTTTCATAAAAAAGCTGTCCGGCGTCGGTAAGCTTTTGTCTTCTCTGATACGTATAGAACAGAGAAAAGCCCATCTCGTCTTCCATATTCTTTATGACCTTGCTCAGCGCGGGCTGTGAGATATATAGCTTCTGAGAAGCCAGGGAATAGCTGCCGCACTGCGCGATCTGCACAAAGTAATTCAGTTGTTTGATATCCATTCTTTCACCATTTCCTTCTACCTACCATGATACCGCTTATCCTCAAAAATACAAATTATAAATATTTATACCTACTGATAACTTTAATATATTTACATAAAAAAAGCAACCATGCTATACTATTTTTTATAAGAAGCGCATATTAGAAGTAAACTTTTTGTACGAGGAGGAACCTTTTATGATGACAGGAGCAGAGTACACCGAAAGCTTAAGAAAACTGAATACAAGGGTCTACATGTTCGGAAAAAAGATCGACAACTGGGTCGATCATCCGATGATCCGCCCGTCCATCAACTGTGTGGCAGTCACCTATGATCTGGCGTGCGATCCGCAGTATGAGGACCTGATGACCGTCAAGTCGCATCTGACCGGCCAAAAGATCAATCGTTTCACCCACATCCATCAGAGCACCGAAGACCTCAAAAACAAAGTCAAAATGCAGAGACTGCTCGGTCAGAAGACCGCGTCCTGCTTCCAAAGATGCGTCGGTATGGATGCGTTCAACGCCGAATATTCCACGACCTATGAGATCGATCAGAAATATGGGACCGACTACCATCAGAGATTTAAAAAATTCCTGCAGTTCGTACAGGAAAACGATCTGGTCGTAGACGGCGCGATGACTGACCCGAAGGGCAACCGCGGACTGGCGCCGCATGCACAGAAGGATCTTGATATGTTCGTGCGGATCAAGGAAGTCCGAGAAGACGGGATCGTGGTACGCGGCGCGAAATGCCACCAGACCGGATCCATCAACTCCCACTGGCACTTAGTCATGCCGACCCAGGCGATGCGGGAAGAAGACAAAGACTTTGCGGTATCCTTCGCATGTCCGTCTGACGCGGAAGGGCTTTACATGATCTACGGCAGACAGTCCTGCGATACGCGTAAGCTGGAAGAAGGCGCGGATGTGGACCTCGGAAACAAACAGTTCGGCGGACAGGAAGCGTTAGTCGTCTTTGACGATGTGTTCATCCCGAACGAATATGTCTTCATGGCAGGCGAATATGACTTCGCGGGCATGCTGGTCGAACGGTTCGCGGGCTTCCACCGGCAGAGCTACGGCGGCTGCAAGGTCGGCGTAGGCGATGTGGTGATCGGCGCGGCAGCCTTAGCAGCGGAATACAACGGCGCGGACAAGGCGTCCCACATCAAAGATAAGCTGATCGAAATGACGCATCTGAACGAGACGTTATATTGCTGCGGCATCGCATGCTCGGCAGAAGGACATCCGACGGCAAGCGGAAGCTATATCATCGATCTGCTGCTGGCGAACGTGTGCAAGCAGAACGTAACAAGATTCCCGTATGAGATCGTCAGACTGGCGGAAGACATCGCAGGCGGTCTGATGGTAACGATGCCGAGCGAAAAGGACTTCCACAGTGATCTTGCGGTCGGCAGGAACGGGGAGACGATCGGCGAGATCTGCAGCAAGTTCTATGCGGCGAATACGGACAAGTGCACAACAGAAGATCGAATGAGAGTCTTAAGATTCCTGGAGAACATCTGTCTGGGCGCGGCGGCAGTCGGCTACCGGACAGAGTCCATGCACGGAGCTGGGTCCCCGCAGGCACAGCGGATCATGATCCAGAGACAGGGCAACATCGAAGGCAAGAAAGCGCTTGCCAAGGCGATCGCCGGGATCAAATAATTTTACTTTGTTCAATTAAATTTTGCTTTTCTTTAACTCCTTTTTGATAAAAAAATGCAGCCTGATTCGCAAGGCTGCATTTTTTATTAGGCATTTATTTGAACTTTTTTGGTTTGCTCGGTTGATAGTCCAAGAGTTCTCCCATCGGAAAATCTTTTTGATATTTTTCCCAGTTCCGCAGGGCTCTCGGCCGATACTGATAGTAATCACGTTCTGCTGTCGGCAGATGATAAAAATAGATCTTATCATACTGCAGAGCCAACAGCTCGTTTCTCCATGCGCGATGAAGAAGCGCGAGGTGATTGATAAAAATAGAAGCATAAGCTTTCTTTGAAAAATTCTGCAGGAGCGGAATCCGATTGAACTCCATATCGGCAGTCAACACAACATTTTCAAAAGGAGAAATGATGTTTATGCAATAGTGTTCAGGATAGCGAAAAGTCGTGTGCTCTGTCTTCATGAATTCGATCTTGATGGCTCCGAGATCCAGTTCCTGCATCTGTCCGGTCTCACCGCGCATGATATAAAACAGGGAGTCCTTTTTCTCTGCTTCGCGGATAAACTCGTCCGGAATGCGGTGATTGGAGGGGATCAGGACCTTGACGCCCGGATTCAGCTCTAAAAATCTGCAGACATTTTTTCTTCCGTAATGGTCATTATGACAATGGGTGAAGATCAGATAGTTCAGTCCCTCGAATTCGTTTTTACGTTCCCAGATCGCGTTCTGTGTCGGTTCATCATAAACATCAAACATCTGATGATTGGATAAGATCCCGTCGATCAGCAGTTTTTCGTTCCCGTATTGGATCAAGACCGCGCTGTTGAGCAGATATTTGATCTGAAAACGAGGTTCCTTTTCTGCGTCTTTCTTCATACCATTTGTTTCTTCTTTCTGTTTCTTTCTGTCCTTAGTCCCAAAGGGCCATGATCTCCGGGATCACCTTGTACAGGTCTCCTTCGATCGCATAGTCCGCCAGCTGCATCATCGGGCATTCCGGATCCTTGTTGATCGCTACGATGATCTTTGACGTCTGCATGCCTGCCTGGTGCTGGA
>CAKQQT010000016.1 GCA_934271235.1 uncultured Clostridia bacterium | reverse complement strand
CATCAGAAATAAAAATACAACAGTTACAACAAATTATTTTCTTGAATTTGACAAAAAAATTCATAAAAAAAGCCCATGATTTCAATGGGTCGCAAGATTTTGGATTTAGATTTTAAGTGCAGCAAGTGTTGAACTCCCGCTTTTCTTTACACTTGCGATAAAAAAATTCATAGAAAAAGACAATTTTGACGGAGTAGGCCTTTCTATTCTAGCGAGCATTGTTTTCACTGTCATGTATGGAACGTTATTGTGGGTTGCGTTTTGATAGGAAGACGGAATAAGATTTCGCTTGAAGCAACAAGGATAAAACTGGTATACTGAATCTATAAAAGGATTTTGTATACTGGTTTTATTGCAATTTACAATCTGAAAAATATAAAAAAATTAAAATTTCTTGTCCCCAAATGGCCTTTTCTGCGGTTATTATATACAGAAGACCCAGTGCAGTGTGACGCTCATGGATTTGTTAGCGGGTACGGATAAAAAGGGATTGCTGTTTACAGGATTTACTTTTGGAGAAGGTGTTGTTACACAGGGTATGCTTGACGAGGTGTTATTTTGAATATCCATATCATAAGAGCGATACAATATGAATCTGACAAACTTGATAGTAGAAGAACAAGAAAAAGAGGAAAAGATGGGAACACCCGGTGTCTGCGTAATACCAAAAGAGGATAAAAATGATCGTATGGCTTCTCTGCTGAAAAAGTATGACGGGAAGATAAAAGCAAAGCCGTACCGTTATCAGGATCTGATCGATTTTTTAGACCAAAATTATGATTACATCGAAACGTCAATGTGTGCTTGGGAATCCGAAAATTTTCAGCGTGTCTATGAAGCAGAGCTTCATATTTTGCAGGAAGAACCGGCAGCGAAGTTCGATGCAGCTTCGTTTCTCATGATCCAAAATGAAAGAAACAAAGAATTGTGGAGCGCGGAACCGTCAGAGGAAGAGATCAAACTTTTCATTGAGAAAAGCACCGGCTTCCTATCGATCAATTCGATCCTTTTACATGCGCAGCTGTTTCTGGTCAGAGGCGTAACGCAGGAGGACATCGATAAGGTTACCAAACGATATCAGGATTATCTCATCTATCTTGATGCGCAGGAAGATCATTTTCGATCCCTGATCCCGCCGCTTACGTAGAAAAAACACTTACAACAAAAAACAAGCACTTACGACATTACACTTGAAATTCGGATAAAGAACTGGTATGCTGAACTCACAAAAGGAACCGCATGCCGGTTTTGCAGAAGGGGGAGGGGATGTTATGGAAGCAAAAAGAGGGAAGACAGAGCAGATTTTGCTTGCGGTCTATTTGATCGTTTTTACCGCGTATCTGATGATGAGCAGATTTTCGTCAGCCATGACGGCAGGCCGATCGGATGCAGAGCATTGGGAAGAAGCCTTTTCCAATCGGGAGTTTTTTCGAGGCGGCAGTGATTTATATTATATGGGACTGCTTGTTTTGCTTGCTTTTGCGTGGACGATCGCAGCCGGCGCTTGCTTTGAGCGAAACTGGAAATTTCATATTCCGAAGAAGCCTTCAAAGTGGGTATTAGTGACCTTGCTGGTCAGCGCGATTGGTTTTGCTCTTTGTGCCGGATATTCTTCGCAAGGTCTTCTCACTTTGGTCTGGGCTTTGTGGGCGATCCTTTTCGGCATTACGGCAGCAATTCTTTTCTTCGGTTATGGAAAAACGGATCGCGGACACGATAAGAAAACAGAACCCGTGCGTTTTCTTTCTCTTCGTATAGAAAAAATAGTCGAAGCAGTGCTTTGGGAATGCGGCGCGTTCACCTGCCGAGAATTTAATCTTCTGCTTCTGCCAAGTTCTTATGCGTGGCCGATCGTACGGATCGCCGAGATGATCTGCTTCCTGCTCGGCGCGGCATGGATGCTGAATGAGATCATCGTATCTGTAAAAAAGCAAAGAGCGAGTGTTAACGATCGCTGAAAGGAGAAGCAATATGATCACGTTTAAAAGCATGGAACTTATAAGGTGGTTCGGATTCAACGAGATATGGTTTGTCTATCCGCTGCTTTTTATGTTTTTCTTTACGTTTGCGATAAAAAAATTCATAGACAAAAATACTTTTGACGGCGTGTGTTTTTCTGTTCTGGCGAGCATTGTTTTCGCAGTCATGTACGGAACTTTGCTGCGTACAGCATTTTGATAGGAAAGGGAGGGAATGTTATGCCGGTACTCGCAGCAGTGGCAGGCGCGGCTTGGATGATCTTTAAGATCGGAGGGGCGATCGCTTTTTGGCCATGTGTCTATATTTTGATGAAAGCGGCGGCAGCAGAGGCGTTTCATGAATGCTGCGGCGCAAGAGAAGAAACCGCTTGCGGAAAAGAGAGCGAGGCAGAATCACAGGAAAAGGAACGGAAAAGCTCCGATGTTCCGGTTGGCATTCCGCTCGCAATCGTAATTTCCTATTCGCTGTATGTGTTATGGAAATTAAACTGGCTGATGGATCAGTTCTAAGATTCTAGGAGCAAGAAAAGGTGAAAAACTATGATCACGTTTAAAAGTTTGGAAATTATAAAATGGCTCGGATTTAATGAATTATGGTTTATCTACCCGCTGATCTTTGTCCTTTGCTATGCGTTTGCGATAAAAAAATTCATAGATCAAAATACTTTTGACGGCGTGTTGCTTTCCGTTGTAGCAAGCATTGCTTTTGTGGTTATGTATGGAACGCTGTTATATATTGCGATGCTGGCCAAATATTTTTAGAATGCATATGGTCTCAAAAAATTCGAAGAAAGGGTTTTGCGAAATGAGAGAAAGAAATTTTACCTTAAAAGTTTTGCTGCTTCTTTTTTGGCTGTCAGCATTTGTCGTAGTATTGTTTCATACTTGGTTCTCCTATAAGATCCAGACGGTTCCGCTTATCGTCAGCTTCCTTGCAATGCTGGGCAGTGGGTTATGCTTTTTCTTTCTGGGAAAAGAGAAAGAAGAACCGCGCCTTTTTCTGAAGCTGCTGATCCCGACAGCACTGATCGTAATAAGTGCTGTGATGTATGGAAGCCAACAGGATACTTTACGGAATGCAGCATTTCCGTTTCTTTGTGTTTTAGGGCTTCCTTTTGGGATGCCGTTTGACTATCTGTTTTCCATTTGTCTGAGCCACAGCACCGCGACGTCACTCTATCCGTTCTCTATGGTATTGCCATGGATATTCTTCGCAATAGCGGCGATCCTAGGATACAAGACCAAAAAGAAAGAGCTGCAATAAAATTTGTACTGTGCGTACGTGCAGGCATGTACAAAATTCAATACCGCAAAGGCCCTCGATTATTCGTGAAATAACATTGAAAATCAGAGGGCCTTTTGTTATAATATTGATGTATGAGATTTCGAATGTACATTCCTTATTTCAGAAAGGACCGTTCGCATGCCCCAGACAAACGGCGAGAAGCAGAGCAAACAGAATATCGACCGGATCTCGGAAGAGATCGTCAGCGCGGCCGCGATGAGAGCGGCGCTGGGAGTCCCCGGCGTATACGGACTTTGTGACACGCTCAGCGGCAATCTGACGAGGATGATCGGCGCGAAAGACAATGACCTGATCGGCGTGAAAGTCTCCGCCGAAAAAGAGAAGCTGACGATCGATGTCTACGTGATCGTCCGGTTCGGCGTGAAGATCCCGCAGCTGGCATGGGACATCCAGAGCGCGGTCAAGGAAGCCGTTGAGGATCTGACGCCGTTTCATGTCAAAGAAGTCAACATTCACATACAAGGTGTGCAGGAACCACAGAAAGGGTAAGAACCAACCATGAACAGAAAAGAAGCGAGAGAAAAAACAATGCAGATCCTTTTCCAGATCGACGTGCAGAACGACTGGGAGGGTCCGGATTTTCAAAAATATGCGGCAGATAGTTCCTTTGGGAAGCAGACGGAATACGCGCGGAAATTAGTAACGGAGATCTGCGCAAGCCATGAACGTGTCGATCGTCTGATCGATGCGCAGAGCAGCGGCTGGCCGACCGTCCGTATGGCGAAGACCGACCTCGCGGTGCTGCGGCTTGCGGTCGGAGAAATCCTGTTTTTGGATGATGTGCCGAACGCGGTCGCTATGAATGAAGCGGTCAACCTTGCCAAGGCTTACGGAGAGGAACAGTCGCCGCGCTTTGTCAACGCCGTGCTTTCCAAGATCAACCGGGCACAGGAACAGGAAAAGAGAGAACAGGAGCATAAGGAAGCAGAACATGCAGAGTGAATTATTATCGCTGGGGATCGACACCAGCAATTATAAAACTTCCGTCGCGGTCGTTGACTGCAAAGGAAAGGTGCTTTTTAACCATCAGGAATACCTGGATGTCAAAAAGGGCGAGCGCGGACTTCGGCAGTCCGAAGCGTTCTTTCAGCATGTACAGAAACTGCCGGAAGCACTCCAAAAAGCGCTTGCGGATTTTTCCATCCGTGAAAACATCGGAGCCGTTTCGTTCTCTACGCGTCCGCGTCCGATCGAAGGCTCTTATATGCCGGTCTTTACCGCCGGGACCGGATACGGCAAAGCGGTGGCGGCAGCCATGGGCGTTCCGTATTATGAATTTTCCCACCAAGAGGGGCATATCGAGGCGATCCGTTTTTATTCCAGCCTCAAAAACGTCAGTCCGCTGATCTGTTTTCATTTCAGCGGCGGTACTACGGAGGCTCTGCTGGTCGATGACGAAAAGGGCATCTTTGAGATCGTGGGCGGCACCAAAGACATTGCTTACGGGCAGGTGCTGGATCGTGTCGGCGTTTCGCTGGGGCTCGATTTTCCGTGCGGCGAAGCGCTGGATCAGATGGCCGTGCGCGCGATCGGTCATCGGGATATTCTGACGCCGATCAAGACCAAAGAGGGATATGTCAACCTTTCGGGGATCGAAACCCAGTGCGGCAAGGCATTGGAGCAGTATCCGCAGATGGAGCTGATCGAAGACTTGTTTGAAAAGCTCTCGCGCTCGATCCTGGAGATGACCCTGCAGCTTTCCTATCAGTACGGGATCACGAATTTTATCTATGCCGGCGGCGTATCGTGCAGTCAGTATATGCGCAACTATCTGGTCGAGCATATGTATAAGGATCTGAACATTGTATTCGGGAAACCGCAGATGTCTGCCGACAATGCCATCGGCGTTGCGCTGCTGGGAGGACAAAAGATATGGCGCTGAAGCCGATCACCGTCACACAACTGAATGAATATATCAGCCGCGTTCTGATGACCGACCCGCTTCTGGGAAACCTGACCGTGCGGGGCGAGATCTCAAATCTCAAGCATCACAGCAGCGGGCATCTGTATTTTTCGATCACGGATGAAAACAGCAAGATCAACTGTTTCTTTCCGGCGCAGTATGTCCGCAGCCTGAACTATGAGCTGGGGGACGGACTGGAAGTCGTCATCAACGGCTATCTGAACGTCTATAAAAAGGGCGGCACTTATACGCTCTTTGTGCGCAGCATACAGGTCACGGGCGAGGGAAATCTGGCGATGGCCTTTCAGCTGCTCAAAGAAAAGCTTGACGCGGAGGGCCTGTTCGCGCCGGAACATAAAAAACCGATCCCGCGGTTCCCGCATAAGATCGGTATCGTGACCTCGAACACCGGGGCCGCTGTGCGGGATATCATCAAGATCGTGAAAAGCCGGACAAATCTGACCGATCTGATCGTGTTCCCCGTGCTGGTGCAGGGCAGCGACGCTGCCGCGGACATTGCCGGGATGATCGACCGGATTAACCGGGAATTCGACGATATCGATACGCTGATTGTCGGCCGCGGCGGAGGCTCGATGGAAGACCTCTGGGCTTTCAATGAAGAGATCGTAGCGCGCGCTATTTACCGCAGCCGGATCCCGATCATCTCAGCCGTCGGGCATGAGATCGATTTTACCATTGCGGATTTTGTCGCGGACCGACGCGCCGAAACGCCGACGGCGGCTGCCGAGATGGCAGTGCCGGATATCCGCGAGCTGATGCAGCGGGCAGAGTCTTGGCGGAACGGTTTGATGGCGGACCTGCAGAAAAAAGTCAGCTATGCAGGTCTGCATGCCGATAAACTGTTTGCGGAAATGCAGCATGTCCTGCAAAGGCGCGTGACCGCTTACCGGCATGAACTGGAAAGCTGCAGATTGATCCTGGATGAAAACCATCCGTACCGCATCCTGCGAAAAGGCTACGCGGTGCTGGAAGATGCGGCCGGAAACCACATTTCCTCCGCAGGAGAACTGCGCGACGGACAGACCTATCGCATCAAACTCAAAGACGGCAGTGCGGCGTTCCGCATGACAGAGCTGTCGATAACGAAGGAGAACGAGACCGATGACATTTGAAGAATCATTGCAGAAACTGGAAGAAATGTCGGAAATGATCCGTGATGAAGAAACGACCCTGGACGAGGCTGTAAAATGCTATGAAGAAGGCATCCGCTGCTATCGCCTGTGCAGAGATATTTTAAAAGAGACCGAACAGAAGATCGAAGTGTATTCCAAGTAGATTTGTAAGCGGAAAAGGAGGATTTCTCATGGAAAGAGGCTATGAAGATTACAAAAAAATGATCGATGAACATCTGCTGGATTTCATTCCTAATATAGACAACAAGAGTATTTCGTTGTATGAAGCTATGAAATACAGTTTGACGGCGGGCGGCAAACGCATCCGTCCGGTTCTGCTTTTGGCGGCGTGTGATTTTGCAGGCGGCGACGTTCGCGAGGCGCTTCCTTATGCCTGCGCGATGGAGTACATCCATACTTATTCGATGATCCATGACGATCTGCCGGCGATGGATAACGACGATCTGCGCAGAGGTCTGCCGACGAATCACAAGGTTTACGGAGAAGCGCTGGCGATCCTGGCCGGCGACGGGCTTCTGACCAGCGCGTTCGAAGCTATGAACAAAGATCTGATGCTTTACTTTGACGACGCCGAAAAGATGGCAAAGCGCATCCGCGCGATCAATGCGATCGCCAAAGGAGCCGGATGCCGCGGCATGGTTGCCGGTCAAGTATCGGACATCGAAGGCGAGAACAACGAGTATTCCAACGAGATGCTGGAGTACATCCATATCAATAAAACCGGCGCGCTGATCATCGCAGCGATCAAGGCGGGACTTTATCTGGGCAATCCGAGCAAGGATATGCTCAGCAATCTGGACATTTATTCCGAAAATCTCGGTCTGGCTTATCAGATTGCGGACGATATCCTGGATGAGATCGGCGATCCGAAAGAACTGGGCAAAGCCATCGGTTCCGACAAGAAACAGCATAAGAACACCTATACCTCGATCAACGGACTGGAGGCTGCCTTCGCGAGATTGGAGCAGCTGACCGACGACGCGCTGGAGGCGATCGCGCCGTATTACGACAACGCGGAGTTTTTCCGCAATATGGCGCTGCAGCTTAAAACAAGAAAGAACTGATGCAAGAGACATGAAAAAAAATCTGACAGACTACTGTTTCCCCGAGGATCTAAAGACAATGTCCTGCGAGGAAATGGAACTTTTATCTTATTCGATCCGTGACTTTCTGATCGAGCGGGTCGCCGAAACCGGCGGACATCTGGCATCCAATCTGGGTGTGGTGGAGCTGACGATGGCGCTGCATAAGATCTTTGACAGTCCGGAGGATAAGATCATCTGGGATGTGGGACATCAGTCCTATGTCCATAAGATCCTGACCGGCAGGGCCGGAGCGTTTGATACGCTGCGGCAGCTCGGAGGACTCTCCGGATTCCCGAAAGGCAAGGAGAGCGTGCATGACGCCTTTGATACCGGTCACAGCAGCACCTCGATCTCGGCAGCGGCAGGCTATGCGGCGGCAAGGGATATCCAGGGAAAAGACTATGAGGTGATCGCGGTCATCGGCGACGGTTCGCTGACCGGCGGCATGGCTTATGAGGCGCTGAACAACATCGGAGCCTCCAAATCCAAAGTGATCGTGATCCTCAACGACAACGGCATGTCCATTTCGCCGAACATCGGCGGGATCTCCAAACATCTGGGGTCGCTGCGGACATCCAAAGGCTATTTAAGCGCCAAAAAATTTATCAAAAACAAGATCGGCTCGATCCCCAATGTCGGTAAAGGCATCGCGCAGGGGCTGGCTGATATCAAAAATGATATCAAGTATACGATCCTGGAACACGGCGGCGTGCTCTTTGAAGAACTGGGCTTCACCTATTTCGGACCGGTGGACGGACACAGCCTGCCGGAGCTTCTGGATGTTCTGGCGCGTGCCAAGAGCCTCAACGAGCCGGTGGTGATCCATGTGATCACCAAAAAAGGCAAGGGGTACCTTAACGCCGAAAAAGATCCGGGCAAGTTCCACGGGATCGGAAAGTTTGATCCGGAAACCGGCAAAGAACTCGCAAAGTCCGGCAAGCCGACTTACTCCAAAGTCATGGGAGAGTATCTGATCGAGCTTGCCGAAAAAGATCCGCGGATCGTGGCAATCACCGCGGCCATGGGAGAAGCAACCGGGCTGGGCGGATTTTCCCGCAGATTTCCGGAGCGTTTCTTCGATGTCGGAATTGCCGAACAGCATGCTGTGACATTCGCCGCCGGGCTTGCGAAAGCCGGTATGCGGCCGTTTGTCTGCATTTATTCTTCGTTCCTGCAGCGGGCTTATGATCAGATGCTGGAGGATGTCTGCATGCAGCAGCTGCCGGTGACCTTTATGATCGACCGCGCGGGCGTTGTCGGGGCGGACGGAGAAACGCATCACGGCATCTTTGATCTCAGCTATCTTGCCACGATGCCGCATTTGTCGGTCCTCGCGCCGACTTCCGATGAAATGCTCCGTGAGAGCATGAACTACGCGATGGAGCAGAACGGACCTTGCGCGATCCGTTATCCGCGCGGCGAAGTTATGACGGCGGAAGAGGGCAGGATTCCAAGCCTGATGACTTACAACCGGACGATGGAATACGGCAGCGCGCTGCTTGCGGATCGTGTGGAGATCCTCGGCGTCGGCAAGATGGCCGGCGTCGGACGGGAAGTCTTCGAGCGGCTGCTCGAAAAAGGCGTACAGGCGCGTTATCAGGATGTGAATATCGTGAAACCGATCGAAATTTCCAAGAGCGCGATGAACACGCTGCGCGGCAAGCTGGTCGTGACCATCGAGGACAATATCGTCAGCGGCGGTTTCGGCGAAAGCCTGCGGTGCGCTTTGGAGCCGGGATACCGGGTTTTGAACTTCGGCTGGCCGGAGCAGTTTATCAAGCAGGGTACCTTTGCGGAACTGACGGAGAAGTACGGTCTGTCCGCGGAAAAGATCACAGAAAGGATTTGTGGAGAACTTGAAAGAAAGGCTTGATGTTTTACTGGTCAAGAAAGGATTCTACCAGTCCAGAGAGCGCGCGAAAGCATCGATCATGGCCGGCATCGTTTATGTCGACGGTCAAAAGAGCGACAAAGCCGGCAACTTCGTTGATGAGAACGCCGAGATCACCGTAAAAGAAAATATCTGTCCTTATGTCAGCCGCGGCGGCCTGAAATTGGAAAAATCCATGAAGCTTTGGCCAATCCGGCTTGCGGACACCGTCTGCATGGATATCGGCGCTTCCACCGGCGGATTTACCGACTGCATGCTGCAGAGCGGCGCCCGCAAGGTCTACGCGGTCGATGTCGGCTATGGACAGCTCGACTACAAGCTGCGGATCGATCCGCGCGTGGTCAATATGGAAAAATGCAATATCCGCTATCTGGATTTTGCGCTGATCGAAGATCCGATCGACTTTATCAGTATCGACGTGTCGTTCATCTCGCTGAAGCTGGTTTTCCCGGTAGCGGCGAAATTGTTGGAACAAACGGGCGGAAGCCTGGTCTGTCTGGTCAAGCCGCAGTTTGAGGCCGGCAGAGAGCAGGTCGGCAAAAAAGGCATTGTCCGTGACCGAAAGGTGCATGAAGAAGTGATCCGGAACGTGATCGGCTATGCAAACGAGAACGGACTTGTCCCGCTGGGGCTGACCTACAGTCCGGTCACCGGGGCGAAGGGCAATATCGAATATCTCTTGTATCTGTCCAAGTCCCCGTCGGAAACGGAGGCCGCGGTTGCCGAGTCCGACATCCTTACTATTGTCAACACCTCACATGAGGAGTTAGAATAAATGTTAGTTTTATGTAAAAAGGAGAAAACGAAATGAAACTGTCAACAAAAATTCAAGCAATGGAACTCTCTCCAATCAGAAAGTTTGTTCCTTACGCTGACGCTGCAAGAGCTGCAGGAAAAAAGGTTTACGGACTGAACATCGGTCAGCCGGACATCAAAACACCGCGTGCGTTCTTTGATGCAGTCAAGAATTTCGACCAGGATGTATTAGCTTACGCAAACTCCCAAGGTATTCCGGAATTACTCGACGCGTTAGTCGGCTACTACAAGAGACTCGGTCTTGATTTCGAAAAGAAAGACCTGCTGGTTACCACCGGCGGTTCCGAAGCGATCTCTATGCTGATGACCGCACTGCTGGACGATGACGATGAAGTCATCATGGCAGAACCGTTCTACACCAACTACAAGACTTTCATCAAAGCTGCAGGCGGCAAGTTAGTCGGCATCCCGACCACTGCGGAAGAAGGCTATCAGTATGCGGTAAAAGAAAAGATCGAAGCTGTCATCACACCGAAGACCAAAGCGATCTGCATCATCAACCCGGGCAACCCGACCGGTAAGGTCCTGACACACGATGAAATGAAGCTGATCGTTGACATCGCGATCGCACACGATCTGTACATCATCGCGGACGAAGTTTACAGAGAATTCGTTTACGACGGAAAGACCATGGATACTTTTGGTTCTTTCCCGGAAGCAGCGCAGAATGTCATCATCGTAGATTCCATCTCCAAGAGATTCTCCGCATGCGGCGCAAGAATGGGTTCCATCGCTTCCAAGAACGAAGAACTGATGGGCAACCTCATGAAACTCTGCCAGGCAAGACTGTGCAGCGCAACCTTAGACCAGGTCGGCGCAGCAGCTCTTTACAACATGGATCCGTCCTACTTCAATGAGATCAAAGCGGAATACGAACACAGAAGAAACGTTGCCGTAGAAGCTCTGAACGAGATCGAAGGCATCCAGTACGGTGTTCCGGAAGGCGCATTCTACATCACCTGCAAACTTCCGGTAGACGACGCGGAAAAATTCCTGATGTTCCTGCTGACGGAATTCGACGTAAACGGCGAAACTTGCATGTTTGCACCGGCAGGCGGATTCTTCACCAATCCGGAAGCAGGCAAGTCTGACATGAGAATCGCTTACGTTCTGAAAGCAGAAGATATGAAGGCCGGCATCAACATCATCAAAGAAGGTATCAAGGCTTACAACGCAAGATAGTTTTTCATTACATTTTTACATATTTACATAACCGATTTACATAATCAAGATTACGGACAAACAGGAGAAGAATATGAAGTTATCACCGATGATGCAGCAGTACATGGAAATCAAAGATCAGTATCAGGACTGTATTCTGTTCTTTCGGCTGGGTGACTTCTACGAAATGTTCTTCGAAGACGCGAAGCTTGCATCAAAAGAATTAGAATTGACATTGACCGGAAAGGCTTGCGGACAAGAGGAAAGGGCGCCGATGTGCGGCGTCCCTTTCCACGCAGCCGACGGTTATCTCGCCCGGCTTGTGGAAAAGGGCTACAAAGTCGCCATCTGTGAACAGACCGAAGATCCGGCACAAGCCAAAGGTATCGTCAAACGGGAAGTGATCCGCGTGGTAACGCCCGGAACGCTGACCTCGCAGGCGATGCTCCATGAAAAAGAAAATAATTATCTGGCCGCGGTTTACGCCGAAGAACAGGCAATGGCTGTGGCTTATTGTGATATATCGACCGGGGAACTGTATCTGACCGAGTATCACGGCGGGGATCTTTACCAGACGCTTCTGAATGAGCTGGTCAAGATCAAGGCGAAGGAGGTCATCTTCAACGAAGACTTCCCGCTGCACTATGCTGTCGATGAGGTCAAGCAGATCACAGAAGCCTATCTTAACATTCTTTCCGAAAGTTATTATTCCGAAAAAGCGTGCGTCGAGGCGATCAAAGCACAGTTCGGCACGGTTTCCCTGACCGGCTTGGGACTGGACTTTCGCCCGCAGGGCGTCCGGGCGCTGGGCGCGCTGCTGAACTATCTTTTTGAGACCCAGAAACAGAATCTCAAACATCTGACCCGCATCAACCACTATGAGATCGGGACGCATATGGCGCTGGACAAAGCGACCGTACGCAATCTGGAGATCACCGAGACACTGTACGAAAAAAAAGTACAGGGGTCTCTTTTAGGTGTGCTCGATAAGACGCATACCGCCATGGGCAGCCGCAAAATGCGGCAGTGGCTGCGGGAACCGCTCAACAACGCGGCGGAGATCAACGAGCGGCTGGACGGCGTAGAGGAATTATACAACGATCTTCTCACGCGGAACAATATCAAGGAAAACCTGAAACGTATTTATGATTTTGAGCGTCTGACCGGGCGCGTTGCCTGCGGCAATGCCAACGGCAGAGATTTCATCGCCCTGCGCAATTCGATCGCGGTGCTGCCGGAGATCAAATCGGATCTCGGCGCGATGCAGACTGCCGCGCTGCGGAAGATCAACGACGATATCGACTGCCTGACGGAAGTTTACGATGTGATCGACCGCGCGATCTGTGAAGAGCCGCCGTTCACCATCAAAGAGGGCGGTCTGATCAAGGCCGGCTTTTCGAAAGAGCTGGACGATCTGAACTTTTCCATCAAAGACGGAAAGGAGTGGATATCCAATCTCGAAAACACCGAACGCGAGCGGACCGGCATCAAAAACCTGAAAGTCGGGTACAATCGGGTCTTCGGCTATTATCTGGAAGTGACCAAGTCCTATTTTGATCTGATCCCCGAAAACTACATACGAAAACAAACTCTGGCCAATGCGGAACGCTTCATCACGCCGGAACTGAAAGAGATGGAAAATCTGGTGCTGAACGCCCAGACGAAGATCAATCAGCTGGAGTATGAACTTTTCCTCCGTGTCAGAGATTTTATACAGAACTATATCGAGACGATCCAGAAAACATCGGCAGCCATCGCGGAGCTTGATGTTCTGACTTCTTTCGCGCAGGTCAGCGAAAAGCTGGGCTATGTCAAACCGCGCGTGGATGATTCGATGGAGTTGGAGATCCTCAAGGGCAGACATCCGGTCATTGAGCAGATGGTCAGCGACGGTCTGTTTGTTTCCAACGACACCTATCTGAACGATCGGGACGCGAGCATGCTTTTGATCACCGGACCGAACATGGCCGGTAAGTCCACCTATATGCGGCAGACGGCGCTCATCGTGCTGATGGCGCAGGCGGGCTGTTTCGTGCCGTGCGAACAGGCGCACATCGGCGTCTGCGACCGTATTTTTACGCGGATCGGCGCGTCGGACAATCTGGCGCAGGGACAGTCGACCTTCTTCGTGGAAATGAGCGAGCTGTCCTATATCCTCAATAACGCCAAGGCGCGCAGCCTGATCATCCTGGATGAGATCGGGCGCGGTACGAGCACTTACGACGGTCTGTCGATCGCCTGGGCGGCGTGTGAATATCTCTGCAATGATCACACGCATATCCGGACCTTGTTCGCGACGCACTATCACGAACTGACGGTGCTCGAGGAACAGCTTCCGGGCGTGCGCAATCTGAACGTCGATGTGGCGGAGGCAGGCGGCAATATCGTCTTCCTGCATAAGATCGTTGCGGGTTCCGCAAGCCGCAGCTACGGCATCCATGTGGCCAAACTGGCCGGTATCCCGCAGGCACTTTTGGCGCGCGCCCAGGAAAAGCTGGCGGATCTGGAGAGCGGATCAACGTCAGGTCCCGCAAATACTTCCGCGAGCGCAGCTCCGGCGGATCCTCAAGCTGCTGACGCGGCGAAACCAAAACCTGCGATCTGCGAAGAAGAAAGCCAGCTTTCGATGTTTTCTTTCGCGCCGAACCCGGTCATTGACAAACTGCGGGCACTGAACCTGATGGAGATCACGCCGTCTAAGGCGTTTGCGATCCTGGAGGAGCTCAAGGCTTCTCTGGATAAATAGGAAAAAGGAGTATGTTCTGACATGGTAGGACTTGGAACTTTGATCAATTCGGCAGCCATTCTCGCAGGAGGCGTGATCGGGCTGCTGGGCGGAACATTCATGAAAGAACGGCATCAAGATGCTATGCAGACGGCCTGCGGCATCAGTGTGATGTTTATCGGAACGGCAGGCACCATGGAAAAAATGCTCACCGTACATAACGGTGTCATTACATCCGGACAGAGTATGCTGATCACCATTTGTCTGGTCTTAGGTGCGTTTATCGGGGAGATCATCAACATTGAAGACGCGTTCGAACGCTTTGGTGAATGGCTGAAAAAGAAGACCAACAATACTTCAGACGCGGAATTTGTCAATGCATTTGTAACCGCTTCGCTTACCGTATCCATCGGAGCCATGGCGATCGTCGGTTCCCTGCAGGACGGGATCTTCGGAGACTGGTCCGTCTTGGCGACCAAGGGCGTTCTGGATCTGATCATCGTCCTGGTGATGACCTGTTCGATGGGGAAGGGCTGTATCTTTTCGGCGATTCCGGTCTTTGTCTTCGAAGGACTGATGACGCTGTTGGCGGTCTTCATCAAACCGTATATGACGGAACTGGCTTTGGACTATATCGCGCTGGTCGGTTCGATCCTGATCTTCTGTGTCGGCTTGAACCTGATCCGCGAAAAGAAGATCCGCGTGGCAAATATGCTTCCGGCGATCGTGCTGGCCTATATCGCTGCGCTGCTGCCGCTTTAAATGTTGTTTGCTTTCCGGGCGCCATGCTTTTTTGTGCGAGATCCCCGCGAAAAACTGTGAACGAAAAAGTCTCGATGTATAAGACTGCTATCTTTTTGCGTTTTCGGCCGAAAAAAAGCATGTCGAGGCGTTTCTGCCTTCCTGTTTGTCACTTTTCTTACTCTTTTTTACTTATGAATTCTTCTATTTTTTACAAGCTTCGACAATCTTCGTGATTTTTTGTTTTTTTTCGCGCATCCGCCTGTACCTTGGTCACACATCGGGGCGCGCTTTTTCTTTCTCGTGATGCTTTTTTTTGACTCAAATTACGATTTGGATCTAGTCTTATGCAGCAAGACTATTTTCGCAAGCTCATTGACAAGAAAACGAATGTTCAATATAATGAAAAAAACATCGCTGCGTGAAAAAGGAAAGGATAGGACGATGGAACTGAATGGAAAAGACTATACCATACAGGCAGTCATACTGCTGACCATACTGGTTTTATTTTTTTTACAGTATGTCCTCTGCAAAAAAACGAAGAATCCATGGATCCGCGCGATCCCTTTTTTGGTGCCGCTTGCGGCACTGATCGGAGCGGCGGCGTGTGCGCTGTCACCGGCAGGCGGCTTTATGGATTTCCGTATGCTGGGAGCGCTTTTGTGCGGAATCTACGCGATCATCTGTCTGGTGCCGATCCTGACCGCGAGATTTGTTTATCGAAGAAAAAAGTAGGAGGGTGGAAAGATGAACGCAAATTTTAGGATAAAGGATGCTGCATGCGATGTGGAGCGTATTAAAAAGAGATTCTTTGCGAGCAAAGGTGAGAATGCAGTAAAAAATCTGAAAAAAAATGGGTTTGAGGCTTATTATGCAGAAAACCGGGAGCAGGCTGCACAGCTGCTTTTATCGTTGATCCCGGACGGTTCGCTCGTAGGGGTGGGAGACTCTCATACGGTATACGCGTTGGATCTGGATGATGCCTTGGATGAAAAGCAATGCAGAAAGATCCCTAATATTGCAGCTCTGAATCTGCACCGCTATGCCTCCTGTGACGAAAAGCGATACAAAAAGGCACCGACACGCGAGGAAGCGCGGGCGATCTTGGCGGAATATCTGACGAGTAATGTTTTTCTTCTCGGCGCAAATGCGATCACGATGAAAGGGGAGATCGTGAATGTTGACGGCGTCGGAAATCGTGTAGCGGGAAGCTGCTACGGCGCGGATCGCATCATCGTGGTTGCCGGGGTGAATAAGATCGTTGCGGACGAACAGGCAGCCAGAGAACGGATCCGGTTCATCGCTGCCCCTATGGACAATCTAAAATACGGGAGAGAATGCGCGTGTGTACAAACAGGCGTCTGTCCGAGCTGCAGCAGTCCGGATCGGATCTGCAATATCACGGCGATCATGCACAAAAGACCGATGGGATCGGATTTCCATGTTATCATCATCGGTGAGGAATTAGGATTTTGATGCATTCTATTTTGGAAAATCCCACAAAACTCAACATGTTTCGCTGCTTGAAAGGAGAAATTATGAGCATGATAAAAGTCCTGTTCATCTGCCACGGCAATATCTGCCGCAGTACCATGGCGCAGTATGTATTAGAAGATATGGTAAAGAAACAGGGTCTGGAGGACTTGTTTGAGATCGATTCGGCGGCGACCAGCAGGGAGGAGATCGGCAACGGAGTCCATCACGGGACGCGGCGCAAGCTGGCGGAGATGGGGATCCCCTGCGGTGATCACTGCGCGCGGCAGGTGACAAAAGCGGATTACGAATACTATGACTATCTGCTGATCATGGACACCAACAACCGCAGGAATCTCCTGCGGATCATCGGCAGCGACCCGCAGGACAAGGTTCACGGATTACTGGATTTTTCAAGTGATCCGCGGGATATCGCAGATCCGTGGTATACCGGCAATTTTGATGTGACCTATGAGGACATCGCCGAGGGCTGCCGAGACTTCCTGCATTTCACTCTTGACCGATCTCAAAATTGAGAATATAATAAAAATATGATTATTCTCGTTTTTGAGATTAATAACGGATGACATAGTTTTTAGAAGGTTAAGAGGTGGATTTCATGAACAAAACAACTTGGGGCGCGATCGGATGCATGATCCTGTGCATCTTGCCGTTTGCTCTGATCGGCGGCTATTTTACCGGGGTCTACACGTTGGAGCACGCGTCTGGCGAGCAGGCGGCGCAGATCCTGGCACAGTTTGAAAGTCCGGTTACCTTTTATCTGCTTACCATGCTGCAGAGCATGATCTACACGGCGATAGCGACTGCAGTCGGTTATTTCCTTGCGCAGCGGCTCGGTCTGGTCCGTCCGTTCGGATTTCAAAAAGAGATCCTCAAAAAAACGGTGCCGGCCATCGTCCTTTTTGGCGTTCTGTTCGCGATGGATTACTTTATAGCTGGCCCGCTCATACCGGAGGTTGCGGCGGATTATGAAAAGGGGATCAGCGCGGCATATTTTCTCTCGTCCTTAACTTACGGCGGTGTTGTTGAGGAATTGCTGATGCGATGGTTTTTGATGTCGCTACTTGCGTGGATCCTTGCGATGATCTTTGCAAGGAAAACCGAGAAAACCATGCTGCCGGATTGGATCTTCATTGCAGCGAATATCCTCGCGGCACTTCTGTTCGCAGCGGGACATCTGCCGGCGACAATGCTGTTTTTTGGCCGTATCACGCCGCTGATCCTGCTGCGTTGTTTTGTGCTGAACGGCGGATTTGCACTTATGTTCGGCAGATATTACCGAAAATACGGCATTCAATACGCGATGCTGGCGCACTTCGGCCTGCATCTGGTAAGTAAATTGATCTTAATGGTGGTTATCTAGGTGATTGAAATGAAAGATTCTTACATTGATGCCTGCCTGCATCCGATCCGCCAGCGGATCCTGCAGGTTTTGCTCGAAAAAAAAGAGGCCTCTGCTGCGCAGATACAGGAAAACTTGTCCGATATCCCGCGTGCGAGTCTGTACCGGCATATCAAGGTCCTGGCGGAGTGCGGCGTCATTGAGGCGGTAAGGGAAGTACCAAAACGCGGCTTGGCAGAGAAGTTTTATACGGTCTGCGTGCCGCCGGCAGACGCGCAGACGAATGAAAACATGAACCGCATGATACAGGCGACGCTGCTGCGTCTGGCAAATGATTTTTCACGTTATCTTGCGGATGAAGAACATGATCCGAAGCAGGATCTTCTGACCGTCGGACAAGCGACGCTGCTGCTTTCGGATGAGGAATTTACAGCCTTTTTAACGGAGTATTCGCAAGTGCTCGCAAAATATCTGCCGAACCGGGCCGGGGAAGGGCGAAAAGTACGAAAAGTCACATTCCTATCTTCGCCGAGCAGCGAGACTTGATTTTCTCGGGAAATTGGCGAAAAATCCGTTTTCTTTCCTCCAAAAGAATGATATAATGTCTTTATTACAGCGATTGCAATTGACATTTCATAGGAGGAATACATCATGTTCAGAAAGATGCGTCGCGCCGAGAAAAAGGCGATCACGAACGAAGAAACCATCAAACTTATAAAAGAATCAAAGCGTGCGGTGCTTGCGGTAGCAGGGGATGACGATTATCCTTATGCGGTTCCGATCAATTACTACTATGATGAAGCCGCCGGGAAGATCTATTTTCACTCGTCTCTGGCCGGACATAAGGTGGACTCCATGAAACGCAATCCGAAGGTCTGCTTTACGGTTTACAGCGAGCCGGAGATCAGGGACCTTGACTGGGCGCCGTATGTGAAGAGCGCAGTCGTTTTCGGCAAGGCAGCGCCGATCGCGGATCCGGAAGAAAAGAGAAAGGTGCTCAAGACGTTCGCGATGAAGTATTATCCGAATGAAGCAGAGGCTGACGAGGAGATTGAGTTGGACTTTAAGGCTGTACAGATGATCGAGATCACCATCGAGCATATGACCGGAAAGGAAATTCAGGAGAAATAATGTATATCGCGGAGATCATAGAAAAGATGATCGGACTTTCCGATGGGAATGTAGAGGATATCAATCATTTTATGAAGGTCTGGGGTTACGCGCGGACGATCGGAAAGATGGCGCGGCTGGAAATGCGGTCACAGTATATCCTCGAGGCTGCGGCGGTGGTCCACGATATTTCCTGTCCGCTCTGCAGAGAAAAATACGGAAATGCCGGAGGCAAACATCAGGAACAAGAGAGCGAACCGCTCGTGCGTGCTTTCTTTGCAGGGACGGATGTCGATGCGGAAGTCGTTGAACGTATCGTATATCTGGTCTCGCATCATCACAGCCCGGATGCCGTTGACGGTCTCGACTATCAGATCCTGATCGAGGCGGATTATCTGGTCAATGCGGATGAAATGGGATTTTCGGCAGAGAATATCCGCAATTTCAGAGAACGTTTTTTCAGAACGAGAACAGGCACAGACTTATTGAATATGATCTATACAAAAGCTGTCTGAAAAGGCAGCTTTTTTGAACAAAATGGTGCTGAGCAGTTATCGTGTCAGCCTTGAAAGGACAGAATAAGAGAGGAGACAGGAGCGAATATGAGACGAGCAGACAGAGAAATTCAGAGTTTTGAAGAAATGGTGGATGTGATCTCCCGTTGCGATGTATGCCGGCTGGGACTGCACGACGGAGACTATCCGTATATTTTACCGCTGAACTTCGGCGTGAAAGCCGAAGAAGAAGCCAAGACCGTGACGTTGTATTTTCACAGCGCCTTAGAGGGTCACAAGATCGAGTTGATGCAGAAAAACAACCACGCATCCTTTGAGATGGACTGCCGCCATCAGCTGCAGTACAAAGCAGAACAGGGAATGTGCACCTTTGCGTTTGAAAGCATCATCGGGCATGGCATGATCCGCATGATCGATGATGACGACGAAAAACTGCAGGCATTGAACCTTTTGATGGATCATTATTATCCGGGCGAAAACAAGTATTTTAACCCGGCGGCGATCCCAAGGACGGCGGTTTATTGTCTGGAAGTTACGCAGATGACGGGAAAGAGAAAGGTGTTGAAATGATCTATCAAGTGACGGCACTGATCATCTTAGCCGTTTTTTACGGATGTTATTTTTTGAAAATGTTCCTGCAGCGGCGAAAGGGCATTCGAACGGACCAGATCGGGCAGGGAAAAGTCGGTTTTGTGAAATTCGTCGAAGTGACCATGAAGATCGCGACCTTGCTGGTTCCGGCAGTGGAAGTGATCAGTATCCTTTTGAACACGACATGTTTTTCGACCCCGCTCAGAATCTGCGGCGGCGTCATCGGTGCAATGGGAGCCGCCGTGTTCGTGACATCGGTGGTAACGATGCGGGACAGCTGGCGGGCCGGGGTCTCCAAGACAGATAAGACGGAGCTGGTCACGGATGGAATTTATCAGATCAGCCGTAACCCTGCTTTTTTAGGCTTTGACCTGGTGTACATCGGGATCTTGCTGATGTTCTTCAATCCATGGCTTCTGGCAGCGTCAGTTTTTGCGATGATCATGTTTCATCTGCAGATCGTGAATGTGGAAGAAGACTTCTTGCTGGAGACCTTTGGACAGGAATATCTGGAGTATAAGAAAAAAGTAAATCGCTATATTGGAAGAAAATAAGGAGAAAGCAAATGGAACTGATCGAATTATTAAAAACACGGCGTACCTACCGTCGATTCAAACAGGAACCGATCGCAGATGAATACATCGATGAAATGCTGACCGCAGCACGATATGCGTCCAGTGCTATGAATAAACAGCCATTGCAGTACGTGGTCGTTAAAACACCGCAAAAGGTAAAAGAAGTCTTCGGCTATACGAAGTGGGCAGGTTCTCTGCCGCCGGAGCAGGGACAACCAAAAGCCGGAGAAGAACCGGTGCTGTTCATCGGCATCGTGGAAAATATGGACTTAGCAAGCGCTTATACAGACACAGACGCAGGACTTGCGATCAGCAACCTGACACTTGCCGCATGGAATCACGGCATAGGAAGCTGCATCATCGGAGCCTGCAATAAGCAGAAACTTGGGGAACTCTTTGGTCTCGGCGAAAACCAGAAACTGCATACCGTTGTGGCGTTCGGGTATCCGTCTCATATCAGCAGGATCATCAATGCAGAAGGAGACAACACGCAGTATTTCCTTGACGAAAATCGGGATTATGTCGTTCCGAAACGTAAAACAGAAGACGTTGTGACGTATTTATAAAACAATATGCATGAAAAAATGGAGGGAAGAATCATGAGTAAAAAATTAGTTGCCTACTTTTCGGCAAGCGGCGTGACTGCCAGACTGGCAAAGAACCTGGCTGAGGCGATCGGTGCAGATCTATTCGAGATCAAACCGGCAGAACCTTATTCGGAAGCAGATCAGAACTGGAAGAATCCACTGGCCAGATGTAATAAAGAAAAAATCGGTAAGAAAGACGTTCCGGTCAGCGGGATCGTTGAAAACATGGACGAATATGACACCGTATACCTGGGGTTTCCGATCTGGTACTGGGCTGCCCCAAATGTCGTAAATACTTTCGTAAAGCAATATGATTTTTCTCATAAAAAAGTCGTGCTGTTCGCTACATCCGGCGGCAGCAATATGGGAAAGACCGCTGAGAAACTACAGCCGTATCTGGGAAACGAGGCGGAGATCGTCGATGCCAAAGTCATGAATGAGAATCCGGGTATCGAAGAATTGAAAGCCTGGGCTGTCTATTAGATATGATCATTCAGACCGGAATGCGTACGGATATTCCGGCTTTTTACGCAAAATGGCTGGCAAACCGTATCAAGGCAGGCTATGTACTTGTCCGGAACCCTTATAATCCGCAGCAGGTAACGCGATACCGCTTGCAGCCGGATGTCGTGGACCTGCTGACTTTTTGTACGAAAAATCCACAGCCCATGCTGCCTTATATGGACCGATTTCAACCTTTCCGTATGTACTGGTTCGTGACGATCACTCCTTATGGAAAAGATATCGAGCCCCATGTTCCGGATAAGCAGGCTGTCTTGCAGAGCTTCCGTACACTTTCGAAGCTGGTTGGACCGGATGCTGTCGGCTGGCGTTACGATCCGGTTCTTTTGAATGAAAACTACACGGTTTATACGCATTTACAAGCGTTTCAGCGAATGGCAGAATTCTTGGACGGCTATACGAAAACCTGCGTGATCAGCTTTGTCGATCGATATGAAAAAGTGAAACGCAATTTTCCGGAAGTCAGCATCGTAGGCCATGATGACCGACTTTATCTGGGTCAGAAAATGATCGAAATCGCAGTCCGGCATGGCATGACAGTCAAACCCTGCGGCGAGGGAACGGAACTGGAACCTTTTGGTGCGGACTGCAGCGGCTGTATGTCGAAAGAAACTTATGAGCATGTTCTGGGCAGCAGCCTGGATTTTCCGAAGAAAACACCGCTCCGCAAAGAGTGCAGCTGTTTTCTTGGCAGTGATATCGGCGCCTATAATACGTGTCCGCATTTATGCCGGTACTGCTATGCGAACTATGATAAGCAGACCGTCCTGCAGAATTTCCGACGACATGATCCGGCGTCGCCCTTTTTGATCGGAGACAGTCTGCCGGGAGATGAAGTGCACCAGGCCGAACAGAAAAGCTGGATCAACAGACAGATGCGGCTGCAAATCTGAGAAGAAAAACTTACAACAGAACATATAAAAGGAAAGACACACTTTATGAACAGGCAAAATCACAATGCTTATCTGCAGTTTATCACATCCATGCTGATCTTTGGCACGATCGGTATTTTCCGGAAATACATCCCGCTGTCATCCGGCATGCTGGCCTTTACGAGAGGGCTTTTGGGATGTGTGTTCCTGCTGGTCTTTCTTCGCATCAAAAACGGCAGGACGATCGAATTGCCGGACCGGCGGAATCTGATCCTGCTTGCGATAACCGGTGCGCTCATCGGTCTGAACTGGATTTTTCTCTTTGAATCCTATCGCTATACCAGTGTAACGGTCGCGACCATGTGCTACTATATGCAGCCGACGATCGTCATTTTGCTTTCTCCGCTGGTCTTTAAAGAAAAACTGACGATAAAAAGACTTTGCTGTGCGGCAGCTGCGATCATCGGCATGTTCTTTGTATCAGGGATGATGGACGGAGAAGGCGTTGGGGCGACAGATACGATGGGAATCCTCTGCGGTCTTGCGGCAGCGGCGCTGTACGCGTCCGTGATCATCTTAAATAAAAAAATTCATGTAGATGACGCTTACCAAAAGACCATGGTGCAGTTGGGGGCAGCAGCGCTTGTGCTGGTTCCGTATCTGCTCGCGGCGGAAGATTTTGGGGCGATCTCTCTGCATTTGCAATCCGTTATCATGGTCCTGATCGTGGGTATCGTGCACACCGGCATCGCCTATGTTCTGCATTTTGGCAGCATGAGAGATCTGAAAGCGCAGTCCATCGCAGTGCTGAGCTACATCGATCCGGTATTTGCGCTGTTCCTTTCGTCGCTTGTTTTACATGAAAAACTGTCTATCTTCGGTATCATCGGCGCTGTGCTGGTCATCGGATCTGCACTGGTCAGCGAGCTTACCGGAGAAAAGAAATTGTGAAAATAAAGGACATCATTTATAATGAACCTCAGTACAGGGAAGATGAGGTAGATGCCGGAGCTGTTGAATAAAGGAAAAAGGAGAGCCGTTATGCTTGAAAATTATCTGGATATCATCACGAATATGGACAACTATGTAGATGCTATTATTGTGTTAGATAAGGATGCCAATTTGATTTTTATCCGACACTATACATCGTGGCTTTCACCGCTCAATGAAAAAGAAGTACTTGGAAAGAATTTATTCGAAATTTATCCGAACTTAAATCCGCAGGAAAGTACGATCTTAAAGGCTCTGCAGACAGGGGAAAGCACGATCAATTATAAGAATGTATTGACAAAGGATGGAAAATCTTTTGAGATCTATGATGATACTTTTGCAATTCGCGAAAACGGAAAGATTATCGGAGCCGTTTGCATTACTCACACTCCAACACATTGGAATGCACAGTCT
This sequence comes from uncultured Clostridia bacterium, assembly GCA_934271235.1. Classification (GTDB taxonomy): domain Bacteria; phylum Bacillota; class Clostridia; order Peptostreptococcales; family Anaerovoracaceae; genus CAG-238. The sequence continues at coordinate 49,790 of CAKQQT010000016.1, read as the reverse complement.
GCACTGAATATTTCCAATGTAACAGCGACTGTACAAAAAGAATTGTTTACGGTAGCCGACATTATCGGGCGCAGCGAGCAGATTGTCAGTTTACGGGAACAAATTTCCCGTACGGCACAAACCAACTCTTCCGTTTTGATTTACGGAGAAACCGGAACGGGAAAAGAACTTGCTGCGCAGTCCATTCACACCGCCAGTTCAAGGAAAAATAAACCATTTATCACCCAAAACTGTGCTGCGATTCCAGCCACACTGCTGGAGAGTATTTTTTTTGGAACGGTCAAGGGCAGCTATACCGGAGCAGAAGATCGGAAGGGGATCTTTGAAACAGCGGATGGGGGAACCGTTTTTCTGGATGAGATCAATTCCATGGATATCGGGCTGCAGGCAAAGCTTCTGCGAGTTTTGGAAGAAAAGAAAGTTACACCGGTGGGCGGTATTCATTCAAAGCCGGTTGACATCAGAATTTTGGCTGCGTTAAATCAATCTCCGGTAGAATGTGTAAAAAAGGGAACTCTGCGGGCAGATTTGTTCTATCGTTTAGGCAGCGTAACAATCAATATCCCACCGCTGCGGGAACGAGTTGAAGATATTGATCTCCTGACGGAATACTACATTGCAGAATACAGCAGACAGATGAAGAAGAGCCTGATCGGAGTTTCACAGGATGTGATGGGAGTTTTTTATAAATATTCCTGGCCTGGGAATGTCCGCGAATTCAAAAATGTTATTGAAGGCGCTTTTAACCTGTGCGATACGCCGCTGATCGGGTTGGGCGATCTTCCGTCCTATATCCTGAGCAGCATGCAAGAGGATGTGGTAAATATTGTTTCGGAAAATCAGTCATCAGACAGCAACCTTCCCTGGTTGGGCAGCTTAAAAAAGAACATGGAGGCATATGAAAAATCTCTGATTATCCGTGCGGTCTCCGAACATCGAAATCTGTCTTCAGCTGCGGAATATCTAGGTATCAGCAGACAGTCGCTGAATCAGAAAATGAATAAATATCATCTTACGCTTGGAAGACAGGCTATAGAAGAACCCGCTCCGAAATAAAAATCTGCTGCTTATAGGATTTCCGAAAAAGAAATTTTATCGGCAGCAGATTTTTGTACTTCTAAGATATAAAGAGCTATTTCCTCTTATAAACGCAGTTAGCACCAATCCAGGTTTCCACAACCTTTACCTGATCAATGCGGGAAGCTTCTACCGTAAAAATGTCCTGATCCAAGATAATGAAGTCGGCTGCAAAGCCTTCTTGCAACATCCCTACTTCGGTAAAACCAAGCATCGGAGCGGATCTTGCAGTATAAAGGCAAATAGCGGTTCCGATGCTTACCCTGTGCCGAGCGCCACAGTCGGTACCATTCCATGATTTTCTGGTAACAGCTGCTTTTAGGCCTATAAATGGGTCAGAAGGGAAGGCCCAGGCCGTTGCAGGTGCATCTGAACCGAACGCAAGATGAATCCCTGCATCAAGAATATCCTGAATTGGATATTGTTCTTTTGTCCTTTCTTCTCCAAGATTTTTCAGATAACTTTCAATTTCCGCGTAGAGAAAAACGGGTTGTGTAACCCAAGCGATTCCAGCAGCTGAAGCACGTTGGATCGCTTCTTTCGTCGGAAAAGCAACGTGTTCCAGACGAACAGAAGGAATACCGGCATTTGTCCAAGGTTTTGACCGATAAGTATGCGCTACGGCACGTTCGATAGCTTGATCTCCCATACAATGAACCGATAGCTGACAGCCGCAGGATTTTGCAAAGGCAAGTGCATCTTCAATATCAGATTCCGTACATACAGGCATACCATATTCCGGGGTGCCATCTTCCTGCTCCAAAAGATATGGTTGTGAATACCAAGCCGTTTTTCCGGAAACGCTTCCATCTCCGATCAGTTTAATTCCGGCGACACGAAACTGATGAGAGGGATCCATGTCAGATTCAGAAATTGAAAAATCAGGGCGATTTTTTATTGTATCCCACATATAATAACCGGCTACCCGAAGAGGGAATCCCTTTTTGATCGCGTCCTGGTAGACTTCCTGATAGTCATAGTCGATAAATTCACCCATATCCGCACCGGTGGTTACGCCTTGAGAAACCAGGAGTTTGCCTAAATCCGCAAGGTGGTCGCCAATTTGTGAGATCGTCAACGGTGTTTGCAATGCAGTGATTAGATTTCTTGCATTTTCGTATAAAATTCCATTTGGTTCTCCGTCTTCACTGCGGCCGATTTTACCGCCATCAGGATCCGGGGTATCCTTTGTGATTCCGGCTTTGGCTAAAAGGTAACTGTTTACAACACATGTGTGTCCACAAGTTCGAAGGATCATAACAGGTGCGTCACTACAGCCACGATCCAAATCCCAGCGGTTCGGCGCACGACCTTCAGTAAGTTTTCCCTCATCATATCCCCAGCCTTCAATCCACAAAAAAACATCCTGCTGCGCACGTGTTTCCTGTATTTTTACAATCAGTTCATCGATGGAATGAATCAGCGGAGGAAGCACCGAAATCTGCTTGCTGCAGTTCGCAAGCATGATCGCATGCATATGGGAGTCTACAAAACCCGGGAGTACACATTTTCCGCTAAGATCGAGAACCTCTTCAGACTGTGATGCAATTGCAGTAAAGAAAGGGGCCTGGGCATCCGTACTTTTACCTGTCCATGCAATCTTCCCATCACGAACCGCCATAGCGCAAATGAAATCATCTTCAGAAAGTGCCGTAAAAATCTTGCCGTTTATAAAAAGCTTATCATATTTCATCTTCAATTCCTCCCGGCACTAAGCATGACTTTCCAGCCATTTCATTGCTACATTCGCATGAATCGCTGAACCGACAGGAAGCAGGTCATCATCAACAACCATATTGGGATTATGCATCGGTGCTGCATCTTTATTACCGGCACCAAGAACAATAAAGACCGACGGAACCTGTTCAGATATGTAACCAAAGTCTTCGGTTCCGGCCATACAAGGAAGTTCCATCAGTTGATCTGCACCGACGATGCCTTCAATAGAGGATTTCAGTTCGGCAAAAAGATGATTGTCATTAAAGGTAGATGGAGTATGGAAGGTTTTTAATTCATATTTTCCACGCCACATTTTAACAGTATGATCGATGAGTTCCGGTACTCTTTGTACAATATGCTCTGTAACGTCACGATTAAATGTCCTTGCGGCTGCCATGACTTCCGCGGTATCCGGAATGACATTCGCAGCGGTGCCGCCGCCGCATTGTCCAACAGTAAAAGCAACCGTTTCACGCGGATCAATTTCGCGTCCGGTAAAAAGATTCAGCGTCGTATAGACCTGATTTGCAATCATCAGTGGATCAATTCCCTTTTGCGGTTCAGAGCTGTGTGTTCCTTTTCCCTGAATTTTGAGCATGAAAGTATCCATAGCTGCAGAGCAGATTCCACCGGTATATCCAACGGTGCCTTTGGTTTGATTGGCCATAACATGCATTGCAAATGCAGCATGGACCTTTGGATTTTCGAGTACACCGGCTTCGATCATAAAGCGTGAACCACAGCCACATTCTTCACCGGTCTGGAACATTAGTTTAACAGTGCCTTTTAATTCTTTTTCATGGTTTTTCAATATCTGCGCAGCGCCAAGAAGCATAGCAGTATGCGTATCATGTCCGCACATATGTGCTTTGCCCGGCTTCTCCGAGCGAAAGTCAACTAAACCGATTGCTTCTTCCATGGGGAGGGCATCCATATCTGCCCGCAATAAAATACAGGGTTCCCCTTGACCGATGACTGCTGCCACACCTGTAGAAGCTTCCATATCCGGGAATCCTGCAAAAACAAATTTTTCTCTGATTTTTTCGTCGATGCTGCCGCCGACAATCTGGGACTGAATGCCCATCTCGGCAAGTCGTTTCTGCACATAAGCAGCAGTTTCAGGCAAATAAAAACCAATCTCCGGATTTCTGTGGAGATGGTGTCTGTCTTTGATAATCTGATCCTTAATTGTTAAGGCTTCGTCTAAAATTTTCATAAAATCCTCCTGATAAATATCTGCATGATCTGCAGATTTTTATAGTCCAATGTGCTCAAGATTGACAGGAGGCTTGAAACTTATTTTTTTTGCATTATAGCACAGGCAGTCTGAAACTGCAAGCCCTGTTTTCTGATGTTTTTAGCAGCGATTTGAAAATCATTTGAAATTTTCACGGCGTAAATCGCAAAAAAGCATTTACAAATATCCTTGCAGCGTTTAAAATGAGGAATCATTTAGATGTATTTACACAGCCAAAAGAAATACTGCAGAATATCCAGGTCATACTGACCATGGTGGAGGGGAAAATTGTATATCAGAAAGAGTGAAGACCGAAGCGAACAATATTTTGATATGTAAATTTTTATTTACATTTTGTAATAAAATTAAAGGTTGAATGGTAAAGAAAAATTTACAAGTATCTGTTATGCAAAAAGACAAATGATGAAAGGCATTGAAAAAACTAGTTTTTTCATCTGATCCCGTTTTGGCACAGTTGTTGCTTTTTTATAGCGTAAACCAAATAAATGTGCTCAAGACATGACAAGGTTAAAAACAATTGACAACAAGAAAGGAGAATGCAGTTTCAGCTGCAGACACAAACCTTATGGGAGAAAATCTGAATCAGAAAAAAGGCTTTCAAATGCCGCACGTTTTTATCATTTTATTTTGCATTATGATTCTTGTCACGGTTCTGTCCTATATCATTCCGAGCGGAACCTTTGAAAGAGAAGGCAATGTAGTCAACCCGGATCAGTTCCAGTTTATCGAACAGGAAAATCCCATCAGTTTTCAGGATTTCTGGAGTGCGATTCATGTCGGATTTGTAAATGCGGCCACCATTATGGGATCTTTATTGCTCTGTTCCGGTGCACTGGGGATTTTAAATCATACTCGCGCACTCGAAATAGGTGTAAATAAACTAAATCAAGTTACAAAAGGAAAGAGTATCATCACACTGGTAATTTTCTATGTTTACTTTGCAGGTATGAACGTATTGGGTATCGGCGAAGGTGCCTACCCATTCTTCCCGATTGTGACCGCCTTAGTGGTATCGATGGGTTACGACAGACTGACTGCAGCAGGTGTCATTATGTTTGCTGCAACCGGAGGCTTTGCCTGCGGTATGGTAAATATGTTCACAACAGGAATCTCACAGCAATTGGTTGGTCTTCCGCTGTTTTCTGGTATCGAATACAGAGCTGTCGTATTTGTTGTTCTTTTTATAATCGGCTTGATCAGTGCAATCAGCTATGCAATAAAGATTAAGAAGGATCCGGATAAGAGCTACATCGCGGATGAATATAAGCAAGACTTGGAAAATTTGAATAGAGCAAAGGAAAATGCTGAGCAGGAAGTGTTAAAGTTTACTTGGAGGGAAATCGTAACTTTGGTGATTTTCTTGGTGTTGATTTTATGGACAGCTTATGGATGTCTGAAGCTTGGCTTTACGTTGGCACAATTTGCTGCTTACTATATTTTATACTCGGTGATCATCGCCTTTATTTATCGTATTAGTCCGAATAAGTATTGTCAGATTTTTGGACAGGGTGCTTCCCAGGTACTGGTAGCAGCTCTGGCAATCGGCTTGGCACAGTCCGTTATGGCGCTCTTAAATCAAGGACAGATTATGGACACCCTCGTATATTATATGGGCAATGCCTTGAATGGAAAGAGTGCACTGATTACCTTGCTGCTGATCTATTTATTTGTCACAGCATTTAATTTCTTGGTTGTTTCAGGATCTGGAAAAGCGGTTATGATGATGCCGATTATGAGTCCGCTTGGCAAAATGCTTGGCATTAATCAGCAGGTTATGGTGCTGGCTTATCAACTTGGTGATGGTCTTACCAATATGCTTTGGCCTGGTGGTGCACTGGTATGCTGCTCTCTGATTGGAGTTAATTACGGTAAATGGATCAAAATGGCATGGAAAACCTTTGCAGTCATGATTGTGGCAGGTTATGCATTGATTTGTATTGCGGATATGATAAATCTGGGACCGTTCTAAATTATATTTTGGATATAGCCAACGACAATATGTTTTGTGCTATCAGATGGGGTTGACACTTGCGAAAAACTCATGTATACTCTATTTCACGCATTGAATGGTGAGCAGTAGGAGATAATAGCCGGATAAGATGGCTGGTCAAAATACCGGCGGCTTGTCTGGCTTTTTCTTATGGAAGAAAGGTAAGGCTGCCGGAATCGGCTTTGCTTGAGCGCTTATGCAATAAATAATCCGATCACCGCACAAATTCAGAAGTTTTTTCAAACCGGCATCTCTATAATGGAGTACGAAAAGGAGATGTCGAAATGAATTTAGAGAATCTGAAAGAAAACAAATTACGTTTTATCCTTAGTTTTTCCGTTCCGAGCGTGATCGCGATGCTGCTGCAGACGGTGATCACGATCACAGATGGATATTTTACCGGAAACTATGTGGGGGAACATGCGCTGGCAGCGATCAACCTTGGGCTTCCGGTTTTGTACTTTTATCTGGGAGTCGGGCTTTGCGTAGGTGTAGGCGGCAGTGTGATCTGCGCAAGGCTGCTTGGCGCAAAGGACAGAAAAAGGGCTTGTGAGGCGCTTTCACAGACGATGGCAGCAGCGGTCTTTGCCTGTGTTCTAACGTCTGTTATCGTATTTGCTCTTTTTACGCCGATCCTAAAAGTTTTAAAAGCTGACGGAGATCTGGAAGGCTATTTTACGGAATACTATCGGATCATGCTTTTTGCCTATCCGCTGATGGTATGGGGAAGCGTTCTCGGCATGTTTATCAGAACGGACGGCAAACCGCAGTTCTGCATGTTCGTGAGCATCGCAAGCTGCATCCTCAACGCCGTACTTGATTGGTATTTTGTTGCCGTCCTGCAGATGGGCGTAAAGGGAAGCGCGGCTGCGACCTTGCTTGTACAGATCGCGGCGGTGACCGTGCAGCTTGGATATTTTGCCGGAAGAAAAGCAGGTATCCGTTTTTCCCGTTTTACTTTCGATCCGAATATGAATCGAGAGATGCTGCTTAACGGATCGTCGGAGTTCATCGGGGAAATGGCAAGCGCCGTTTCCATGTTCACCTTTAACTATGTCCTGATGAAATATGTCGGCGCTGAGGGCGTCGCGGCCTTTACGATCTTGGGATTCGTCGTATACGGATACAGTATGATCTGCATCGGTTTCGGGCAAGGGATCTCGCCGCTTGTCGGCATGTGCTGGGGAGCCCGTGAAACGCAGACCGCTATGCGGATCCGCGTGACCACAAACAAAATACTGCTTGTCATCGGCGGAGGGATCGCTGGGATCTTTTTTGTTTTCGGCCGGTACTATGCTGGGATCTTCGGATGCAGCAATGCTGTAGCGAATATGGTTTCATCGGGATTCCGGGTCTATGCGGTCACGTTCCTAGTCATGGGGTATGATGTCATCAATTCCATGTATTTTACAAGCTGCGGAGATGCGAGATCCTCCGCGCTGATCTCTTCGCTGAGAGGGATCATTCTTCTTTTGACGTTTACGCTGATCCTTCCGGCAATCCTCGGAATGACCGGCGTTTGGCTGGCAGCGCCGTGTAGCGAAACCCTGACGGCGATCGTTTCGGCATGGCTGCTTACCAAACAAAAGAGAAAGATACAAACGGTAGAGTAAATGAACACAAAAGAAAAAAACACGATCCATAGCGCGGCGGTAAATGAAGCGATCGATTATATTTTCGATCATATAGACGAAGACATCACGGTGGAGGATGTGGCGCGCCATTGTTCCTATTCCAAATATCATCTGACACGGATGTTCAAGGCGAATACGGACGAGGCGCTGTATCAGTTCATCAAGCGTGTCCGGCTTGAAAGAAGCGCGTGGCTGCTTAAGGTTGAAAAAGAGAAGACGATCACGGAGATCGGGGTGGAATACGGCTATTCTTCCTCCAATTTTGCGACGGCGTTTAAGAAACATCTGAATCTTTCGCCCGCGGACTTTCGTAAGCACAGTGAACGTATGATCGAAGAAAGCTCCTTTTCGCATGGCATCACCATGGACAAAATGGAGAACTGCGAGAAACAGATCACGATCGAGCATTTAGACAGCTTCACGGTGATCTATGAGCGAAAAAAAGGAAACTATCACAACATGCCCGCGGAATGGTGTGCTTTTATTGAAAAATATCAACACTTAGCATCTTCCGATACTTTGTATATCGAATGCACGATCGATGATCCGTCCATTACGGATGCAGACCACTGTATGTACGAATTATGTCAGACGATCCCGCCGGATTCTCCGGCGTTAAAAGAAGATCCGAACATCCTGACGCATGCATTTGCAGGCGGCAAATATGCGGTATACCACTTCAAAGGATTTCCGCAATTCCTGTTCATGGTCTACCAGGAGATCTTTTGCAGATGGCTCTCCAAAACCGGCAATCATCTTGACGAACGCCCGATCCTCGACATTTATCGCTATGTGGGCGAGGACGGATTTATGGAGATCGATATCTGTTTTCCGTTGGTCTGATGATGCAGGGAAGCATATATGCGGAATGTCCGAAATGTCGGGAAAAGGAAGGAGCAGACTTATATGATAAAGAAAAAATCAAATCAAACTTTGATCGGATGTCTCTGCGCATTAGCTTGTGAAAGCATTTATGGATTCAGCTATATCTTTACAAAGCAGGCAACAGAGACTGTCAGTGCTTTTGCGCTATTAGGCTGGCGTTTTCTGATTGCGTTTATTGTCATGAGTCTATGCATTATGTTCAAAGTTGTGAAGATAAATATAAATATAAAGGAAAAGTCATTTAAGCCATTGCTTTTTGTTGGAGTTTTTAGTCCTGCGCTATATTATATCGGTGAAACCATCGGTATCAGTCGGACAACTGCGTCCGAAAGCGGGGTATTCCTTGCATGTATTCCGATTGCGTCATTGCTTGCTTCGACGCTTATTTTGAAAGAAAAGCCGGCTAAAATGCAGCTCATTGGAATCAGCATTACACTTGTTGGCGTTTTGATTACGGTTTTTGCAGTCGGTTCTGCGGCCAGTCTGTCAGTAGTCGGGTATTTATTTTTATTATTGGCTGTAATTTCCTATGCGCTATATAGCGTGTTTGTCGAAAAAGCATCAGATCACAGCGGTGCAGAAATTACTTATGCGATGCTGCTCATTGGTGCGGTTGTATTTGTGATACTTTCCTTGATCGAAGCTGTTATGGTCGGAAATGTGCGAGAACTTCTGATCCTTCCGGTTCAGAATTCATCCTTTCGGATGGCCGTCCTTTATCAAGGGATCGGAAGTTCAGTGTTAGCCTTTTTTCTCTCTAATGCGGCAATCGCAAAGATTGGAGTAAACCGTGCGGCCTCTTTCATCGGGGCCTCCACGGTCGTATCAATTTTGGCTGGGGCTTTGTTCTTGCATGAGAACTTCTCTGCATTGCAGTTTGCCGGTGCGGCGGTGATCATCATAGGGGTATATGCAGCAAATATAAATGGAAAGGACCAAGCCTGAAAAAGGGATAAAAAGATATGGAAAGCGAAAAAAATTTTACACAAGGGAATATCCTGCGGTCCTTGCTTCTGTTTGCGCTTCCGGTGCTGCTGGCGCTGTTCCTGCAGGCCATGTATGGGGCGGTGGACCTTTTGATCGTTGGAAAATTCGCTGCTTCGGCAGATGTTTCGGCGGTTTCTACCGGGTCGCAGATCATGATGACATTGACCTATCTGGTCAGCAGCTTCGCGATGGGAACGACGATCCTTTTGGGGCAGCAGATCGGCCGCGGGAGGCTTTCGCGCAGACCGTCGCTTATGTGCGGATCTGCGGCGGCGGTATGGTAGTCATCGTCGCGTATAACCTGATCGGGTGCGCTTTTCGCGGCATCGGTGATTCTCGGACGCCACTGCTGACGGTTGCGATCGCCTGCGTCTGCAACATCGCCGGAGATCTGATCTTATGTGCCGGATTCAATATGGGCACGAAAGGTGCCGCCATTGCGACGGTGCTCGCACAGGTCATCAGCGTGATCGTGTCGCTGCTGTTCATTCGCAGAAAAAAACTGCCGTTCGATATGAAACGGTCCGATCTGCGGGTCCATGTACCGTCGATGGCCCACATGGCTAAATTAGGCGCGCCGATCGCGCTGCAGGACATGCTGGTCAGCATTTCATTTTTGATCATCCTGGCCATTGTCAACGCGATGGGAGTCGTTGCTTCTGCCGGAGTCGGCGTGGCAGAAAAAGTATGCGCGTTCATTATGCTGATCTCATCCGCCTTTATGCAGTCCATTTCGGCGTTTGTCGCGCAAAACTATGGGGCAGGACTCATGGACAGAGCGAAAAGGGCTCTGCATTACGGCGCGATCGTTTCTTTTGTGATCGGCGTAGGCATGTTTTGCCTAACGTTCTTTCATGGAGACATACTGGCAGCTGTTTTCTCACCGGATCCGGAAGTCATTGCCGCGGCTGCGGACTATCTGAAAGCCTATGCGATCGATTGCTTGTTCACCGCGATCTTCTTCTGCTATACCGGTTTTTATAACGGGATCGGAAGGACGACCTTTGTCATGGCCCAGGGGATCATCGGTGCGCTTGGCGTGCGTGTCCCGATATCGTATCTGATGAGTCTGCGGCCGAACGCCACTCTGTTTCAGATCGGGCTGGCAACGCCGGCGTCCTCGCTCGTACAGCTGGCGCTTTGTTTGGGTTATATGCTTTGGCTGAAGCGGAAAGAAAAAGCAGGATGATCCTCAAAAAACTTCTTGACTCTATAATAGTTGCAGAGTTTATAATGCGCGCATGAATCCCGCATACGACGAAAATTAATGTCGACATGACCGATGTTCCTTCGCGTTGCTTGCGGCAACGGCTGTTTTGGTATTTTATCGTGGTATCAAAACAAAGGAGGCACAGAATATGTTAAACGAAAATATCCGAAATCTGCGTAAAGCGAAAGGACTTTCGCAGGAAGAGCTGGCGATAAAGCTGCATGTAGTAAGACAGACCGTATCAAAATGGGAGAAGGGATTATCCGTTCCCGACGCGAGCATGCTGATTGAACTGGCGGAAGAACTGGATGCGTCGGTAAGCACGCTGCTGGGAGAGACGGTGCCGGAAGAATGTCCGAAGGATGAAGATCTGAAAAGTATTTCCGAGAAACTGGAGGTGATCAATCTGCAGCTTGCCAAAGGAAGCGCGATGCGGATGCGGACGATCCGCTGCCTGCTTATTTTCCTATGTGTCTTGATCACGGTCGTATTCCTTGCTTTGGAAGCCATGAACGGCGAATATCTGACTTGGGATCTTCACGATCTGGAGCTCGCGATCGCAGCTACCTTGCTGCACGGCTTTGAATTTTTGTTCGTAAGATCAGCTCCGGTCGTTTTTATCGGCGCAGTCATCGGGATCACGGCCACCTATCGAAAACGGTAACTTTTGATCCCGAACCGCCGCAGCTTAGCCTTATCACAAAGATAGGGCTATTTTTTTACGTTTTTATGGTATAATGTCCTTGCACAGCGACTGCCGAGCCAGAGGCGATGGCAGAGCTGATGCAAGACAGATGCCCAGAGTTCTTAGTGATTGGCAAGCCGTAGGCGCAGCCAGAGCTTAGAACTTATGGTATAATGTCCTTGCACAGCGACTGCCGAACCAGCGGTGACGACAGAGCTGATGCAAGATCAATATACAGATCCGAATGAATGTAACGCTGTAAATTTCGGCTGATCAGCCGAGGAGGATAGAGCAATGAAGCAGATTCAGGTAAGGGGTGCCCGCGTGCACAACTTAAAAAATATAGACGTCAACGTGCCATTGAACCAGATCGTGGGGATCGCAGGCGTATCCGGCTCGGGAAAATCTTCCCTGGCGCTGGGTGTGCTGTATGCGGAGGGTTCCCGTCGCTATCTGGAGTCTTTGTCAACCTACACAAGGCGCAGAATGACCGGCGCAGCAAGAGCGCAGGTGGATGAGGTCCTGTATGTACCTGCCGCACTGGCCTTGCATCAGAGACCGGCAGTGCCGGGCATCCGCAGCACGTTCGGAACCGGAACCGAACTTTTGAACAGCCTGAGGCTGATGTTTTCCAGACTGGCAAGCCATCGCTGCCCGAACGGCCATTATGTACCGCCGACGCTGAAAGTGGCTGCAGAGCAGGATATCTTCTGCCCGGTGTGCGGCGAAAAAGTACAGCCGCCCAGTGCGGAAATGCTTGCCTTTAACAGCCAGGGAGCTTGCCCGACCTGCAGCGGCACCGGCATGATCCGTACCGTTGACCTTGCAAGTCTGGTACCGGACGAATCACTCTCCATTGATGAGGGTGCGGTGCGGCCATGGCAGACCCTGATGTGGTCCCTGATGAAAGATATCGCAAGAGAAATGGGTGTGCGGACCGATGTGCCGTTCTGCCAGCTGACAGAAAAGGAGCGAGATATTGTTTTCCATGGGCCTGCCGTCAAGAAACACATGATTTATCAGAATCAGACTAGCGGTGCGGCCGGAGAAATGGATTTTACCTATTTCAATGCCGTTTATACGGTGGAAAATGCGCTTTCCAAGGTAAAAGACGAAAAGGGAATGAAGCGGGTAGAAAAGTTCTTCAAAGAAGAAACCTGCCCGGACTGTGGCGGCTCCAGACTTTCGGAAGCCGCCAGAGCACCGATGCTGCGGGGGCTGCACCTGGATGAAGTCTGCCGGATGACGCTTGCAGAACTGGTTACCTGGGTTGCCTGGGTGCCGGGATCTTTACCACCGGAAATGCGGCCGATGGCAGAACGCATCTGTGAATCCTTTCAAGACACCGCGAAACGGCTGATGGATTTAGGACTGGGCTATCTGACCCTTGACCGCGCAGCGGCAACGCTTTCCACAGGAGAAAGGCAGCGGATGCAGCTGGCACGAGCAGTCAGGAACCGTACCACCGGCGTACTGTATGTACTGGACGAGCCATCCATCGGCCTGCATCCATCCAATATCGATGGTCTGAACGCTGTGATGCATGATCTGATCGCAGACGGAAACTCCGTGGTACTGGTTGACCACGATACACAGATCCTGGCTGAATCCGACTGGATCATTGAAATGGGCCCCGAAGCCGGTGCGGGCGGCGGGCATGTGATCACAGAGGGGACGATCCCGCAGCTCCTACAGAATCCGGACTCGATGATCGGGCCGTTTTTGTCAGGAGAAGCAAACGTGAAGCTGCGTCCGCAGACACCTGAGCCGGAACTGTTTTCCCTTGGCCACATTCACATGACCACGGGTAACATCCACACAGTCAAGCCGCTGGATGTTCAAATCCCTAAGGGCAGGTTTACCGTTGTTACCGGCGTGTCCGGCTCCGGCAAGACGACGATGGTGCTGGAAAGTCTGATCCCGGCATTGCAGGCTTATGCGGAAGAACTGCCGCTGCCCGGACATGTCAAGACCATGGAAGCGGATGGAATTTCCCGCGTGAAGCTGATCGATGCCAGTCCGATCGGTATCAATGTACGTTCGACGGTAGCAACCTATGCGAATGTGCATGACGAGCTGCGGAAACGTTTTGCGAAGAGCGAAGATGAAAAGCAGTACGGATATAAAGCGGGCGATTTTTCTTATAACACCGGGCGTCTGCGTTGTCCGGTATGCGATGGAACCGGTCAGATCAGTCTGGATATCCAGTTCTTGCCGGATGTGGATGTGCCATGCCCGGAATGTAACGGCTCCCGTTATAGTAAAGAGGCGGAGTTGGTGAAACTTGTCGGTCCGGATGGGAAGCAATTTTCTCTGCCGCAGCTGATGGCCATGGATGTGCAGACCGCATTGCAAGCCTGTCATGGTATGAAAAGCGTGAGCCAGCGTCTTTCTGTCCTGCAAAATCTGGGGCTTGGTTATCTGACACTCGGTGAGGAGACACCGAGCCTTTCCGGTGGGGAAGCACAGCGTCTGAAACTGGCCAGTGAGATGGGAAAAGGGCAGAGTGATGCGGTGTTTATCTTTGATGAGCCAACGATCGGTCTGCATCCGCTGGATGTCCGGACTTTGCTGGGCGTATTCCAGACTTTGATCGAAAGTGGCGCCACTGTGATCGTTATTGAACACGACCTGGATGTTATACGTAATGCAGACTACATCATCGATATGGGACCCGGCGGCGGGGAAGCAGGTGGAATGGTTGTAGCAGCCGGTACACCGGCGCAGGTGGCTGCGAATAAAAGCAGCATTACCGGAAAATATTTATGTAAATAATAGAAAAGGAGTTTATTATGGCTTGGGATTCAAGTTTATATTTACGATTTGCGGAGGAAAGAAAACAACCCTGCCTTGATCTGTTGACACGACTGGAGGGGAACTTTAACAGAATTCTGGATTTGGGATGTGGTCCGGGAAACAGCACGGAAAATCTTGTTGAAAAATACAGTACGTCTACAGTCATTGGTTTTGATTCCGATGACAATATGCTCCAAAAAGCACGAAAGGATCATCCGGATTTTACGTTTGTGAAAGGATATGCCCCGGTTGATTTTCCTAAATTAAAAGGACCCTTTGATTTGGTATTTTCCAATGCCTGTATTCACTGGATCGATCACCAGGAAATACTTATTGACGAAGTGTATCAATTACTGAATGATCAGGGGGTATTTGCTGTACAAATACCGCTTACAAACGAATCACAGTTTTATAAGATGCTGTATCGTTTGATAAATGAAAAGTGGACGAAGCTGAAACGTGAAAAGAACTTCCACAATCTGAATCCGGAAGGGTACTACAACACGATTATAAAAAAATTTGAAACAATCACCATGTGGCAAACTAATTATTACCATGTTGTTGATAAAAATATGGTTCTTGAATGGTACAAAGGCAGTGGTCTCAGACCATATCTTGCTTTACTCAGTGAAAAAGAACAGACAGAATTTTTGCAAGATCTGCAGCAACGTATAGATAGCGAGTATACTTTACTGGATGATAAAAAGGTATTCCTGATCATGCCGAGATTATTCTTTATAGCAAAGAAATAAATCAGACCAAACTTGATTCTATACCAATGCATCGAAATTTGTTGGAAGAAGAACGATAGATGAGAATAATCGAAATAAGCGAACGCAGCCCTAACTTGTGTGCCCGGCTGCTTGCCATCTGGGAGCAGTCCGTGCGTGCAACCCATACCTTTCTTTCAGAAGAAGAAATTCTACAGATCAAACCCTATGTACCGCAGGCTTTAACAGGTGTTGCCCATCTTTTCGTTGCCATGCAGGAAGATGGCGCGCCGATTGGTTTCATGGGCGTGGACAGCGGTAAACTGGAAATGCTGTTCCTGGCTCCTGCCTTGCGCCGCCAAGGCTTCGGACGTAAGCTGGTACAAAAAGGGATTACCGAATATGGTGTGTCCGAAGTGACAGTCAATGAACAAAATCCGGAAGCGATCAAATTTTATGAAGCCATGGGATTCCGGACTTACAAACGAACAGACTGTGACGAACAGGGCGGACCATACCCGTTATACTACATGAAATTGGAAAATTATCACAAAAATGATTGACAAAGAAAGAGATAGAAGGTAGAATATAATAGGAATCAAGAACAAATGTTCTTAATTCTGTAGACCTATTTTCGGGCTACAATGCCAAGAGGCAAGTGAAAGCGGTTAACCACCTCGCTGTTATGCAATTACGTTGAAAAATACGAATTGCAAGATGAAGGAGGTGGTATTATCTCTACATATGAAGAAATGATGATACTCTTAACGTTTGCGTTAATTGTCATTCAGATTATAAGCTTGAGAAACAAATAACCGCCCTCGCTTCGAACCCTGGGCGGTTATTTGTTAACCTACTGTGGCTGACCGTTTTCAACGGTTCCTCTTGACATTATCATATCACAAACGGACTAACGATGTCAAGATTTTGAAAGGATCATACGCATGGCTTTTGATTACAAAAAAGAATATAAAGAATTTTATATGCCAAAAAAGAAACCGGAGTTTGTAACGGTTCCGACCATGAACTATCTTGCCGTCAGAGGGCAAGGAGACCCCAATGCGGAAGATGGCGAGTACAAGCAATCCATTGGCCTTTTATACGCCATTGCCTTTACGATCAAGATGAGTAAAAAAGGAACGCATCAAATCGAAGGCTATTTCGACTATGTGGTGCCGCCGCTGGAGGGCTTCTGGTGGCAGGATGGTGTCAGCGGTGTTGACTACGCACACAAAGAGAATTTTCAGTGGATTTCGGTCATTCGCTTGCCGGACTTCGTGACAGAAAAGGATTTTGCATGGGCAGTCGAAGAGGCGGCCGTAAAGAAAAAAACAGACTTTTCAAAAGTTGAATTTTTTACATATGACGAGGGACTTTGCGTACAGTGCATGCATGTCGGTCCTTATGATGATGAACCTGCTACCGTTGCGCAAATGCATGCATTTATGGAATCCCAAGGTTATGCTTTGGATATTACTTCACAGCGCATGCACCATGAAATCTATCTGAGTGATACCAGACGCACGGCCCCGGAAAAACTAAAGACGGTCATCCGGCATCCGATAAAAAATAGACTTGTGTTACCTATAGTCTAGTTGTGGAGAGGAGCGTATCGTAGTATGGCTGATGAGAAGAAAAAAGAAATTGTAATTCGCAGCTCAGCGGCGGAATATCTTGCATTTGTAGCATCTACCGGTGGAAGCAATGTAAGTTTTGAAATGCGTTATGAGGGTGAAAATATCTGGCTCACACAGAAGATGATGGCCGTTCTATATGACGTTTCATTACCGACGATTAACGAGCACATAAAAAAGATATATGCAGATGGAGAATTGACAGAAGAAGCAACGATTCGGAAATTCCGAATCGTTCAAGAAGAAGGTTCTCGTAAGGTCAATCGTGAATTAACACACTATAATTTGCAGTTAATTATCGCTGTAGGATTTAAAGTAAATAATCAACGCGCTGTTCAGTTTCGAAAATGGGCGGGACAAATTGTAAAAGATCATACAATTCAAGGCTGGACGATGGATGTGGATCGTTTGAAAAAGGGACATATGTTCACGGATGAATATTTTGATCGACAGTTACAACAGATTCGAGAGATAAGATTATCAGAGCGCAAGTTCTATCAGAAAGTAACGGATTTGTATGCTACGGCGTTTGACTATGATAAAGATGCAAAGACGACGCAACTTTTTTTCAAAACAGTACAGAACAAGATACATTATGCTGTTCATCGGCATACGGCAGCAGAACTGATTGTGGAGCGTGCAGATGCTGGAAAGGAACATATGGGATTGACGACTTGGGAAAATGCACCTGACGGAAAAGTTTTGAAAGCAGATGTGACAATCGCTAAAACTATCTGAATCCGCAGGAAATGAATTATCTTGAGCGTATCGTGTCATTATATTTAGATTATGCAGAGCTTCAGGCGGAACGTAAGATTCCCATGAGTATGGAAGATTGGGCAAAGCGCTTAGATGGTTTCCTTGAATTTAACGGCAATGAGTTGCTGACCGGACCGGTAAAATCAGTGCAGAACAGGCAAAACTTCATGCAGAGACGGAATACGAAAAATATCGGGTAATTCAGGATCGTCTATATGAGAGCGACTTTGATCGATTTATGCTATTAGAACAAGAAGTGAAACGTAAAGATAAGTAAAGATAAAGTTTATCCTGTGTGCGGTTCCGGCCGCTGCCACATCGTTCCTTACTGGATGAGTATGACGAATAAAAAAGAACTGATCGCTTATCAGGCATCCAAACGCGGTGGAATCTTGTACTGCCGTATGGAGGGAGATCGTGTAAAATTAGCAGGGAAAGTTGCATGTATTCTGTTGCCGAATTGATGGTGTGAGGCATTCTCCTCCGGAATGCGTAAATACGTAGGAACATAGAATTATGATCAATAAAAGATATTATGAAAAACTTGGTGGTTTCGCTTATCTCTTAGGTGAACTGAGAAAGAAACTCAGCAAGGAGCAGACGGACGTTCTGATTCAAGATGCCGCAGAACTTTGCAACAAATTGTGTGCCCAATATCAAGACCTGTCGAAAAAGGAAAAACTGCATACCGAACGGATGATTTTCCCACGCGCTGCGATTTATCTGCAGATGATCCAATATATCCCGCACGAAGAAGCCATCCGCTTGATAGAAGAATCGGTAAGACGCGGCGTAGAGCCTGATCGAAGACGTCTGCATGCTGCGACGAAGCTTCCTTTTGTCCGACCGCTTTTCTTTCAGATGTTTCCCAAGATGATCCGTACCATGTTCAACGAAGAAACCGGCTTCAAAGCAAAAGAGCTGGAATCCGACAGCCGGCATTACAGGGTCGATGTCCTGCAATGCCCCTATATGAAGTATTGCGAATTGCTGGGCTGCAAAGAGCTGACAGAGACTTTCTGCCTGAGCGATGACCGTGTCTATGGCAATCTGTGCGGCATCACGTTCGAACGGCAGGGTACGATCGGCCGCGGCAGTGAGAAATGTGATTTTTATTTTTACAGGGATGATCCTACGCGATGAGGGAGGGCAGTTGTTGTCATGATTCTAACAAGTTCGTGTAACACGAAGTCAAGAAAAACTTTTGCAGGCGAGGTGGGATATGTACTATACGATAAAGCAAATGGCTGAAATGTTCGATGTCGCAGAAAGCAACTGGATGTAAGGCGGATCGGAATTTGGAGGGATAAATTTCTATGTTTATCAGATATGCGGAAGAAAAAGATTTTAGAGAATTGCGACAGTTTTATGACTGTATGTGTAAAGTCTTAGGCGAAAAGGATTTTCTGCCGGGGGGAAATAAAGGCGGTTTTCCTCCCGATGAAATGATCAAAGATGCGATCAAAGATAAAAATCAGTTTATCGGTATTGAAGATGACCGAATCGCTGCAGCGTATATTATGAATCACGACCGTGATGAGGCTTATCACGCGGTTAGATGGCTCATTGATGCGAATGACAACGAGACCGTAGTTCTTCATGCTTTGCGTGTTCTTCCGGAATACGGCGGTCGTGGATACTCAAAGGAATTGGTCCGGCACGCAATCGACACGGCAAGGGAAAGAAACTTTAAATCAATTCGCCTTGATTGCATAGAGGGAAATGATGTTCCGCAGAAAATATATAGGTCTTTTGGATTTAAGCATGTAGATAAAATTGAGATCACGTATGTTGATATTGGAGTACCGAGAGAGTTTTTCTTATATGAGTTTGTGCTCTGATCAAGATGTGATCCCGATGGAGGCCGTTAGCAACTAAAAAATCTTTTTCCCGCTGCCCAGCTCGAAATGATACTTGACAATGCCAAGGTCCATTTTAGAGTAAAATCCAAGGCCGCGGGATATTTTTAAGTTACCGTCATCCAACAGTTCAAAGCGGAATTTTTGCTGATTGGTCGCAGTCGGTGCCAGCATGGCCGCCCGCATGCCCTGCAGAAACCAATCCGGCAGATTTTCGCTGTAATTGCAAAGCTTCTCGATCGGCTTGTCCTTATGAGGCACACCTTGGGTCTTGCCGTAGCCGAGAGAGATCACACAGATTTCTTTCTCATTTTCCAAAACGGACGCAGCACTTTTGCCGTAGGTCAATGCTACCCAGCAGGTATTCAGACCCAGTTCCTGCGCTGTGAGCACCAGCTGCTGCCCACAGTATCCGAGTGTTTCTTCCAGGGAAGGGGACTTCGGTCCGACCAGGGCAATATAATTGCTGACGCCCTCAAACTTGCCGTAATGAGCCATTATGGATTTGAAACAAGCAGGATCATCATAGATGATCTGCATATGCAGTCCGTATTGCCGGTTGAGTGCCTCCATCAAGCGCTCCAGTTCCGCACGCTTTTCCGGTTCGATGGTCTGATCTTTATACTGGCGCACACTGTGGCGCGCCTCCATGATCTCAAATGGATGGATCGGTTTGTACATGGTGGATACCTCCAACTGTGATTCTCAGTCTACCAATGAAAGATGATAGATGATAATATTCTATCATGCATGGGATATAATTACAACACGAACTTTTTATGATGTGAAATGGCTGATTTATAAAAACAGACAATCATACAAAAAAGTAAGGATCAATCCTTGATTATTGGGGAGCATTATTGTATTATAATAGCAAAAAATGTTCCCCAGTGGTTCCGAAAAATATCTCTATGTAAGAAAACGTACGGCAGGCAAACAAACTTCCACATATGTAGGTATCTATACAGAAGAATTGTATAATTTACTTCTTAGAAACGCCAGAGAAGCGCGGGAGATCAGAAAATCTCTCCGCAGTATCGAAAAACGGCTTGCAGCCGCCGGATATTCGGAAGATGAGCTTCCGGCTGATGTGATAACCAATATAGCATTTGCACGTGCGAATATGAAAATCAATATCTACGATCAGGCTGTTTTAGAAGGTGTTGCGACATCTTTCCCCCAGACAGAAGAAATCCTCGAAAATGGAAAAGTATCCGGCGTGACAGCTGCAGATGTGCAAAAGATTTTGAATCTGAAACACGCCTGGGAGTTTATTCTGGACCGCGATGTGGTCGCCAGCCGTTCGGACTACTATATGCTTCGCCAGATTGCAAGATTGGTGAATGAGGGTTTTTTTGCTGAGGGTGGTCGGATCAGAGGAATTCCCGTCACCATCGACGGTTCGTCTTATGTTCCGCCGCTGCCCAATGAGCCGGATGTCAAAAATCAAATCCGGGAGATCGCAGATCAAGACGAAGATGCGATCGACATTGCAATCAAACTTTGCCTTTATTGTATGAAAACACAGATATTCTTAGACGGAAATAAACGCGCAGCTGTTATTTTTGCGAACCATTACCTGATTTCACATGGCGGCGGCTTTTTGGTCATTCCCGAAAAGGAAGTACCGGAATTTAAGCATCTGCTTGCAAAATATTATGAGGGAGAGGATTTCAAAGTAATCGCATCTTTTATGAAAGAGCACTGTTGGAAAACGATCAATGACATCTGATTTGGCTGCGTATTTTTACGGCCTGTTGACCGACAGCCTCCGCAAGATATTAACAATTTATAAACTATGACATTCCTACGATACATTTTGCAAAATTTATGATAGAATGTTTATCGTAATGTTCTTTTAGTAACAAGGACGACATACAAACATGAACAAAACAAAAAAAGATAAAATGGTTTCAGGTGCGCTGGCGTTTATTACGCTGATGGGCATTGTCAGCCTGTTTTCTGATATGACCCATGAGGGCGCGCGCAGCATTCTGGGGGAATATCTGAACCTGACCGGCGCTTCGGCAGCTACCATCGGCTTTGTATCCGGCATCGGCGAGCTATGCGGCTATTCGCTCAGACTGCTTTCCGGCTTTATCGCCGATAAAACAAAGAAATACTGGACCTTGGTCATCGTCGGCTATACCATGCAGGTGCTGGCAATCCCGGCACTGGCGCTGATACCGCAAAACGGCTGGATTCTTGCCTGCGGTCTGGTCATTATGGAGCGCATCGGTAAGGCAGTCAAGAAACCGGCGAAAAATACGCTGGTCAGCTTTGCAGCCAGCGAGGTCGGCACCGGAAAGGGATTCGCCTATCAGGAATTTTTAGACCAGCTTGGGGCTTTTTTAGGTCCGGTCATGCTGTTTGTCATCAGTATGATCAAGGGAACGGACAATCTGTTCTCGACGTACCGTATCTGTTTCGCAGTGCTGGGGATTCCGGCGCTGATCACGATCGCGCTGGTGGTCTTCTCGAAGATCAAATATCCGGATCCGGAAATGTTCGAGAAAGAAGAAGCAAAAGAAGAAAAGGAGTTTCACTTCCAGAAGTCTTTCATCCTTTATATGGCAGCCATCAGCCTGTTTGCCTTCGGCTTTGCGGACTTCACGCTGATCACCCTGCATGCGGCCAAGACCCATCTGTTCCCGGATGCATCACTGAGCTTGCTGTACGCAGCAGCGATGGCGGTCGACGCGTTTGCGGCGCTGTTCTTTGGCTGGCTGTTCGATAAGATCGGTCTCCGCGCCTTGATCTACTCGACGCTGTGCAGTGCAGGCTTTGCATTCTTTGTTTTCCTGAGCGATTCGCAGTGGATGATGGCTGTAGGCATCTTGCTCTGGGGCATCGGCATGGGCGCACAGGAAAGCATCATGAAAGCGGCGACCAGCCGGATCATTCCAAAACACATGCGGAGCACCGGCTTCGGTATCTTTGAAACCGGTTTTGGTATCGCGTGGTTCCTGGGAAGCTGGATCTTAGGCATCCTGTACGACATCAGCCCGCTGTATCTGGTGATCATCTCCGCAGCCGCACAGTTTCTGGCGATCGTGTTCTACCTGCTGTGTATCCGGCAGCATAAAAAAGAGGAGGCAATTTAATATGGCAGAAGAAATCATTATTAGTCAAGAACAAAGAGAAAAAGCACAAACATTCCTTTGTATGCATCAAACCGATGGCATGTTTGTGATTCCGAACGCTTGGGACGCAGCGAGTGCTTATATTTACGAAAAGGCCGGCTTTGCGGCAGTCGCAACGACCAGCGCGGGACTTGCTTATGCACTCGGCTATCCGGATGGGGAACAGGTATCCATGGAAGATCTGCTCTTCGTGGTCAAAAAGATAACCGGACGCGTACAAATCCCGGTTTCCGTTGATTTTGAGCGCGGCTATGCGGAGGATCCAAGACAGGTCAAGGAAAACGCGCGCAGCTTGCTTGCCGCCGGTGCGGTCGGGTTCAATCTGGAGGACGGACAAGCAGACGGAACGCTTAGCCTCTTGGAACTGCAGATTGAAAAGATCAAGGCTCTCTTCGAGCTCAAAAAAGAACTAAATCTGCCTTTTGTGATCAATGCCAGGACCTGTGCCTACTGGCTGAATATCGGCAGCGAAGAAGAAAAGCTGGCGGAAGCAATACGCCGGGGCAATGCCTTCGCAGAAGCGGGTGCAGACTGCGTTTTCGTACCCGGTCCGATAGATCAAGAAACCGCAAAAGCCTTGGTCTTAGGCATTCATGCGCCGCTCAATCTGATCCTGAACGGTGTGTATCACGATCTTGCGGGACTTGCGAAGCTCGGCGTCCGCAGACTCAGCACCGGTTCCGGCCCGGTCAGATACCTCTGCGAGAAAGCCATGAAAATGGCAGAAAAGATCAAAGCCGGCGATGCGGATGCTGTGCTGCAGAGTACCTTTTCCTATGCAAAAGCAAATGCATTTTTTCAAAAATGATGTTTTGAAAGTACCAGGAGTGAATGATTCATGGAGATCCGTATTCTCAAGTATTTTTTAACCGTAGCCAGAGAGCAGAATGTTACCAGAGCGGCCGAGGCGCTGCATATCACGCAGCCGACGCTTTCCAGACAGATCGCAGCACTGGAGGAAGAACTGGGCACGCCACTTTTTGATCGAAACAATAAAAAAATTACGTTAACCAAAGAAGGCATCCTGCTGAAACGCCGTGCGCTGGAAATTTTAGAACTGGAAGAAAAGACCGTGGAAGAGATCCAGAGCTGCCGCGAGTTAGTAGAAGGCAGTGTTACCATCGGCTGCGGAGAATACGAAGCAGTTGAAACGCTGGCAGAGATCTGTGCCGCCTTTCGCAGCAAATATCCGAAAGTACAGCTGCGCCTGCACACAGGGACTGCCGATGTGGTACGCAACCGCATGACGCAAGGGCTTGTGGACATCGGTCTGTTCATGGAGCCGATCAGCACAGAGGGCCTGGATTATGTGCGGCTGCCGGGGCAGGAGACCTGGGTCGTCAGTATGCGTCCGGATGATCCGCTCGCACAAAAAACACAGATCACCAAAGAAGATCTTCTGGATAAGCCGTTGATCTTGCCGGAGCGGACGAATATCCAGAGCGAACTTGCCAATTGGTTCGGCAAGGACTATGAACATTTGAACATTGCCTTTGTCAGCAATCTGCATACCAATGCGGCGATCATGGCAAAGCATGGGTTGGGTTATCCGATCACGGTCAGAGGGACCATGAGTTTTTGGAAAGAAGACGCGCTGGTCCATCGGGAGCTTTTTCCGAAGCTCAGCATGCCGACCGTCATCGCCTGGCGCAGAAACATTCCATACTCCCAGGCAGTACTCAAATTCATCGAAGAAATTAATGCTTTTTGAGCATGAATCTTGATATAAAATAAGTATTAGACAAGAAAAGGCATAACACGGTATAATCAGTGTGCAGAGTGCAAAAGAGAATATTGCATTCCGCACACTTTTTTCATTGTATATTTTTTAGTGACGACGCGCCCGGCTGCTGCCGCAGTGTGTCATGAAAATAGGAGGTTTAACCATGAGTAAAAAATTAGTGGCATATTTCAGTGCCGAAGGAACAACCAAGAAAGTTGCAGCACAGGTTGCAGAAGCAGCAGGTGCAGACTTATATGAGATCAAACCCGAAGTTGCTTATACCAAAGCAGATCTGAACTGGATGGATAAAAATGCAAGAAGCACCGTAGAAATGAACGATAAAGCATTCCGCCCGGCACTGGCTGACAAGGACGCACAGGTCGAGAATTACGATGAGATCCTGATCGGTTTCCCGATCTGGTGGTATGTCGCACCGACGATCATCAACACGTTCCTGGAAAGCTATGATTTCAGCGGCAAAAAGGTCATTCTTTTTGCAACATCCGGCGGCAGTGGCTTCGGCAATACCGTCAAAGAACTGAAACCATCCGCACCGGGCGCTGATATCAAAGAAGGAAAACTCTTAAACGGTGCATCTAAGGTATCCATCGAACAATGGGTAAAATCCCTGTAAGAAAAGCAGGAGGACAAGACAATGGCAAAAATCACACAAACAGCAGGCAGAAACGACGAAGCTATGCGCGCCCATGCCAAGTCCATGGTATTTCCGATCGGACAGCCAAACGATGCCTTCGCAAAATATTTTGTCGGACAGAGCTATCTCGCTCCGGTATCCACCGAGCAGGTGGGGATCTTCAATGTCACCTTTGAACCGGGCTGCCGCAACAACTGGCACGTCCATCACGCCTCCGAAGGCGGCGGACAGATCCTGGTCTGCGTAGCCGGCCGCGGTTATTACCAGGAATGGGGCAAGGAAGCTGTCAAAATGAAACCGGGCGACTGCATCAACATTCCGCCGGAAGTCAAACACTGGCACGGCGCTGCACCGGACGCATGGTTTTCACATCTGGCAGTGGAAGTGCCGGGTAAAGACAGCTCCAACGAATGGCTGGAAGCAGTGACTGATGAACAGTACAGCAAGCTGAAATAGGAAAGGAGTCTGTCATGACAGAAAAAGCAAAAGTCTATTTTATCAAGGACATCACACCGGAAAATATCGTCAAAATCTATGACGCACTGCAGATCCGGCTGCCGGGCAAAGTCGCAGTCAAACTGCATTCCGGAGAGGAAGGCAATCAGAACTATATGAAGCCGGAATTTGTCAAACCGATGATTGACCATGTACAGGGTACCGTGGTAGAATGTAATACAGCTTATCCGGGCGAACGCGATACCACTGAAAAACACGAAGCACTGATGCAAAAGCACGGCTGGAGCAAATATTTTGCGGTGGATATTTTGGACGCAGAAGCACCGGACACGGTTCTCGACATTCCATGCGGAAAACAGATTCAGAAGGATTATGTCGGCAAAGATATCGAAAGTTATGATTCCATGCTGGTATTATCCCACTTCAAAGGCCATCCGATGGGTGGTTACGGTGGTGCACTGAAACAGCTGTCGATCGGCTGTGCATCGTCTTTCGGTAAGGCTTATATCCACGGCGCAGGCAAGCCGGATGAAATGTGGAGCACCGATCAGGATAAATTCTTAGAAGCCATGGCAGACGCAGCATGGGCAGTTTCCAAACATTTTGAAAACAAAATTGCCTATATCAACGTGATGTGCAACTTATCTGTAGACTGCGACTGCTGTGCGGTAGCTGAAGATCCTTGTATGCAGGACATCGGAATTTTAGCAAGTTTGGACCCGGTAGCCGTGGACCAGGCCTGCATTGATCTGGTATATCAATCCGATGATCACGGCAGAGATCACCTGATCGAAAGAATCGAGAGCCGTCACGGCATCCACACCATTGAAGCAGCTGCAGCGCTTGGCGTCGGCAGCCGTGAATATGAGCTGGTTACACTGTAGCGACAGCGTAACGACAGAATACAAAACAAAGGAACAGGGAGAATAGGAACCAATGAACATCATGATCGCTTCCGATATCCATGGCTCTGCATACTACTGCAGCCAGCTGATGGAAGCCTATAAACGAGAAGGTGCAGACAGACTGCTTTTGCTCGGTGATCTTTTATATCACGGGCCACGTAATGATTTACCCAAAGACTATGCACCCAAAGAGGTCTTGCACATGCTCAACGAAAGAAAACAAAAGATTTTCTGCGTCCGAGGAAACTGCGATACGGAAGTTGATCAGATGGTACTGGAATTTCCGATTTTGGCCGACTATGCCATCCTGGAAGCCGGAAATCGTTTGATTTATGCAACGCACGGACACGTATTTCACCTGCAGCATCTGCCAATGCTGCAGCCCGGCGATCTGTTACTGCATGGTCATACCCATATACCGGCATGGGAAAGCTTCGGCGAAAACAATTTGTACGTCAATCCGGGTTCCGTCTCCATTCCCAAGGAGGGAAGCCCGCACAGCTACATGCTGCTTACGGATGAAACCATGGAGTGGAAAACACTGATCGGCGAAACCTATCATACCGAATCCATGTAGCAGGTTACCTTTCTTCCAAAATGACAATCAAAATCGAAAACGGCAAGGGCGATCGTCATGACCAGCCTTTGTCGTTTTTTTGTGCTGTCATATCGACAGAAGTCTCAAAAAATGATATACTGAATTTGTATGCAGTAAAGGAAAAAGGAGTAACCGCATGATTCGAATTTTAGATAAATCCATTGCAGATAAAATCGCGGCCGGTGAAGTCATCGAGCGGCCGGTTTCCATCGTAAAAGAATTGGTGGAAAACGCTTTGGATGCCGGTGCTTCCTCTGTGGTTGTGGAGATCAAGCATGGCGGTAAGTCCTATATCCGGGTGACAGACGATGGCTGCGGCATTCCTGCCGACCAGGCAGAGACCGCATTCCTGCGGCATGCGACCAGTAAAATCGAGACCGCAGACGATTTGAATGCCATCGAAACCCTCGGCTTTCGCGGCGAGGCGCTGGCTTCGATCTGTGCAGTCACCAGATGTGAACTGATCACCAAATGCGCAGATGAAAAACTTGGGACAAGACTGGTCCTTCACGGCGGCGAGATCCTGACCAAAGAATCCACCGGCTGCCCGGACGGCACGACCATGGTCATCACAGACCTGTTCTATAACACACCGGCCCGCCTGAAATTTATGAAAAGCGACGGTGCCGAAAGCGGCATGATCATTGATTTCCTTTCGCAGATGGCACTGGCCTATAAACAGGTAAAATTCAGACTGATCAATAACGGAAAAATTCTTTTTTCCACGACAGGGGATGGAAATCGCCTGAACAGTATCATTCGGATTTATAAGGATGTCGATGCCAAAAATATGGTGCCGCTGACTTATCAAGAGGGCAATATGGCACTGGAAGGCTATATTTCCACACCGGCATTTTCCAAAACCACCCGCGGTAGTCAGATCTTCTTTGTCAACGGCCGTGTGGTAAACAGCAAAGTCATGGAAAAAGGTGTTTCGCTGGGTTACAAAGAAAGGCTGTTCGAGGGCCGCTATCCGGTCGTCTACCTGTTTCTGACAACCGATCCGGCGGCACTGGATGTGAATATCCATCCGAACAAGCGGGAAGTCCGCTTCGACCATGAAAATGAAATCGCCGATTTTATTTCCCGGGGAATTATCACCGCACTGGCAACCGAAAACGCAGTCGTGGATGCCGGAAACCTCTTCAATGGGAAAGAAGAAAAGACATTATCCGGCGCCAAGGTATATGAGCGCGTATTCAGCGCCTTACGTGAAAATACAGAGCCTGCGCCGCAAGGGACAGCGTTTGCACAAGACAAAAATATCTTCAAATATAAACAAGATACCGAAACCGTCAAGCAAAACGAAGAGCAAGTTGACATAAAACAGATATTGTCAAATATAAAAAATCCGGCAGATCGCGTGTATACGGAACAGTCAAAACAAGATTTGGCTGTCCCATCTGTGGCAAAACCTGCGCCCAGCGAGTCCGATTCCGTGACAAACAGGAATCGCACGCAAACGCTGCCGCAAGCGGATCTGCACGCGGATCGCTCGCCGCATCTATCCGTAGAACCACCGACTATGCAGCCGTTTGATTTTGATGCTTTGCGCACGACCGGCGTGATCTTCCATACCTATATCACCGCGGTCGACGAGAAGAACTTTTATCTGATCGACCAGCACGCGGCACACGAACGGATCTTTTATGAAAAGCTGGTCGGTGAATACGAACGCAGTGAGAAATCCAAGCAAATGCTGATGCTGCCGCTATTGATCAATGTTTCTCTGGCGGCACATGCGGACCGTTTTGACTGGCTTGACGCACTGACCAGGATGGGCTTCACCATGGAAGCCTTCGGTGAAGAAACTTATCGCGTTTCGGAGATTCCGATGTTCATGGAACTGACGGAAGCGGAGGACTTTATCCACCATTTCATCGATAACATCAAAAATTCCACCGATCTTTCCAATCGCGTGGTGATCGACAAGCTCATCATGATGTCCTGCAAAGCGGCCGTCAAAGCGCACGACATTCTCAAACCGGAGGAGATCACCGGGCTGATGACCGCACTTGCAAAATGCCGGAATCCGTTCAGTTGCCCGCACGGCAGACCGACTTTCATCAAACTGACGGAATACGAGATCGAAAAAATGTTCAAACGGGTATAATACCGAAAGATAAGCTACGATAGAAAGGAATTTTTATGCGACAGATCATTGTGGTCGCGGGACCGACAGCGGTCGGCAAAACGAAATATGCGATCGCCATCGCAAAAGCAGTCGGCGGCGAGATCGTTTCCTGCGATTCCATGCAGCTTTATCAATATATGGATATCGGCAGCGCCAAACCAACCGCCGAAGAACAGCGAGAAGTCAAGCACTATCTGGTCGATCAAATTGACCCAAGAGAGCCTTTCTCGGTCGCGAAATACCGGGAATTGGCCAAACAGGCCATCGAAGAGATTTTCCAAAGCGGGAAAATACCTGTCATCAGCGGAGGTACAGGGCTTTACCTCAATGCGCTGCTTTACGAAATGGATTTCAGCAACGCCCCGCAGGATCAGGAACTCCGCAAACGCCTGGAAGAGGAGGCGGAGCTGTTCGGCAGTGCGTACCTGCACAAGAAGCTGGCTGCCATCGACCCTCAAACCGCAGAACGCATTCACCCGAATAATACGAAGAAGCTGATCCGCACGCTGGAGGGCGCGAAAAGCGGCAATCCGATCACGGATTTCAAGCATTGTCAGCAAAAATGTAAGGATTATGACGCGATCTTGATCGGATTGACACGAAATCGTGATATTTTATATGATAGAATCAATCAGAGGGTAGACAGCATGGTCCGTGAGGGCCTTTTTAAGGAGGTCGAAAACCTGCTGGAAATGGGACTGGCCGAAGAGGACATCTCGATGAAAGGCATCGGTTATAAGGAGATCATCGGCTATTTTGACGGGCTTTATACGAAAGACGAGGCCATCGATCTGATCAAAAAGAACAGTCGGCATCTCGCCAAGCGGCAGCTGACCTGGTTCCGACGCTATGAGGATATGACTTGGTTTGACCTTGACCACTACCCAAATGACGATGACGCAATACGGAGTATTTTATTATGGCTGAAAGAGAAATACGGATCCAAAACAAAAGTGACCGACCCGATAATGTGATCAAAAAGGAAAACGACATTTTTTTGGAGTGTGAAGAACTGGAGGACGGACTGCCGCGGTTCCTGCGCGGCTTTTTCGTGTATCTGAAAGGGAATGTGCTGCCCGCGACCAGGCTGGCCTATCTGCACGATATCACGTTCTTTTTTAAGTATCTGATCGCCGAAACGGATCTGACGCAGGCCGAAAGTCCGGACAAGATTAAGCTTTCGGAACTGGAAGAAGTGCAGGCGGTTGACGTCAATATGTTCCTGGATTACTGCCGCAGATATAAAGTCGATACCGGAGATACTGTATATGTTTATGAAAATTCCAACAAGTCTCTGGCACGCAAAAAATCTTCGGTATCTGTGATGTTCAAGTATCTGTATCATGACGAACTGCTGAGCAAAAACATTACCGACGGGTTCGACCCGATCCGCGTACCGCGTCCCGGTGAGCGGGAGATCAAGGCCCTGCAGGATGACGAGGTGATGATCATGCTGGATGCGGTTTCCGCGGGAACCGGGCTGACGGAACGCGAGCATGCTTACTGGGAAAAGACCAAAAAGCGGGACAAAGCGATCCTGATCCTGTTCCTGACCTATGGGCTGCGACTCTCAGAGCTGCAGCAGCTGAATTTATCCTCGTTCAATTTTAACCGCGGAGAGTTCATCATTTACCGCAAACGCGGCAAGGAATCTCTGATGCCGCTGAACAAGTCGGCGACTGCGGTCCTGCACGACTACATCGACAACGAACGCAGTCTGATCCACATTTCCCGCGATGAAGACAGCGACGCGCTGTTTCTGTCTTTGCAGGGCAGACGGATGACAGAACGACAGATTCGGGAACTGGTCAAAAAATATACCGCCATCGCGCTGCACACGACCAAACGCGCCGGCTACAGTCCGCACAAACTGCGGGCAACCGCAGCAACCAGCCTGATCGGACGCGGCAATTCCATCTTTGATGTTGCCGCGCTCTTAGATCACGAGCAGGTCACGACCACCCAGCTTTACGCAAGGCAGAAGATCAACGTGAAAAGAGATCTGGTGAAGGATATGGAGTGGGAAGAGGAGCGTAAGGAATAAGCCCTCGGCTCACTTCTCAAAATTAACAGTTTCATCTGCTCGCGGCGGCGAAAATGGGCGGAAAATTCTGTCCAGCTCTGCTGTCAGAACTTTTCCAAGCACCATTTTCCAGCCTTGCTTGCGCGAGAAACTGTCCTTATTTCTCGAAAAGTTCGCATACGGGCTTATTCCTTACGCTCTGCGTTTTTATAATAATGAATGAAAAATAGGAGTTAACAATGAATCAATCAAAAACAAGGGAGTTATTGCAGAACGAATTTCACATAGATGCCAAGGTGCTGGATGTGGTCGCGGAAGCGGAGCGGCAGGTTGCCGGTCGCTTCGCGGAGCTGGATGACATCATGGCATATAATCAGTATAAGGTGCTGGCGGCATTCCAAAAGAATCGGATCCGGGATATGCACTTTGGCTGGACAACCGGTTACGGCTACGATGATGCGGGCCGGGCTGCCATCGAGCAGGTTTTTGCCGACGTGTTTCATGCAGAGGCAGCACTGGTCCGGACGACTTTTGTCAACGGTACCCATGCACTGGCAACCACACTGCTTGGCGTTTTAAGACCGGGGGATGAATTGATCTACGCGACCGGAGATCCATATGATACCCTGCAGACGGTCATTGGCATCACGAATTATGAGAAGGGAAACGGTTCCCTCAAGGACTATGGCGTAACGTTCAAACAAGTCGATTTGCTGCCGGACGGTTCCATTGATATCGAGGGCGTGAAAGCGGCAATCACGGATAAGACCCGCATGATCACCGCGCAGCGTGCGACAGGGTATTCCTGGCGCAAAGCGATCTCTATTGACGAAATCGAAAAACTGATGACAGCTATCCGGGAGGTCGATCCGCAGATCATCAAAATGGTGGACAACTCCTATGGGGAGTTTTTAGATACCAAGGAGCCGACCGATGTCGGTGCGGATGTGATGGCCTCCTCGCTGATCAAGAATCCGGGCGGCGGTCTGGCGCTCAGCGGTGCCTATATTGCCGGCAGACAAGATTTGATCGATCAAATTCAATATCGTATGACCTGTCCGGGCATCGGCGGAGAATGTGGACTGACTTACGGACAGACCAGAACCATGCTGCAGGGACTGTTTATCGCACCGAAGGTAACCAACGGTGCCGTCAAAGGGGCGATCCTCTGCGGGAAAACTTTTGAATTACTTGGTTTTGAAGTTTCACCAAAAGCGGAAGATTTGCGTTCGGACATTGTACAGTCCGTAAAATGCGGTGATCCGACAAAGCTGATCTCGTTCTGTAAGGGGATCCAGGCAGCGGCACCGATCGATAGCTTTGTTTCACCGGTACCGGGCGATATGCCGGGCTATGAAGATCAGGTGATCATGGCGGCCGGCGCGTTCGTGCAAGGTTCTACAATTGAACTTTCGGCTGATGCCCCGATGCGCGAGCCGTATATTGCTTACTTCCAGGGCGGGCTGACCTATGAGCACGCCAAATTTGGGGTAATCAAGGCAGCGGACACCTTGCTCAAGGATGGCTTACTGACCATAGAATAAAGAAATACAAGGATAAAAACAAACGGATCACAGGGGAATCGATCCAAAGATATATAGGGGACAAAACAATGGATGAGAACGAAAAAGGACGGAAGTTCAAGGAATTACAAGCAAAAAAACAGGAATTCGACCGCAAGGCGGAGCATGCCAGACAAGAACTGGACAGTAAGGCAGAGCACGCGAAGCAAAGTCTGAACGCCGGAGCGCAGAACTTAAAAAACGAAAAAGAACAGAACGCCCGCAAATTGATCCTTTCCACCGTAAAAATTGCTGTGCTGGTGCTGCTCGTGATCGGCGTACCGTTATATCTGTACTTTTTTAAGATGGACTGGCTCCGAGGCTTTAAGGACATTGAATCGATCGTTGCGTTTCTGAATCAGTACAAAAGTCAGTCTATTTTGATCTACATCGGGTTTCAAATCGTGCAGACCGTCATCAGCGTCATTCCGGGACAGGTGTTCCAAATGGCCGCTGGCTATCTGTTCGGATTCTGGCCGGCGCTTTTATACGCGATGACCGGAGCTGTCATCGGGACCGGCGTTTCGTTCCTGCTGGCAAAGCTTCTGGGACGGGACTTCCTGCATCTTTTCTTTGGGGAAGAAAAGATGAGTTACTATATCGAACGACTGAATTCGCGGCAAGCCTATACGATCGTCTTTTTTCTCTATCTGATCCCGGGACTGCCAAAGGACATGATCAGTTACGCGGCCGGAGCCTCCGAAATGCGCTTTAAGCCGTTCCTGCTGCTGTCGGCAGTGGGCAGACTGCCTGGTATGATCGGCTGTTTGCTGATGGGAACGATGGTGGAAAACGGAAATTACACCGGGGTCATCATCCTGGCGGTTCTTGCGGTAATCGCCTGCGGATTGTGTCTGTTTTATCGGAAAAAGATCAATGCCTGGCTCGACAAAATGCACAAGAAGATCGTAAAATAGGACATTTTCCGCAGGTCTATGATTCATAGAATCATTCTCTAGGTCATAGCTAGGCTTTTCGTTGACATTCTGCTATGCTGGAATCACAAAAGGGACAGGAGAGGAGAATTACTTTGATAAATGATAACAACCTTGCCGAAAAGATCGCAAAACTTCGAAAAGAAAAAGGACTGACCCAGTCGCAGCTTGCGGAAATGATCAATGTCAGCAACAAAACAATCTCTCGCTGGGAAACCGGGGAGGGCTATCCGGAGATCACGCTTGTCATGCCGCTGGCCAAAGCGCTCGGCGTGACGACCGATTATCTTTTATGCATCACGCAGGATCAAGAACAAGAACAAGAACAAGAACAGACGCAGACGGCAGATACCGCAGCAGGCCGGGGCGTGCAGGAAACCCCACAGGCAAGCGGTCCTCGTTGCTATACCGGGCAGACCGACGCCAAACCGCGTAAACACGCGGATCGCCCGGCGGAAAGATTTTCTTTCCGTCCGGCGCAGCTGCTTCGCTGTTACCGTTCGCTGACGATCTTTAATAAGATCGGTGCCTGGACGGCTGTTTTGACTTTGCTGGTACCTTTGTTCGGTCTGGCGCTGCTGCCGCACGCAAGTCTTTTGATGCAGCTTTATCCGCTGGTGGTCATGGGTTTGCCGCAGGTCGGTCTGCTCAGTTTGATCCTCGGATTTATTTTAGGGCTCGTAGATCTTTATGATAAGCAGGTGAAGGCAGCGGTCATCCTCGCGGTCGCCAATCTTGCCGTCGGCGTCGTACTGCCGATCGTCCTTCTGCTGATCTCGAATCTGTTGTTTGTCAGTCTTTTTTAGAAAATTTGAGGATCGAGCGATATCAGAAGCCCCGGCAACGGAGCTTCTTTTCATTGACAAGCTGTCGCTGTTTTCTTTATAATAGGCTTGTAGATGCGTCTCGCGCGTTATAGGGAAAAGGAGAAAGGAGAAAGGAGCCAAGCATATGAATGTTGCAGAAAGATTTTTGAACTATGTCGTCTATGACACCCAATCAAAGGAGAGCAATGTGATACCGTCTACGGAGGGACAGCTTGTTTTCGCACGAGTCCTGATGGAAGAACTGCGTTCTTTGGGGATCTGCGACGCGGTGCTTTCCGAAAACGGATATATTTACGGCAGTATTCCGGCAAATGTCGAAGAAGCAGCGGTACCGACGCTTGCTTTCCTTGCGCATATGGATACTGCGGAGTCCTACCCGGGGCCGCAGACAACGCCGCAGGTGATCACGAATTACAGCGGTGAGGCTTTTCGGCTGGAATCCGGTGTTTGGATGGATCCGGCGAAAGACGCGCACTTAAAAGCATCGACCGGCGATGATATCATCGTGACAAACGGTCTTACGCTTCTGGGCGGAGATGACAAAGCAGGCGTTGCCGAGATCATGACGGCACTGGAATATTTCACTTCGCACCCGCAGGTAAAACACGGCAAGATCCTCTTCGCCTTTACACCGGACGAGGAAACCGGCGCCAGTGTCAACGGCATCGATCTGGAAAAGATCCCGGCGGATTTTGCTTTTACTGTGGACGGCGCGGCTTTCGGCGAGATCGAATACGAAAACTTCAACGCGGCCGCAGCCCATATCACCGTGCACGGCGTTGATACCCATCCGGGCGACGCCAAGGGAACGATGCGCAATGCGAATCTGCTCGCGATCGAGTTTCAAACCATGCTTCCGGCCTGGCAGCGACCGGAACATACGGAGGGATATGAGGGCTTTTTCCATCTGGAAACGATGCAAGGCACCTGTTCCTGCTGTGAGCTTACTTATCTGATCCGGGAAGCCGACGGAGAAAAGTTCCAAAAGATGAAGACGACGCTGCTGGAGATCGCGTCGTATCTGAACCGCAAATACGGCGCAGATGTCATAGAAGTCGCGCTTTCAGACAGCTATCATAATATGAAAGAATTTGTACTCCCGCATATGCATTTTATTGAAAAGGCCAAAGCTGCGATCCGTAAACAGGGCGTCGATCCGGTCTCGAACCTGATCCGCGGAGGAACGGACGGCGCGACGCTGTCCGGCAGGGGATTGCCGTGCCCGAATCTCGGGACCGGAACCTTTAACCACCACGGCGTGACCGAATTTGCCAACATCCGGCAGATGAACCAGTGCGTGGAACTGATAAAAGAGCTTTTGACCATTCAATAATTTTGAATAAAAAAATTTGTTCGCATTTTTTAAACATTTGTTCGCAAAAGAGCTTGACATCGAACATTTATTCTGCTATATTATAGGAAAGAACAAATGTTTCGAAAGGGGTGGGAACCTAATGAAAAAGACTTATCGAATTGCGAACAGATTCAGATTTACCGTATTTGTAGTATTAACGATCATTGTGATCACCACGGCATTCAACTTTGCGTTAGGTTTCAATACAGCTGACAGTTTGACCATTCAAAATTACGCAGATATCGAAGTTTCGTACGGAGATACTTTGTGGTCGATTGCGCAGACATATATGCCGGCAAATATGGACACACGCGAAGCAGTCTACAGTCTATGTAAGCTGAACGACATCCGTGCGGATCAATTATATGCCGGCATGACAATCCAGGTCCCAATTTATAACTAATGATGTGAAAAAGCGGTTAACCTTGCATTTGCAAAGATTTTCCGCTTTTTCAACGTTTGGGGGATAGGTATCGTTATATGCCATTTGCAAAAAAAATCGCTTAAAACGCAAAATAGAGCCTCAATTTTTTACGCACTTTTGTGAACCGGTAACTGCGGACTGATCTCAACAGGTACATGCGCAAAAGACTGCCGACAAACAGCCGCAGCCGGTACAGCGCATGCGCAAGACGAATATACCATATCAATATAAAAATGGATCCTGCAGCTAGCTTATCAAAATATGCAGTTGAAATGGCGTTTATGGTGCATGGACTGTTCATCGTTTATAACTATTCCCAAAATTATGATTTAAGGAGTAGTTTCGTGCATGTAAAGAACCGCCCTGCATTTTCCTCTATGGTAACCGGCATGGTCGTTTTTTGAAGATTGTACTTTCTTTCAGCAGCATTTTCGTTTATAATGATAATATATAGAATTAAATCAATGAAGGAGTTTTCGTATTTATGGAAATTATTTTAGCTGCAGCATTGCTTCCCGCAATCATTCTGATGATCTATGTTTATAAACAGGATAAAATTGAGAAAGAACCTTTTGGTCTGTTGCTGGCACTGTTTGGCTGTGGGATGTTATCTTGCATACCGGCCAGCATTTTAGAAGATGTTTTTACCGGCATCCTAGACGCTGTCAATGTGCAGGATCAAACAACCTATTACATCATCATGTGCTTCGGCATTGTTGCCATCGCCGAAGAAGGTTCAAAGTATTTCTTCTTGAAACGCAAAACTTGGCGCAGTTCGGATTTTAATTATACCTTTGACGGCATCGTATATGCTGTTTTTGTCGGATTGGGTTTCGCCGGTTTAGAGAATATCCTCTATGTTCTGAATTACGGCTTTGGCGTGGTGATCTCCCGAGGGCTTCTGGCTATTCCGGGACACTGCACCTTTGCGGTGTTCATGGGTCTCTTCTACTCGCGCGCAAAATTCTTCGAAGCCTACGGATACCGCGGCAAAGCGAGACATTCCAAACGCCTTGCGCTTCTTGTCCCTGTGGTGCTCCACGGTTTTTATGATTTCTGCTTGATGATGTCAGACGATCGATTGATCTACGTATTCCTTGTTTTCGTGGTGATCGTGGATATCGCGGCATTCCTGACGGTAAAGAAACAGTCCAAGGAGGACTATTACATATAGGATCAAATTCGAGATTTCTTACATAAAAACGCGAGGTTTTGCATGATGCAGATGCCCCGCGTTTTTTATGTATTCCTTGCTTTATTTGTGCTTTGCTTCGTTCTATCGAATATAACCTTTTGTCTTGTTTCCCCTCTCCTACTCGGCCAGTTTCAGATCGCCGTCTTTGACCCAGCCGATCTTGCGCAGGCACAGGTTGATCAGCGGACAGATCACTGCCGGAAGAATGATGGCGATCAAGGCCAGTCCGATCCAGTCCATGGAAGTGATCCCGGTCTTGAAACCGACAGCGATATCGTTCACCCATCCGGTGTAAACGCCGATCGGGCCTACCATACCGCAGGTTCCCATGCCGGAAGAAATAGCCGGTCCATTCATCTGCATACGGAAAATACAGGTCGCGATCGGGCCGGTGATCGCCGAAGTCAAGGTCGGCGCAATCCAGATGCGAGGATTTTTCACAATATTGCCCATCTGCAGCATAGAGGTACCGAGCCCTTGTGAGATCAAGCCGCCCCAGCGATTTTCACGGAAAGACATCACCGCAAAACCTACCATCTGCGCACAGCAGCCTGCGACAGCCGCACCGCCGGCAAGGCCGGTAAGCTGCAGAGCGGCACATATGGCTGCGGAGGAGATCGGTAAGGTCAGTGCGACGCCGACCAGCACTGAGACCAGGATTCCCATCAAGAACGGCTGCAGATCGGTCGCCCACATGATCAGACTTCCCACTTTCATAGCTGCAGCACCGAGTGCAGGCGCCCACCATGCCGAAAGCGCAACGCCGACGCCGATGGTGACCAGCGGCGTTACGAGGATATCAATCTTCGTTTCTTTGGAAACCGCTTTTCCAATCTCTGCCGCAAAGATCGCAACAAAGAGAACGGCCAGCGGGCCGCCGGCTCCGCCGAGCGCATTCGACGCAAAGCCGACCGTGATCAGAGAAAACAGCACCAACGGAGGGCAATGCAGCGCATAGCCGATGGCAACGGCCATCGCCGGTCCGCTCATCGCCGAGGCCAGGCCGCCGACGGTATACGGAATGTCATTGATGGTCGCGACGGTCATCGTCAGAACGCCGATGTTCAGTTGTGACCCTAAGGTGTTGATGATCGTTCCGATCAGCAAACTGCAGAACAGACCTTGGGCCATAGCACCAAGCGCATCGATCCCGTAACGTTTTACAGAGATCACAATATCTTTTCTTGCTAAAAATTCTTTCATTTTCGCTTCTGTCTCCTTTTCGTTTTTTGCTTTTCTTTTGATTTTATCGCAGGCTGTCTAAGTAACTCTGTAAGATCACAACCGCCGCCTGCTTATCGATCACTTTTTTTCTGTCCTTGCGCCGCACGTCGGCTTCGATCAGAACACGTTCAGCGATCACGGTTGTAAAACGTTCATCCTGCCAGACGACCTCGATCCCTTTCATACCGGTAGAACGCATTTTGTTTTCCAGCATCGTGTGAAATTCATAAACCTTTTCGGTCTGGATACTGTCGGAACCGTCCAGATTCTTGTTCAAGCCGATCACGATGGTATCGCATTCGTATTCTTTTACCAGATCCAGGATCTTGCCGGTATCTTTGCGGATACCGACACGTTCCAGCGTCATGATTCCCTGCGCGGTGATGTTCAGCGGGTCTGAAACTGCGATCCCGACCGTCTTATCACCGACGTCCAGTGCCATTTTTCTCATCGTTTTTTTACTCTCCTCTTTTTTCGTTTCCCTATCATCCGGGAGGCATCCGCGGTGATACTTTTTGCTGTTTTTGGATTTATATGTTAAAAATCTATCACAGCATATGAAAGAAGCGGACACATGGTCCGCTTCCAAAAATCATTCAACATCGATGTATTCTTTGAGCATTTCCGCGATCAGCTCATCGCGATCAACACCTTTGATCAGTGTTCTCGCATTGCGATGACTGGTGATATAGGAAGGATCTCCGGAAATCAGATATCCTACCAGCTGATCGATCGGATTATAATCTTTTTCTTTCAGCGCACTATAAACTTCTTCTAAAATCTGTTTATTGCTTTTCTGCGTCTTGAACGCATCGAACATGATCGTGTTTTTATCCATTTCCAAAACTCCCCTTTCTTTTCCTACATCTTCCTTTCAACAGCTCTATTTTAACATTTTATCAAAGATTCTGCAACCTCAAAAGCATCTTTTATTTTCGACGCGTCTTTTGCACCGGCCTGTGCCATATCGGCTTTTCCGCCGCCGCCTCCGCCGCATGCCGCCGCGATCTGTTTGATCATATTGCCTGCGTGATAACCTTTGTCCAAAAGATCATCCGTTATGGATACCAGTAACGTTACTTTTGGTCCGTTCACAGCAGCGAAAACCATGATCACGCTCTTATTTGCCGCTTTGATATCATCCGAGAGATTCCGCAGGTCGGCAGCTTGATAATCCGTAAATTCCTTGGTGATCAGTTTCACGCCGTTGATCTCTTTTGCGTTTGCGACCATCGCGTCGACTTCGCCGCCCATCGCAGCCTTTTTCATTTCTTCCAGCTCTTTTTTGAGGGCTTTCAGCTCTTCCGCCATGGATCTGGCCTTGTCTGCAAGCACTGTCTTATTGCATTTCAGCGCTTCACAAGCCTGCGCTACCGTATCTTCGGCCTGTTTCGCAGCCTGCAGAACGCCGGTGCCGGTTACAGCTTCGATTCTTCTGACGCCGGAAGCGACTCCGCCTTCGGATACGATCTTAAACGCGCCGATCTCGCCGGTATTCTTGACATGGGTACCTCCGCAGAGCTCGATCGACCAGTCACCGGCATTGACTACTCTGACGGTCGAACCGTATTTCTCGCCGAAGAGCGCCATCGCGCCGGTTTTCTGTGCTTCTTCCATTGTCATTTCAGCAGTGTGGACCGGCAGGAAGTTATTGATCACTTCATTGACGATCGATTCCACCTTCGCGAGCTGCTCCGGTGTTACGGCCTCAAAGTGTGAAAAGTCAAAGCGCAGAACGTTTTCGTTGACCATGGAACCTGCCTGTTCGACATGCGTTCCGACCACTTCGCGGAGCGCTTTCTGCAGCAGATGCGTTGCGGTATGGTTTCTGGCTGTGGAGTTCCGCTTTTCCGGATCGACTGCCAGCAGAACTTCGTCGCCGACATGGATCTCGTTTGCGAGGACTGTTACGCTATGATAGAAGACGCCGTCTTTCTTTTCGACTTTGGTGACTTCCGCGTCAAAGATCTTTTCATCGTCCGCTTCAGTCACTGTTGACATAAAACCTTTATCGCAAACTTGTCCGCCGCCCTCAGCATAGAACGGCGTCCGGTCTACGATCACAGTCGCTTTTTGGCCTTCACCGATGGAATCCGTCAGCTTGCCGTCGACAATGATCGCCGCGACCTTGCCGGTATCCAGCAAAGTATCATAACCCGTAAATACGGTTTTTTCAACGTTGAGTTCCAGTTCATTCTTGTCCCAGCCCTCGTCTTCATTCGATTTTCGGTTTTTCCGAGCGAGCTCTTTCTGCGCCTGCATGTGGGTCTTGAAGCCGTCTTCGTCAGCGGTAAAGCCGTTTTCTGCTAAGATCTCTTCGGTCAGTTCCAGCGGGAAGCCGTAAGTGTCATAAAGCTTGAAAGCGCTGGCGCCGTCGAGCACGGTCCTGCCCTCTTTTTTCAGGTCGTCGATATAACCGGCGATGATCTCCTCGCCCTTGTCGATGGTTGCCGCGAAGTTGTCTTCTTCAACCTGGATGATCTTCTGGATATAGTCTTTCTTTTCCACTAATTCAGGATATGCTTCGCCGGAAACTTCTATGACACGGTTGGACAATTCCACCAGAAAACTTCCCTTGATGCCGAGGATACGGCCGTGACGAGCCGCTCTCCGGAGCAATCTGCGCAGTACATAGCCTCTGCCCTCGTTGGATGGCATGATGCCGTCCGCGATCATGAAGGTCATCGCTCTGAGATGGTCCGTGATGATACGAATGGATACATCGGTCGGTTCTGCGCCGTCATGATAAGCAACGCCGGATTTTTCGACAATGCCGTCCAGGATATATTTAATGGTATCGACATCGAAGATGGAATCGGTGCCCTGCATGACGCAGGCCATTCTCTCCAGGCCCATGCCGGTATCGATGTTCGGATGTGCCAGATTGGAATAGGAGCCGTCTTCCTCTTTGCTGAACTGGGTAAATACATGGTTCCAGATCTCTAAGAAACGGTCGCAGTCGCAGCCCGGTCTGCAGTCCGGTTTGCCGCAGCCGAATTCTTCGCCGCGGTCGTAAAAGATCTCAGAGTCCGGTCCGCACGGTCCGAGGCCGATCTCCCAGAAGTTGTCTTCTTTGCCTAAACGAACGATATGATCCGGGTTCATACCCAGTGATTTCCAGATGCCGATGGCTTCTTCGTCGTCCAGATAAACGGTCGCCCACAGCCTGTCCAGCGGGAAACCGAGATGCTGCGTCAGGAACTCTACGCCCCAGGTCAGGGATTCCTTTTTGAAATAGTCGCCGAAGCTGAAGTTTCCAAGCATTTCAAAGAATGTGCCGTGGCGCGCGGTATGTCCGACATTATCGATATCACCGGTACGGATGCATTTCTGGCAGGTACACATCCTCTTCTTCGGAGGGGTCTCTGTCCCCGCGAAATATGCTTTGAGCGGCGCCATGCCGGAGTTTATGATCAGTATCGATTTGTCATTTCTCGGGATCAGGCTGGCGGATTTGCCGACATAGTGATCTTTTGAAGCATAGAAGTCTAAAAATCTCCTTCTGATTTCATTTAATCCTAATCTTTCCATCTATAGGTTCCTCCTGAATTGCTGTATCATAAAATGAAAGAATTGCCAAACAATAATTAAAATTGTACCACAAAACGAACAAAAAGTCTATGCAAAACCATAGACTTTTGTTCATTCTTTTGTGATTTTCTACATTTGGCGCTTCAGCGTTCTTGCCATATCCGTCATATCATCGCGGACATTGCAAAGTTCCTCTTTGACATCATCCATATGATGGAACGTATCGCGGAACTCCTTTTTGATCTGGTTCTTGGCATGTGGTTTCATCGACGCATACGCCATCACGGCCGCGGTCCCGACAGCCGCCATCACAACTGCTCCTGCAGCTTTGTTCATCTCTCATCACTCTCCCCTCGAGCTTATTATTTGAGGAGACGAGATTTTTATGCTGGCAATCCTTTCACACGATGAAACCGCCGCCGAGCAATTTTTCTTCATCGTAAAAGACGACCGACTGTCCCGGCGTTATCGCGCGCTGCGGTTTTTCAAAAACGGTTTTGATCCGGTTCCCATCGATCCGGATGACCGCTTCCGACGGCGGCGCGGAATAGCGCACTTTTGCCAAAACCTTCTTTCCGTCATAGGCAGACGAATCTCCATCCGCGAAAACATTGTCTGCGGACGTAACCTCACAGGCAAAGAGATCCTCGTTGTCGCCGAGCACGATCTCATTCTGCGCGCAGCGGATCTCGGTTACGAACGTCGGCTTGCCGAGCGCGATGCCAAGGCCTTTGCGCTGTCCGATCGTATAGTGCAGGATGCCGCTGTGCCGACCTAATATCTTACCGTCCCGATCCACAAAATTTCCGGGCGCGGAGGTATGACCGGCGGTCATGATATAGTTGACGTAATTATCGGCCGGATCGATAAAACAGATCTCCTGACTGTCCTTTTTCTCCGCGTTGCTCAAGTGGCTGTCTCGGGCGATCTCTCTTGTTTCTTCTTTGGAAAGGAACTCTCCGAGCGGAAAGATCAAGCGGCTGAGCACGTCCTGTCCCAGACGGTACAGCATATAGGACTGATCTTTTTTATCGTTTGCCGCACGGCGGATATAATAGGCGCTGTTTGCTTCATCATGCAGGATCCGACAATAATGCCCGGTCGCGATGTAATATGCGCCGATCTCGTCCGCGTGCCGGAGCAGACGGCGAAATTTGATATTCGGATTGCAGATGATGCAAGGATTCGGCGTACGGCCGCGCAGGTACTCGGTCACGAAGTTTTCGATGACGATCCCGCGAAAATCCGCCGAAACGTCCTCATAGATCAGCGGGATACCGATCTGCGAGGCGACCGCTTCCGCTTCGGCTCTGCCCTTTTCGTTTCCGCCCATGACATCAAAATAGAAGCCGGTCACGTCATAACCTTTTTCTTTTAATAATAAAGCAGCGGTGGCACTGTCGACCCCGCCGCTTAATCCCAATAATACTTTATTCTTCTGCAGCTCCATGTTCCTCATCGTCCTCATCTGCGTTCGGATCATATCCTTCTAATGCCGCGTATTTCTTATCATGCTTCATGGCATAATCATAGATCGCATTCTTGATAGCCTTGTCCGCAAGTACGGAACAATGGATCTTTACCGGAGGAAGGCCGCCGAGCTCATCGATGATCATCTTATTGGTGATCTCCAGCGCATCTTCGACTTTCTTGCCGATGATCATGGAAGTCGCCATACTGGAGGATGCGATCGCGGAACCGCAGCCGAAAGTCTTGAACTTCGCGTCGGTGATGACGTCGTTTTCATCGACCTTGATCTGGATCTGCATCATATCGCCGCAGACCGGGCTGCCGTAGATGCCGGTTCCGTCCGCGTTATCCATCTCGCCGACGTTCTTC
Organism: uncultured Clostridia bacterium; assembly: GCA_934271235.1. Lineage (GTDB taxonomy): Bacteria > Bacillota > Clostridia > Peptostreptococcales > Anaerovoracaceae > CAG-238. The sequence continues at coordinate 6,059 of CAKQQT010000016.1, read as the reverse complement.
GGATTTAAGAAATGTTCCATTACTGTATCATTATATAAAGCCATGTTTTTACCAACCTTTCTGTGCATTAATCGGAGACAGTGCTCTTAATTTTTCAACAACTTTTTTCAGATTTTCAACGACATAGTCAATATCTTCCTTGGTCGTGAAATCACCGATCGTGAATCTGACCGTTCCATGGATCATTTCAACCGGCACGCCGAGCGCGACCAGAACGTGGGACGGCTCCAGCGATGTGGAGGAACATGCGGAACCGGTGGAAACACTGATGCCGCACTGATTCAACAGAAGCAGGATGGATTCACCCTCGATGAACTTAAAGGTAATATTGGCGTTGCCCGGATGTCTGCCGTCCATCGTGCCGTTCAGTTCCGTATCCGGGATCTCCTTGAGCACTCTGTCGACAAAGTAGTTTCTTAAACCGCTGCAATGCGCAACATGTTCGTCAAAATGGATTCTGGCAAGCTCTGCCGCCTTACCGAAGCCGACGATACCGGTCAGATTCTCGGTACCGGCTCTATGGTTGGATTCCTGCGCGCCGCCGTGCAGATAGTTGGAAAGTCTGACGCCTTTGCGGATGTATAAAGCGCCCTCGCCTTTCGGTCCGTAGATCTTGTGGGAAGACATGGACATCAGGTCCATGCCCATATCCTTGACGTCGATCGGAACATTGCCCAGCGCCTGTACCGCGTCGGTATGGAACAGGATCTTATGTGCTTTGGCGATCTTCGCGATCTCCTTGATCGGCTGTACGGTTCCGATCTCGTTATTGACCATCATCACGCTGATCAGGATCGTCTTGTCGGTGATCGCGTCTTCCAGTTCTTTCAGATCGACTCTGCCGTCCTTGTCGATGCCGACATAGGTGACATCAAAGCCTTGCTTTTCGAGGAAAGCGCAGGAATGCAGGATCGCGTGGTGCTCGATCTTTGTCGTGATGATGTGATTTCCTTTTGCTTTTAATTTATCACAGACGCCGAACAAAGCCCAGTTATCGGATTCGGTACCGCCCGCGGTAAAAAATACTTCTCTCGGGTCGGCGTTGATCAGCGCCGCGACCTGTTCTCTGGCATGCGCGACCGCTGCCTTGGATTCCAGACCTGTATCATATAAGCTGGATGGATTGCCGAATTTTTCCGTAAAATACGGCAGCATCTCTTTTAAGACTTCCTCTTTGACCGGTGTCGTTGCCGAATAGTCTAAGTATACGTTTCTCATTACCTTTTGCTCCTTTGATTATAATACCGTTTATGATCCAACACGGCAGCCGGGCTGTCCGTGTCATATGCAATCTCGCGCTTTTCGGGAAAACACACCCGAAAAAATTTACGCAATTATTATACCAAAAAAAGCACAAAATGAAACATCGGAATCAAAAAAACTGTACGATTTTATAGGAATTTTCACTTTTTTCAAGGATCACGCTGTAGTAAGCCTCATCCGTGTATACCCCGTCGTCTTCTTCGCCGAGCGGGATCCCTTTTGTTGTCCACACGACCCGCACGAGCGCGGTGATGATATCCTCATCTTGATACGTGATCTTTGGGACTGTGATCCGATAATCCAAGATTTCTTCCACATCTGTCTGGAAATAATCTTTCATTGCCTGCAGATCTTCCTCCAACAGTCTTCCGCTCTCTACTCTGCGGAGCGCTTCCGCAGCGTCTCGTGCGTTCATATCCCCGTTAAAAAAAGCATCCATGATCTCGATCCGCTGACCGACAAGGTTTTCGATCAGATCTGAACGTCCCGCGCCGGATACCAGCGTCGCAGCCATGCCGACGAGCAGGATGACGAGCAGCAGCTTCTTGAACAACTGTCTTTTCATACTTCCCCCTTTTGCAGCCTGTCCGGCTGTTTTCACACACTTGCATCTTACACTATATACGACAAAGGACGAGAAATTTGTCACTTCCTCGTCCCGATTTCATTTTTATGTAGATTTCTTTTCGGCCCTTTTCGACCGGATCAGACACGCCGCGCCGCGTCAGTTCAGCCGACGTTCGCTTTCGTCCAGCGTTTCTTCCAGTGCTTCGACCTCTTCTTCGATCTTTTCCACTTCCTGCGTGTCATCATCGATGATCTCGATGTTTTCCAGCTGCGCTTTCAGATTTGCCTTGAACGCGTCGATATAAGCCCGATACAGGACCTTTTGTTCTGCCTGCTCCTCCGCGGTCAGCCCCTCGGTCTTTTTCTTCTTGGCAAGTTCGTTGATCCGATCGATCTGTTCTTTTGTTACCATGTTTATCCCCTCTTTCGTATGAAGATCTGTTCTTATTATACCATAAGTTCTAAGCTCTGTCTTCGCCTTCGGCTCGCCACTCGCTAAGATCTCTGGGCATCTGTCTTGCATCAGCTCTGCTGTCGCCGCTGGCTCCGCAATCGCTGTGCAAGGACATTATACCCCATTTTGCATCGGATTTCTAACCGGATCCGAAAATTTTTTAAGGAGGCGCATTATTTTTGCTTCTTTTCTTGTTCGGCTCGCTGCATGCTTGTGATCACAAGTCCGGAGAGCGCCATCAATGCGAGTACGTTCGGTACGACCATCAGCTGGTTGAACATATCGGTCAGCTCCCACACCAGATCGTTCGAAAGACAGGAACCCAGGAAAATAAACAGGATCGCCAGCACGGAATATGCGCCGGATGCTTTCTTGCCGAAAAGATAGATCACATTGATGCGCCCGAACAGATTCCAGCCGAGGATCGTGGAAAAAGCAAAGAACAGTAAGCAGACCGCCACGAATCCATTGCCGAAGGTTTCTCCGAAAATGCTGCTGAACGCCATCTGCGCCATATTGGTTTTTGCCACGCCTTCCGCGCTGCCGGATGCCAAGATCCCATTTCCCGCATATAAAGTTGAGATTACGACCAAAGCTGTCATGGTCAGTACAATGAACGTGTCGATAAATACCGCGATCATTGCCGCGACTCCCTGTTTATGCGGTGAGGAAACATAGGCCATTGCGTGCGCATGCGGCGTGGAACCCATACCGGCTTCATTGGAAAACAAGCCGCGCTTCGCGCCTTGTCCGATAGCTTTTTTGAGCGCTTCGCCGATCCCGCCGCCGATCACGGCATTCGGTACGAACGCACACTGAAAGATCAAGCCGATGGTTTCCGGAACATATTGGATCCGGGCGATCAGAACGATCAGTCCGCCGAGGATGTACAGGACAGCCATGACCGGTACGATCTTTTCGGTGACCGACGCGATCCGGTTCACGCCGCCTAAAAAGATAAAACCGGCGATCAGGGCAACAAAAATGCCGACCGTCCAAGACGGGATCCCAAATGCATTCTGGCAGGATTCCCCGATGGAATTGGACTGTACCATACTGCCCATGAATCCGAGCGCCAGGGTGATCGCTACCGCAAAGAAGCCTGCGAGGAACGTACCGAGCTTGCCCTTAAAGGCGCGTTTGATATAGTAAACCGGTCCGCCGAGGATCGTTCCGTCTTTTTCGATCGTCCGCGTTTCCAGCGCGAGTACCGCTTCCGCATAATTGGTCGCCATCCCGAAAAAGGCGATCAGCCACATCCAGAAGATCGCGCCCGGCCCGCCGATCAGGATCGCACCGCAGGCGCCGACGATGTTTCCGGTTCCGACCTGTGCCGCGATCGCTGTAGTCAGTGCCTGAAAGGAACTCATGCCGCCTTTATGATCTCCGCCGTGCAAACTGAAATTTCCAAAGACCTGCTGCAGGCCCTCTTTGAAACAGCGCACCTGTACAAATCTTGTCTTTACACTGAAATACAAGCCGGTGCCGATCAGCATGATCACAAGGATATAATCCGATAAGTAATAATTGATAGTTTGAACAATTTCCAGTAACTTGTCCATTTGTATCCTCCTCCAAAAAGTATAAATATGCAACAAAAAAGCCGCTTGCAGAATGTGCAGCAGCTCTGAAGAAAAATCGTGGCAAAACGTTGCAGCGCAGCAGCTTCGGCGTCACCGTACCGCTGCGTTTTTGTTCGATTCTGTCCTTTTGCCTGAGAGATTCAGCGGCATCCTGCCGCCTTGCACCTTCGGCACTCACAATGGCTTTGTGAGATTCTCCAGAGTTTCCTCCGCCTCCGGTTTCCTGCACTTGGCAAAATTCCAGAGGTTTCACAGGAGTATTCAGTTGACAAAGAGCATTATTGCATACTTTATACAATCTGTCAATCCTTTCTTTGCACTTTTTTAGCACTTTCTTTTTTTGCTCCCCGCAGTGATCCTCCAGGTGCTGCGCACTTTCCTTTACCACTTTTATCACTAAGGTGCTGCGCACTTCCAGAATTTTCTAAGTATGCATAATGTACTGCTTTTACGCCCTTTTTGAAAAATCTGCACAGGCCTTCACGGGATTTCTGCGCATTTCAGTACATTCTTTACATTTTCTATAAGCCAAACCGAGATGCAAAATCTCTGAAACACTTCAGCGGCGGCACACATCGAGCACGTTCGACATGGTTCGACAAAAGAAGCGCCGGAGTGACTGGAGACTTTTTCTCTGTTTGTAAAATTCTTTCATTTGTCTAGCCCCTGCCGCGTACAAAATTTCGAAAACCCGCCCAAAAGCAGTACATTATGCATCCGGAAATTCTGCACATGGAAACGATCAAAAAAATGCAGGCCGTCCGACATTCTCCTCGTCGTTCAACCTGCATTTTTTAGCGTTTTCTTTTATCGTTTACAGTTCTGCGATTTCCTCCGGCGTCAGACCGGTGATCTCAGCGATCATCGCTGTTTCCAAACCCTTGGCTTTCATGCTTTTTGCGATCTCACGCTTCTCCTGTGCTGCACCTTCCTCTCGACCGTCCTCATATGCACGCTCTGCTTTCTCTTTCACATAATACTCGAATGTCATAAACTTCTTCCTCCATTCATCCGAGTTGAATTTCTTCACTCGTTGGTCGATCCTCTTTACAAAGTCTGAGCTTTCGAAATTCTCTGCACCGTTGACATACGCAAACAGCGGTTTCAGTTTCTCCGGTACTTTCTTCTCTGAACACTTCGTGTTTATCACCAGTTTATACGAAAAATCGTTTAATTTCAAGCCTTTTTCATAATCCCATGTTTGGAAAAAATAGAGCGGTTCATCAAGATGCGCAGACCTATCGATTTTAGGTAAGTATAAGAAGAATATGTATTATATTGCCATTTATTAAAAAATATTGTATAATAGTTATGTTGTCATTCACTCCAATCTGGCAGCAGAAAGGAGGTGTGCCAGGTGAAACTATTTTTTTCGTTTCTATGTGCTGTTGCGGCAGAGGTCGTTGGTTACTATCTTTGCAAATGGCTTGACACACATCGGAAATGACAATGAGCCTGCTGTGTTTTTACATAGCGAAAAACCCGAAGTTGCAGCTTCGGGTTTTTCAATTTGTACCAGTTGAAACTAACTTTTTTCTTTCGTACCTTCATTCTATACCGTTTCACATGAAATGTCAAACTTTTTTGAATAAAAACTGCCTACGTTATTTTGCTTTTGTCCAGGTTCTTGCCGCGTACTTGCACTGCGTCAGCTTGCTGTATGTTACCAACTTGCCGTCTTGATCGTAGATCAGGACACGGGCTTTATAGTAATACTTGCTGCCTTTCGCGCCGAAAGTGTTGATGTAAGTCTTGGAAGTCTTGGTGATCTTCGTCGCATATTTGGACGCTTTCTTCGTCGAGCGGTAGAACTTATACTTCACGGTGTAGCCTAAGTCCTGAAGCTCTTTGACGGAGGCTGCGGAAGCTTTGTCGAGCTTCAAGGTTACCTTGACGTTCTTCTTCGCGGTCTTTGCGGAGCGCGCAGTCAGGGCAAGGGATGCCGTCAGTTCTTTGGCTTTTTCCAGTTTGGCGGCTTCGTCAAGTTCGTCGGACTTTTCAATCGTCAGGGTGACGGTCGTGCCGCTTGCGCCTGCGATCAGCGCTTTCAGTTCGTCCTGTGTATAGGTCTTATCCCCGAACGGTGTCTTGATTGTCAGTTTTGCGCCGGTGTCTTTTACGATGGAGTCGATGAAGCTCTTATCGAGCGTTACATCTGCTTTCGTTGCATCACCAACGGATTTGCTGGAAAC
>CAKQQT010000015.1 GCA_934271235.1 uncultured Clostridia bacterium | reverse complement strand
TCCAGATGTGCTGTAAGCTCCGCGCGGATCTCATCCCGATCCCAGCTGAAACGCACCTCGCGCAGGACAGCGTCTAAGAAATTTTCCTTGGTCATCCTATTTTCCCTCTTGTTGTTTCCCCGCTTGCTCTCTGCCCTTGGCGTTTCTATTCCCATTCAATGGTAAGGTTATCCGTATCAAGCGACTTGACAGCGATCGGATTTTCCTCGGTCCGGGCCTTTGTCAAAGCGTTGTTCAGCATTTTGGCCAGCCGCAGGGCGTCCGCATCGGAGAGTACTAATCCCTCCTCGGTATAGCCGCCGGGTTTGAACTCCGGCCGGATGTACTCCCACGTAACGCGTCCTTCGGCCTTTGCTCCCCGAGACAAGTCTGCGGTGTAAACAAGGTCCGCCTCGAAATCCGCGAAGTAATCACCTGCTGTTTCCCCTTCCGGGAGTTCGATCCCGTACAAAGCTTCTACCGCCTCATGGTCATCCGGCTTCGATCCGGTCCTCAAACGGTCGATCATCACGCGCACCCTGCCGTTCCCGCAGTCCGGCTCAAACTTGATACTCGCGTACGATCCGAGCTGTGGGAAGTTTTCCGGGCAGGTCATATGATAGACGCCTTGGCCCACTTCCGGCTGTTTCGCCCAAAGGCCAAGGAAGCCAAGCGGTGTATCGCCGTTCATTTCTGCTTCACTGACCATCAGGGGATCAAAATAGGGGCTGAATCTCCCATCCTCATATTTCTGAATACGTACGATCACGATCTGCGGCTTGCCCTGTACGCTTGTCCGTATGTAGACCTCTCGGTGAAAGATATCCATATCCTCCGGCAGCGTGTAGTCCGCGATGATCTCATAAGGCTGCAGTATGCCGAGCTGGTCATGCAGCGCTCGCTCCAGTGCCGCATCCGAAGTACGCACATACTCGCTCCGCGACCGCATAGCCAGCACACAGACCGCCAGCAAGATCAGGATCAGATTACGCAGGATCTTCTGCTTGCGTGTCAGCGGCGGCAGCTTGCAATTCCGGATTTTTTTACCTAATTTCATCGAAATACCCCTCTTTCTTTAACAGCTCGACGCCTTCCGAAAAATCGAGCACGCCCTCCGCAGACTGCCCAAACTGTTCGAACCGCAGATAGATCTGCGGTTGGTCAGGATCCAGGGGAAGCTGTATGGTGCCCTGCCGTAAAAACTTTCGTCCCGGCGCGGAGATACTATAGTTCAGGATCTCCCTCTGCGTGCTGCCGTACAGCTTTCCCTCCGCGTTTAAGAAACTTTCCAACGGCGTATAAAACATGAACGCCTCGCCGTCTTTGCCGGACTGGGTGTACACGATCTCCAAAAAACTCCATTCTTTGTTTCCATTTGTCTCAATGCCGTAAATATCAGTAAATTTGACCTGAAAACCCACAAACGACACCGTCTCGCTGCATTTAACATGAAACAAAATCCGATTGCTTCCCTCACTGTATTGCCGCTCAATACCGGTTCTGACATCGCGGTAATACCCCGCGTGCAGATCTTTATAGACATCCAGCGCACCGATGCCATATACAAACAAGGCTGCCACCATCAGTACGCTCGTCACGATCCACAGCCAGCCGATCCACGGGTTGTGCGCTCGGTTCAGTTCCTTGCCGAGCGCCTTGGCGTCGCCCATGCGCCGCACAGCCTCCTCTTCCGCCTCTGACTCCGTCAGCCCATCGCGCTCCGCAAGATACTCGCCCTCATCTTCCAGATGTGCTGTAAGCTCCGCGCGGATCTCATCCCGATCCCAGCTGAAACGCACCTCGCGCAGGACAGCGTCTAAAAAAGTTTCCCTCGTCATCATCTTCCCCCTATGCTTCCCCGCCACGGCGCGCGGCCCGCCATGCGTACCGCGGTTTGCCGCGGCGATAGAAGCAGCCGTGCAGGATACACACCTGCCGCCGCGTTCTGCCTATATGCCTGCGAGCACATGCTGCACCGCCGCCTGAAACGTCTCCCACTGCTCCCGCTCCTGTGCCAGCTGCGCCTGACCGAGCCCGGTCAGCGCATAATACTTGCGTTCGCGTCCGGACTCGGTCCGCTCCTTGTAGGAACGCACCCAGCCTTTACTCTCCAGCTTGTGCAAGATCGGATACAGCGTACCCTCACTGTAGAGAAACGTCTTGTCCGAACGCTCCTCCAGCGTGCGGATCATCTCATAGCCGTAGTAGTCCTTCTCCGACAGCAGACTCAGCACCAAAAGCGTCGAGCTGCCGCCCATCAGTCCTTTATCGATTTTCATAAGCACCTCCTGTGTTTGCAAGGCCTGCGCCGTCATCCATGATTCCCGGTCCGCATGCCTCGAAGTTCTATGCTTTCTGTTCTCCTCATTATACATAGAAGTTCTATGCATGTCAACGTTTTCTAATAAAAAAATCCTCGCTTCGGAAAGGCTTTCATAGTCTATCGCTATGCAGCTTGCCAAAGGAGGATATATTTTGCGATTGCGGTGGTGCGCAGCTTTTGTTTAAGGATGTTTGATTTTTTGATTCATCATAGCCTTGACAGGTTCCGGCAGCGGATCTTCAATATCCGCACCATATCCGGTGCGGATATCCAGAAAATATCCTTTCGGTTCTCCATTTTCATCGTAGGTATATCTGAACCCAACATTTTCCATACCCACTGCATGTTTACTGGATGATAGCCATATCAGTCTGCTTTCGATGAGTCTTTTCTCATAAATATACTGTTCCATATATAAGTTAAACATTGCAACTTTCTGTTTACAATCCATATCCATGAAAAAAGTACCAATAATATTTTTTTCCAACACTCCATCTTCATTTAATGTTGCAACGCAAATCTCTAGACATCTTGTTTTCTCCAGTTTCGGAGTTAATAGAATCGACGATTCTGCGTTTCCGTCCCATTGGATGTGTTCTATCCCCTCATTTTCTTGATTTGGAAAACGAGATGCTAAGGTAAGGATATCATCCCTCTTGGATTACGCAAGGATTTTACCATCATCTGGAAGATTCCTTGCGTTTTTGAAATGGTGAGAAAAAAATACGCAACAAGCGGTAAATTTCCGCGAAAAAAGCGGCGCGCCGGCCGGGTAGGTTCGCGTTCCAAAGTTTTCCTGAGGATATCTTGAGGATATCCTCAGGATTTCGCAAAAGAATCTGTTGACAGTGTACCATGACATATGATACACTTAACACACAAAGGACGGTGTGCCGCGTACCGCCTCGCGCAGGACGCGGCGCGGCCGCCAAAAAATCTTGACAGAAAGGGGAATCAGCATAGATGTTACAGTTAGACTTAAAAAGCTGCAAGTCCATCTACGAGCAGGTCATGGATCAGCTCAAGGAACAGATCATGACCGGACAGATGGCAACAGGGGAAAAACTGCCGTCGGTGCGTGAGTTGTCCAAGTCGATCACCGTCAATCCGAATACGGTGCAGAAGGCCTATCGCGAACTCGAACGGCAGGGCTATATCTACACCACCAGCGGCGTCGGCACCTTTGTCGCGGATCGTGATCAGGTTCACGCGGATCTCGCGTCGCTGCAAAAGGCGCAGCAAAATCTCGACGATGCGTTTCGCGATCTTCTGTTTTTGGGGATCGGCTACGAAAAAGCCAAAAATCTGACCATGCAAATCATCGAAAGGAGGCGACCGGAACATGATTAAAATTGAACATGTGACCAAATATTTTGACACCTATCCGGTTTTGAACGACCTGAGCCTGTCCGTGCCTAAAGGTTCCATCTACGGGCTGATGGGTCTCAACGGCGCGGGCAAAACAACGCTGCTTAGGCACCTGTCCGGCTTCCTCAGACAGGATAACGGAAACATTACCATAGACGAGCAGGACATCACCGACAATGAGGAACTGAAACGGCGCGTGCTGTTTATCCCGGACGAACTGTTCTTTTTCCGCGGTTACAGTCTGACCGAAATGAGCAAATACTATCGCAAGCTCTACCCGAACTGGAACGAAACCCGCTTTCAGGAAATGATGCAGGACTTCGGTCTTAACCCAAAGACCAATATCGGCAAGTTCTCCAAAGGTATGAAAAAGCAGGCGGCTTTCTGCCTCGCGATGGCGGCCATGCCGGAGTATCTGCTGCTCGACGAGCCGGTGGACGGCCTCGACCCGATCGTGCGCCACAAACTGCGCCGCTATCTGATGGACGACGTTGCTGACCGCGAAATGACCGTCCTGGTCTCCTCCCACAACGCCAAGGAGATGGAAGACATCTGCAACTATATCGGCATTCTGGCCGGCGGCAGAGTCGTCTTTGAGGGCGACCTTCTGGAACTCCTGCCAACCTCGCTTGAGGAGATTTTCATCGAAAAATTAGGAGGTGAGCCTCGTGAACAATAGCAAACCAATGACAGTCAATCCTTCGACCACGCAGGCAGCAGGCGGTAAGCAGACGGCAAACAGTCCTGCAGGCTGCAGTCACGGCGGCCGCGGCGTGTCGGTCTTCGCGTGTTCTCTGACGCTGCTTTTGGAAAACTTCAAATTATACTGGTACATTCCGCTTCTGTCCTTTGCGGCATACTTTTTCAGCGGCATCTTCCCGATCATCACCCACCGCGAAAACATCGACGATTACTGCGGTTTCATCACGAACAGCTTCGCGAACTACAACGCGGTTTATCTCCTGCTGATGGTCTTCGTGCCGCTGATTGCCTCGGTAACCGTGATGAACTTTTACCACAGACAGGATCGCGCCATCGCGCTGCACAGTCAGCCGTTTTCCAAGTCCAGAATCTTTACCAGCCAGGTTCTTTCCGGCTGGCTGATGTGCGAGCTGCCGCTGATCCTGACCGCGCTGCTCTATCTGTGCTTTATGACGGAATGCAACGTGTATACGGTCACCACATATGAAAACTTCTCCGCCGCCAACCCGGCCGCGCAGAGTATCAATATCTACACCGCGGCGAACATCGCGATCTGGCTCGGCAGCACGAGCGCGATGATGACTTTCTTTTACGGGCTTTATACGCTGGCGGGCGCGCTGGTCGGCACCGGCATCATGCAGGTGCTGCTATCCGGTGTATTCTTCGGCGCCTGCCCGATGATCCTCTTCATCGCCCAGGCCTATTGTCAGGAGTTCCTGCGCGGCTACAGCGGCATGTCCCAGACCGCGGAAAACCTGATGATCGGCGCGAATCCCGCTGTGCAGGTGTTCGCGGCATTCGGCGAAATGCTTTCACTGAAATTCTACTTGATCTATCTTGGCGTCGGACTTGCCGCGCTGGTTCTGGCCCGCGTCGCTTACGGAAAGGCCAAGCTGGAAAAGGTCGGCGATTCGATGATCTTCCGCTCAATCGAGGAAGTCATCACCTGGCTGATCACCTTCGTCGGCGCCGCGGCCTGCGGCATGCTCTTCTATGAGCTGACGGCGAAAACACTGCCGACCCTCATCATCGGTCTTTTGGTCGGACTTTTGGCGACCTTCTTCGTCGTCAAAATCATCATCGCCAAATCGGTCAAGGTCTTCACGAAGAGCAACCTGATCTCGCTCGGCATCGCCGCGCTGATCTGCCTGCTCTTCCTCGCGGTGACAGTCTTTGACCTCACCGGCTACCATAAGCGGGTTCCGGCGGAAAGCCAGATTACAGGCGTTTACGCTGCGGATCTATCTCCGGACGGCAATTACGCCTATCTAGGGCTGCCTGCCGCGCTGCGCGCAGAAAATCAGCTGATCACAGATCCTGTGGCCATCGAAAAGGTGCGCAAGCTGCACAAGCTTTGCGTTGAACTTTCCAAAAATGAAATGCAGCTTTCCGCTTTGCGGCAAAGCGGCATCATGAAACCGGAAGCCTTTCCGGACGGGAAGATTCCGGAGATTTACAAGAACTCGACGGACAATGCCGGAAACCTGATTGCGGATTCCATGAGCTACGTCACCTGCCGTTTCCACTATCAACTCCAAAACGGCAAGAGTTTCAAGCGTTCTTTTACCTGCTTTCTGACTGATGAAGCCGCGGAGCTGATCACCGAACTGCAGGCCATGCCTGTGTATCAGGACACGCTCACCATCGGAGATAAGCTCAAAGCACTGGATATTCTCTCCATCAGCGCCAACGTGGAACGATACTATATCGATGACGGTACTGTCGATACGGAGGATCCGACTGTCGGAGAGGAATATGACGCCGATGCTATGCAGACGCAGACTCCGACCATCGAGCAAAAAAATAACGCCCCTGCACCTGAAGTCACGTATCAGGACAGTGACTACGACAGCTTCCTGCTCTCAAACAAGGACGCGGAAAAGGTCTATGGCTTGATCGAGGCGATGGATCAGGATATTCGCGAGCAGAATTTCTATCAGAATTTTCTCACATATCGACTGCGCGAAGATCGGTACACCCTTGGCTATATCGATGTCAGCTTCACGACGCAGACCTCTTTGGACAGGGAAAGCTTCAATCAAAACCCAGGCAGCTGGGACAGCCCGATGCCGCTGGCGGCAAGCCGCACAAGCGTGACAAATCTGCCTGCGGGCAATCACTACAGCTTTGGCTTCGATATCTCAAAATCCGACAAGCACACACTTGCTTATCTCGCGGATTTGGGGTATAGTATAGGGTATGGAAATTAAACATGCTTACGAAACCATCGTCATCGGCGGCGGCGCGGCAGGGCTCTTCTTCGGAGCCGCCGCGCCGTCCGACTGGGACATTCTGATCTTAGAAAAAACCAAACAAACGGGAACCAAGCTTCTTATGAGCGGCAGCGGGCAGTGCAATCTGACCCACTGCGGCTCCATTAAGGAGTTTTTGTTATGCTACGGCAAGAACGGGAACAAAATCCGCACCTGCCTGTATCGGCACAGCAACCTCGCGCTCTGCCGTTTCATGGAGGGGCTCGGTGTTTCCCTCATCGAACGCGAGGACGGCAAGATCTTCCCGCGCTCGATGGACGCCCGCGAGGTACGCGGCGCCCTGCTCCATGCATGCGCGCGAAACGGCGTGAGCATCCGTACGCAGGCGAAGGTCACCGCTATCTGCGCCCTGCCGCAAGAAAGCGGCAGCAGCCGCGTCGGCAGTCCGGCGCAGCCATCCTGCAGCCAGGCATCGGCCGCGGCAGCTTCCGATACAGACGATGCCACGCCCGGCGCACAAGCCGACGGCGATCCTGCGCCCGGCGAAAAAGCGCAGTTCGCCTGCGCACCGGACCTTGGCGCGCGCTTTGTCCTCACGCTGGCAGACGGCACGCGCCTTGCCTGCCGCAATCTGGTCATCGCCGCAGGCGGCGCTTCTTACCCGACGACCGGCTCGGACGGCACGCTTTTAGACGTCCTCGCGCTCGCGCCCCCGGCGGGGCTCGGCCTCCCGATTGTCCCGCCTCGCCCCGCCCTGACTCCGGTCTGCATCGAAAACTACCCGTTCGCGGACCTCGCGGGCATCAGCTTGCGCAGTGTCGGACTGAAAATTTTTCCAAAGCTCCAAAGCGCTGCAGCCGACGGACAAAATTCGGACATGTTCGCCAAAAAGAACAAGAAAGCCGCAAAACCGCAGACCGCAGTCGGCGACTTGCTTCTGACGCACAAGAACCTCTCCGGGCCGGTGATCCTGAACCGCTCCCGCGATGTTTTCGCCGGTACAAGACTTGAAATCAACTTTGTTTTCCCCTATACTGTAGATAGTATGATTTCTCAGATCAAAGAAATTTTTCCGGGATGCCGGAAGATGATTTCTGCGTACATCGGGGAAGAATATCATTTGCCGAAACGATTTGTTTGCAGAATCTTGGAACTGATCGACCTAAAGGACAAACCGCTCGCGTCGCTGACCGGCAGCGAGATCCGCGCTCTCAGCGGAGCTTTCGCCGCGTGGCCTTGTACCGTCAGCGGTACCGGAGGATACCGCGAAGCGATGGCGACAGCCGGGGGGATCTCTCTGGCGGCGGTGGATCTGTCCACGATGGGATGCAGGACCTATCCCGGTCTTTTCTTCGCAGGGGAAGTGCTTGACATTGACGGAGATACCGGCGGATACAACCTGCAGTTTGCCTACGCCTCGGCGATGGCAGCCCTCGACGGGATCAAGGGTTCCCGGGCAAAGACATACGAAAACACACAAAAGAGAGGAACATGAATGAAAAAAAAGGCTTTGAGATTTGTTTCAACCGTTTTGACAGCCGTGCTTCTGGCGACCGCGGTGCCTGCACTTCCGGCAGCTGCGATCTCGGAAGTCGACGAGCCTGCAAAGGTCACGTCGTTTTCTTCGAGCACGGACTTCGACAAAGAGCTTCTGCGCGCATGGACCGTGGAAGACAACACGCAGCTGAAGATCAGCTACAAAACTCCGCTGCAGACCAGCCTGTTCAACCTGTCCCTGTACCGGACCGGCGAAAACAAGGGCAATCTGAAGCTCGACATCCTGATCGAGCCGGAGCTGACCGCCGCCGCGGACGGCACCACGCAGTACAGCTTCCTGTATTATCTGAATCTGGACGAATACGACATTCCTAACGGTTATTATAACCTTTACATCCGCCGCTATGCGACCGCCGAAGACGCCGCCGCACTGAAATACGGCACCGCCGGCGTCCTGTACAAGAATATGGAAGTCAAGGTCACCAACGGCAAGATCCGCATCCTGCGCTACAAGGATGTCATCCAAAATAACCAAGAAGCGCGCGAACTCGCCGCGAACTACGCGATCGAAAACTATCTGGACAACACGCTCGAGGATATCCGTTTCGTGCTGAAAGACCCGAAGACAAAGGATTCCGCCAACATTGTCTATTACGACATGACCTATGACAAGATCTCCTACATCAAGCAGGTCTCCGACCGCATCACGGCCGGCGTGTACTCCAATTATGACAAGCTGCTCAAGATCTATGAATACACCGCGAGCAACTTCTATTACGACAGCGTCGCATTCCAGACCGCATCCAACCAATACGCGCATCCGTATGACAACATCCGCAATTTCGAGATGGGGCTGTCTTCCTATAACAGTCAGCAGGGAAAAGTCGCGACCACCTGTCAGGGATATTCGGCGATTTTTCTGGCGCTGGCCAGAGCGCAGGGCATCCCGGTGCGTTTTGTCTACGGCCATCACCTTTCGATCCCGTCCTACGACTGGCTGACGGAAGCCAATATCGATAAGCGCGACCACTGGTGGTGCGAGGCCTATGTCAACGGCAAGTGGATCTTCGTCGATCCGACGATCGGCACGACCAACAAATACAACAGCCGTACCGGCGTCTGGACTTGCAACGGACTGACCAACTACACGTATTTCGACCCGAGCGAAGAACAGATCGCGACCAGCCACGCCTATATGAAAGTTTTCCCGGATTACCGCTTCCCGAAGTGGCTCAAGGATACCTATGAGATCACAACGCTGCACAGCTTCCTGGAGACCTGGAACGAAACCAAGGCCAAGAGCAACGGGCAGATCATGAGCAGCGACTATGTCGGCTCCGATCTTTCGACTTGGGGTGACGGCACACTGGGACATTTCATGACCAACGGCCGCGGCAATACGGCAAAGATCTCCTGGAACGCCAAGGGCTTCACCGGCGCGATGAACCTGCCGGGCTTCCAAAAGATGGAGAGCTTCTCCGCTTACAAGAACAAGCTGACTTCCGTCGATCTGTCCGGCAGCAGCAGCCTGCAGAAGGTTTACCTCTACAACAATCAGCTGGAGACCGTCGATCTGTCCGACAGCCCGAAGCTTTCCTACGTGCGCGTACAGAACAACCCGATGAAAAGTCTGACGATGTACGTAAACGGCAGGAACCGCACGTTCCGCGCCGAGGAAAACGGCACGTTCTACTTCACTTACGACAAGCGTTACAAGAAGACCAGCTTCTCGCTGTATTCCACGCCGGACATCGGCTACAAACTGGACGGCGTTTACAGCACCGGAACCGGCAATCGGCTTTCCAAGAAAACGACCTGGCACTTCACGCCGCAGGCGGTCGGCTACGCGATCCGCTTCACATTGGATCCGAACAGTTATAAATACACGCTGACGGAGGGCGACGCTTCCGCCAAGAAGCTGCCTTACGTACAGGCTGCCGCGAAACGTCTTGCCGCACTCGGCTACTATACCCCGAGCGGCTACACCTACGGCTCGGACTACAGCTACGGCTACACCCAGCCTGCCGCTGGGGAAGAAACTTCCTTTACTGCGCAGATGACCGAAGCGGTCATCAAGTTCCAAGTCATGAACGACCTGCCGAACACCGGCGTCATCGACGAGGCGACCTGGTCCCTGCTGTTCAGCAAAGCGGCGGCACAGATGGCTGCCGGCGACGCGGAATATCAGGAGATCCTGGCTGCTTACGAAGCCCGCAAGGCTGCTGAAGCGCCGGTTCAGGAAGAACTGGATCAGGTGACGGTCAAGGCGGCCTCCACCGCGGTAAAAGGCGCTATGAAGCTGTCCTGGAGCGCTGTCATTCCGGCAGATGCCCTGCACACGCAGACCGACGGCACGGACAGTACCGGCATGACGGACCTCGACCCGAACGGTACTGATGTTTCCGCTGCAGATGTTTCTGCCGCGGATGATCCTGCCGTTTCCGACGCTGCAATCGTCCCTTACACGGCGGACGGTTACGAAGTCTGGAAGTCCACGTCCAAGACGACCGGCTACACTCTGCTCAAGGATACCGCCGGCACCAGCCTCAAGAACACTTCCGGCCTCGTCAAAGGCAAACGCTACTACTATAAGGTACGCGCCTACAAGATCGTCGGCGAAAAGAAGCTTTACTCCGACTGGTCGAACGTGACCTACAAGGTGGCAAAATAACGGGCAGCCGAGCGAACGATAAGATTCAAAAACGATAAAGGGGTTGCGCGTTAACGGAAAATAACCGTTAACGCGCAACCCCTTTGTTTTCTTGTCACTTCTGACTTGTTCTTTCATAACTTCAACATCTCCTTTGATCAGATCATCAAGAGAGGTCTGAAATACTTCACTCAAAAGGATTTCGGCCAATGCATCTTGGGACAATGCAAGCTCGTTCCGATGTCCTGAACCGCAGCGGAACAGTCTAACTTCTTTGCCACGCTGCGGGCAAAGTTTTTTGTCAACTAAACTTTCCGCCGAAAATACCAAAAAAAAGAGTCTCTCGATTACAAACCGCAAAACTCTTTCATATGTCATTTCATTGTGGATTACATTTCTATAAGTTCCGCTTCTGATAAACCGTAATGCAGGTTTCATCTTCATATTCCCGGAAAACATCAACCGCTATGTTCCGCTCCGGAAATCTCGCACAAAAACTCGTTTCCCAAAAGAATTTTAGGCATCGGCCAAGTGCTTCGATTTTCTCTGCGTAATGAGGTGTGATTTCCGTATTTATATGAAAAATAGTATCTACAAATTCATAAAAAGACGTCAACTCTTCCGGAATTTTCTCTCTCGAACATTTTGTGTTCAAAATTATTGGCCCGGACGCGATACGGCTCTGCTCTCGTCTTTCGTCTCGGCAATCGCCTTCGCTCGGGCACCTGACTTGCATCTGCTCTGTCTTCGCTATCGCTCGCCAATCACAGTGCCAAGATCATTGTACGTGAGCCATCCTCTAATTTCAACTGTAAATTACTGTCAAATATTTCAAAGTGGTAAATCGGCACGTCTAAGTCAAAAGCATCAAAACAGCAGACAAAGATTACATAGCTTGCTTTAAGCATACTATAGGATTGTCCTTTTTTCAATGTTTGTCTAGCCATTGCCATATGATAATATCTGCTTCGCTTCGCGATTTCTTCCTCGCGTTTCATTTGTAATTCAATATCATACAGCGTATCATCTTCTTCAAACAGGACATCCAAACGAACCGACTTGGATTCCAATCCGGTAATGATTGCTTTTTCCACTCCTACTCCTGCTGCCGCAGCATGCACTGCATCCTGTAAGGAGTTGCTTTCCGTTTCCTGCATTTCTCCATCTTTTCCGGGAAAATAGATTGCTTTCACTTTTCTCTCCGGAAATAGTTTTTCAATGAATCCGCGGCAAGCGGTCGGATCATGCATGACAATGGCAAACATCAGACTGTTTGAAAATTGATATTTTCTCATTCTAGGTTCTCCTTTCATTCTCAGGAGAATAGCGCTATTCTATCCCATTACATTGTGTAATATATTTACATTTTATTAATAGTTCCATTATTTGTCAATCCATATTTTCCCATTAATTTTCGTATCATTTTACTACGGGTGCTCCGTGCCCGCACCTGCGGCGTCCGCCTCGCATAGACTGGCAGCAGGGGGATATCCAATATGCAATCCAATCTCACAAAGGCCTTTTACGATCGTCAGATCGATCGCGCGTTTCATGATCCAAAAATTCTCAGTCTCGCCGACTATCCACGGCTGGTCCTGTTCAGCGACTGCCACCGCGGAACCGGCACTTGGAACGACAGTTTTCTAAACAACAAGCCGCTGTACGAAGCGGCTCTCAACTATTATTATGCGCGGGATTTTACCTACATAGAACTCGGTGACGGTGATGAACTATGGGAAAATCGCAGGATCGCGGACATTGCCGAGATCCACAGCGATGTCTTTGCCAGGCTGGCGGATTTTGCAGCAGCCGGACGGCTGTTTCTGCTCTGGGGCAATCATGACCGTGCAAAAAGCAGTCCCAAGTTTTACCCTGCAGCCGGTACTGCTTCCGGTTTCCTGCCATCCGCCGTCGAATCCTTGATCCTCGAAGAGCCGATCGGCGGACGGCGCGTCCATCTGCTGCACGGACATCAGGTCGACCCGCTGAACAATCAGCTCTGGCAGGTCGCCCGCTGGCTTGTCCGCTATCTCTGGAAACCGCTGGAGCTGGCCGGTATCAAAGACCCCACCAGCGCCGCCAAAAACTATCATCGGCGCAAAGCGGTCGGCGCGCGCCTGGAAAACTGGGCGCGCGCCCGCCAAACTTACCTCGCCGCTGGGCACACGCACCGCCCATCCCTTACGCTTTCGGAAAGCGAAAACTGGGGCTATATCAACACCGGATCCTGTGTCCATCCGAACACCATCACCTGCGTCGAACTGGTCTACGGACAGATCCGCCTTATCAAGTGGACCCTCTGTGCCGACGAAAACAGCTTTCTCAAAGTCTGCCGCCACACGCTGGCCGGACCCAAAAGCATCTTCTGACAATCGCTTCCGACCGAAACTTCCGGCCGCAGCTCCCGCTTATAAAAGCGTATGCAGCAGCGCCTCACGCTCGCCCGGAAACGCGTAGGCGATCGGAATATCCAAGATCGTGCGGCAGCCCGTCGCGCCCTCTGCTGCCAGTCGATAGACCGCCCGCGCATAGCAGACCATCACACCCGCCGTAAACTCCGGATTAGAATCAAGTTTGAGCTTGAACTCATACAGCGCGTCGTGTTCGGCGTTGGCACCCGTCCGTCCTTTCCGCAGCACGATGCCGCCGTGCGGATTTTCCCGGTGATAAAGATCCAGTTCCTCCTGACTGACAAAGTGCACCATCGTATGATATCCTTCAAAATAGCCCGGCATATGCATGATGTCATGCTCGATCCGGTTGAGATCCGCGCCGTCCTCCGCGACAACATAGCATTCCCGCAGATGCTTCTCCGTTTCCGTGAGCGAACTGATGCGACCGTTGCGTGCCGCCGCGACCGCGGCCGGGACCGGTACCGTATACTGCTTGCCGTCCAGAACGCCCGCCACCTGACGGATCGCATTGGAATGTCCTTGACTGACTCCTCTGCCCCAAAACGTCTCATTTTGTCCGCAAGGCAGCACCATCTCCGCGATCGCGCGGTTCAAGGAAAACAGTCCCGGATCCCAGCCGATGGCAACCGCCGCCAGTTTCCCGCCTCGCTCGGCGGCTTTTTCGACTCTGCGTATATGCTGCGCGATCTTGCGATGATTGTCGTAGCTGTCCACAATATGATAATACCGCGCGTAACGCGCGCTCTGCCGCGGCAGGTCTTCCGCGCTCCCGCCGCACAGCAGCAAAACATCCGGCCTGCCCGCATCCAGCGCCTGTGCGTCCAGCGCCGACATCGGCAAGACATCCGCACCCGGCGTCAAAGCCCTCAAACGCTCCGGCTCCCGCCGTGTATAGATCGCCGTCACTTCCATATCCGCGTGCTGCATCGCCGCGCACTCCACGCCTCGTCCAAGATTGCCGTAACCGACGATCCCCAATTTGATTTTCTGCATAACATCGCCCTCCCTGCTCCATTTATATGAAGCCCCGCATCGAATCATGCCGATAAGATATGCCCTCTCTTGCTTCTGAGGTGCTCCGGATTACCAGGGAATTCCTTTACCGTATGCATAATGTACTGCTTTTACGAGCATTTTCGCATTTTTGCACAGGATTTCGAGATCTCGCCGGACTTTTTCCACACATTTTCGCATTTTTACAAGCTCCGGCCCGTTTTTATCCCAAAGATCCGCAGAACTTTGGCATTGGGTCTGCTTCCGGGCAGGCATGCATCGAGTGCTTTCGACAGGATTCGATCAGATTCGACAATCATGCCTTTTGGAATATGGAACATTTTCCCTTATTAGTCAATCATTTTAACGCACCCGTTTTCTCCGCCCGTGCAGATTTTTGAAAAACCGCAAAAAAGCAGTACATGATTCATCCGGAAATTTTTCTGCGGCATCCTGCGTTCTCCGGCGCTTTCACCCCTTGACATTTTCCCGGGCGGCGGTATAATAGGATTATCGCAATTTGAGAATCATTCTCATATTTCAGTAAAAAACGCAGAAAGGCAGATTTTCCTCTATGACCTACCAGACCGAACAACGCAGCCAGCTCCTCGCGTTCCTCCGGAAACACAAGGACTGCGCCTACACCATCGACGCGATCGTATCCGGCATGCAGGCTGACCCTGAGATCACGAACCCACCCGGCAAGAGCACGCTCTATCGGCTGATGCCGAAGCTGATGGAAGAAAATCTCGTGACCTGCTTCGCCAAGAGCGGCGGCGGCAAATCTTCCTATCAGATCATCGACGGCCAGCATTGTCACTGCCATATGCACCTCAAATGCACCGGCTGCGGCAAACTGCTGCACATGAGTGACGAGGCCTCCGACCGGCTGCTGAGCCAGGTCCGTTCCGTTTCCGGCTTTGACCTCGATATGGATCGCACCCTGCTGTTCGGCATCTGCGAAGCGTGCAAAAAGAAAGGAACTTTCAAATAGATATGTTATCGTTTATTTCAGATTACCCGGGAAAACACGAAAGGCGCGGGATCTTGCCTTTTTTACGGTATGACGCGCTGCGGTATGTGTTCTTCCTGCTCTTTCTGCTCCTGATCGTACTGCTCACCGGCTGTTCGGCTCCCGGCGCCGGTGCATCGGATGCGGACCAAGACACACGCGGCAGCGACACCCTGACCGTTCTCTGTGTGGACTTTCCGGAGTATGACTGGACCCGCATCCTGGTCGGCACTGCCGCAGAGGCAAGCCCGGGCGGAGCTGCCGGTCAAGCCGCAGAGGCAAACACGGCCAAAGCGACCGATCAAGGCACAGATGCAGAAAAGAACGCGTCTGCTCCCGCGAAACAGTCCACGAAAAAAATCGTCGTCCAGCTCCTGAATACCGGCGGCGCCGATCTGCACAGTTACCAGCCGACGATCGCCGACATGGTCAAGATCGCGAACTGCGACCTGCTGATCTATAACGGCGGCGCTTCGCAGTTCTGGGTCGCGGACGCTCTGCAAGCCTATCCGGATCCGCACAGGCAAGTCCTGTCGATGATGGAGCTCTTTGAGACACAGCCTGAGCGGTTCCCGACCTACACACAGGACGGGGAGCACGACCACGACCAGGAGCACGGCCACAGCCATGAGCAGGAACACAGTCAGCAGGCGTCTGCACAGACAGACGATCATCAAGACCATGAAGAAGAGATCGACGAACATCTCTGGCTTTCACTCAAAATGACCAAGGAATTCTGCCGTGCGATCGCTTCGCAGCTGGAAACTCTGGACCCCGCTGCTGCCGCGGCCTATCAGGCCAACGCCGCCGCTTACATCCAAAAGCTGGACGCTCTGGACCGGAAGTTTACGGATCTGACACAGCAGGCAAAGAACAAAACCTTGATCTTTGCCGACCGCTATCCGTTCAAATATTTTTGCGACGATTACGGGCTGGCGCACGAAGCCGCCTTTCCGGGCTGCTCCGCCGAAACCGAAGCGAGCTTTGAAACGATCATTTCGCTCGCGGATGACCTGAAAGCTCTGCCTGCGAGCCGCCTTGCCATACTGGACTGCGGCTCCCCCGCGCTCGCCGACACCATCATCCGCGCGGCGGATCTCCCCGAAACACAGATCGAGACCCTGTACTCCATGCAGTCCCTGCCGCAGGTGACCCGCGCGCTGAAACAGGCCGGCAAGATACAAAGTGAAAGTGAGATCACCTATCTGTATCTCATGGAACAGAATTACGACGCCCTCGCGCGCCTGCTGGACCGGACCGAGAAAGGACAGTAAATGACAAGAAAAGATATGCTGAAAAAACAAGCGAAACAAGAAATACAAAACAGACAAAATACGCAGGAACCGACGCAGCCACAGGCGCCGATACAGGCGCAGGCAGATTCCACGTATCTTTACGGCTCCGCCGCCTCGCAATACGCGTGCCTCGCGCAGGCGGAGCAGGCCGGACAAGCTTCACAGCCTGCTCCGCCGCCGCAGCTTCTCTGCAAAGATCTCACGCTCGGCTACGAGGGACATCCGATCTGTGCGGACCTGAATTTTGAGATCAACCGCGGGGACTACCTGTGCATCGTCGGCGAAAACGGTTCCGGCAAATCCACGCTCGTCAAAACGCTGCTGGGTCTGACGCCTCCGCTTGCCGGGCAGATCCTCTTCGGCGACGGGCTTTCGGCACGCCAGATCGGTTATCTCCCGCAGCAGACCGCCCTGCAGAAAGATTTTCCTGCGTCGTGTGAAGAGATCGTCCGCAGCGGTTTTTTGGCGTCAAACGGCTGGCGTCCGTTCTGCAGCAAAGCGCAAAAGCAGCGCGCGAAAGATCTGTTGGAAGAACTCGGCATCCCGCACCTCGCAAAACGCTGTTATCGGGACCTCTCCGGCGGACAGCAGCAGCGCGTCCTGCTGGCGAGAGCGCTCTGTGCCGCGCAGAAAATGCTGCTGCTGGATGAACCGGTATCCGGTCTGGACCCGGCGGCAATGCAGGAAATGTACCGCATCATCGCCGACCTGAACCGCGAAAGGCGCATGACCATCCTCATGGTCTCGCATGACCTGGAAGCTTCGGTCAAATATGCGACACACATCCTGCATATGGGCAGCCAGCTCCGGTTCTTCGGTACAAAAGAAGAATATGTCAAAACGCCGCTGCGCATGTCTTTCCGTGACCGCGGCGAACTTTCCAGATTTGTGGACGATGCCGTATGCAGCCGCGCCGAACGCGGCGGCGCCGGTTCCAGGAGGTACTACAGATAATGAACATCCTTACATTGATTTCCGAATATTTCAGCTATCCCTTTGTCCGCTACGCGTTTATCGCCGGCGTACTGACCGCGCTCTGTTCTTCCGTGCTCGGCGTGACCCTTGTACTGAAGCGCTACTCCTTCATCGGAGACGGCCTTTCCCATGTCGCTTTCGGCGCTATGGCGATCGCCGCAGTGCTTTCGATCCGCAAGGAAATGCTCGTCGTCATGCCGGTCACCGTTCTCTGCGCGGTCCTGCTGCTGGCAGGCGGCAGGCGGGCAAAAATAAAAGGAGACGCGGCGCTCGCCATGCTCTCCGTCGGATCCATGGCGATCGGCTATCTCCTGCTCAGCTGTTTCAGCACTTCCGCCAATATTTCCGGCGATGTCTGCAGCACGTTGTTCGGCTCCACCTCGATCCTGACTCTGACCGCAGGCGATGTCACGCTCTGCGTCATCATGTCCGTACTGGTGATCCTGCTGTTTCTTTTCTTTTACAACAAAATCTTCGCCATCACATTTGACGAAGATTTTACGGCTGCAACCGGCGTGCGCACCGGTCTGTATAATCTTTTTATCGCGATCGTCACTGCCGTCATCATCGTGCTGGCAATGAACCTGGTCGGCGCTCTGCTGACCTCGGCCCTGATGATCTTTCCGGCGCTTTCCGCCATGCGGGTCTACCGGACATTCCGTCAGGTCATCCTTTGTTCCGCCGTCATCGCAGTCGTCACCTCGGCCCTTGGGATCTTGGTCTCCATCCTCTTTTCCACTCCGGTCGGCGCCACCATCGTCTCCGCGGATGTGCTTACTTTTGGCTGCTTTTGTCTGGCCGGACGAGCCGCTGCAAAATATCCTCGCGCGTAACGCCGAGCGCGTAAGCCAGTTCGCCGAAGATCATTTTTTCGGCATCCCGCATAAAACGTTCATCGGAAGCATGCAGTTTCTTTCCGTGTTTCAGCTGCTCGATCTGGTGCAGATACAAAGCTCGCGCCATGGAGAGGACATCCTTGCTGCTTCCGTAGAGTAGCATGTCGCGGTAAACTTTCTGCCGTTCCCGATCGTTGCGGATCCACGGCGCCTTTTCCTGCGGCAGTTCCTCGATCAGCCGTTCCGCCTCCTCCGGAGACAGGACGCTGCGCATCTTGCTCATGGCTTTCTCATTTTCGATCGGAACATAGACGGTCTCCGTCTTCTTTTCCAGCGGATGCAGAACAAAATACTGCATCATCTTGCCTCCGAACTCTCTTTCGATCACTTCGCCGATCTCCGCGATGCCCTCTGTGCCGTAAACTACAATATCACCGATCTGATACATTCTTCCGCCTTCCTGTTCCTAAAATTCCTGTGCTGTCTTCATACGAAAAACGCGCATGCTCGTCCGCAAAGTTTTGGCTTCGCAGTACAAACATCGCGTTCTTTCTATCTGCATCGGCCCGGACGCTGAGCGGCTCTGTCTTCGCCTGACGGCTCGCCAATCGCCTTCGCTCGGGCACCTGTCTTATAACACGTTCTGCGTGCTTCAATGATTCCTACTTTTCGGCAACGCCGAAAATATTATCGAGGGAATCATTACATCAGCTCTGTCTGCGGCCATTGCCTTGCCCCTCGCTGTGTAAGTACATTGTAACACAAAATTCGACAGATTTCGAGGGGGGAAAAAATATTTTTTGGCTTTTCTCCAAACTTTTCCCGGGAAAACATCGGATCACGGCATCCGGATCTACAGGAACATACTCAGCTGGTCAGTCTCCGGCAGCCCTGCGAACACGCCGTGGCCGCGCAGGCCCTCGACAACAGTCTTGTTCAGTTTGGCGCGTTTGACCGCTTCTTCGATGGTGTCGAACGGCTTCTGCTGATATTCCTCCGCAAAGGCTCTGGCAGCGGTCTCGCCCACGCCCTCGATGGCCACGAACGGCAGCAGGACTTTTCCCTCGTCCACGCCGAACTTGACGGCGTCGGACTTGCCCAGCCGCGCAGGCGTAAACTCGTAGCCCCGCGCGTACATCTCATAAGCCACCTCGTAGATCGTGTAATCATCCTTTTCCTTGGCGGAAGCGTTCGTACCCTTGTCGTTGATCTCGTCCATGCGCGCCAGGATCGTGTCCTTACCCTTGAGGATCGTTTCCGCGTCGAAGTTCGCGACCTTGGTCGTAAAATACGTCGCGTAGAACTCCTGCGGATAATAGACCTTGTACCAGGCCATCCGGAAGCTCATCATCGTATAAGCCACCGCGTGCGCGCGCGGGAACATGTACTTGATCTTGTTGCAGGAATCGATGTACCAGTCCGGCACATCATGCTCTTTCATCGTCGCCACCTGCTGCTCGTCGAGGTCTTTTTTACCCTTACGGACGATCTCCATGATCTTGAACGCCGTTTCGTTCTCGACCCCTTTGAGGATCAGATAGTTCATGATGTCGTCACGAGTGGAAATGACCTCACGCATCGTCGCCGTCCCGGAACGGATGTAGTCCTGCGCGTTGTTCAGCCATACGTCTGTACCGTGAGAAAATCCGGAAATGCGCACCAGATCGGCGAATTTATCCGGTTTCGTATCGTCCAGCATCTGCCGGGTAAAAGAGGTTCCGAACTCCGGGATCGCGTAGGAGCCGTGCTTGAATTTATAGTCCGGGTCCTTGATATCCAGCGCTTCGATGCCGTTGAAGATACTCAGCACCTTGCGGTCTGTCAGGTCGATCTGCAGCGGGTCGGTACCCGTCATATCCTGCAGCTGACGGATCATGGACGGCACATCGTGGCCGAGGATATCCAGCTTGAGCAGGTTTTCATCGATCTTATGATAATCAAAGTGCGTGGTCACGATATCGGTCGTGGTATCGTTGGCCGGGTGCTGTACCGGACAGAATTCATAGATCTCGTGATCGTCCGGACAGATGACGATGCCGCCCGGATGCTGACCGGTCGTACGCTTGACGCCGGTGCAGTGCTGCGCCAGACGGTCCTTTTCATATTTGTTGACCGGGATATCCCGTTCCTCAAAAAACTTCGCTACATAGCCAAAGGCCGTCTTTTCGGCGACCGTGCCGACGGTCCCGGCCTTAAAAACATTCTTTTCGCCGAAGATAGTCCCGACATAGCGATGCGCGACGGGCTGGTATTCTCCGGCGAAGTTCAGGTCGATATCCGGCTCTTTGTTGCCCTTGAACCCCAGGAACGTCGCGAACGGGATCGTATAGCCGTCCCGCTTCATCGGCGTGCCGCAGTCCGGGCAGTCCATCGGCGGCATATCCACGCCGCAGTCGTATTTCTGCATATCGCCCCAGATGATCTTCTTGCAGTTCGGGCACAGATAATGCGGATCCAGCGGATTGACTTCCGTAATGCCCGCCATCGTCGCCGCGAACGACGAGCCGACCGACCCTCGGGAACCGACCAGATAACCGTCCGACAGCGATTTGTTCACCAGCATCTGCGCGCTGACATACATGACCGCGTAGCCGTTGTTGATGATGGAGTTCAGCTCGATATCCAGACGTTCTTCGATCTCTTTGGGCAGCGGGTCGCCGTACTGCTCATGCGCGCGCTCCATACAGGTCTTGCGCAGCGTATCCTCTGCGCCCTCGATCTTCGGCGGGAACTTTCCGGCCGGTACCGGACGGATACCGCCGTCGATCAGGCTCGCGATATAGTTGGTATTGTCCACCACGACTTCCTGCGCCCGCGCGCCCAGATACGAAAATTCTTCCATCATTTCGTCGGTGGTCTTCATGTACAGGCCCTCGCCGCTCTCCGCGTCCTCAAAGCCCATGCCGGCCATGACGATGTTGCGGTAGATCGCGTCATCCGGTTCCGTATAGTGCGAGTCCGTCGTCGCCACCACCCGCTTGCCGAGCTTGTCCGCCAGCGCCAGGATCCGCTTGTTGATCTCGCGGATATCGTCCTCACTCTCGATCCGCTTATCGTCCAGATAGAATTCTTCTTCCATCATAAAGCGGTTGTTGATGACCGGCTGGATCTCCAGATAATCATAACGGGAAGCGATGCGCTCCTGCTCTTCCGGTGATTTCTGCTCCATCACCTTTTCGGTGTGCGTCCGCTTCTGATAGGTCACATGCTTGACCATCGAGGAAAACACTTCGCCGGCACTGCAGGCCGATCCGATGATCAGACCCTCGCGGTTGGCTTCGATGACCGACCACGGCAGACGCGGTTTTTTATAGTAATAATCCAGGTGGGAATACGACACCAGTTTGTAGATGTTCTTCAAGCCCTCCTGGGTCTTTGCCAGAATGATGATGTGATGGGTAGGCTTGCTCTTGTAGTCGATGCTGCCGTCCTCGTTGATGCAGTCCGCATCGTCGAACACATAGCCCTCCAAGCCGTAGATGACCTTGATCTCGCGTCCTTTTTCCGCCTGTTTCTTGGCTTCGGCCGCACAGTCCGGGAACGCCTGCACCACGCCGTGATCGGTGATCGCGACCGCCGGCTGTCCCCATTTGGCTGCCATCGCCACGATGTCTTTGGCCTCGTTGAAGCCATCCATCTGGCTCATCTTGGAGTGGATATGCAGTTCCACACGGCGTCCGTTCTCCCAGGTATCCTCCCGGCCGATCGCGCGGTCCGTCTTTTCGAGGTCCTTGAACATGACCGTGTTCATATTCTCAAAGGTATCCCACTGCACTTCGCCGCGGATCTTGACGCCGTCTCCGGGTTTGAGCAGCTCGTTGATCTCATTCCACTTATTCTCACTGACAAACGCTTTGGCGCAGATGGTCGTCTTGTTGTCGGTGATCAAAAGCGACACCAGATAGTTGCCGCTTTTGATGACACGCTCGCTCTTGCGGAACAGTACGCCTTCTAGGACGACCGTTCCCAGTTCCGGTACGATCTCCCTCAGCTCCGCAGTCTTGCCGCCGACGATCCCGCGTCCCATGATGCGGTTGCCCTCTGCCGGCAGTTCTTTTTCCCGGCGCTTCCAGCCGCCGCCCTGGCCTTTGCCGCCAAAACCGCCTCCGTTCGCGCCGCCGAATCCGCCTCCGAATCCGCCTGCGGCGCTTTCTTCGGTATGTTTCGGTTTCTCCGCGGCTCGGTTCTTCAGCACTTCCCGATACTCGCGCATCGAACGTTCGATATCCTGCGCTTCACTTTCGCGGAACGAACGCATCGTTTCTTCCAGCAGCGCGTCGTCATTTTCAAACAGGACTTCCATTTCAAAACCGAGCGCGTCGTTTAACATCTCACGGAATTTCTGCGCAACCTTTTCATTCAGCTGCTCCGCCGCGACCCGCCCGAGCACCGGACACCATACCCTGCCGGCCCGGACCGCAATGCGGTTTTCGATGATCGTCTTGGTGATGGTCCGATACGACCCGTTGAGGATGTGCACCATGTGCGGCACATACAGTCTGGCCGCGTCTTCGGCCGGCATCACAAGGTCCCGATAGGTAAAGACCAGCTCAACGTCCTTGATGATATCCAGCTTATGCAGCACGACCGCCTTGATCTTTTCGCAGTCGTCATAAGGCATGACAAAATTCGCGGTGATCGGCAAGGTCAGCGTGCCGTTATCCTGATGCAGCGTGCCTTTGCCGATTTCAAAACGATATTCACTTTTATGTACTTCCCCGAGCAGTTCCCAGCTCAGAGCGTCTTCAATCAGCTGCTTCATCCGCAAAAATTCGCTTTCTAATCAGATTTAACAATTCGTCCGCCAGCGCCTCCTCCGGCACGGCGGTCTTGACGATCTGTCCGTTCGCAAAGAGAAGCCCTGTTCTCTCTCCGCCGGCCACGCCGAAGTCCGCTTCGCGGGCTTCTCCCGGCCCGTTGACCGCGCAGCCCATGACCGCCACTTTCAAAGACGGGCAGTTCTTTGCCGCAAGCACATCCTCCAGCGGCTCCAGTTTTGCCTCCACCTCGTTTGCCAGAGC
Organism: uncultured Clostridia bacterium; assembly: GCA_934271235.1. GTDB lineage: Bacteria > Bacillota > Clostridia > Peptostreptococcales > Anaerovoracaceae > CAG-238. The sequence goes on along the minus strand of CAKQQT010000015.1, from coordinate 51,754 downwards.
TTCCAGATCGATCTTCGTCCTGCCGCAGGTCGGGCAGGATACCAAGTCGATCGACGATCTGCGCATGCCCAAGCTGCGCAGGATCTCCTTGGCAAACAGCACTTCCTCCACCGGATCTGCGGTCAGAGAGACACGCATCGTATCGCCGATACCGGCAAGCAGCAGCGAACCGATGCCGATCGCCGACTTCAGTTTGCCGCGTTTCGGCGTTCCGGCTTCCGTGATGCCGATATGCACCGGACAGTCGGTCCCGGCTGCCAGGATCTGATGCGCCCGGTAGTTCAGCGTCACATCGGAAGCCTTGAGGGAAACGACCAGCTGATCATAACCCAGGTCTTCGATCATCGCCAGATTATATAAGGCGCTCTCCGCGAGCGCCTCGGCCGTTACCCCGCCGTATTTTTCCAAGATCGGTTTTTCCAGAGAACCGGAATTGACCCCGACACGGATCGGGATCTGCCGCTCTTTGGCGGCCTGTACGACTTCCCGCACCCGTTCCGCGCCGCCGATATTGCCGGGATTGATGCGGATCTTGTCCGCTCCCTGCCGGATCGCCGCCAGTGCCATCCGATAGTCAAAGTGGATGTCCGCTACCAGCGGCAGATGCGGGAATTTCTGTTTGACGCGGCCGAACACCTCCGCCGACTCCGCGTCCGGTACCGAAATGCGCACGATCTGACAGCCGGCGTCCGCAAGCCGCGCGATCTGCTCCGTCAGCGCCGTCTCATCACGGGAATCGGTATTCGTCATGGATTGAATGCTGACGGGCGCTCCGCCTCCGATCAGGACGTCCCCGCAGCGTACCTGCCTTGTCTTATTCATGCCTGCCTTGCCTCCTTATGCTCCTTCGCCGTTTGCTCCCGCTATCCGATGATGCGGAAGATATCGTTTTTCGTTACATATATCATCAGCACCATCAACAGCGCCAAACCGATAAAGTGTACCGTTCCTTCGACCTTTTCGCTGACCTTCCTGCCGGTGATCATCGTAAAAAGCACGAAAATGATGCGTCCGCCGTCCAGCGCCGGCAGCGGCAGCATATTGATCACGGCCAGATTGAGACAGATCAGGATCGTCAAAAATCCATAATAGGTCCAGCCGTATTCCGTTGTCTTGCTGACCATCTGCACCATGCCGACCGGGCCCGAAAGGTCATCGGTGTCCGCTCTGCCGGTAAAGAGATCGCCGAGCGCCGTAAACATGGTCTTCGTCATATTCCAGGTCACCTGCGTACCTGACACAATGGCTTTGAACGGACTGTGGCTGATCCTGCAGGTGATGCCGACCGCGTAATAATACACTTCCTTGCCGTTCTCGTCCAGCGTGCTCATCCGCTGCGGCGTCAAGGTAACCGTTTTGTCCTCCTTACCGGATCGCAGCTCAAAGGTCAGCGGCTGATCCTGCGCGCCTGCGACAGCCGTACCGACATCATTCCAGGTTTTGATCTCGCTGCCGTCGATCTTCAGGATCTTATCGCCGGACGCCATGCCGGCCTGCATAGCCGGACTGTCCGGCGATACCGTATCGATGGTCGTCGTCGTAAAGCCCATCAATCCGATCAGAAGCCAAGAGATCACCAGCGCGCAGACCAGATTCATAAACGAACCCGCCGCCAGGATCACGATCTTCTGCCACGGCTTTTTGCAGCTGAACGCTCGCGGATTGTCCGATTCTTCGTCTTCCCCCTCCATGGCGCAGAAGCCGCCGATCGGAAAAAGCCGGATGCTGTGCAGCGTTTCCCCCCGCTGTTTCTTCCAGATGGTCGGCCCCATGCCGAACGCGAATTCATTGACCTGCACGCCCATTCTTTTCGCGGCCAGAAAATGTCCCAGCTCATGCGGAAAGATCATCACGCAGAACAGCACGATCGTCAAAATTGCTGTTTTCATAGTTCAGTCTCCATTCTTTTCTCATTTCGATGCAGATCGGGCCGGATCTGCCGCATCCCTCACGCCGTCCGGCGCTTTCCCCCGGATGCGATCATAAGATCTCGTGCGTCTTTGCGCGCGTCTGGCGGTCGATCTGCAAAATCCCCTCTAAATCTAAATGATATGTCGGCGTATGCCGCGATAGAAGCAGTTCCAGCTTTTGCGGAATGTCCGTAAATCCGATTTTTTCATGTAAAAAGGCGTCTACCAGCACTTCGTTGGCCGCGTTCAGGACCACCGGACAGCTTCCGCCCATCCGGATCGCCTCGTAAGCCAGCGCGAGACAGCGAAAGGTCGCAAGATCCGGTTTTTCAAACGTCAGACAGCTCCCGGCTCCGAAAAAGTCCAACGGTGCGTCCGGGTTTGCGAGACGCTCCGGATAGCCCAGCGCCAAGCTGATCGGGATCCGCATGTCCGGCACGCCCATCTGGCCGATGACCGAATTATCCATAAATTCCACCGCCGAATGCAGAATGCTCTGCGGATGCACCAGCACTTGGATCTTTTCCGCCGGCACATCGAACAGCCATTTGGCTTCGATCACTTCCAGTCCCTTGTTCATCATCGTAGCCGAATCGATCGTGATCTTGGCGCCCATGCTCCAGTTCGGATGTTTCAGGGCCTGCGCCAGTGTCACGGTTTCCAGCTGCTCCCGGGAAAATCCGCGGAACGGACCGCCGCTCGCCGTCAAAAGTATCTTTTGGATCGGACGGTTCCGATTGCCCTCCAGGCACTGAAAGATCGCACTGTGCTCGCTGTCGACCGGCAGCAATTTCACACCTGCCTCCCGGACCGCGTCCATCACGATCTGTCCGCCCGCGACCAGCGTCTCCTTGTTGGCCAGCGCGATATCCCTGCCGGCCCGGATCGCGTGATAGGTCGGTTCCAGCCCGCGCATGCCCATCAGCGCGTTCACCACCATATCACAATCCGCCGCGGCCGCGTCGATCAGCCCCTGCGGACCGTACGCGAACGCGGTCTTGGGAAACCGCTTTGCCAGTGCGGCCGCGTCCTCCGCCCGCTCGGTGACCGCAAGCCGCGGATGAAAGGCTTCGATCTGCTCTGCCAAAAGCTCGATATTCCTGCCGCAGGTTAGGGCCGTCACGCAGAAACGCTCCGGATTCGCGGCGATGACTTCCAGCGTCTGTGTGCCGATGGAACCCGTACTGCCCAAAATCGTAATTCTTTTCATATCTTTTCCTCCGACTTCCATACCTATACGTTCCGTATGCCCCCGGCACGCGTTCCGCGCTGCCTACATTTCGTTGACAAACAGGATGCAGTAGTAGATCATCGGCGCTGTGAACAGCACACTGTCGAAACGGTCGAGGATGCCGCCGTGGCCCGGGATCAGATTGCCGTAGTCCTTGATTCCCATCTGCCGCTTAAATGCCGACGCGGACAGGTCTCCGAGCTGTGCCACGATGCTGCCGACCACCGCGATCGCCATGCACTCCGGAAGGATATCCGGCTCCGCAAACCAAGCGAAGATCCCGCAGAACAGCACACTGCCGAGCACGCCGCCGACCGCGCCCTCTTTGCTCTTTTTCGGGCTAAGATGCGGGCAGAGTTTGTGTTTGCCGATCGCCATGCCTACGAAATAGGCCATGATGTCCGTGCCGAACGCTGCTAGGAATACCAGCCAGATCAGATCGCTGTCCGGCGTCTGGTCGATGAGCACGATATGGAACGAAAAGAACACGACATAGAGGATGCCCAGCAGCGTCGATGTCATGTCCTCCAATTTACGTTCCTCGACGTTGAAGCCGTAGATCATCGACGCGATCACGGTCAATACGATCCAGACCATGATGAAGCGGTAATCCGACGGAAACGCCAGATTCAGCGCGTACAGCACGATCAGCGCCGTATAGCCGATCGCCTTGCACGGTTTCGTTCCGGCAGCTTCAAAGCCATGGTAAAATTCATGCAGGCCGATCGCTCCGACCACAAAGGCCGCCGCCATCAGCGGATAACCTCCCAGATAGACTAAGATCAGAAGCGGCAGCATCACGCATGCCGATAGAATCCTTGTTTTCATGTTTTCCCCCTTATCTTCCGCCGAACCTGCGGTCTCTATGCGTAAAATCCACAACCATCTTCTCAAATTCCTCCGGCGTGAAATCCGGCCAGTAGGTGTCCGTGAACGAGAACTCGCTGTATGCCGCCTGCCAGAGCAGGAAGTTGGAAAGCCGCTGTTCGCCGCTGGTGCGGATGAGCAGATCCGGATCCGGGATATTGTCGTTTTCCGAACCGGTATAAAGGTTCCTTGCGATCTGCGCTTCGTCGATCTCAGCCGGATCAAGCTCTCCGCGCAAGACCGCCTCGCAGAGCTTTCGCGCCGCGCGGGCGATCTCGGCCCGGCTGCCGTAGTTCAGTGCTATGTTAAACTGCAGACCGGTGTTGTTTTTGGTGGTCTGTAAGGCCTTTTCGATACTTTTGACTGCCGCCTCCGGCACTTTCGCATATTCGCCGAGGATATGCACTTTTACGTTGTTCTCATGCAGTTCCGCAAGCTCGCTGCCGACAAATTTGACCAGCAGATTAAAAATGCCGCCGACTTCCTCCTGCGAGCGTTTCCAGTTTTCGGTGGAAAACGCGTAGACCGTCAGATAGCGGATGCCCATCTGATCGGCTTTTTTGATGATCTCTTTCATGGTGAACATCCCACGATTGTGTCCCTGCAGCCGGGTCACCTTATGCTGCTCTGCCCAGCGGCCGTTGCCGTCCATGATGACAGCCACGTGCCGCGGCATTTTGACCGCTTCACTCATAGTTTTTTCTCTCCTGCAAACAGTGTGGCTCCCTCCGGCAGCCACACTGTAGTTTCTGTTTCTTATTCTGTTCGGTTTTCGTGAAAGTACCCGTTTAGACTTCCATGATCTCCTTGTCTTTTGCCGCCACGATCTCGTCGATCTCCTTGGTGGTCTTGTCCGTTGCTTTCTGTACATCGTCCAATGCCTTTTTGAGTTCGTCCTCGGTGATCTCGTGGTTCTTTTCGAGTTTTTTCAGTTCGTCGTTGGCTTCTCTTCTGAGATTGCGGATCGCGACCTTGCTTTCCTCGCCCATTTTCTTGACCGTCTTGGTCAGTTCTTTTCTTCTTTCTTCGGTTACCTGCGGGATCACCAGTCTTACCGCCTTGCCGTCGTTGGACGGGTTGATGCCGATATTGGCGATGTTGATGGCCTTTTCGATCTCGGAGATCGATTTCGGATCAAACGGTGAGATCAGAAGAGTTCTCGGATCCGGAACGGAAATGTTCGACAGGTTCTTCAGCGGTGTCGGGGAGCCGTAATAGTCTACCATGACTTTATCCAGGAGCGCCGGATTCGCTCTGCCCGCTCTGACGGTATTCAGATCTTCTTTTAAGATCGCGATCGTTTTTTTGCTTCTCTCTTCGAGATTCTTCTTTGTCTTTTCCATGAGTTCTCCTCCTATTTGATGATCGTTCCGATTTTTTCACCGGATACGGCTTTCACGACATTGCCTTCCTCGGCAATGGCAAATACATGAATCATGATATGGTTGTCCTTGCACAGAGTCGCCGCGGTCAGGTCCATGACCTTGAGATCTTTTTCCACGACTTCCATATGCGTCAGTTCATCGAAGCGGACCGCATCCGGGTTGACTGCCGGATCGCTGTCATAGACGCCGTCCACATTCTTTGCCAGCAGGATGACGTCCGCGTCGATCTCCGCTGCCCGCAGCGCTGCCGCGGTATCGGTCGAGAAGAAAGGATTGCCGGTTCCGGCGCCGAAGATCACGATATCGCCGTGTTCCAGATGGCTCAGCGCTCTGCGTCTTGCATACGGTTCCGCGACCTCTTTCATTTCGATCGCCGTCTGCACCTTGGCCGGTACGCCCAGTGCCAGGAACGCGTCCTGCAGCGCCAGAGAGTTCATCACGGTCGCCAGCATCCCCATGTAGTCTGCCGTTGCCCGGTCCATGTCTTTGCTGGTCCTGCCGCGCCAGAAGTTGCCGCCGCCTACCACGATGGCTATCTCAACGCCCAGGTCGTGAATCTGCTTCACTTCCTTGGCAACTTTCTGTGTCATTTCTTCGCTGATGCCGAAGTGACCGCTGCCGGCCAGTGCCTCACCGCTGATCTTCAGTAAAACTCTCTTATAGATTGGTTTCATCCTTACCTCCCGAGAAAACATTTTTCGCCTAATTTATCCTTATTATTCTAACATAAAAAGGGCTTTTATAAAAGCCCTTTTTGCATAGATTTGCATCTCATTTCGTCATTTCATCTGCGTCTGATACAGCTTGGCGAATTCGCCGCCGCGCGCCAGAAGTTCCGCCTGCGTGCCCTCTTCCTCGATCCTGCCGTTCTCGATGACCACGATGCGGTCCGCGTTGCGGATCGTTGCTAGGCGATGCGCGATCATCAGCGTCGTCCTTCCCGCCGAAAGCTCGTCAAACGCCTTTTGGATATGTGCTTCCGTCACGCTGTCGAGCGCGGAAGTCGCCTCGTCCAGGATCAGGATCGGCGGATTTTTGAGGAAGATCCGCGCGATCGAGATCCGCTGTTTCTGTCCGCCCGAAAGCAGCGCGCCGCGTTCGCCCACATAGGTGTCGAACCCGTCTTCCATCTTGAGGATATCCTCATAGATCTCCGCTTTTTTGGCTGCCTCGACGACTTCCTCATAGGAAGCCTCCGGCCTGCCGTAGCGGATGTTTTCGTAGATCGTATCCGCGAACAGGAACACATCCTGCTGCACGATCCCGATGTTGGTCCTAAGCGAGCTCTTGGTCAGCTTGCGGATGTCCGTGCCGTCGATGGAAATGCTGCCGCTCTCCACATCGTAGAAACGTGGGATCAGCTGGCAGAGCGTGCTCTTGCCGCCGCCGGAATGTCCGACCACCGCCAGGCTTTCTCCGGCATGTACCGTCAGGGAAATATCGTGCAGCACGTCGGTCTCCGCCTTGTAGCCGAAGACGACATGATCCATCACGATCTCTCCTTTGACATCGTGCAGCGTCACCGCGTTCTCCGCCTCGCGGATGCTCGGCTCGATGCGCATCACTTCCGCAAAGCGCTTCAGACCTGCCAGTCCGTTAGTAAAGATCTCCGCCAGCGTCGCCAGCTTGCGCACCGGCGTGACGAACGTCGTGATATACAGCGTAAACGTGATCAGATCGATATAGTTCATGCTGCCGCGCATGATCAGCCAGCCGCCGGCCGTGATCACCGCGATCTGCAGGAAGCAGATAAAAAATTCCAACGACGCGTTGAAACGTCCCATCGCCTTGTAATAACCGGTCTTGGAACCCTTATACATCTCATTGGAGCGGTCAAATCGTTCAAAGTCGATGCGCTGGTTGTCGAACGCCTTGGATGTTTTCATGCCCGAAAGCGTCGATTCGATGTCCGCGTTGATATTCGCCATCTTCTGCTTGACCAGCACCGACGAATCCATCATATCCTTACGGCAAAGGACCACGATCAGGATAAAGACCGGAACGATGACCAGCACGATCAGCGCCAGCCGCCACTCCACGACAAACATGACGAGCAGCGCCCCGATGATCGTGATCGTCGAGATCAGCAGATCCTCCGGGCCGTGATGCGCCAGTTCGGTGATCTCGAACAGATCGCCCGTCAGGCGGTTCATCAGTTTGCCGGTCCGGTTCTTGTCGAAAAAGTCAAAATCCAGCTCCTGAAAATGCACATACAGGTCCCGTCGGATATCCGCCTCGACGCGGATCCCGAACTGATGCCCCCAATAAGTGATGATGAAGTTCATGATCGCCCGCAGCAAAAACGCCGCCACGACGATCGCCATGACGGTGAAAAAAGTCCGGTACAGCTTGTCCGGCAGCAGATCATACATCACATACCGGGAAACCAGCGGAAACGCCACATCGATCGCTCCTACCAGGAACGCACAGCTCATATCGAGGATAAAGAGCTTCTTGTGCGCCGGAAAATAGGACAAAAAGATGCGGAACAATGATCTGTGAAAATCTTTTTTTGTGTTGTTCATGATATTACAGGTACGCGATCGCTTCGATCTCGATCAAAGCGCCTTTCGGCAGTTTCGCGACCTCCACCGCGGATCTGGACGGATATTCTCCGCTGAAATACTCCGCATAGACTTCATTCATCTTCGCGAAGTCGTTCATGTTATCCATAAAGCAGGTTGTCTTGACGATCTTGTCCAGACCGCTGCCGGCTTCCTCCAGAACGGCTTTGAGGTTCGCGAAGACCTGTCTGGTCTGTGTTTCGATATCGCTCTCTACCAGATCGCCGGTTGCCGGATCGATCGGGATCTGTCCCGATGTGATGACCAGATTGCCGATGATGTTCGCCTGTGCGTAAGGTCCGATCGCTGCAGGTGCTTTTTCGGTTGCTACGATTTTTCTCATGATGATTCTCCTTTTCTTTCCCCTTATTTTTTATTTGAAAACGCTAAGCCGCTTCTTCCTCGGTCTGCGGACGTTTTTTCAGCTTTCGCATGATCAGGATGTAGCAGACGATGTGTGCGGTCAGCGTGATCGTCCAAGTTACCGGATAGGACGCATAGACGTATTCCACATGGTGGAACGCCGGCATCGAGCAGAAGGCTTTGATCCAAATGATCCGCAGGACACAGGCGCCCAACAGGCTGACGATCATCGGCAGGATGGAGTAGCCGAGACCGCGGATGACGCCTGCCATCGTGTCCATGATGCCGCAGATAAAATACGGCGCGGCGATCAGCAGCAGACGCTTCATACCCTCTTTAATGACGATCTCCTGTGTGGAATAGATCCCCAGGAGCGGCCGCCCGAACAGATAGGTCAGATTTCCCATCACCAGTCCCGTCACCGCCGCGCAGCTCGCCGCCGTCAGCACGATCTTATGGATACGTTTCAGCTGTCCCGCTCCCATGTTCTGGCTGGTAAACGAGATCGCCGCCTGATAGAACGCGTTCATGCCGAAGTACGTGAAGTTCTCAAGATTGGAAGACGCCGCGCTGCCTGCCATGACATCCTTGCCGAAGCTGTTGATCGAGGACTGGATGATGACGTTGGACAGAGCGAACAGAACGCCCTGAAATCCGGCCGGAAGTCCGATCTCCAGGATCATCAGCAGTTTGGCTTTCTGGATCCGCAGCAGTTTGGCGTGCAGGCGGAACGGACCCTCCTCTTTCATCAGACAGCGCAGGATCATAAAGGCCGAGAAGCACTGTGAGATCGAAGTCGCCGCCGCGACTCCCGCGACGTCCATCTTCAGAACGATGACGAAGAACAGGTTGAGGATCACATTGATGATGCCCGCCATGGTCAGATAATGCAGCGGACGCTTGGTATCCCCCTTGGCCCGCAGGATCGCGCTGCCGAAGTTATAGATCATCATCGCCGGCATGCCGATGAAGTAGATCCGCATATATAACGCCGAAAGCGGCAGGACCTCTTCCGGGGTCTCCATCAGCTCCAGGATCGGCGCCGCTACCAGAATGCCGACGATCGCCAGTCCGATTCCCGATACGATACTGATGGCGACGGACGTATGCACCGTTTCGCTGACATCGCTGTCCTTGCGCGCGCCGTAGTATCTGGCGGTCAGAACGTTGGAACCGATCGCCAGTCCGACGAAAAGGTTTACCAGCAGGTTGATCAGCGAAGATGTCGAACCGACGGCTGCCAGGGAATTTTCACTGCCGAACCGTCCCACTACGATGATATCCGCCGCGTTGAACAGCAGCTGCAGAACGTTGGAGCACACCAAAGGAAACGCGAAGACAAGCATCCGGCTCAGGATCGGACCGTTGATCATATCGATCTCATGCTTTTTCGGTTTGTTTTCTTTTTTGAACAGCGCTTTCTGCGTCATATCCCATAGCCTCCGTAAAAATCAGCCCGTAAACTTTCACGGACATTCTTTGTACAGATATTATAATCTCACCCCTTCCGGAAAGTCAATGATTTTGCGGAAAAACTTTAGGGGACGAAAAATCGGCCGCATCTTCTGTGTGTGATCCGGCCGATCTTCTCTGTTTTGCGGTTCTGTTTTATCTTACGCCGAAGAGCAGGTCTCCGTAAGTCGGGAACGGCCAGCAGCGTTCGGCGGTCAGGGTCTCGGCTTCATCGCACGGGATCCGCAGTTCTGCCATTTTCTGCAGCATGCAGTCGCGGATAAAGCACGATGCTTCGGTTACATCGGTCATCGTTTCGTACTGGTTGACGACTGCTTCCAGCGCGTCCGCGGCAGCCGCTATCTCATCGGTCAATCCGGAAAGTCTGGCAATGCTGCCCTTTTCATAAGTGCAGGCCAGATCCGGCAGGGCTTTCAGTTTCGTTCCGAGCGTTTCCGCCAGTTCGCCGAGATAGCCTTCGACGGCAGGCAGGATCTCCTTTCTGGCGATCGCGACCATGGTCTTGGCCTCGATATTGACCGTCTTGCAGTAATTTTCCAGTGTGATCTCATAACGGGAATGGATCTCCGCTTCAGACATGATCTTGTGTGACGTCAGCATACGGACATTTTTCTCCGCCAGCAGCGTCGGCACTGCGTCCGGCGTCGTGCGCAGGTTCATCAGATCCCGTTCCTCGGTCGCTTCCTTGATCCAGGCGTCTTCGTAACCGTTTCCGTTAAAGATGATCCGCTTGTGATCGCGGATGGTCTTTTTGATCATCTGATGGAGCGCCGCCTCAAAGTCCGAAGCGTTTTCCAGACGATCCGCGTAGATCTTCAGGGACTCCGCGACCGCCGCGTTGAGCATGATGTTCGCGCAGGCGATGCTGTTGGAGGAACCGAGCATCCGGAACTCAAACTTGTTGCCGGTGAAAGCGAACGGAGAAGTCCGGTTGCGGTCCGTCGTATCTTTCGGGAATTTCGGCAATACATGCACGCCGAGCTTCATCAGCGTTTTTTCGGCCGCGTTGTAAGGCTCGTCGCTTTCAATGGCCTTGAGGATGGCGGTCAGTTCATCGCCCAGGAAAACAGAAACGACGGCCGGCGGCGCTTCGTTCGCGCCCAGTCTGTGGTCGTTGCCCGCGGTTGCTACGGAAAGCCGCAGAAGATCCTGATAATCATCGACCGCTTTCAGTACCGCGCACAGGAACAGCAGGAACTGCGCGTTTTCATACGGCGTATCGCCCGGTGTCAGCAAGTTGACGCCGGTATCGGTGGCGATGGACCAGTTGTTGTGCTTGCCGCTGCCATTGACGCCGGCGAACGGTTTTTCGTGCAGCAGGCAGACCAAGCCGTGCTTTCCCGCGACTTTCTGCATGATCTCCATCGTCAGCTGGTTATGATCGGTCGCGATGTTGGTCGTCGTGTAGATCGGCGCCAGTTCGTGCTGCGCGGGCGCCACTTCGTTGTGCTGCGTCTTGGCGAGGATGCCCAGTTTCCAGAGTTCCTCGTTCAGGTCTGCCATGTAGGCAGCGACACGCGGTTTGATGACGCCGAAATAATGGTCGTCCATCTCCTGTCCTTTCGGCGGCATCGCGCCGAACAGGGTCCTGCCGCAGAACATCAGGTCTTTTCTCTTTTCGTACATGTCACGGTCGATCAGGAAATATTCCTGTTCCGGACCGACGGAAGTCCGCACATATTTGACATCCTCATTGCCGAACAATCTGAGGATACGCAGGGCCTGCTTGTTCAGCGCCTGCATGGAACGCAGCAGCGGTGTCTTTTTGTCGAGCGCCTCGCCGCTGTAGGAGCAGAACGCCGTCGGAATACACAAGGTCTTATCCTTGATAAAAGCCGGGGAAGTCGGATCCCAAGCCGTATAGCCGCGTGCTTCAAAGGTCGCGCGCAGTCCGCCGGACGGAAACGAAGATGCGTCCGGTTCACCCTTGATCAGCTCTTTTCCCGAAAAATCCATGATCACGCCGCCATTCGGCGCCGGACTGATAAAGCTGTCATGCTTCTCGGCCGTGATGCCGGTCAGCGGCTGGAACCAATGGGTAAAATGCGTCGCGCCCTGCTCGACCGCCCAGTCTTTCATGGCCTTTGCCACCGCGTCCGCCAGTGTGCTGTCCAGCTTCTGCCCCTCTTTGACGGTCTTCTTTAAAGAATGGTACGTATCCGCGCTCAGTCTTGCTCGCATGATCCGGTCATCGAAGACCAGACAGCCGAAAAGTTCCGGCACATTTGTGATTTTCATTTCTGTTTCTTTCATCTTCCTGTTTCCTTTCTTCTGAACTTCCGATCCATCTTCATGGTCATTGCTTTTGTTTCATCTTTTGCTCCATCGTTCTTCGCACGCGATGATGCGATATACGAAAAAGGGTCTCGAAACCGACGCGCGATTTCAAGACCCCATTGCCTTGGTATGCTGTGATGATACACCGGATCTTGTACGAAGTCAAGTACTTTTTGCAAATTTTTTCATGATTTTTTCTAAAAATTTTCAATATTTTTTGTTATGTATACACAAATTTCTATTGACAAGCGAAAAAAGCAGTGCTATACTTCTCTCATAATTCAAACCACGGCCTGATAACGCGTGAAAGTGCGGCGGTACTGCCGGGCAGTCTGCCGAGCGGGATCGGACCATTCCAAAGTGAGCAAAGGCGTTCATTTTCGGCAGCTTCTTCTCCCTGCCGACCGTGGACACCTTTCTCTTTTTTCTTTGGTACTGCAGGTTCGGAGCATCCCCGCAGGGGTTCTTCGAAACTTCCCTACTATATAATAGATCAGACGACAGAGCAGAAAGGATAGCGGGCAATGAAAAAAGAAGGTCAGATACGGATTCCATCCGGATGCGCCATTTCGGCCATGATCTCCAAAGAGGGATCTCGCATGACAGGTGAAAAGATCATACAGAGCATGGTCCCCATGCATGACCGTTCCAACGGTCTGGGCGGAGGCTTTGCCGGCTACGGCATTTATCCGGAACACACGGACTTGTACGCCTTTCATCTTTTTTTCGATGACGAGGACGCAAGGCATGCCTTTGAGAAAACCTTAAAAGAAAGCTTTGAAATCTTTGAGGCAGAAGCCATGCCGATCCGGATCATCGAAGAGATCACGGATATCCCGCTTATCTGGCGTTATTTCGCGGCGCCGCTTGCTTCGGTCCTGCAGCGGCAGCAGCTGGAGGAAAAGGAACTGACCGTTCGGACCGTGATGCGGATCAACAGCACACAAAAGGGCGCACACATCTTTTCCTGCGGGAAAAACATGGGCGCTTTCAAAGCCGTCGGTTACCCTGAAGATGTCGGACGCTTTTACCGTCTGGACGAATACGAAGCCTATTCCTGGACGGCGCACGGCCGTTACCCGACCAATACGCCGGGCTGGTGGGGAGGCGCGCATCCGTTCGCGCTGCTGGATTACTCCGTCGTGCACAATGGGGAGATCTCTTCCTACGACGCCAACCGCAGATATATGGAGATGTTCGGTTACAAATGCAATCTGCAGACCGATACCGAAGTCATCACCTACATGATGGACTATCTTCTCCGCAGGCAAGGTCTCAGCTTGAAGGAGACCGCTTCCGTCATCGCGGCTCCGTTCTGGAGCACGATCGCGCAGAAGGACACGGCGGAAGCTGACCAGCTGGCTTATCTGCGCAAGGTTTATCCGAGTCTTTTGATCACCGGGCCGTTTTCGATCATCCTTGGTTTCGAGGGGGGGCTGATGGCGCTCAATGACCGGCTGAAACTGCGATCCATGGTGGTCGCCTCCAAAGACGATAAGGTGCTAATCGCCAGCGAGGAAGCCGCGATCCGTGTCATGGAGCCGGATGCGGAAGATGTTTACGCGCCGATGGGCGGCGAGCCGGTGATCGTTCATGTGAAAGAGGGTGCTTACTGATGGCCATTGATTATATTTTCCCGGAATACGAAGTTGTCCGCGATCCATACCGCTGCACAAGCTGCCGGATCTGTCAGACACAATGTCCGAACGGCGTTCATCTTTATGATGAGCAAAGCGGAAAAATGCAGAGCTTCGAAGCTCATTGCGTGGACTGTCTGCGCTGTGTTTCCTTTTGTCCTGCCCATGCACTGAAAATCCGAAAGACCGATTGCACTTTCCGAGAAAACGCCAACTGGAAGCAGAAATCGATCGAAGAGATCTACAAGCAGGCTTCCAGCAGCGGCGTACTCCTTTCCTCTATGGGCAGCCCGGAATCCTATCCCGTATACTGGGATCGGATCCTCATCAACGCGTCACAGGTCACCAATCCCTCCATCGATCCGCTCCGGGAGCCGATGGAAACCAAGGTGTTCCTCGGTAAGAAACCCTCTTCTATAAACCGCAATGCGGACGGAACGCTCTGCACAGAGCTGCCTCCGCAGCTGGAGCTTTCCATGCCGATCTTGTTTTCGGCCATGAGTTACGGTTCCATCAGCTACAACGCGCACGCCAGTCTTGCCAGGGCCGCGGAAGCGCTCGGCATCTGCTACAATACCGGGGAAGGCGGCCTGCATGAAGATTTTTACCGCTACGGTCCGCATACCATCGTTCAGGTCGCTTCCGGCCGCTTCGGCGTCCATGCGGCGTATCTGAACGCGGGAGCCGCCGTGGAGATCAAGATGGGTCAGGGCGCGAAGCCCGGGATCGGCGGTCATCTTCCGGGCATGAAGATGGTCGGTGACGTTTCCCGGACCCGCATGGTACCGGAAGGCTCCGACGCCATTTCGCCCGCTCCGCATCACGATATTTATTCGATTGAAGACCTGCGGCAGCTGGTATATTCCATCAAGGAAGTCACCGGCTACCGGAAGCCGGTCATCGTCAAAGTCGCCGCGGTCCACAATATCGCGGCCATCGCCAGCGGTATCGCCCGCAGCGGCGCGGATATCATCGCGATCGACGGTTTTCGGGGCGGTACCGGAGCCGCGCCGACGCGGATCCGCGATAACGTCGGCATCCCGGTCGAAGTCGCTCTGGCCGCTGTAGATCAGCGGCTGCGGGATGAAGGGATCCGCAACCGGGTTTCGATCCTCGCCGGCGGCAGCATCCGTTCGTCGGCGGATGTGATCAAAGCGATCGCGCTCGGCGCGGACGCTTGTTACATCGCGACAGCCGCCCTGCTGGCCATGGGCTGCCATCTCTGCCGCACCTGCCAAAGCGGCAAATGCAGCTGGGGGATCGCGACACAGCGGCCGGATCTGGTCGCGCGCTTGGACCCGGATGTCGGCGCCCAAAGGCTGATCAATCTTCTGACCGCCTGGCAGCATGAAATCAAAGAATTCATGGGCGGCATGGGTATCAACTCCATTGAAGCGCTGCGCGGCAACCGCGCCATGCTCCGCGGCATCGGTATGACACAGAAGGAACTGGATATTCTCGGGATCCGCCACGCCGGAGAATAAGAGGCCGCCGGGCCAAGGCGCCGCAGCCTTTGCAGAATCAAAAACAGGAGGCACAAGCTATGCTGCAGATACAAGCAGATACGTTAGATTATCGCACACTGAACGCAAAACTGAAATCCGCGCAGGATGACTGCCTGATCACTGGTTGTCTGGGACAGCGTTTTTTGGCCGCCGGCCTTGACAGCCACGCGGTTACCATTGACGGAACTCCCGGAAACGCGCTGGGCGCTTATCTGGAGGGCGCGCGGATCACAGTCCGCGGCAACGCGCAGGATGCCGTCGGCGATACCATGAACGACGGACATATCGCCGTTTTCGGCAATGTCGGCGATGCAGTCGGCTATGCGATGCGCGGTGGTGAGATCTACATCAAAGGCAATGCCGGTTACCGTGCCGGCGTTCATATGAAAGCCTACGAGACCAAACAGCCGGTCTTAGTCATCGGCGGCCGGGTCGGCAGTTTCGCCGGTGAATACCAGGCAGGCGGGACCATCCTGGTCTTGGGCCTGCATACGGACGGCAAGCCGATCTCGGGATTTTTCCCCTGCACCGGCATGCACGGCGGCAAAATGATCTTTCGCGGAGACCTTTCCGGCATCGTCTTTCCGCGGCAGACGACTTCCCGCGCGGCAGACGCGGAGGATCTCGCGGAACTTCGTCCGATCATCGTGAAATTCTGCGCGCTCTTCGGCTATGATGCCGAAGCGCTGCTGGCCGATCCTTACACTGTCATCACGTCGGACAGCAAGAATCCGTATCGGCAGCTGTATGTCGCGAACTGACACAGCTTTTCTTTTAATTGATCCACAGGCCATGCAAGAGCTGCCGGAAAGGAGGGAAAGAATGACTTTTAACCGCAAGTACAAGATTCTTCTACTATCATCTTCAACAAAATTAAACACCTCTCTGCTTTCCCTTCTTTCCGACAGCTCCCTCGGTCCCGTCAAGGCGCTTGAAACCGCCGAGGCGGCGAGGCATTGTCTGAATACCGAGTCTTTTGACATCGTCATCATCAACACGCCGCTTCCGGATGAGTCCGGGCTGCATCTGGCCGCGGAAGTCTGCGCGGACGGCAGCCGCGGCGTGCTGGTCTTTGTGAAAGCGGATCATTACACCGAAGTCAGTACCAAACTTTCTCCTTATGGCATTCTCACACTCGCAAAACCGCTTTCCAAAGACATGATCCTGCAGTCGCTTCTGCTGCTGCGCGCAACGCTGGAGCGACTGAACCGCGCGGAAGACGAAAAAGCGGAGCTCTCCGCAAAGATCGAAGAGCTCCGCATCATCAGCCGTGCCAAAGGGGTCCTGATCGACCAGCTCCGCATGAGTGAAGCCGAGGCGCATCGCTATATCGAAAAGCAAGCGATGGATCGCTGCATTTCCCGCCGCGCCGTCGCGGAAAAGATCCTTTCCGCTTATCGCTGATCCCTAGAGTCTTTCTTGCCGCTCTTGCGCAGCAGAACGCAAGCTTTCTTTCGAACAAACATTCCGACATGCCAAAAAAAATTTATGCATACGACTGCTATCTTTTTGCGTTTTTCGTCAAAAAAAAGCATGCCACAGTGCTTCCGCCCTCAGGTTTCTCGTCTTATCTGCCTTTGCAGTCCGATCCGTCCTCCCGTTTTTTACATATTTCGACATTCTTCGAGCATTTTCGAGAATTTTCGCGCACCCGCCCATGGCAATGCCGCCGTACTCTCTTCTTTTTTTCTCCGCATGATACTTTTTTTCGGCTCAAATCGCGATTTAGATCTAGTTCTATGCAGCAAAGACCTGTTTCACTCGGCGGCCCGCGCGCTGCGTTCCCGGATAAAATACAGCGGCCGGCCTTTCAGCTCCCAGTAGGCTTTCGCCAGATAGGAGCCGATGGCTTGCAGGGTCAGCAACTGCACGCCTGCCAAGAACAGCAACAGGAAGGTCGTCAGACTCCGCGTCTGCGGCAGCAGCAGGGTCAACAGGCTTAGGAAAAGCAGTCCGGTGCCGAGCGGTCCGGCGATTTTGAGCGGCGCGTCGGAAAACGCGAAGATACCTTGCGCTGCATAGCGCAGCAGACTGCGGAGGTTCCACTTGCTCTCTCCGGCGCTGCGCGCGATGTCTTCGCACTCGATCCAGGTCGTCCGAAAACCGACATAAGCAAAGATGCCTTTCGTATAACGGTTGTATTCCCCCAGCTGCAGGATCGCGTCAGCCACACAGCGCCGCATCATGCGGAAATCCCCCTCTCCGCTGGCAGCTTCCATTCCGGTGAGCCGGTTCCATACCTGATAAAAGCTGCGTGACAGACAAGCGCGGATCTTACTTTCGCCCGCGCGGCCGCGGCGGCGCCCGCCGCACAGGTCCCAGGCGCCGCCGCTGTCACGCAGGATGCGGTACATTTTGGGCAGCAGGGCCGGCGGGTGCTGCAGGTCGGCATCCATCAGCACCAGATAGTCTCCGGTCGCTTCTCGCAGTCCGGCGAGCATCGCGGCTTCTTTGCCGAAGTTTCGCGAAAAGGAAAGATACCGTACCTGTGCCGGCTCGTCCGGATGCGCTTCCGCCAATTCCCGCAGCCGTTTCAGCGTACTGTCCCGACTGCCGTCATCGACAAAAAGGATCTCATAACGGATCGTGTCTTTCTTTCTCAGTTCTTCCAGCGCCGCTGCGGTCTCCGCGTAAAACGTCTCCACGCAGGCTTCTTCGTTATAGCACGGCACGATGATGCTGAGCTTGTCTGTTTTTCCTGTTCTTCTTTCTTCTTTTATTTCCTGTTTCCGGATCTCCATGATTTCGTTTTTCCCCTTTCCGCCTCATGCACCTTTCATGCGCCTTTCTGCGCGAAAATGCTGCACTTGCAGGCTGCGTAATTCGCGATGACGGTGATCACGCTGACCGCCAGCTTCGAAAACAGACCGGCGGCCCCCAACAACAGCTCCACCAAAAGATACAGCAGCAGTTCCTCGACCGCCAGGGTCGCCAGCCGCAGTCCCGCAAACTGCAGGAATTCCTGTCGGATATTTTTCTGGGATCCGAAGACAAGGTTCCGGTTCACCGCGTAAGAAAAGATCACCGCTCCCAGCCACGCTGCCGCATTGGCAAGCAGGTAGAACCGTCCGCCCAGAGCCTCTTTGCCGGCAGCGGCCGTCAACGCAAAGTAAAGCGTGTAGTTGACGCCCGTCGTCAGTACCCCGGTGATCCCGTACTTGATCAGTTGTGCATATCGCTTCATCTTGTTTTTTCCTCCTTATCTCCCGGATCCTCTGCGCTCCGTTAAACGCCCGCGGAACGGATACCGCGATCGATCTTGACGCGCCCGTGCCGAGCACAGCATCAGACTGAACAGCCCCAGTGACAGCAGACTGATGGCCCACCCTGCCCGATAACCCGGCGGCAGGAAATCGATCCGGATCTCATGCGAGCCCTCGGGCAGCGGAATGACCAGAAAGCCTGCCGCCGTGCGTCGCGGCCGGATCGTTTCGCCGTCCGCGGTCACAGTATAACCGTCGCGGAACGGATAGGTCGTTTCAAAGAATCCTGCGTTCTGCATTTCGATCGTGCCGCGGAAGACCTCGCCCTTGCCCGCATCGCGGGCATCGGCATCCGGCTCCCAAATACTGCGGCTGTCCAGCATCGCTTTGAGATCCAGCAAGCGGCACTGCAGATTTTGCAGGACAAATTCATTGCTGTTCTTTTCAATGTGCAGTTCCTGTGCTTCGCTCGCGTCCAGAACATAGGTAAAATGCGTGTTTTCGTTCGGGTACGGCGCGCCGCGGCCGGACAGCTTGTTGCGCATACCGTTGATATCGATGGTGATCTCTCGACCCGCCGCCTGCGTGACATCAAAGGATAAAATCAACACTTTCCCCTGCAGGTTTTCCTGCGGCGCGCGGCTTTCCGCTCCCGCCGCATTGCCGCGCAGATCGAGTTTGACATCGGTCTTAGACGCTGCCTGATGGAGTGCCTCCGCTAACTTGCTCTGCTCCCCTGCGGAGATCGCCTGCAGCTGCTCGGTAAAGTCCTTTTGACTGAGCAGACGGTCGGTCCCGAACGCGATCGGCAGAGCATCCGGATTTCTGCCGGTCACATAACCGTTTTCACAGCAGATCACCTCATAACCAGGCGGCAGCGCGCTGCCTGCGGTATCCGGCCGCGCTTGTGCGTCGGCTGCAGTACCGGCTGCTTGTCCGGCCGCCGCCTTGACTGTCACATACCGCACGCCCATCAAGGTATTGAACAGCGGATTTTTGCCGGGCACCAGCGCGACCCGGTTGCGGGCGGGGATCGCATTGCCCGCGATATCATAAAAGAACCTGCCGTAGCTTGGCTGCGTCATCGAGGAATACATCGAGCTCCGCTGCATCTGCGGCAGCGGCGCGTAGTTGCTCATCGTGTAGCCCTCGCTGAGGATCTCCCAGCGTGCGTTAAGAAGCTTGTCCGCTTCTTCCCGCCTGACGATCTGCTGCGCGCTTTCGAGTGCCTGCCGCACCGTGCCGAACCGGATCTGGGTCCGGTCGACGTAGCCGGCTTCTGCCTGTAACGTCCACGATGCGATGCATGGGACCAACAGTATGACTGCGATGCGGATCTCTTGTTTCTTTTTTCTCCTGCACGGGTCAGTGCCGATCAACGCCTCTCGCTTTCGCTCCGCGCGGCGCATCCACAGGATCCAGCCCATCAGAAGCACCCAGTCGAGCAGCAGATAGCTGGCTGCCAACACCCTGCCTTTGTTTACACAGATGGCGATCCACGGGATCAAACACAGCATGCCTGCCCAAAGCAGCGGTTTCTGCCGGTCCTGCAAGAACCTGCAAAAGGTCTGCGCGCAGAGCAGCATCATCGGCACCAGAAACGGGATCAGGATCTTGCCTCTGGCATAGAGCAGGCCGTTCAGTACCAGACTGACTGCCGGGATCGTGACTGCTGTAAGCAAGCACGCCGCGAGGAAGCGGGTCTTGCGCACGGTCAGGGAAACCAGCAGACAGTACAAGCTGATCAGCGTCAGCCCCATCCCGTATCCGGCATACAGCATGCCCTCCAGCGACAGATCGAACAGTTTCAGCTGCTGCGCCGCAAATGTGCCGCCGTCCTTGCTGCCGGACAGGATGTCCAGTCCGGTCGGCAGCAGGAGCACCGCGCATAGACCGATCGAAAGGCAAACGCAGCCTGCAAGCCGCAGCACAAAGCGTTTTTCTCGTGCCGCACCGCCCACAGCACCGCGAAGATCGCATGCATGCGCATGTGCATGATCGCCGCGCATGGCGCCTGTCGGCTCGTTTGTATGGCGCCTGTCGACGATCTGCCTGTGCTCGCCGCGCATGACCCGCACCCGATCTGCCGCATAGACGCCGCAGACGGCCAGACAGCTGATGCTGTAATAGAAGCTGTGAAGATAGACCAGGCTCAAGCCGGCTGTCACGAGCCATGCACCTTTTCCTTGCTCTGCCAGCCGGTCGATGCCGATCAGTGTCAGGGTCAGAAACGGCAGGTAATTGACGAACATCAGTTGGTTATGCGCGTGAAAGAAGCAGAGCGCGGCCGCATACAGCACTGCGGCAAAGGCTGCCGCATAGGTTCCGTTCAGTTCACCGCGCAGCTTTCGCCGCAGCCACCAAAACAGCAGGTTCGTACCGAGCACGATGCCCGCCAGACTGTAACCGGCCAAAATGTATTCCATCCCGACCTGCGGAAGCAGACAGCCGAGCAGCACGTCCGGCCGCAGCAGGCCGTAATAAGCGAAGTCATAGATCGAACTGCCGCCGCCCAAGTTCAGATACAGCGGGATCAGCCTCCCGGAATCCAACATCGCGCTGCGCAGCGTTTCCGCCAGCGGCAGATGCTGACTGAGCCAGTCCGAACCGTAGCCAAAGAATTCCCCGCGCACTGCCGCAGGCCCCAGTGCCAAAAGCAGCGCAAGGCAGCTCAGCAGAAGATGCAGCATTCTTATCTGTCTGGCTTTTGGATTTTTCGCCTTGTTTTCCAAGCTTCCCATTTGTCTTCTCCTTGTAGAATCGAATTTGTTTGGTTACCCATTTGTTTCTCCAACAACAAAACCCATCTTAAGACTCTCATCTTAAAATGGGTTTTAGGTTCCTCTTAGGTATTTCTTAATTGTTTCTTAATCCGCCTGCGCGTCCTCCGGCAGCGGGAAGCGGATGCTGGCTTTGAACTGGTCGCAGTCAATGGCAATGTCAAAGCTGCCGCCGAGCGCCGCCGTATACGTGCTGACGATCGCCAGGCCCAAGCCGTTGCCCTCGCTGCTCCGCGCCTTGTCGCCCCGCGCGAAACGCTCCACGATGTCCTCTTTTTCAAAATCGATCGGATAACCGGAGGTATTGGTGATCTCAAAGGAAATCGTTCGGCGGACCTCCACATGCAGATCTTCCTCGATCACAGAAGTTTTGAGGAAAACACGAGTCCCCGGAGCCGCATATTTGAGCGCGTTCTCGATCAGATTCTGACAGATGCGGTACAGATACGCATTATCCGTCACCAACTGATCCGGCGCGGCGCTGAGATTGATGACCAGTTCCAGATCCGCCGCGTCGATCTGGTCTTTCATATCCGCCAGGATCTGTTCCAGCAGGGTGTTGAAGCTGAGCCGTTCCGCGTGCAGCTCAATGTTGCCGCTGCTGGCTTTTGCCAAGGAAAACAGGCTGCTGATCATTTCTTTGAGCTTTTCGGCGCGGCTGGAGATCACCTCCACATAATCGCGCGCCGCGTCACCCAGCTCCTCTTTTTTGAGCAATTCGATATAGCCGACCATGGAGGTCAGCGGCGTCTTGAGGTCATGCGAAACGTTGGAGATCAGATCGACCTTGAGCTGTTCGCTCCTGGCCGCCTTTTCCATGCTTTCCTTTTCGATCTGCAAAGCCTTTGCCACCCGCGCGCGGTTGAGTTCCTGCAGTCCTGCGACAAATGCGTCCAGCTTGGCCTGCATGAAACGCCGCAAGGTCATCGACAGCACCAGATACTGCAGCAAAACCGTAAAGATCAGCAGGTAAAAATACGCGTAGTTCGGCAGATACCAGATGCCTTCTACCAACTTTTTGATGATGATGAACAGCGCGATGACAGCCAAAGCGGTCCCCGCTGTGTACAGCAGGCTCCTTTCCTGTTCCTTGCAGCGCATAGACCAGCTCTCATAAAAGCTTTCATCCAGCGTTTCCCACGCCGCGTAACGCCTTTCCAGATGACCGGAAAACCACCGGGTGAGTGCTGCCGCTCCGGTCAGGTTCATCGCCAAGCCGAAGATCCACACCGTGCGGGTGTTCATCCTGCGGTAGTTGAAAGCCAACAGCAGAAGCAGCGCCAATGCGAGCAGCGCCAAAACTCCGGTCAGGATCTGCGTTCGATGTGCCTGCCAGAACGTGCGGACGCTACTTTTGATGTTTTTCCATTTTGTACCCAATGCCCCATACCACCTTTACATATCTTGGATTTTTCGGATCGATCTCGATCTTTTCCCGAATGTGCCGGATATGCACCATGACCGTATTCTCCACCGAAAAATCCGCGTTCTCATTCCATACGTTTTCGTAGATCTGCTCTGCCGAAAAAACCTGCCCGATGTGCCGCATCAAAAGCTCCGTAATCTTGTACTCCGTCGCGGTCAGCCGCACGGCCTCGCCATCCGCAAACAGCAGCTTTTGACGGATATCCAGCGTCAGCCCGCCGTTTCGGATCTCGTCCGGATTGTGTTCCTGCACCGGTCTGCTGCCGCCGTAGGCCTTATAACGCCGCAGCTGTGCCTGTACACGCGCCAGAAGTTCCGCCGGATTGTACGGTTTTTCGATATAGTCATCTGCGCCGAGCATCAGCCCGGATACTTTGTCGCTTTCTTCGGTTTTGGCGGAAAGGATGATCGCCGGGATGTTGTGGTTCTCTCGGATCTTCATCAGAGCCGAAAGTCCGTTCAGCCGCGGCATCATCACGTCCAGCAGGATCAGATCCGGCTGACTGCGTTCGAGCACGTCAAGGGCCTCCATGCCGTCATAAGCCGTCAGGATCTCGTAGCCCTCGATCGCCAGCAGTTTGCCGAGCGAATCGACGATCTCCCGATTGTCATCCACGATCAATATCGTACCTTTCATATGCAGTCCTCCCCCTTCTGTCCGTTTCACTGCTGCTATCATACCGCCTGCGCCGAAAAAACAAGCCAGATTTTTCTTAAAGAATTCTTAATTTGACGTTACAGCGGTGCGGTCTGCGCTGCCAGCCAGTTCCGGACTTCCGTTTCCAAAAGCGGGGCCAATGTCTCGCAGACCTGCCGATGATAATCGTTCAGCCAGCAGCGCTCCGCGTCCGTCAGTTCCTCGGTCAGGATCGCCTCCCGCTCGAACGGGCAGAACGTGATCGTTTCAAAGAAAAAGCGCCTGCCGTCCGCATCTGCCGCCTGTTCCCGGCATAAGATCTCGTTTTCCAGACGGATCCCGAATTCTCCGGTCAGATAGACCCCCGGCTCATTGCTGGTGATCATCCCCGGCAGGATATGCGAATCCTTGCCGCGCGGGCTGATGGTGTTCGGCCCCTCATGCACGCTCAGCATGTGGCCGACCCCATGGCCTGTTCCATGCAGATAGTCCAGGCCCTGCGCCTGCAGCAGCCCGCGCGTCATCTGATCCAGATCCGCCCCCATTGTGGTCTCATCAAACACTGCGGTCGCCAAGGCGATATGACTTCTGAGCACTGCAGTGTAACAATGCTTCATCTTTTCCGTCAGCGGTCCCAGCGCGATCGTTCTTGTAATATCCGTTGTCCCATCCGGATACTGCCCGCCCGAGTCCACCAGCAGGAATCCCTCCGGCGCGAGCGGCACATCCGTTTCCGGCGTGGATTCATAATGCACGATCGCCCCATGCGGACCATAGCCGGCGATCGTGTCAAAGCTCAGATCATATGCGCCCGCGCGGCGGCGTTCCCGCTCCAGCCGCGCCGCCGCCGATATTTCCGTCAGCGGTGCGCCGTCTGCGTCTTCGTCCTCTGTCAACGGTACGCATCCAGCGCCAGCCTGCGGTCCGTTTGCCTCGCTGTCCGCCTGTGCTGCCTGCAGGCGCTGCTTCAGCCAGTACAAAAACCGTACCATCGCCGCGCCATCCTGCACGTGGGCCCGGCGCGTGGCGGCGATCTCCGTCTCATTCTTGATCGCTTTCATCCGCATGGCCGGGTCCGGTCCCGCCAGCTTCTCGATCTCCTTTGCGATCGACGACGCCATCCCGTAGCTGACACGGCTCTCATCCAGAAGCAGCCGGCCCGGCGGCAGTTCTTTCAGATCTTCAAAAATAGAAAAATACGGAAGGATACGCAGACTTTCCTCGCATTCCTTTCCAGCCGCGCTGTCTGCATGCTCCCCACTCTCCCGCAAAGCCGCGTGGAACAGCTCCGCCGCCTCTTTGGACTCGTTCAAAAGATAAACCCGCGTCTCCTGCGGCGTCAGCAGCAGGAACGCATAGAAAACCGGCGTATGCGCAACGTCCCCCGCGCGCAGATTCCAGATCCATGCGATCTCCTCCAGCGACGTGATCAAATGATAGTCCGCGCCCTGCTCCTGCATCGCCCGGCGGATCCGCCCCAGTTTCGACGCTGCGGATTCGCCGGTCACCTCCTGCGGCAGCGCGGAAAGCCTTGATGCCGTAAGCTGCGGCCGCTGTGTCCATACCAGGCCGCTCAGATCCAGATCCCAGCGCAGCGGAAAAAGTTCCGCCAGCTCCCTGCCCAGCTTCAGATCCACGATGCGCCCATCGAAACCGACCGTCCTTGCGGCGTGCCCGGTTTCTCCTTGCCCCGCAGCAGCCGCGCCGCCGCTCGGCCCGTTCTGCGGCGCGGCGTCAGCCTGCGGCAAATGGCTTTGAAGCCACTCGCTCAGCGTCGGCACGCCGGTTGTTCTCTCGCGCATAAGCTCGATCCCGCTGCCTGCGAGCTGCGCTTCCGCCTGCAAAAAATATCTGCCGTCCGTCCACAGTGCCGCCGCGTCCTGTGTGACCGCCAGTGTCCCCGCCGACCCGGTAAATCCGGAAAGATATTCCCGGCACTTAAAGTGATCATTCACATACTCCGACCCATGAAAATCCGTAGTCGGCACGATCCAAGCTCCGATCCCGTTTTCTCGCATCGCTTCTCTTAAAGCTGTAAGCTGTTCCCTCATTTTCTCTGCCTCTTTTCTATCGTTATCGATTCTCCACGTTCTCTGCCATTGTCGTCACCCTGCGCGCTGATTGTTGCCGGTCGCGTAGTCGATCTCCACACCCGGCTGCACATTGTAGACGAAGACATGGAACGACACGCTTTCTCCCGCGTCTTCCACCGACATGGCCTCCATCTCCACACCGCTCGCCAGCAGATTTTTTCCCTCAAAGATCGGCGTCACGCGATACAGCACATGACCGTCCGTCCGCCGCACATAATTCGCGGCTTCCACCTCGTAGGGGATCATATTCTCGTTCATATACCGCGTGCCGGTGATCAGATTGCGCTCGTTCGCGTTTTCGCCGGTCAGACTGTACGCGATCAGATGACAGCGGTTGTACAGATACTTGCTTGTGATCAGATCGTCATACCGCGCGACCTGCCAGCCGCTCGGCCGGATCATGCCGATGCTTTCACGCTCCTCTGTCGGCATCAGCTCCCGGCAGACATTCGCATAAGCAGTACCGCATCGCCCCAGCCGGTCCAGACCGCTGTAAGTTTCAAACGCTTCCGTTGTCAGTTCATCCTTTGTAAAACCGGGCTGATTTCCCGCCAGTTCGATGACAGCCTCGCCGCTGTACGCCGGAATTTCAACCGCAGTCTGCGTTCGATCACCATCCGTATCCAATCCCAGCAGACCTGCCGCCACACACAGCAGCACCGCTGCCGCTACTGCCAGCTTCTTGATCCTGCGCAGGCTTCTGCCCATGCTGCCGCCTCGGTTCCGATTCCGGTATCCCGTCCTTTTTATCATTCTCTCAAATCCCCTTTTCTGCCTCTTATGTATTGCTTGTATCCTTATTATATACTATTTTTGCGTTCTGTGCATCGTCTGGGCGAAACTTTTCCTGTATGACCGGCTGGCTGCCTTTCATTTTTGCTTCCACCTTTTGTCGAAAAATGACGAAATTTTCTTTTTTGTATCTTCTATATTTTTCCTTGCATTTTTTTCCTGTTTGCTTTAAAATAATTTTACAGATTCTGTATTTACCCATATGCGCCGCGGCCATGTACCTGAAGTATTCAGAAAGGAATTTTTTATGCAAGAAAAATACGATGCAAACACATTTCCGGCTGTCGACACAGCGCTTGACCCGGACTTTCGCCCCTTTACGGACGATTTTATCTTTTCTCTGGTCATGCGTGACCCGGAGCTTTGCCGCGCGCTTTTAACCCTCGCCCTGCCCGGAGAGGAATTTGGTGAGATCAAGCTTATGAAATCGCCGAATCCTTTGATCGACGAGCCGCTCGATGAGGGTGAAGATGCACGCGCGCTAACTGTTGAAACGCAAAAAACCCTGAAATTTGTCAAAGATATGCATGGCGTGCGCTTCGATGCGTACATCAGATCTGAAAATATGTGGGCCGAAGTGGAAATGCAGACCACTTCTAATCTTGCTCTCGGCAAACGTGCCCGCTACTATCAGTCCAACATGGATCTGGACTGTCTGGAAGAAGGCGCCGATTATATAAAGCTAAAAAAATGCTATGTGATCTTCATCTGCACGTTCGATTACTTCAAAAAAGACGAGCCGGTATATTTTTTCCGATCCTGGGACGCTGAAAAGAACTTGCCGCTGGACGATTTTTCGTATAAAATAGTCTTGAACGCAGCGTGTTCTCCGGAGAAAGTGCCGGAGGAACTGAAACCGCTCTACGGGTACTTAAATGATCCCCGGCAGAGTCAGGTTTCGCCGCTGACGCGCAGGATCGACGCGCGCGTCAAGAAGTTCAATACCGACGAATGGAGACGAAAGTACATGACATTTGAGTACATGCTGAAAGAACGCGAGCGCAAGGGCCTGGAACAGGGCCGTAGCGAAGGCCTTGCCGAGGGCGCAGCGAAAGAAAAGCGCGAGATCGCCAAAGCGATGAAAAAAAAGAATATGGATCTTTCTGTTATTCAAGAACTTACCGCGCTGCCGCTCGAGGAGATTGAAAAACTTTGATCTGCCTTACTCGTATCCCTCATCCGCAGGCTCTGCCGTAACCCCGTACAGCCGGTCGCGCTGCGCGCCGAGCTTCCGCGTCAGCAGCCCCAGGAAAAAGCCAACCAGTACGGCGGCGATCACGTTTCCCAAGCCGACGCTTCCCAGACTGTGCAGCATCCATACGCAGACCAGCGCCGAAATGCCTACCATACTGCAATCGAAAGCAATCTTGACTTTCGCGATCTCGATCCCGCTCACCTGCGCCAGCGTCTGCATCGCGCCCTCACCTGCGAGCGGCGGCAGATCTGCCGGGAGATACAGGAAAATGCCGAACGCGATCAGAAACGCACTCAGGGTCATCATCCCGAAGCGGAGCACAAGATTTTGCGTATCCGGCAGCAAGGAAAAAAGATCGTTGCTGAACGTCGTATAATAGCCAAAGATCATGCCGATCGGCACCTGCAGGAGATTGATCAGCCTCCCTCACATGTCATTCGAAATAGATCATCATCGGAAATGTCGAAATGATTTTTCCGAAACCATAAAAAAAGAAAACAGCCGAACAGCATCGTCCGCCTATGCGTTCTATGCCGTCCGCCCGAAACTTAATTATACTAAAAAACGAGAGAAAATTCAATGGTTTTCCCTCGTTTTTCTTGTTTCACCGTTTTCCTATTCGCCGATCTGCCCGTTCCAAGTCACTGCTCCGGTTACACGGTCGGCTCGACTCGGTCGCTTTCTATTCCGGATCGTCTCGTGCCTCAATTTGCTTTCAGCGGCAGGAAAACACGGATCTCCGTACCCTCGCCCGGCGTGCTGTCCAGTGTGATACGTCCGCCCAGATCCTGTACTGCATGCTTGACGATCGAAAGTCCCAGGCCGGTACCGCCCGACTCCTTGGAATGGCTCTTGTCCACCCGGTAAAAACGTTCAAAGACGCGGTCCTGATGCTGCGGCGGGATCCCGATGCCCGTATCCTTGACCGTCAGCACCGCTTCCTCACCTGCGCGGCCGGTGGATACCGTGACGCGGCCGCCCTCCCGATTATACTTGATCGCATTGTCGCAGAGGTTGTAGCAGATCTCTGCCAGCAGCCGCTTGACACTGCACAGCGGCAACGGCTCGCCCTCAAATTCCAGCGTTACCTGCTTTTTATCCGCCGTGTCCAGAAGCGAATCGGTCGTTTCCTGCGCGATCTCCGAAAGATCGCAGACCTCAAACGGCAGCTCGCCGCCCTCGTCCAGCTGCGAAAGACGGATGATATCCTCGATCAGGCTTACCAGCCGCGCGGCTTCCGTACGGATATGGCCCACGAAGCGCGGCAGATCCTGCTCCGCTACCAGACCGTTTTCGATCAGCTCCGCGCTGCCCATGATCGACTGCAGCGGCGTCTTCAGCTCATGCGAAACATTCGCCGTAAATTCCCGGCGGCTCTGTTCGGCATGCATCGTTTCGGTTACATCGAACGCTAAAATAACTGCGCCGATGACCGCGCCGCTCGAACTGATCGCGCTGATATCCAGCTGATAGGTCCGTTCCCGGCGCTGCATCTGCAGCTCGCAGTAACCGCTTTGCAGCGCGGTCCGGATCGCCGTGTTGACTTCCGCGCTGCGCTCGACAGTCAGGAAATCCTCGCCCACGCAGCTGTCATCGGTCTCAAACAGCCGCTGCGCCATCGGGTTGATGCTGAGGACCTGACTCTTTTCATTGAGCAGGATCAGCCCCTCTTTCATGCTGCCGGTCACCTGCGCGAACTCATCGTTTTTACGCTGCAGCTTGGCAAGCTGCAGGTCGATCTGGCGCCGCTGCTGATTGATCCTGCCAAGAAGCGGCGCCAGTTCCTCATAAGTATCATTTTCGAGCGGATGCTCCAGATCCAGATTTTCCAGCGGCGCGACCACCCATTTGGCAATGCGTTTGGAAAGCAGTGCCGACAGAATCAACGCCACGATCAGCACTAACAGGATCGGCTGCAGCATCCCCAGCACCAGTACGCCGGAGGTCGCCCGGCTGACCGAGATACGCAGAACACTGCCATCCGCAAGCTTCTGCGCTCGATACAAGGTCTTTTCCATCAGCGTCGAAGAATAGCGCGAACTTTCGCCAAAGCCGTTTTTGATCGCCTGCTGGAATTCTTCACGATCCGCGTGGTTTTCCATGCTGCTGCCGTCCGCTTTCGTATCATACAAAACATTGCCCTGCGGATCGATCCAGGTCAGTCGGAACGTCTTGGCTTCCAGATCGAGATCGTCCAGATAAGCTTGTCCGCTTTCCTCGATCGCCGCCGAAGCCAGCGTAAGTTCGTCCTGCATCTGTTTTTCCTGCAGACCGCCGAAATAATCATATAAACAGCCCAAAATGATGATCAGACTGGCAAGCAGCACCGCGCCGGCCGCAGCCATCATCGCTTGAAATATCTTTTTTCTCATGCCTGTACCTCCAGACGGTAACCGATCCCGCGCACCGTTTCGATCAATGCTCCGTAAGCGCCCAGCTTTTGCCGCAGCGTCCGGATATGCACGTCCACCGTGCGGGTCTCGCCCATATAGTCAATGCCCCAGATCTCGTTGAACAGCTGATCTCTGGTAAAAGCCGTGCCCGGATGAGACATAAACAGTTTCAAAAGTTCATATTCTTTCAATGTCAGTGTGATGCGCGCGCCGTCCGCCGTGACTGTATATTCGTCCAGATTGATGACCAGCCCGCCGGCCTTGAGCAGATGCTGCACCTGCGTCGGTTTATAACGCCGCATAATGGCCTTGATGCGGGATACCATTTCCATCATCCCGAACGGCTTGACCAGATAATCGTCCGCGCCCAGATCCAGGCTCTGGATCTTATCATATTCCATGCCCTTTGCAGTCGCCATGATGATTGGGATCTCCGCGGTCGCCGGTGCCTTGCGCAGGAATTTGAGCAGGTCTACGCCGCTTTCACCCGGCAGCATCACATCCAAGATCACCAGGTCCGGCGTTTCCGTTTCCAGCGCCTTGCGGAACTCTGCGCCGTCCGCAAAGCCTCTGGCCTCAAATCCCGTGGAATTCAGCGTATAGATCTCGATATCCCGAATACTGCTGTCATCCTCTACGCACCATATTTTCATTGCTCTTCCTCCTTGTGGATCCCTGTCATGGCGAAAACGACCCATTCCGCGATATTGACCGCATGGTCGCCGATCCGCTCAAAATATTTCGCGATCATCAAAAGATCCAGCGCATACTCTCCGTCCTGCGGATTTTTGGCGATCATACCGATCAGATCGCTTTTTACTTTTTCAAAGAATTCGTCCACCACATCGTCATAAGCAATGACGCTTTCCGCAAGCTCGGTATCCTTGTGTACAAAGGCGTCCACGCTCTCGGTCACCATCTTGATGGTCGCTTTCGCCATCTCGTTGATGTCCCCGCACTCCTGCCCGGAACGTCCCTTTAAGAACGTGATGATCTCACTGATATCCTCCGCCTGATCGCCGATCCGTTCCATGTCCGTGATCATCTTCAGCGCGGCCGAGATCTGCCGCAGATCGCGCGCCACCGGCTGCTGCTGCAAAAGCAGCTTCAGACACAGGCTCTCAATGTCCCGCTCCATGCGGTCGATCTCCGCATCCAGCGGTTTGACGGTCTTCGCGGTCTCCGCGCTGCCGTCCATCAGCGCCTGCGCGGCCAGCCCGATGACTTCTTCACACTGCGCGCCCATTTCAATCAGCTTCTTATTCAAAAGCTGCAGTTCTTCATCAAATCTGCTTCTCATATCAACCAAACCTCCCTGTGATGTAATCTTCGGTACGTTTTTCCCGCGGCTGCGAGAACATTTTTTCGGTATCGCCGTATTCGACCAGCTCGCCGAGCAGGAAGAAAGCAGTCTGATCCGAGATACGCACGGCCTGCTGCATGTTGTGGGTTACGATAACTATAGTGTACCTGTCTTTGAGCTGAATTGCAAGCTCTTCTATCTTGGAAGTGGAAATCGGGTCCAGCGCGCTGGTCGGTTCATCCATCAAAAGCACCTCCGGCTGCACAGCCAGTGCCCGCGCGATGCAAAGCCGCTGCTGCTGTCCGCCGGAAAGTCCCAGCGCCGATTTTTTGAGCCGGTCCTTGACCTCATCCCAGATCGCCGCGTCACGCAGCGAACGTTCCACGATGTCGTCCAGCTTCGCCTTGGCCTTGATGCCGTGCGTCCGCGGACCGTAAGCGATGTTGTCGTAAACACTCATCGGGAACGGATTCGGTTTCTGGAACACCATGCCGATTTCTTTACGCAGTTCGTTGACATCTACCGTCGGATCGAAGATCTCACGTCCCTTATAGCGGATATCGCCGGTGATCTTCACGCCCGGAATCAGATCGTTCATGCGGTTCAGGGTCTTCAAAAACGTCGACTTGCCGCAGCCGGACGGTCCGATCAGCGCGGTAATGCTCTTTTCCGGAATGTCAATATTGATATTTTTGAGCGCCTGCGCACTGCCGTACCACAGACACATGTCCTTGACTGTAATGATATCGCTCATAACTCGATTCACACCTCTCTTCTCTTTTTATAATATTTTCCTACGAGGGTTGCCGCCAGATTGATCAAAAGCGCCAGGATCATCAGGATCGACGCGATGGCAAACGCTACATCGAACTCGCCCTGCTCCTTGGCGTAAACATAAAGCGCCACGGTAAGGGTCGCTCCGGCTTCGCCCAGTCCATCCACAAGATTATACACCGCATGCGCGAAGCCCGCCGTGTACAGCAGCGCCGCCGTTTCGCCCAAGATGCGGCCGACTGCCAAGATACAGCCGGTGATGATGCCGTCCACGCATCCCGGGAATACGACCGTGCGGATCACGCGCCACTTGCCCGCGCCCAGTCCGAACGCGCCCTCGCGGTAAGACTGCGGTACGGTCTTCAGACTTTCCTGTGTCGTACGCATGATCGTCGGCAGGTTCATGATCACCAGAGTCAGGCTGCCGGCCCGCAGGGAAGTTCCCATCCCCAAGAACTGACAGAAAAACATCATGCCGACCAGTCCGTAGATGATCGACGGGATCCCGGAAAGCGTCTCCGCGGCGTATTCGATCACGCCCACCATCTTCTTATTCTGCGCGTATTCCGTCAGATAGATCGCCGCGCCCACGCCCAGCGGCAGCACGACTACCAGTGTCGCCAGGACAATATAGATGGTATTCAGGATATCGGGATAAATACCGATTTTATCCGCCAGATAGCTCGGCGCCGTCGTCAGCAGCTCCCATGAAAGGTTCGGCAGTCCCTTATACATCACATAAAAGATCAGGAACGCGACCAGCATGCAGGTCAGCCCCGCCGAAACCAGCATCAGCGTTTTCATCAACCCGATATAAAATTTTCTTTCTTTGGAAAATGTTTTCGTCTGCATTTCGTTTCCTCCTCATTCTTTATCGTTCTTTGCTGCGTTTGAGGAAAAAGTTCAGCGTCGCGTTGATCAGCATGATGAAGAGGAACAGCACCAACGCGATGGAAAACAGCGCCTGCCGCTGCAGTCCGGCTCCGGCGTAGGACATCTCACTGGCCACCGCCGTCGTCAGGAACCGCACACTCTCAAACATATGCGGCATATTCGCTACGTTGCCGGATACCATCATGACCGCCATCGCTTCGCCGATCGCGCGGCCGACGCCCAGCACGACGGCTGCCGCGATGCCGCTTCTGGCTGCCGGGACCGAAACCTTGAACCAGGTCTCCGTCGGCGTTGCTCCCAATGCCAGCGACGCGTCTTCATATTCTTTCGGCACTGCTTCCAGACCGGTGATCGAAACCTTGATGATCGACGGTAAGATCATGATCGCCAGCACGATGGTAGCCGCCAGCAGGCTGGAACCGTCCGGTACATGGAAGATCTTGCGGATGCCCGGCACCAATACCAGCATGCCGACTAAGCCGTAGACGACCGACGGGATCCCCGCCAAAAGATTGACCGCTTCTTCCACGACGGCCTTCATCTTCGGCGGCGCTTCCTTCGCCAGATAGACCGCGGTAAAGAACCCGATCGGCACGCCGATCAGGATCGCGCCTGCCGTGCCGTAGATACTGGTCAGAATGAACGGCAGGATCCCGAACTTGGCATCCTGATTGGTAGACGCCCATACCTTGCCGAAAAGGAAATCCACCAGGCCGATCTGACGGATCGCCGGGATCCCTGCAAGGATCAGATAGATGGTGATCATCAGCACACAGCCGACCGTCACCAGTCCCAGAACTAAAAAGATCCCATGGATGACTGTTTCAAAAATTTGTTTGCGCCGCGCCTGGTTCAGACGCTGCTTTTCTATTTTATGCAATTTGCTCGTTGTTTTCATATGCTTTACCTTTCTCACACACATTCCCAAGTCATGCGCTGTCGGAACACGGTCCGCGCACAGCCTGTTCGGCCGCTGCGCGTTCAAACCGTGAATAGCAGGAAACCGCGGCCGCTCCTGCTCGGAGCGCCGCAGTCCTGTTTTCCTGATTAGTTTGCGGATACTGCGCCTGCTGCGGAGATAACCTCTGCGGCATCAGCGGATGTTGCGTAGTCGAAGAACTTCTGTGCGGTATCGGAAAGTGCAGTTCCTTCCTTGGTTACCAGTACGAACGGACGCTGTACTTTGTAAGTTCCGTCCTTAACGGTTGCTTCACTTGCGGTAACACCGTCAACGGATACTGCCTTAACGGTATCTTTCAGTGCTGCCAGAGAAGCATAACCGATGGCATCCGGGTTCTGGGAAACTGTGGTGATGACATCACCTGTGGAAGTTAATTCCTGACGATACTGGCAAGCTTCCTCAGTTCCGGTGATGGATTCAAAACCATCTCTTGTGCCGCTTCCCGCTTCACGTCCGATCAGAACGATCTCTGCGTCATTGCCGCCGACTTCTTTCCAGTTGGTGATCTCGCCGGTGTAGATCTTCGCGATCTGGTCAAGGCTTAAATCGGTTACCGGATTTTCCGGGTTCACGATGATCGCGATACCGTCGTAAGCCAGAACGGTTTCCTGCAGTCCCTGGGACTTTTCTTCGTCTTTCAGGCTTCTGCTGGAAAGACCGATGTCGCAGCGTCCTTCGGAAACTGCTGTGATACCGGAGCCGGAACCGGTTGGGTTGTAGGTAACGGTCACGCCGTCATTTGCTGCCTGGAACGCTTCCCCGAGAGCGCCGATGACTTTTTCCATCGAAGTGGAACCATCTGTGGAAACCGTTCCGCCGGTTGCTGCGTTGTCTGCCGCGCCATTATCATTGCTGCCGCAGCCTGTGAATACCATCATGGTAAGCAATAAGATCATTGCGATACTTGCAAACTTTTTCATTTTTGTAATCTCCTTTTTCTTCTTTCTTTTTTTCTCTTTTTCTTTTGTACAAGTACATCATACCGCCCTTATGTTAAAAGAAAAAGGAACCTTTTGTTAAATCCAAGTAAAGCCTGCAAAAGAAAAAATTCTTTTCTTTGTTTCTTTCTTTTCTTGCTTTTTCGGTGCTTTTCCCCCTTTTACACGGATCCATATTTTTACATTTCATTTTTTAACCTCCCACTTTTCCCTTTTTTCTTCAAAAAGATGTAACGCGCGTTCCTTCTTGCGCCTCCCCCCGGCGCTTTTTGTTTCATTTCCTTCGCAATATTTGTTTTTATTAACAACGATTCTTATATATCTTTATTCCAAAAAACATTTTCTCCCTCAAAACCACCGCGATCCGCTTTCTCCATAAAGGCGAACAGCATCTGCATTACATCTTTTCGCGTCTTTTTTGGTAAAATGGGAGGTCATGTACAGCTGCATAAAGCAAAAACAAAATGAGAGGGTCCTTCCGGTCAATTGCATGAACCAATCGACCGGAAGAATCCTCCCGTTCCACGCTTATCAGCGCCTGCTCGCGTTTAAGTCTGCATTGTCTGCATGTTAGGTATGTATATAATAGGAAAAACATGCACGAAAATCATTACGCCTTTTCGAGCCGGTGTGAGCGGATCAGGTATCTGCCGTCTGCTTCCTGCAGGGTCACCACATCCACCTTGCCGTCGCCGTAAATGTTGCCGCGCAGGACTACGGTATCGCCGTTCTTCGTACCGGAAGCCGGTGCAAAACTTACGCCGCCGAAGTCGCTGCTCGTGTTCAGATAGCGGTCGATCTCCGGTATGTAGCTTTCCGCTTCCTGCCAGTTTGGGATGTCCTGTATCCGGATCCCCGTATAATATTCCAGCGAAACGTTCAGTGCCTGCGGATCAAAGAGCCGCACCGGCGTCGGCGTGTCGTTGATGCCCATATCGCCAAAGCGATCTTTCCACGTTTTGGACGCCAGCATTTTTTTCTCCTGCGCTTTTGTCCACCGGAAGCATTCCGGGAAAGACGGATAGTAGCGCAGGAAGTGCTCCAGATTGATCTCCTTCGGATCGTCATATTGACTGCTGAGGAAACAGTACAGCGTGTTCGGATTGTATGCTGTGTTATTGCCGCCCACAGATACCTCGAGCGCGAACATGCGGGTCAGTTTTTCCAGTGCTGCCTGCGTCAGCATGCTGTCCGGATGCGCAAGCAGGAAATCCCAGTTTTCCAGCTTCAAGGCGTAATCCTCCGCGCCGGTCTGCTGCGTTTCGCTGCCGGCTCCGGCCTGCTGTTCGTTGTCTTGTCCTTCCTTGCCACCTGCTTCCGTCAGGATCTTTTGAAATTCCGTTTTTCCGCCGAACGCGCGGTAGTCCGGTTCCGCAAACGCGTCATAACTGCTGACTTCTACCGAAACGACCGCATCGCCGATGCTGCCCTCTGACCCCATACGTTCGCGGATCAATTCGCAGGTTTTGGTGAAGCTCAAGGTATAGCTGCGCGGCAGCATGGTCTTTTCATCCATTTCGATGACCAGTTCGGCGCTCTGTATCAGTTCGGTCGTTTGTGCGTCGTCCTCTGACCACAGATTGTAAAAACCGATCCCGTTTGACGCCAAAACGCTGTTCAGGCCCTGATTTGCCGCGATCGCGCAGAACAGTTCCCAATCGTAAGGCATCGTCACTCGGTATTCATTTCCTCTGCGCGTGATCTGCTTGCTCTCTATGGCAGCTTTCAGACACTGCCGCAGATTGCCGAGCAGATCGTCCTGTCCGTAAGAAGCAGGTTCCCGGTCATAGCCGCCGCTCACCGTCGTTTCGGCCCGCACGGTCTGACTGCCGAAGTCGATCCACCCTTGTCCCGGGGCGCTGTCCACACTCTGGATATAGGTCCGCACAGCACCGCCTCGCGTACCTGTGAGATAATAGCCGAACGTGTAGGCCGTATCCGCCTGCGCGGCATCCCCCGATCCCGTGGCCTGCTCCGTGGTTTCCAAGGTCGTCGTGCCGAGTATGCGCAGCGGTTCTTCCGACTGCTGTGATGCAAACACTTCATGCGTACGGGTGCCGGAGAGCGCACCGTAATCGATATCCGTCGTCCTGGTTGCTTCCATGCTTTTTACCGCGAGCAGATTCTCGTAGGCCTGCGTGAGTGCCGCGCGGTTTGCTTCGCTGTCCTGTCCGACCGGGTTCAGCGCGAAACACACACAGCCGACTGTCAGTGCCAGCAGCGCGGCCGCCGTGATCCAAGTCTTCGGCTTCTTGAAAGCTGCCAGTGCTTTGACACGCGCGCTGGCCTCTTTTTCACCGCCGATGAACGAGGTCGTGCCGAGAATGAAGCGTTCGGTACCGGCAGCTTTGACCAGCGTCGCCGCATAAGTTTTTTTGTCCCCCGTCAGACGTGCCGCGTCGTGATCGCAGAACACTTCCATATCGCGGCGGAACCGGCGAAAGGCCAGCCAGATGGCCGGATTCCACCAGAATGTCGTCAGGATCAGCGCAGCCGAAAAATTATCGTTTAAGTCGCCGTGTTTCAAATGCGTCAGTTCATGCGCCAGCACCTGCCGCCGTTCCGCCTCGCTGAATCCGTTTTCCAAGGCGATCACATAACGGCCGTTCATGCGCGTCAGAAACGTTGTCTCCGTGCCCTCTTTGATGCAGATCTTCACCTTGCCGTCCACACCGATCAGCGCTTTCACGGCTTCCAGCTCCGCGAGCAATGCGGCGTCGCTGCTGTCCGGCAAGGCTTTGAGTTTTTGCTTTTGTCGCCGGCTTCCGAGGAACATCCACAGACCGACGGCTGCCGCGCCGCCGAACCAGACCCAATTTTCCAGTTTGACACGCGAAGTCGTTGCCGCAAACTCGGTATGCAGTCTTTTGTCCGAAAACGGTACCTGCATGCTGACATAATCCTTTTGAATGGCATAGTAATCACCCTGTTCTTCGATCAGAAACCCCCGGGCGTCCAGATTTTCATAAGGCTCCACCCAGACCGTTTCCGTAGTGGTCTCGCTCTGCGGCAGCCAGTTGCGCACCGCGAATTCGCTTTCCGGCATCAGCTCCGCAATGGGACTGACGATAAACGATATCATCACCAAAAGCCAAAGCTTCATATGCCCTCTCGGCGTGATCTTATTGCCTGCCGCCAGCTTGATCAGCAGCACGAGCACCGCTGCCACAGTCACGGCAATACTCAGATTCAGCAAGCTCATAGCATCTTGCGAGACTTTTACATAGATTCCGGCGCAAGTTGCAGCAATACACAGATTCAGCATGTTCATAGCCTATCCTCCATACTTTTCCCTTTTATCTTCTTTGAGATTTCGTTGACTTTTTTACGGAATCATGCTATGCTAGTGCCAAGAGATGAGCCTTACGGCTTAGCCAATTATACGTTTACCCTTTATGGGCATTGCCGCTCTTGGTGTCAGCAGGAGCGGCTTTTTTTATGCTGGAAATTGTGATCTTAATACGCTTCAGCGTAATCGTGATTCGCATTTCGCGCCGCCTCCTTTCTCCAAATCCATACAGACCTTTTGAAATTCAGCTCAGCCGCTCGGCTCCTATTCTCTTGGCTTTTTCATCATAACATATTTTTTCATCAAGAACAAGCGTTCTTTTTTGCAAATTTTATTCACTCGGCAGCAGTGACCGGATCAGATACCGACCGTCCGCTTCCTGCAGCGTCAATACCGAAATTCCGTCACCGCTGTATATATCTAAGCCTTTTTCTTTGAGGCTTAAGGTTTCGCCAACCAAAGTAACGGTATCACCCGACTTTTTTCCCTCTGTGACAATGAATTTACCGCCGCCCGCGTCGCTGGTAAAGGTGATATAGCGGTCGATATCTTTCACATAGAACCGCTCCCATTCTTTTTGCGTGTAGTGCGTTCGGATATCGTCGAGCGTGATGCCTGCGTAATATGTGAGGCTTTGATTCAGCCCCGCAGGATCATAAGGTTTCACCGGCGTAATGTAATTATCGACCGTCCAGCCGTTTTTCCTGTATGTGCTCCAGAACGCGGAGTCTTCAAACTTTGCTTTGAGGTCCGGCGTCCAGCCCATAACATCATCAAACTGTGGATAATATCTTAAAAACTCAAAGAAATCCATTTTATCCGGACTGCTGTACGCACTTGTAAAGTAGCAGTACAAGGAAGTTTTGCCCCATGTTTGGAATGCCTGGTTCAGCTCGTTTTTTGTTTCTTCGTTCAAGTCCCCGTCCGGCTGTGAGAGCAGAAAATCCCAGTCTACAAGATGCAGCCGGTTTTCCACCCATTCGAAGACTGCGGCGTTTTCCTGTTCGATTGTTTTTCCGTTTTGTAATTTCTGCGTAAACGGAAGGATCAGTCGATAAATGCCCTCCGGCAGTTCTCCGTATTTTGTGGAAATATCGATCGTGGCTGTAAGATATTCGTTTCCCATGGCGGTTCCGCCTGCTCTTGTGCCTTTGTAGCCTTTCTGCTCCGGTACAGCCTCCCAGCTGTTCTTGTCTGTATATGGATCTTTCTTTCCCGTATAACGCTCAACGCGGAAGTTTTCCTTATAAGTCAGGTGCGGGGCCGGATTATCGTATTCTGTGTTCTCGATATGTACTGTGATACTGCCGGCATTCTGCGCCTCAGCCCAATAGGACATGTGCAGATTCGTATCTTCATATTCTTTGAGAAGTTCCGTCAGCTTCGGCGAATGTATGCGTTTTCCTCTGATCCTTGTGTCTTCGTTCTCGCCGGCAATACAATATATATCGGCGCCGGCCTCTTCCTCTCTGCCCAGCACCAGGAAATTGGTCAGGTTCTCCTCCGAAAGATCCATGTCGATATAAATCTTGTAATCAAAGGCGTTCTCATTCACAGGTTCTCCGTCTGCAAAATCCTCTTCACGGAATGTGTGGAACAGTTTTGCAAGTTTCTTCCGCTGTTTTGCGTCATTAATATGAATATAATCGTCTTCAAACGGCGTGCCTGTGCCTCTTTCGATCCAGATATTTTCAAAGTTTTGTGTCTGTATATCGCGAAAGAACCTGATGCATGGATCGCTGCTCTTGGCGTTGAGCGTGAAGCACACGCAGGCCGCGGCCAGCGCCAGAACGGCAAGGACTGCGATCCAGGTCTTCGGTTTCTTGAAGGCCGCCAGCGCTTTGACACGTGCGCTGACTTCTTTCTCTCCGCCGATGAACGAGGTCGTGCCGAGAAGAAAGCGCTCCGTACCGGCCGCCGCTTTGACCAAAGTCGCCGCATAGTTCTTTTTATCCCCCGTCAAACGTGCCGCGTCGTAGTCGCAGTACACTTCCATGTCGCGCCGAAACCGACGAAAGGCCAGCCAGATGATCGGGTTCCACCAGAACGCCGCCAGCACAGCCGCAGCAATAAAATTCTTCTCCAGATCGCCGTGCGCAAGGTGCGTCAGCTCGTGTGCCAGCACCTGCCGCTGTTCCGCCTCATCGAATCCGCTTTCCAATGCGATCACATAACGGCCGTCCAGCCGCGTCAGAAACGTGCTGCCCGCGCCTTGCTTTATCGAGATCTTCGCACGGCTGCGGATACCGATCTTCGTCCGAAGTTCCGTAAGCTGCTGCCGCAGCTGTGCGTCTTCGCGGTCTTCCAGTGCGCGCAGCTTTTTTCTCTGCTTTCCGGTCCCGATCAAAAGCCCGCCCAAAACCATCAGAACGCCTGTGATGTAGATCCCGGTCTTGAGACGGTCTCTGCCTGCCGATGTCGGAAAGGCACCGGTGATCGTCCGGTCGGTGAACGGCACCTGCATGCTGACTTGGGTCTGCCCGCTTTGTGTACCGGTCACTCCTTGCGCATCGCTCGGCTGTTCGCTTGCCTGCACGCTGCCATCCGGATCTTCATAAAAATCACTTCCTTGCGCCGGCTCGGTATGCGGCATGACAACGCGCGCCTGCGTCTGCGGCAGATAGGTCCTGACCGCGAGATCACTCTCCGGCAGAACGCCTGCCAGAGGTACCGCCAGTATTGCCGCTGCTACCGGCAGCCACAAAAGCATATGTCCCCGCGGCGTGATCCGATTGCCCGCCGCCAGCTTGATCAGCAGCACAAGAAGCGCCGCCGCGGTCACCGCGATACTCAGATTCAGCATGTTCATTTTTTACCCCTCCATGCAGATTTTCCTATTTTCTTTGCTTTTTGCCTTGTTCCGTAAAGCCTGCGATGCAGCTTCAGTCCATCTTGTCGATGATCTCCATTAAGGTCTGCTGTTCCTCTTTGGTCAGGTTCTTGCCGGAAACCAGAGAGGATACCAGAAGTTTCGCGGAGCCGTCAAAAATGCGGTTGAGGAAGCTCTTCATCTCTTCCCGGCGGCAGGCTTCCTCCGATACCGCCGCGGCATACCGAAAATTGCGCGGGTGACTCTCATCTGCGTTGATGGCCTCTTTCTCCACCAGCCGCCCGACCATCGTGCGCACCGTCGTGTAGCTCCATCCGGATTCCGCCACCGCCTCGGCGATCTCCTTTAACGTCATGTTTTCCCCCTCGTGCTGCCAGAGCGCTTTCATGATCGTCCACTCTGCGTCACTGATGGAAACTTGCTTGTTCATGCTGTTCCCCTTTCTTATTTGTATCTTGATCTTATTTGATTTTTGTGCCCTTTGTTTACATTTGTAATCCCTTTTGTGCTTTTAGTTTACATTTGTAGTTATAAAATGTCAAGCGATTTTTTCACATCACCACGATAAATCGCAAAAAAATCAGGCCCTGCAGGTTTGCCGCAAGTGCCTGATGATTTCGGTCGGTGTTTTCTTTTTTTTCCTTCCTATATTCGATCTGATTGCGTTTTTTTCGGTGGTTGCCCAAAATACGCAACATTTTGTCCAGTATTTTCCATATTTGAAGTTGAAATTGTAATTTTTCACGACCGTGATTTATTTACGCAAGGTTTTTCCCAACTATTGGTAATTTTCTTGCGTTTTTGACAGTATACGCCGGATTTACGCAATCAGCCATCTCAGGCTCCGGCTAAACAAATAGTTTTCCGGAAAAAATTGTAGATTTTTTTCTTTCTCTGAAAAAAACGCAATCAACCCGCGCAGATCGGTACCGCACGGATCAGATGTGCAGCATGTCTTGTGCAGCATATCTTGTGCAACAGGTCTTGTGCAGCATGTCTTGTACCGCAGGTCCCGCGTTTCACATAAATGTCCGGCCTCATGCGTTCTGCAGCCGGATATCCGCCTCGGTCAGCATCGGATAGCGGACCAGCGCCGCGCCGTTCAGATCTTCCCGATGCATATCTACCGCGGTAATGCGGCGGTTGTCGTAGGTCGTATAATAATAGATCCCGCGGCTGGCATTGCAGCAGGACGTATAGATCGTGATCTCATATTTGCCGTCCGCGACCTCACAGCATCCGCGCTGCTGCTCCGCCGATCCCAAAATATGAAAGAACTGGCTGACGCTCGCAGATTCCGAAGCATCCGAAACCGCATGCGCTCGCGTAAACGCCACGCGCACGAAGCGCGACATCGATGACAGATCCCCCGGCAGACCAAGCGCCCCCATGCCGCGGCTGTAGGTCCCCAGCGGCAGCTTCGGCGCGAACCGGTTCTCCGGCTGCCGCGGCGAAAGCTGCAGATAATTGTTCAAGTTGAACATCTGCAGATCGAACGGCGGGTTGTTGGTCAGCACGCCCGCTGGATTGTCGTAGACCTTGAGTCCCTCCGCCACGGATTCAACGGCGATGGCCTCGTCCTTGTCCGCGATCAGCCAGTGCAGCTGCGCCGGTGGAAAATACGCATTATACGGGGTTCCGGTCAGGTTCAGATCCGCAAGCTCCGTACGCACCTCTGCAACCGACGCGCAACGGCTGAGCAGATAACTGATGAACTCAAACTGCGCCACATTTTTGACACGTCGAGCATTCCGGTCCTCATACGGCTTTGTCGTTTTCTTTGGAACTTCCGTGTCATCACTCGCCTCGCTGTCTCCCGTCTCTGAAACAGGTTCCCGATACACCGCGTTGCCGACAAAATTCAGTCCGGCCATCGCCAGGCCCTTTTCATTGACCGCGTCGTAGAACAGCGGATAACCGTCCGCCACGTGCGCCATGCCGATGATCGCGTAATGCGCCTCGGATTTTCCCAAGAAACGAAACTCCAGCGGCAACCGCCGCGGCATCACCACGATCTCCTCGCCGTAAGAAAATTCATAATCCAGCGTTCGGCCGAAATAAAAGTCCTTTGTCTTGTAAGTTGCTGCGGTACACATATCACTCGCTCCTTTCCCGGCCGTCAAGATCCGGAACGATCGCGGCCAAGGTCTATGGTTTCCATTTATGCTGACAGTATACCGCAGACGCGTGACAGGCTTGTGATCGCGGCAGATTTTTTCCTATCTTTTCCGCTTGCATTTCGCAGCGGATTTGTTATAATGGAATCAAGAACATCTGTTCTTATTTCTATTTCTGAGGAAAATCCGCGAAAAGGAGGTGTCCGTATGGCGGGGCGCGTTTATCTTGCTATCGATCTCAAATCTTTTTATGCGTCTGTGGAATGCATGGAGCGCGGACTGGATCCTCTGACCACCCATCTGGTCGTCGCCGACGCCTCCCGCACCGAAAAAACGATCTGTCTGGCAGTCTCTCCGAGCCTGCGCGCCTATGGCATCCCCGGACGGGCAAGGCTGTTCGAAGTCGTCCAAAAAATCCGCGAGCTGAACGCCCTGCGGCTGACCCGCGCCCGCCGTCAAAACTTCACGGGGGAATCGGCAAACGCGGACGAGCTGGCCGCGCATCCGGAACTTGCGATCTCCTATATCACCGCCCGGCCGCGTATGGCGCACTACATCGATGCAAGTTCCCGCATTTACAGCATCTATCTTAAATATATCGCGCCGGAAGACATCCACGTCTATTCGATCGACGAAGTCTTTATCGACGCCACCGATTATCTGCCGCTGTACGGACTGACGGCACGCGAGCTTGCCATGAAAATGA
This sequence comes from uncultured Clostridia bacterium, assembly GCA_934271235.1. Taxonomy (GTDB): domain Bacteria; phylum Bacillota; class Clostridia; order Peptostreptococcales; family Anaerovoracaceae; genus CAG-238. The sequence goes on along the minus strand of CAKQQT010000015.1, from coordinate 8,212 downwards.
TCCTCGAAGTCCTTCGCGAAACCGGTATCACCGCGACGGCAGGCATCGGCACGAACCTGTATTTGGCGAAGATCGCCATGGATATCGAGGCCAAGCACATTCCCGCCGACGCAAACGGCGTCCGTATCGCCGAGCTCGATGAAATGAGCTATCGGCAGCGGCTGTGGGCGCATCAGCCGCTGACTGATTTTTGGCGTATCGGACACGGCTACGCGCAGAAGCTTGCTAAGGTCGGACTGTATACCATGGGCGATATCGCCCGCTGCTCGATCGGCAAGGCGGGCGAGTTTTATAGCGAAGATCTGCTTTATAAACTGTTCGGAGTCAACGCCGAGCTGCTGATCGACCACGCCTGGGGCTGGGAGCCCTGCACCATGGCGGATATCAAGGCCTATCGTCCCGCCTCGTCGAGCATCAGCTCCGGGCAGGTGCTGCAATGCCCTTATCCGGCCGCGAAAGCACATCTGGTAGCCTGCGAAATGGCAGAGCAGCTGGCTATGGACCTGTTTGAAAAACATCTGACTACCGACCAGCTCGTGCTGACCGTCGGCTACGACAAAACCGCGCTGCCCGCCGGCATGCACCGCGCAAAACCGCAAAAACAGCAAAGTCACCGCAGACAAACGGAAACAGATCTGCCCCCTGAAGCGGATGGCATCGCTGTAACGATCGACCGCTACGGCCGTGCCGTCCCCAAACACGCGCACGGCACGGCCAACCTGCCGCAGCCTACCTCCTCGATCTCGATGCTCGTCGATGCGCTCTCGGACCTGTACCAGCGCATCGTCAACCCGGATTTCGCGGTGCACCGCCTGACCCTCTGCGCGAACCATATTCTGCCGGAAGCGCCGTTTGCCGCGCAGACTGACCGGATCACCGGCACAGATCCCAAAGGAAGCAGTGCTCCGGCCATGCGCGGCGTCCTGCCTGCCGGCCGTCGGCCGCAAAATGCAGGCAGCGCTGTTCCCGCAGAGCACGCGCAGTCTGCGCAGGCCGCCGCGGCTTTCGCAGGACAGGGACCGGAACAAGAGCAGCAGCTTGACCTGTTCAGCTTTGTCGCAGAAGGCAAAGACATCTTCGGCCGCGACGCGTCAGAACTACAGCGGCAAAAAGAAGAAGCCGCCACAGCTCTCGAAAATGAGCGCAAGATCCAGCAATCCCTGTTGGCGATCAAGCAGAAATTCGGCAAAAACGCGGTCATCAAAGGCCGTGATCTTGAAGACGGCGCGACCGCCATGCAGCGCAACGATCAGATCGGAGGACACAAGGCATGAAAAACTACGACGATATCATCCGGCTGCCGCACCCGGTCTCCGCGAAGCATCGGCAAATGCTGATCGCAGACCGGGCGGCACAGTTTATGCCTTTTGCCGCGCTGACCGGTTACGAAGCGGCCTTAGAGGAAACCGCCCGTCTGACCATTCCGCGCATCGAGCAGGACGACAGCCAGCGCGAGCGGCTGAACCGACAGCTCAGCTTCCTGCAAAGCCTTGCCGCAGAGGCCGCCTGCAAAAGTCCCGATGCAGCACCTCACACGCAGGCCTATATGTCCGAAGCACCTCACGCCGCGCAAGCTGCCGTGCCGCTGCTGATCACGGTCACCTACTTCTGCCCGGACACAAAAAAAGAAGGCGGAGCTTATCTCACCGCCTCTGGGATCTTTCAAAAAGTCGATCCGTACGCACAGCTTCTTTATCTGGAGCCTGCCGCCGCGAGGGACGCGGCTCTGTCAACTGCCGGGACAGACCTGGCAGCCGCTGCAGCCACCATGTCAGACCCGGCAATCGACGCAGGCAGCGCGGCAGACGCTCCGCCGTTCTGCCAAACGCCGGAGCGTCGAGCGATCCCGCTCACAGACATTCTCCGCATTGACGGAGCCTGCTTCTCGGCGTCAGCGTTCTGATCCTGCTTTGTACGCTTCCCGCACAAACTGCAAAAAACTGCGCTCCGCCGCGCTCAGCTCGCGCGGCTCTTTGTGCACGATACCCAGCGGCCGCGCGCAGACCGGCAGCAGCGGAACCTTGCGCACCGGCTCACTGCTGCCGCGCATCACCAGCTCCGAAAGCATGGTCACGCCCATGCCGCCTGCCACCATTCCCAAGATCACCGGATCATCCGCACTGGCCGGCAGCAGCTGCGGATGCACCCGATGCTGCGCAAAGGCCTCCTGCACCTCCACATCCTCACCGTAAGACGGCATGATGAACGGATACTTTTCAAAGTCAGCGATCGCAAACACATTTCCTGCTGCAGCCGCCGCAGTTTCCGCCTGTTTGTTTCGCGATGCAGCGGCTTGTCCTGCCGGCGCGGCGGTCCCGCTCTGCGGCTGCGCCGCGGCATTTTTTTCCCCACGCTGTACCGCCGGCAGCGCGATCGCCTGCAGCGCCTCATCGGACGGCGGCAGGACCGCATAGAACGGATCGTCCGCCAGATGCAGGAACCGATAAGGCTGTGTCTTGTCTTCACACGCAAAGATCAAGCGGAATCTGCCGTCTTTCATCCCCCGATACAATTCCTGACGGCTGAGTACCTCCAGTTCTACGCGGATCTCCGGGTGTTTTTTTGCAAAAGCCCGCAAGAGCGCCGGCATCCAGTTTTTGGCGATACTCGCGTAAGCGCCGATCTGCAGCACGGTCTCCGCTTCCCCCCGCAGAAGCGCCGCTTCTCGTTCGAGCGCCGCGGAACTTTCGACATAGCCGCGCAGATACGGCAGCAGACGCTCCCCCGCTCCACTGAGCCGGATGCCGCGGTTCGTCCGCTCTGCCAGCTGCACGCCGAGTTCTTCCTCCAGCCGCTGCAGCAGATGCGAGAGTCCGGACGGCGTATAGCCGTTCCGTTCGGCGACCCCCATCAGACTGCCGCTTTCCGCCGCTTCCAGCAAGACCTCCACTTTCTTCGCGTCCATATTTCGCTCCTTTCTGTTGTGAATTTTTTTCATACCAATATTATAAACTGTCGCTTTGCAAGATACAAGGGGAAGTGTAAAATAAGATTATAAATTTTCAGAAAATTAGTTTTGTATCACGAGAAACGAACAAAAAATTGTTCAGAAAGCAAAAGGAAAGACTATGATCGGCACACTCTTCAACACGGCAATGATCCTCACCGGCAGTATCGTCGGCAGCCTGCTCAAAAAAGGACTCAAAGAAAAACAGCAGCGCGTGCTCTTCGACGCCATGGGGCTTGCTGCCGCCGGCATCGGCATCAACGCCATCGTCAATAATATGCCGGACAGTCAGTACCCGGTGCTCTTCATCGTCAGCCTCGCCGTCGGCAGCATCGTCGGCACCAGTCTGGACATCGATGCGAAGTTTCAGCATCTGGTCGATTCCAGAGGCGGAAACGGGCTCGGACAGGGACTTTCGACCGCCATCCTGCTGTTCTGCATCGGGACGCTTTCCATTCTGGGTCCGATCCAGAGTGCGATCTACGGTGACGAAACCTTTCTTTTCACCAACGGCACACTGGATCTGGTCACTTCGATGGTGCTCGCTTCCACCTACGGGATCGGGATCGCCATCGCCGCTGTCGTGCTCTTTCTCTGGCAGGGCGGCATCTATCTGGGAGCCAGCTTCCTGGCGGAATTCATCTCCGACAGCTTTATGACGGAACTTTCCATCGTCGGCGGTTTCCTGATCGCCGCTTCGGGTATCTCGATCCTGAAGATCAAAGATTTCAAGACCATGAACCTGCTGCCCGCGCTGCTGGTGCCTGTTGTCTTTTTCTTGGGAAAAAGTCTCATCGCTTAGCGTCATTCGAGCCATCGGTCGACTGTCGACCGGTGCAGCCTCGTCGTTCTTACGCAAAGAAAAGGATTTTACCCATAAGGTCCTTCTTCTATACACATTAAGTAAATAAACAGCAAAAAACCGAAGCCGCCATGACTTCGGTTTTTTGTCTGTATATTTACACTTGTCCTTTATTCAAACTTGTATTCTTCCATGGAGATACTGCGATGCGTCTTCGCTGCAAGATCATAGACATGGAACTGTTCCGCGCCGGTTTCTGTCTCGACCATCTGCTGATAATAGACCGCCGTGCTGTCGAAACTGTCCACCGAAGCATCCGACGGCAGAGTCAGCAGCAGCGTTCTGCCCGCGCCGCTCAGCGATGCTTGATATACCTTTGTCCGGAACGCTTCATCATAGACGGTATAGTATACCTTTCCCTGTTCCGCCTTGAACCCGCTGACGTATCCCGCGATCGTGCGGATGATCTTGTTTGTCCGGCAGTCAAAGACCTTTATGCTGCGGTCATTCCAGCTGCGTCCGTAGAGATAACGTGCGCCGGGTTCGATACCGGTCCCGATGCAAAAATCAAAGTTCGCGGAAACCTTCGTCAGCTTTTGGGTTTTCCCCAGCGTCAGACAGTACAGCTTGCATTTTCCCTCGTCTTTATGTTTTTCGAAATACAGCCGATCGTTGTAAACGTGTACCAGATTTACCGTTTCGCCCGGCTGCATGGTCAGGGTCTTTACCAATTTTTTGTTCTTGCCGTTCGTGCCGACCGAATAGATCCTTGCTTTATGCTTCGTCCACGGATCCCAATATTCCGTCGCGTAATAGACTTTCGTCCCGTTGGTCAGGATCTCACTGTTCATATAGTTGGAGCCGTACTCTTCGCCGAGTTTCAGACGCACCAGCTTCCTGCCGGTACCTTCTTCCGTCTTGGAATAATACAGCGTGCTCGTCGACAGATCCGCACAGACATACCGTTTCCAATACCAGCCGCCTGCAGCCTCCCGCTTTTCGATCGGCTCGTTTTCATAGACGTTTTCCGCAACATAGAGCAGCTCGTACTTTGCCGCAGCATCGGCTTTCTCCGGCAGCGCGAAGGCCGCGCCCAGCAGGACCAGCACCGCCAGTACCGGCAGGAACGCCGCGGACGCCCACATTTTTTTGCTTCTTACTGTCATCCTCTTCTCCTCCTTTGCCATTTTTCCTTTTGTCCATCATAGCAAAGGTTCCTTTTTCTGTCAATGCACGATTGAGCCGCACTCAATAGGTGATCGGCGTGCGAAAGAACGCGCTCACGATGCAATCGACCGCAAACAGCAGCGCGAGAGCCGCGCAGGCAGCCTCTACCCTATGCGGCCCTGCTTTTTTCACCAGCTGCTCAGCTGCCGGTTCGATCCGGTAGTGAAAGAGCAGTCCCAAAAATCCGAAGCTCACCACACTGCGAAAACAGATGATGCCGTCCAGGTTCAGGAATAATCCCCGATAGTCCCACAACCGGATACCCAGAAAATGAATGCCGACAAACCCGATCCCGTATTCCACCAGGCCGGTCACCGCGATGCAGAGCGCAAACAGCAGCAGCGGTCTCTTTTTGAGCGGCTTCATAGCGTAGATCCCCAACGCGCCGATACCGTAGATCGGCAGCCACGGACCGTACAGGATACCGCGATTGCGCAGCATCCCCTCGGTGATCCAGTAGAAGATCTCCTCATAAAACCAGCCCACCAGACAGCCGGTCAAAAAGATCAAAAATAAGTAACACAGTTTTTCCGTCTTTGCCTGACGGTAAAACGCGGTCAGATAACGCTCCATCTTTTCCCCCTCTTTTCTCCAAGTGCCCCATACACTCTGTCTTTTGTCTTTTGTCTTTGACTATGACAGTAGTATAGCGCAGCCGCTGCCGCGCCGCTAGGCAGCTTTTGCAGAGAAATGTGTCGGAATTCGAGGGAGCTTGTCATCGCGTGCTCGCCGGACAGTGTGACGGAACCGAGTCAGTTACCAGAAGCAGGAAAACACAGATGCCGCAGCGACCGTCAGCAGTCCGGCGACCGCAATCGAAAGACTGCTCATCGCACCCTCGATCTCCCCCATTTCCATCGCGCGTGCAGTTCCGATCGCATGAGACGCCGTTCCCAAAGCAACCCCGCGGGCGATCGGCTCCCGGATGCGGAACAGACGGCAGACGCCCTCGCCGATAATGTTTCCCAATACGCCGGTAATGACGATCGTCGCGACCGTGATCGTCACATAGCCGCCCAGTTCTTCCGAAACGCCCATGCCGATGGCTGTCGTAATGGATTTCGGCAGCAGCGTCACATAGGTCTCGTGATCCAGCCCAAACACAACCGCCATAGCCAGAATACAGAGGAGGCTCGTTAGCACACCGCTGATGATCCCCGCCATGACCGCTTTAAAATTCTTTTTTAGAAGCTCCAGCTGCTCATACATCGGCACCGCCAGACAGACAGTCGCCGGGGTCAGCAGATAGCTCAGATATTTTGCGCCCTCATAATAGGTGTCGTAGTCGATGCGGCACGCAAGCAGCACTGCCATCGTCACCGCAACACTGATCAGCAGCGGGTTGAGGAACGCCCGATGATATTTTTTCTTGAGCAGCGAGCCGACTTCATATGCCGCGATACTGATCACCGCGCCGAAGAAAACAGATTGCTCCAAAAGTTCATGCATGGTCCCGCACCTCCTTTTTTCCTGCGTTATCGGCTTTTTTCCGCGCGCTGCGGATCACGCTCTGCGTACAAAGCCCGGCTGCCGCCATGACCGCCACCGTGGAAAGCACCGTGATGGACACGATCGGCAAAAAGACCGGCCTCAGGACCTCCCAAGATTCCAACAGCCCCACAGCCGCCGGAATAAACATCAGCGGCATGATCTCAACCAGAAAATGGCCGGTATCGCGTACTGCATGCAGCGGGATCAGCCCCGAGATCAGTCCGATGAGCATCAGCACCAGTCCGTAAATGCTGGCCGGGATCGGCAGCGGTAAAAGATAGTTCAGGATCTCGCCTAAGAACGAAATCAAAAGAATGATGATAAATTGCCTGATATACTTCATGTCTGCTCCATTCTCTCTTTTGCATAGATGCTAACAGGATAGCATTTTCCCGGCTGCATTGCAAGATGTTCCTTGGCGGTTTCTTAACGTTTCTTACAATCAAAAAGGAACTTTCAGGACCTCCTCAGGCCCCCTCGAAATGCTGCTTCACCAAAATGCTGCGCCGCTTCCATAATTTTCTAAGTATGCATAATGTACTGCCTACGCGCCCTTTTTAAAAAATCTGCACGGCTTTTGCGCTCGTTCCGTTGCATTTTCACGCATTTTTTCTATTTTTCCCAAGTTAAGCCGGGTCAAAAAATCTCTGATATGTATTCTATGTATTCGCGCCGACACGTATCGAGTATTCTCGACAAGGTTCGACAAAAGAGTCGCTTTGTTGGCAGTAAGTTCTTCCCATGTTTGTAAATTTCTTTTCTATGCATAGCCTTGCCTTGTGCAGATTTTCTAAAAAGCATCGAAAAGCAGTACATTATACATCCGGAAATTCTGCGCGTACCGTTGATCAAAAAACGCAGGTTGTCCGACATTTTCCTCGTCATTCAACCTGCAGAATTGTAAGAAATTCGGCTTTGCCGATCAGATTTTTAGCGGTAGACTTTCTTGTTATTCCGGAAATATCGGAATGATATTTCCTACATAATAAAAAAAGGAAACTGCAAGCATATTTATAATAAAACGGCTGGCATTCATTTAACAACATTCGAAAAACGTCTTTTCCCTGCAAGCTCACCCTGTCCTCTCTGCTCGCCCGAAACGCAGCGAAATCCTATCAAACCGCAAAAAAACACCCGGAAAAAAATTATGCTGCATAGAACTGCTATCTTTTTGCGTTTTCGCACGAAAAAAAGCATGCCGGCACGTTTCTCACCTTAGGTTGAGCCTCTCATGCCACTTTTCTTCCTGATGAATTCCTCTGTTTTTTACAAGTTTCGACATTTTCCGTGCGTTTTCGAGAAATTTTGCACATACGGCTAGACCGTGCCTGCTCATCATTCCTCTCTTTTCCACTCACATAATGCTTTTTTTCGGCTCAAATTGCGATTTGGATCTAACTCTATACAACATGCTTTCTGACGCGGAACAAGCCCACTTGTAAACGTCCTTTTCAAAATCAAAACAAAGCTGTACCCCAACGGTTATTCCGTAAAAGCACAGCCTCTTGTATTTGCATATGAGAAAAACGGCTTCGCCGATTCGATTTTTATCGATAGACTTTAAAGAGCCTCGACTTCCTCTGTGTTCAACCCGGTGTTCTGGGCGATGATGTCGATCGAAATTCCGGAAGCTTTCAGATTCCTCGCGATCTCACGCTGTTTCCGCGCTAAAGTGTACCCCTTGTCAAGGACATTTTAAGAAGAAGGGATTTCTAAATATCTGCCAGTAGATGGCTGTATCGTTT
>CAKQQT010000014.1 GCA_934271235.1 uncultured Clostridia bacterium | reverse complement strand
CATTAACGACAGGAACAATTTTGACTTTGATAGTACCAATATTATTACCTATTCTATCAAATATATTTAATTAAGTAGATCACTCCATAACCTTAGTTCTATTCAATGACAGGTATTAAAAAGTATTGAATTTATTGAAAAAACACTTGATTACGCATTATCACTCTTGTCAGCAATTCTGTAATTGCCAGAAGTTGCTTCTACACTATCTTTTTTGAAATCAAGGTCAAGAGATCTATTGTTATATTTCACAGACACTTTGCATGATGTAAGTTTATTTTTGTCAAAATCATTAGGATTTCCGATGATAAAAGATTTTTCACAATCATATACATCAACTCCATTCTCTAGAATGACTTGCTCAAAAGGTCCATCTGCTTCATCATAAATAAAGTGATATATATTTCCTTGTTCAGCCGCAAATGCTATTTCAGGGAATATTACCATAGCCAAAGCGAATGTAAGCACTGCCAAAATTATTTTTTCATAATACGATTTCTTTAGTCAATCATCAGATCTTAATAAAAGACTATTGGGCTCCTTTCTTTGAGGTGATTTCCTTATATTGGAATAATATCATTGTTTCTGTGTTATGTCAATTTTGCAGTGCATGCCGCTTTTGCAGAAAAATGGGCAAAAGCGGTGCGGCAGCGGTATTGCAGCGGTATCGTGCGCGGTATCCGGGATTTCGTGTGGGATTGCGTGCGAGAACGCGCGAAAAAATTAGGTTTTTTCACATATTTTTTGAAAAAAAGTATTGACAATGCACAAAACGAGTGGTAAACTCCGTATATAAATTGAATCACGCAAACCTTTGAGGGAGAAGTAAAACTAGTTTACGGTCTCACAGCGAACCCGGGGCGGTGGAAGCCGGGCAGATGCAGGATTAGAATAATGGGCTCCTGAGGGCGAGGGGAAAGTACGAACGCTGCGTGCAAGCCGCGGACAGCCTGTGAGAACGGCAGACGACAGACCGGCGGAGACGCAAGCCGTATGAGTATCTGAGACGAGACTCCTGCGTCAGTGGAGAGGAGTGTGACGGCACTCTGCAGAGAGGATTTTCCGGCAGATGCTTCCGAGCATGACCGTGTCAGACAGAAAGACAGACGGCGGCGGGTGAGCAGGAGCGGGAGAGTCAAACAAGGTGGCACCGCAGGTTATATCCTGTCCTTGAGTTCAAGGACAGGTTTTTTGTTTTTGCACGTGACGGAAAGGCCGGCCGGCACCTGCAGACGGGCAGGAAGCCAAAGCAGAGAACACTTCAATGATTTCTTAATGAGCAGGGCGGCCGCGGACATGCGGCACCCGGCAGAGAATTGATTGAAAAGGAGAAACAAAAATGAAACAGGCAATGAAAAAGGTATTGACAGTCGTTATGGTATTGGTCATGGCAGCAGCGCTGATGACAGGCTGCGGCAGCAGCGGAGATCAGGGGCAGGCGGCGTCCGATAAGACGTTCAAAGTCGGCATCCTGCAGCTGATGGAACACCCGTCGCTGAATACGATCCGCGAAAGCATCATCGAAGGACTTGCGGACGCAGGCTATGTAGAGGGTGAAAATCTGGAGATCGATTATAAGAACGGTCAGAACGATATGACCAACATGAAGACCATCGCGCAGACTTTCGTATCCGGCGGCTGTGACGTGATCGTCGCGATCGCGACCCCGGCAGCGCAGGCAGTCATGAGCGAAACGACGGATATTCCGATCATTTTCGCGGCAGTTACCGATCCGATCGATGCCGGTCTGGTAGAAGATCTGAACAATCCGGGCGGCAATGTCAGCGGCACCTCCGATGAAGTATCCGCCGAAGCGATCATGAACCTGGCAAAAGAGATCACGCCGGACTTTAAGACCATCGGCGCGCTTTACAGCACCGGCGAAGACAATTCCGACTCCGTTATCAAAGGTTTAAAGGAATTTGCAGCGGCCAACGGTTATGAAGTGGTAGAATCCACCGTGACCAACACCAGCGAAGTACAGCAGGCAGCACAGTATCTGGCAGACAAGGTCGACATCGTTTACTCCCCGATCGACAACACCGTCGCATCCTCGATGGCAGTCGCAACCGAAGTTTTCAACAACGCAAAGATCCCGTTCTATGTCAGCGCGGACTCCATGGTACAGGACGGCGGCCTTGCGACCTACGGCATTGACTACACGGTCCTCGGCAAGGAGACCGGCAAGATGGTAGCAGAGATCTTCGGCGGCGCGGACGTTTCCACGATGGCAGTTGTGAAGATGAGCGACATGGATGTCTATGTCAACACCAAGACCGCAGAGGCGATCGGCGTAGAGATCCCGCAGAGCGTGCTGGACAAAGCGACCGTATTAGAATAAAGGAGAAATCATCATGATGACATTCGGCGCCCTTCTGGGCTCGCTGGAGCTGGGCATGATCTATGCAGTCCTGGCTCTGGGGGTATTCTTATCCTTTCGAACGTTAAATATGCCGGATCTGACGGTGGATGGCTCCATCGTCACCGGCATGGCCATATCCGCAGTCATCTGCGCAGGAGGCGGGAATCCGTTTCTTGCGCTTCTTGGCGCTTTCACCGGCGGCGCGCTGGCAGGGCTATTGACCGGATTTTTGCATACGAAACTTAAGATCCAGGCCATTCTGGCCGGCATTCTGGTGATGATGGCGTCTTATTCGGTGAACCTGCGCATCATGGGCAAGACTCCGAACATTCCGCTGACCAAGTCGGAGACCATTTATAAGATCGCGGACCGGCTGCTGCCGGCGCAGTACGCGGGCATCGTGCTCAATCTGGTCCTGTTGGCGGTCATCATCGCGGTGCTGTATCTGTTCCTGCAGACGCGGCTCGGCTTTGTGTTCCGCGCGACCGGCGACAATGAAGATATGGTCAAAGCCTGCGGCGTTTCCTGTGATCAGATGAAACTCATGGGACTGGCGATCTCCAACGGACTGGTCGGCCTTGCCGGCGGTATGCTGGCGCAGAATCAGGCGTTTGCGGATATCAACAGCGGCGTGGGCATGATGGTCATCGGTCTGGCTTCGGTCATCCTCGGCGAAGTCATCTTCGGTATCAAGACGCTTCTGCGCAGACTGATCGCCGCGGCATTGGGTGCGGTCGTTTACCGCATCCTGATGGCACAGGCGCTGTATCTGGGGATGGAAACGACGGATATGAAACTGGTATCGGCAGCCATCGTTGCCGTTGCGCTTTCGCTCGGACTTTTGGGCGAAAAGGGCAGCAAACTGCAGCTTGCGCGCAGGCAGAAAGGGGTGCGGCAGAAATGAGAGAATTACTGAACGTCGATCAGATCAAAAAAATATTCAGTCCGGGCACGGTCAATGAAAAGACAGCGCTCGAGGGGGTCAGCCTGCGGATGAACGAGGGCGATTTTATCACGATCATTGGCAACAACGGCGCGGGAAAATCCACGCTGCTCAACTGTATCGCGGGCGTATTCCCGGTCGACAGCGGCAGCATTACGCTGGACGGTAAAGATATGACGAAAGAGCCGGAATACAAGCGTGCCAGACAGATCGGCCGTGTGTTCCAGGACCCGCTCAAGGGGACTGCGTTTGACATGACGATCGAGCAGAACCTGGCGATCGCTTATTACAAGAACCAAAGGCGCGGCTTGCAGCCGGGCATTTCCAAAAAGGACCGCGAGATGTTCCGTGAGAAGCTTTCCATGCTGGGGATGGGACTGGAAGATCGTATGACCGAAAAGGTCAAGCTGCTTTCCGGCGGACAGCGGCAGTCGCTGACCCTGTTTATGGCGGTCATCGCCAAACCAAAGCTTTTGCTTTTGGATGAGCACACAGCGGCACTCGATCCGGCGGCTGCGGCAAAGGTACTGGAACTGACGGATCTCTTCGCGGCGCAGGAGGGTATGTGCACGCTGATGATCACGCACAATATGAAAGACGCCCTTCGTTACGGCAACAAGACGATTCTCATGAAGAGCGGCCGTATCGCGATGGAACTTACGGGTGAAGAGCGGGCGGCGATGACGGTCGAAAAGCTGATCGAAAAGTTCAGCATCGACAATGACCGCATGCTGCTGTAACGGCTGCTTGTACAGGAAGTTGATGAAAATTGTAGAAAAAGACAAAAAAATAAAAAAAGCTTATTGACAAACACCAAAACGCGTGATAAGATAAGCATAACCTAGAGAACCGATAGAGTTTGATAAGTATGATTTCACGAAAGGAGAACGCACCATGAGAAAGATTTACGAGTTTGCTTGCATGATGGAAAAGATGTGTGCATGCATGTGCATGTGCATGCTTTGCGCTGTAAATTTTTCGGTGCGGGTTCCGTCAAGGGCTTAGACAAGAATCAGAGCGGCCAAAGGCCGAAACGAGGATTGACTGAACCGGGAGCTTCACCGAAGCTGCCCGGTTATTTTTTTCGAAAGAAGCAAGGAGGAACGCTGCCATGCAGATCCAATGGACCCGGATCGTCCGCCGAAATTTCCGCAACGGACGAATGTGACGCCCGCACAGGAGCAAGGACACGATAGCACCAAACACGATCGAAACAGAAAACAGAAAGCGAGGAACAAAACCATGAGTAACTATAAATTCGAAACATTACAACTTCACGTAGGACAGGAACAGGCCGATCCGGTAACCGATTCCAGAGCCGTACCGATCTACGCGACCACTTCTTACGTATTCCATAACGCGCAGCATGCGGCAGACCGTTTCAGTCTGGCAGACGCGGGCAACATCTACGGCAGACTGACCAACAGTACGCAGGATGTCTTTGAAAAGAGGATCGCGGCGCTCGAGGGCGGCGTGGCGGCGCTGGCGGTTTCTTCCGGCGCGGCAGCGATCACCTATACCGTTGAAGCGCTCGCACAGCAGGGCGATCACATTGTCTGCCAGAAGACTGTATACGGCGGGACCTATAACCTGTTGGCTCACACGCTCAAAGCTTTCGGCATTGAGACTACGTTCGTGGACGCGCACAACTTAGAGGAAGTCAAGGCAGCGATCCGTCCGAACACCAAGGCGGTCTATCTGGAAACACTCGGCAATCCGAACAGCGACATTCCGGATATCGACGCGATCGCCAAGATCGCGCATCAGCAGGGACTTCCGGTCGTGGTGGACAATACCTTCGGCACGCCGTATCTGATCCGTCCGTTTGAACACGGCGCGGATATCGTGGTACATTCCGCGACCAAGTTCATCGGCGGACACGGCACGACGCTGGGCGGAATCATCGTGGATTCCGGCAAGTTTGACTGGAAAGCAAGCGGCAAGTTCGCGCCGATCGCCGATCCGAACCCGAGCTATCACGGCGTTTCCTTTGTGGATGCAGCCGGCCCGGCCGCGTTTGTGACCTATATCCGCGCGATCCTGCTCCGCGACCAGGGCGCCTGCATTTCACCGTTCGCGGCATTCCTGCTCCTGCAGGGCACGGAAACACTTTCCCTGCGTCTGGAACGCCACGCGGAAAACACCAAAAAGGTAGTGGAATTCCTTGCGGACCACCCGAAGGTCGCCAAGGTCAACCATCCGTCGCTGCCGGATCATCCGGATCACGCCCTGTACGAGCGTTATTTCCCGAACGGCGGCGCCAGCATCTTTACGTTTGAGATCAAAGGCGGCAAGGAGGCAGCGTTCCGCTTCATCGATCATCTTTCGATCTTCTCCCTGCTGGCAAATGTAGCAGACGTCAAATCGCTGGTCATCCATCCGGCGACGACCACGCACGCGCAGCTGAGCGAGGAGGAACTCGCGGAGCAGAATATCACGCAGTCAACGATCCGTCTGTCCATCGGCACCGAACATATCGACGACATCCTCGCGGACCTCGAACAGGGCTTTGCAGCAGTCTAAAACAGGACGATTGTCTTGACAAACAGCGGGCGCTGCTTGTATCATAAGAAAGTCGCGCGTGCGCAAAAATGCCGCGCGCGTATATGTTTAAATTGAGGAGAGAACATTATGCCGATTTGTATACCAAGTGATCTGCCGGCAGCCAAAACGCTGCAGGAAGAAAATATCTTCGTCATGGACATCGAAAGGGCCAGCAGCCAGGACATCCGTCCGCTGCGGATCCTGGTGCTGAACCTGATGCCGACCAAGATCGTTACGGAAACCCAACTGGCGCGTCTTTTGGGCAATACGCCGCTGCAGATCGATATGGAGCTTCTGACGGTCAGCCGGATGCCGAAGCATACGGCTAAGGAGCATATGATCAGTTTTTATAAGACCTTCGATGAGGTAAAAGATGAATATTACGACGGGATGGTCATCACCGGCGCGCCGGTCGAAAAGATGGAGTTTGAAGAGGTGGAATACTGGGATGAGCTCTGCGAGATCATGGACTGGAGCCGCTCCCATGTCTACAGCACGCTGCACATCTGCTGGGGCGCGCAGGCGGGGCTGTATCATCATTACGGCGTACGCAAGGTATTGCTGGATCAGAAAATGTTCGGAGTCTTCCGCCACAAGGTCGTGCATAAGGGTTCGATCCTGTTCCGCGGCTTTGACGATGAATTTTGGGTCCCGCATTCCCGCCATACCGGGATCACCGAAGAAGATGTGCGCAGCTGTCCGCAGCTCAAGGTGCTGGCGGAAAGCGAAGAAGCCGGCATCTACGCCATTTCAACGGACAGCGGCAGACAGATCTTTATCACCGGGCATTCCGAATACGATACGAACACCCTGCGCGACGAATATCTGCGCGATAAGAACGAGGGACTTGCCATCCAGCTGCCGAAGCACTATTTCCCACAGGACGATGATACCAGAGAACCGGCCAGCACCTGGCGTTCCAGCGCGAACCTGCTGTTCTCCAACTGGCTGAACTACTTCGTCTATCAGGAAACCCCGTACTTGGTCAAGACCATCCGCGCGCTGTAGCCGTGCAGGCAGGGCGGCCGGATCCGAGCAAGAACACAAACAAGAACACAAAAAGAAAAATGCAGGATGCACTGCAAAAAACAGTGCGCCCTGCATTTTTTTCGGTACGCGCGCCGGATCAGTCCCGGCCGGCAGCAGGCATGTTCTGCGGATAGAGGAACATGCACTGCACATACATCTTGCTGGCAAAGGACAGCGCGAAATTTTCCATCAGATATTTATTATCGCGGCCCGGAATGGCTTCTTCCTTGACATGCACTTCACCGCGGAAGACCAGACGGACGGCGTTTTCGACCGCCTCACAGAAACGATCGTAGGTGACCTCGGTGTTTTCCAGAGAAATGCCGAGCCGGATGAGCTTGCCGATCTCCTCGGTCGCGTAGCAATTCTTGAGAATGCAGACGACCACGATCATGGCGACGGAAAGCCGCGGATATTTTTTGTTGACCGGCGCGTCGACGATCTTAGACTTGACATAGTTGTTGACCATGCTCTTGGTCAGGCTGACGGTGCCGGTGCAGGCAAAGAAGTCACCCAGACTCCCGTCGATAAAAGCGACGACTTGGTCCATATAAAGATCAATGCTGGGAAGCTGCCCCCAACGCGGGATATGAAAATTTTCTGCGATCCGGTCTGCGCGCTCACGTTTGCTGTCTGTCACCCAAAATACCTCTTTCTTTTCAGATTCTGAATCTTGTTTAATCCCATCATAACACAGAAAAAAGCCGCTGTAAAGGTTGACATTGTATCGATATCGTGATAATCTAGTTATGAAAACTAGGTACCGTTTTTTGGCATACGCTTTTTTTGCGCCGCGGCGCGTACCGGCAGTCAGCACTGCAGAACCTAAGATAAAAACAGAGAACAAAAATATAATATAAAAGGAGAATCATTCCATGGATTATCAGGAAAGAAAGCAAATGGAACGCAAAAGAGCGGAAGATTTCATCGCGAGCATCAACGCGATGCAGGATCCGGACATCATGTACAAGGTGAGCCATCCGATCACCGACTTGAAGGACATGATGAACCAGAGTGTGGAACGCTACGGGGCAGATCATGTTGCCTTTAAACAGCGTTTCGTAAAAGGAGAACCGTTCCGTGAGATCACTTACGGACAGACTCTGGAAGATATGAACGCCCTGGGAACGGCCATGCTTTCTCACGGCCTGAAAGAGAAACGCGTAGCGGTCATCGGCGACAACTGCTATCAGTGGGCGTCCACCTATCTGGCAGTCTGCGGCGGCGTAGGCGTCATCGTACCGCTTGACAAAGAGTTAGGGGCTTCCGAGCTGGAACAGCTGATCGTCGAAGCAGAGTGTGAGGCCGTTTTCTTCACGAAAAAGTTCCTCAGCATTTTTACCGATATGAAAGAACGCGGCGAAACGAAACTGCGCGTGCTGGTCAACCTGAATGCCGACGCGGCAGCGGACGGCGTGGAAAGCTGGTCCGCGCTGATCGCGGAGGGCAAGGAAAAAATGGCGGCAGGCGACCGCTCCTATCTGGACGCGGAAGTCTATCCGGACGAAATGGGAGCGCTGCTGTTCACCTCCGGGACCACCGGGATCGCCAAGGGCGTTATGCTTTCCCAGACCAATATCTGCTGTGACCTGATGAGCGCTCCGACGCTGCTGGACACCAACGAAAGAGACACGTTCTTCAGCGTTCTGCCGATCCATCACACCTATGAATGTACCTGCGGCTTCCTGATGCCGATGTACAAAGGCGCTTGCATCGGTTACTGTGAAGGACTCAAATATATCCAGAAGAACCTGCAGGAGATCCAGCCGACGTTCTTCCTCGGCGTGCCGCTGATCTTTGAGAGCCTGTATAAGACGATCTGGAAAAACATCCGCAAGCAGGGCAAGGAAGAGACTGTCAAGAAAGTGATGAAACTCAACAAGACCACTTCCAAGATCGGCCTGAACCTCAATAAATTGCTGCTCAAGGACATCCTTAACGTCTTCGGCGGCAAGATGGATATGATGATCGCCGGCGGCGCGGCCATCGATCCGCAGATCCTGCAGTTTTTCCGCGATCTGGGCATTATGGCCCTGCAAGGCTACGGTCTGACGGAATGTGCGCCGATGGCGGCCCTGAACCAGGACCTGCATCCGCGCAACGACTCTGTCGGTCATGTGCTGCCGGGCGTGGAAGTCAAGATCGTTGACAAGAATGAAGACGGCATCGGCGAGATCTGCCTGAAAGGCCCGAACGTCATGATGGGCTATTACCATATGCCGGAAGAAACCGCCGAGGTCCTGGTAGACGGCTGGTTCCACACCGGCGATCTCGGTTACACCGACGGCCCGTATATCTATATCACAGGCCGTAAGAAAAACGTGATCATCACCCGAAACGGCAAGAATGTATTCCCGGAAGAACTGGAATACTATCTCGGCAAGAGTTCTCTGGTATCCGAGTCCATGGTCTGGGCCGCGCAGGATGACGCGGGACAGGATGACGTCATCGTGGCGACCATCAAGCCGGATATGGAAGAAGTGGAGACGGCGCTCGGCAAGGAAGACGCGAAGGATCCGAAGAAGGTCGAAGCGCTCCTGTGGAGCATGGTCGACAAGGTCAACGAGGGCCTGCCGCTGTTCAAAAAGATCCGCAAGATCAATATCCGCAAAGAGGACTTCGAAAAGACCACCGGCAAGAAGATCAAACGCTTCGTGGAATCCAACAAGCAGCAGTAACTTTTCGAGAGGATCCCTTCCATCGGATCGTTTCATCATAAAACAATCGTAAACACCAAACAGCAGCCTGCACTTCCGCCGCAAAAGCGAGCGCGGAAGAGCAGGCTGCTGTTTTTGGCTGCATTTTAACGATCAGCAGACACTTTCTTGATCTCAAAGGACGGGTTACGGTTCCACGAACGGAACGCCGAGAAAGTCGGCGGTGGAGAGCGCCAGGTTCTCGGCGATGGTTTCGATGTTCGAGGTGATCCAGTTGGCGTCGTCGACATTGTCGTGATAAGCGATCTCGACCAGAACGGCAGGCGCGGCTGTGCGCCGCAGTTCGGCGAGGGTCGTTGTCGGGACGGCGGTCACCAGATCCGGGTTCGGATAGATCAGCTTGAGGTTATTGGCAAAGATCTCGGCTGCCGCGCGGCTGCGGGAACTGTCGCGGTAATAGTAGACATCCGGTCCTTGGATCATGCCGGCGAGGTTGGCGGGCGCGGCGTTGGAATGTATGGCCAGATGGAAATCATAGTTTCCGGCGTTGGACGCGGCTATGGACGTGCTGACGCTGCCGTTCGGATCGTTTCGAGCAAAGTCAATGCCAGAGGCTCTGAGGTAAGGCTCCATAGCATCCGCAATGAGATTCGTATAGAGTTCCTCATTGCCCCCGGTAACGTAGGGGTTGTATTCCTGAGTTGAGGGGCTTAAAAAGATTTTAGGCATAAGAGACCTCCGTTTTGTATGATATTATATACATAGTATGCGAAAATGCTTGAAATGGTGCGGGATTTGGAGTATAATAAAACAATATTGGTTTTTGTTCGGGATTGTTAAAATTCCAACGACTTTCGGACGTCAAAAAGAACGATGCGGAGCTGTTTTCCGCTCCCTTTGAGCATAGAAAGAAGGATGTATTAATGAGTCAAAAAGAAAAGATCATCAACATTGCCGTCATCGCCCACGTCGATGCGGGAAAATCCACACTGGTGGACGCTTTCCTGAATCAGAGCGGCGTGTTCCGGGCAAACGAAGAAGTCGTGGACTGCGTTATGGACAGCGACGACATTGAAAGAGAAAGAGGCATTACGATCTACTCCAAGAACTGCTCCATCATGCATAACGGCGTGAAGATCAACATCGTGGATACGCCGGGCCACGCGGATTTCAGTTCGGAAGTAGAGCGGATCATGAAGACCGTCGATACGGTCATCCTGCTGGTCGACTCCAGCGAGGGACCGATGCCGCAGACCCGGTTCGTACTGAAAAAATCACTGGAACAGGGCATCAATCCGATCCTGTTCATCAACAAGCTGGATAAGAAAGACGCGCGGATCGACGAGGTCGTTGACGAGGTATATGAGCTGTTCATGGACCTGGAAGCAAACGACGAACAGCTGGATTTCCCGATCCTTTACGGGATCGCTCGTCAGGGGATCGCGGTCAGAGACCCGAAAGAGGTCGAAGGCGTGCTGATCGGCGAGGGAGACGCCAAGATCAAAAAGAGCCCGCAGGGGCTCGGCGGACTGGATTTGACGCCGCTGTTCGATACGATCATCGAGCACTGTCAGCCGTATCCGGATCTCAACGAGGAACCGCTGCAGCTGCAGGTATCCACGCTGGCATATGACGACTATATCGGCAGACTCGGGATCGGCCGCATCACCAAGGGCGTGATCAAAGAAGGCCAGACGGTCGCGGTCGCCAAGGCTGACGGCAGCATCGCGCAGCGCAAGATCAATCAGGTCTTTGTCTACAGAGGGCTGAAGCGGATGGCGGTACCGCAGGCAGAATGCGGCGATATCGTCGTGGTATCCGGTATTTCCGACATCTCCATCGGAGAGACCATCTGCGATCCGCAGGACCCGCAGCCGATGGAAATGATCCACATTGAAGAACCGACGCTTTCCATGAACTTCATGGTCAATAAATCCCCGTTCGCGGGCAAGGTCGGCAAATACGTAACTTCTCGCCATATCCGTGAAAGACTGAACAAGGAGCTGGAAGTCAACGTCGGCCTTCTGGTCGAGGAAACCGATTCGACCGACTGCTTCAAGGTTTCCGGCAGAGGCGAGCTGCACCTTTCGATCCTCATCGAAAACATGAGAAGAGAGGGGTATGAACTGGCGGTCTCCAAGCCGGAAGTCATCCTGCACCGCGACGAGAACGGCAAGCCGCTGGAACCGATCGAAGAAGTTGTCATCTCCGTACCGGATGAATACGCCGGAACGGTCATCAATAAACTGAACATCCGCAAAGGCATCATGACGCAGATGTCCGGCGAGAACGGATTTTCCCGGATCGAATATCTGGTTCCGACCAGAGGCCTTTTGGGTTACCGCAGCGAATTCATCAACGACACCCGCGGCGAGGGCACCATGGTCAGAAGATTCGACTCGTTTGACGAGTACAAGGGCGAGATCCCGCAGCGTGTCAACGGCGTGGCGATCGCGCAGGAAGAAGGCGTCTGCACCCCGTACGCGCTGTTCAACATCGGCGAGCGTGTGCAGATGTTCGTGGAACCGGGTACCAAAGTTTACGAGGGCATGATCGTCGGCATGAATTCCCGCAACGACGACATGGTCGTAAACCCTTGCAAGGCAAAAAAAGTCAGCAATATGCGTGCTGCCGGATCGGATGAAGCCATCAAGCTTTCTCCGGCGAGGACCTTTACGCTGGAAGAAGCGCTGGAGTTCATCAACGACGATGAACTGGTGGAGATCACGCCGGATGATATCCGTCTGCGCAAGAAGCTCCTGCATGAACTGGAACGCAGAAGAAGCGGAAGGACTTACGCGGAATAACCGCGCGGCGAGAAACCGCATAGGATAGTATGCATGCCGCATGACAGGCAAAAGGAGGATCATAGCGATGTTTCCGGAAAAAACATGGGATACACTGGTGCAGTACGGCGAAGACATCCTGCTCGCGCTGATCGTACTGATCGCAGGACTGATCCTGACCAGACTGATCTTGAAGGTGGCGAAAAAAGTCCTCGACAAGAGCACGCTGGATGAGTCCGTTTATAAATTTCTGCTGAAAACATTAAAATACGGGCTGTACCTTCTGATCTTCATTGTCGTGCTGACCTGTCTGCATGTGCCGACCGCGCCGCTGGTGACCGTACTCGGCGCAGGAGGGGCAGCGATCGCGTTGGCGA
Source organism: uncultured Clostridia bacterium (assembly GCA_934271235.1). GTDB lineage: Bacteria > Bacillota > Clostridia > Peptostreptococcales > Anaerovoracaceae > CAG-238. Next base: position 67,112 of record CAKQQT010000014.1, on the reverse strand, counting down.
TGAAAGACAGTCTCGGCAATATCGCGAGCGGTATCATTATTTTAGTTAACCAGCCTTTTATCCGAGGTGACGTTATAGAAGTTGCCGGTGTGAGCGGGATCGTACAGAGTATCGACCTGATGGTGACTACCCTCAGGACTTACGACAACAAGGCGATCTCGATCCCCAACGGCACGGTCACGGCTTCCGTACTGATCAACCACACACGGGAAACGACCCGCAGAGTGGACTGTAAGTTCGGAGTCGGCTACGATGCGGATATCGCAAAGGTCAAAGACATCCTGCTGACCGTCGCGGAATCCTGCAGCGATATCTTACAGACGCCGCCGCCGTTCTTCGGCGTGGCGGAGCACAAGGACAGCGCAGTCGAGATCGACTTCAAAGTCTGGTGCAAAACCTCCAAATACTGGGACGTAAAGTACTATTTGGAGGAACAGGTTAAATTCGCTTTTGATGAAGCAAACATCACAATACCATACCCACAGATGGATGTTCATGTGGTGAAGTAATTTTTTAGGGAGAGAGAAAATGGGAGAAATTAAAAAATTCAAACGAGTATTGGTGGCTAACAGAGGAGAGATCGCGATCCGTGTGTTCCGGGCCTGCAAAGAACTCGGCATCCGTACCGTAGCGATCTATTCCGAGGAAGACAAAAATACTTTATTCAGAACGAAAGCCGACGAGGCATATCAGATCGGAAAAGGCAAGACGCCGGTAGGCGCGTACTTAGGTATCGATGAGATCATCGCATTGGCAAAGGCAAAGGGCGTTGACGCGATCCACCCGGGTTACGGCTTCCTGGCAGAAAACTCCGAATTCGCACAGGCATGCGCAGACGCGGACATCGAGTTTATCGGACCGACAGCAGACATGATGAACGCGCTCGGCGACAAGATCCAGTCCAAGATCGTAGCACATTCCGTCGGCGTTCCGACCGTACCGGGCGTCGAAAAAGCAATCGAAACAGAAGCTGAAGCTTTGGAATTCGCGAATTCCTGCGGCTATCCGGTGATGCTCAAAGCAGCAGCCGGCGGCGGCGGGCGCGGCATGCGGATCGTCCGGACCGAGGAAGAACTGCTGCCGCAGTTCCGTTCCGCACGTTCCGAAGCAGCCAAGGCGTTCGGCATTGATGATATCTTTATTGAAAAATATCTGGAAAACCCGAAGCACATCGAAGTGCAGATCTTGGGAGATAAGCAGGGCAACATCGTGCACCTGTTCGAACGTGACTGCTCCATCCAGAGACGTCACCAGAAGGTCATCGAATTCACGCCGGCACTCTGCCTGACCGACGCACAGCGTCAGGCGATCTGCGCGGACGCGATCAAGATCGCCAAGGCCGTAGACTATCGTTCGGCAGGTACGGTAGAGTTCCTGCTCGATCCATCTACCGGCAAACACTATTTCATTGAAATGAACCCGCGTATCCAGGTAGAACATACCGTAACGGAGATGGTGACCGGTATCGACATCGTGCAGTCCCAGATCCTGATCGCGGAGGGCTATGCGCTGGATTCTGAAGAAGTCGGCATTCCGAGCCAGAAAGACATTCGGGTGACCGGTCATGCGATCCAGTGCCGTATCACGACCGAAGACCCGGCCAATGACTTCATGCCGGATACCGGAACGATCGAATCCTATCGTTCCCCGGGCGGCTTCGGCATCCGTCTGGACGGCGGCAACGGATTCCAGGGATCCACGATCACGCCGTTCTACGATTCTCTGCTGCTCAAGGTGACCGCATACAGCCGGTCCTTTGAAGACACCAGAAGAAAAGCGATCCGCGCGCTGCGTGAGACCACGATCAAAGGCGTTAAGACCAACATCGCTTTCATGCTCAACGTACTCAATCATCCGACCTTCGCGGCCGGTGAATGTGATACCGGCTTCATTGCCAATACGCCGGATCTTCTGGACATCGCGAAAGTCGAAGACAACGAGCTGCGCGTGATCGAATTTCTGGGCAATAAGTTTGTCAACGAGACCAAGGGCGTGAAACGGAATTACAACGTACCGGTATTCCCGAAATTCAAGGCTGCTGAACTCAAAGATCTGCAGGGCAGAGGTACCAAACAGCTCTTTGATGAAATGGGCGCAAAAGATTTTACGCAGTGGATCCGCAGACAGCAGAGACTGTTCGTGACCGATACCACCATGCGTGACGCGCAGCAGTCTCTGATGGCGACTCGTGTGCGGACTGTCGATATGGAAAAGATCGCGCCGGCGGTCTCCGTTTACGGACGCAACTTCTTCTCCCTTGAAATGTGGGGCGGCGCGACCTTCGATACCGCTTACCGTTTCCTCAAGGAAGATCCGTGGGAGAGACTGGAGATGCTGCGCGAGAAATGCCCGAACATCCTGCTGCAGATGCTGCTCCGCGGCGCTAACGCAGTCGGATACAAGAACTATCCGGACAACGTGATCCGTGAATTCGTCAAGCAGTCCGCAAAGGCCGGCATCGACGTATTCCGTATCTTTGACTCCCTGAACTGGATCCAGGGTATGGAAGTGGCACTGGATGAAACGCTCAACCAGGGTATGATCGCGGAACCTTGCCTGTGCTATACCGGCGATATCCTCGACGCTTCCAAGACCAAATACACGCTCGACTACTATGTCAGAATGGCCAAAGAGCTTGAAAAACGCGGCGCGCACATCCTCGGCATCAAGGATATGTCCGGTCTGCTTAAGCCGACTGCCGCTTCCAAGCTGGTCGGCGCGCTCAAACAGGAGATCGGCATTCCGATCCACCTGCACACGCACGATACGTCCGGCAACGGCGTAGCGACCGTGCTCATGGCGGCACAGGCCGGCGTGGACATCATCGACGCGGCGTTCAACTCCATGTCCGGACTGACATCCCAGCCGGCGCTGAACTCCATCGTCGCATCCCAGCAGCACTCCGATCGTGACACCGGTCTGGATTCCGACGGTCTGCAGAAGATCAGTGAATACTGGAGAGACGTACGTCCGGTTTACAAGGACTTTGAATCCGAATTACAGACTGCATCTGCAGAAATCTATAAATACGAGATCCCGGGAGGCCAGTATTCCAACCTGCAGGCACAGGTAGAATCCTTCGGTCTCGGGCACAAACTCAAAGAAGTCAAGGATATGTACAAGGCTGTCAACCAGATGCTCGGCGATATCGTAAAGGTAACGCCGTCCTCCAAGGTGGTCGGCGACCTGGCGATCTTCATGGTCCAGAACGATCTGACACCGGAAAACATCGTCGAAAAGGGCGCGAACATCGACTTCCCGGATTCCACGGTCTCCTACTTCGAAGGTATGATGGGTCAGCCGGAAGGCGGTTTCCCGGAGGACATCCAGAAAGTGGTCTTAAAGGGCAAGACTCCGATCACATGCAGACCTGGCGAACTGCTTCCGCCGGAAGATTTCGACGGTATCCGCAAGAAGCTGCAGGATGAACTGGGACTGGAAGGTACCGATCGCGAAGTGATCTCCTACGCGATCTATCCGAAGGTCTTCGAGGATTACATCAAATCCATCCGCAAGGACGGTTCGTTCCGCTACATGGGTTCCGATATCTTCTTCCACAGCCTGGCGGAAGGCGAGACCTGCGAAGTCAAACTCGGTGAAGGCCGTGTCCTGATCGTTAAATTACAGGAAGTCAGACCGGTCGACAACGACGGTATGCGGGAAGCGATCTTTGAAGTCAACGGCAACCGCCGTATCATCAAGATCAAGGATAAGACGGTCACCGTCAACTCTTCCAATTCTGTTTTATACGCGGACGAAAACAATCCGCTGGAGATCGGCGCCAACATCCCGGGCAACATCATCAAGGTGCTCGTAAAAGAGGGCGAAGCGGTCGAAGCCAACCAGCCGATCGCGGTCATCGAGGCGATGAAGATGGAAACGAATATCTTAGCTGCTGCCGCAGGAACTGTAGAGCGTATCTACGTTTCCGAAGGACAGCAGGTGAAGGCAGGCGAAATGGTGGCGAAACTGAAGTAAGTTTTTTCGCTTTGCCTTTTCGTCAGCGGCAGCTGCGAAAACTCGTGCACAATCTTTGGACTGAATTGCAAACTCGTGTAAAACACTCGAACAGTGTAATTCAGTTTCCAAAGATTACGTTTACTTCGTTTGCAGCTGCAGCGCTTCCTCAAAACGCAAGCGAAAACTTACTTCAGTTTCGCTTCGTTTTTTAAAATGATTGATTACGGAGGTTCGATATGTTATATGAGAGCACCAGGGGCAGCCTGCTTCGCAAGACGGGCGCTCAGGCGGTTATCCAGGGAATTGCGGAGGATAAGGGGCTGTATGTTCCGGAAACGATCCCGGCACTTCCTTTTGACTTAAAAGAAATGACAGAAAAGATCGCAAAGGGCACGGCAGGCTACCGCGAGGTCGCCTATGAGGTGATCGGTGCTTTCTTTGACGATTTTACGCCGCAGGAAATGCAGGGCTGCATTGACGGGGCTTATGACAAGAAGTTTACGGCGGAAGACATCGTGGAGATGAAAGAGGCCGGCGGCGCGCATTTTCTTGAGCTTTATCACGGCAAGACCGCGGCGTTTAAGGACATGGCGCTGTCCATCCTGCCGTATCTGATGACGACTTCCTGCAAGAAGGAAGGAGAAACTTCCAAGATCTGCATCCTGACGGCGACATCCGGCGATACCGGCAAGGCAGCGCTGGAGGGCTTCGCGGACGTTCCGGGAACGGAGATCATCGTCTTCTATCCTTGCGACGGCGTCAGCCAGGTACAGGAGCGCCAGATGATCACGCAGGAAGGCGCGAATACGCATGTTTTCGCGATCCGCGGCAATTTCGACGATGCGCAGACCGGCGTCAAAAAGATCTTCAACGATGATGCTTTCGCGGCAAAACTCGCGGCCGAAAATGTAAAACTTTCCTCGGCCAATTCGATCAACATCGGCAGATTGGTACCGCAGGTGGCGTATTATGTCTACAGCTATCTGAAGCTGGCGGCGGACGGCGTGCTTGTTTGCGGCGAGCCGATGAACGTGGTGGTGCCGACCGGCAACTTCGGCAACATTTTGGCGGCGTATTTTGCGCGGGAAATGGGCGTACCGATCGCGAAGTTTATCTGTGCGTCGAATGATAATAAAGTCCTGACGGATTTTATTCGCACGGGCGTTTATGACATCCGTGAGAGCGTGCGGCAGTTCTACTGCACGAACTCTCCGTCGATGGATATTCTGATCTCCAGCAATCTGGAGCGTCTGCTCTATCTGCTCGGCGGCCGTGACGGCGCGCTGATCGCAGACTGGATGAGCGGATTGGATACCGAAAAAGTTTATGAAGTCAACGAAACCGTGCGGAGCGGTCTGGCTGATTTTTACGGCGGTTTCTGCTGCCAAGCGGAAACGCTGGAGGAGATCGGCAAGATGTGGCGTGAGCAGCATTATCTGATGGACACGCATACCGCAGTCGGCTATAAGGTCTACGAGGATTACCGCAAAGAGACCGGTGATCAGACGCCGACGGTCATCGCCTCTACCGCGAGCGCCTATAAGTTCGCGGAAAGTGTTGCGGCAGCGATCGGGATCGGACCTTGCACGGATGGCTTTGCCTATGTTGCTGCGCTCGAACAGGCGACCGGCGTGCTGGTCCCGTACGGACTTGCGGGTCTGGACAAGAAACCGGTACGGCATACCGGAACGGTCGATGTCTGCGCAATGCCGGATGCAGTGCTGGAAGCGCTGAAATAGGCAGATAAAGAGGAAAAGAGAATGGACAAGCAGAAGAAAAAAAGGCAATATGCCTGCGAGACACTGCCGCCGGGCTATGAGCTTTATGAAGTGATCGATTTCAGCAAGGATCCGAAGCTGCAGAAACGGATCGCAGTCTGCGGACTTGCGGTCACAGCCGCGATGATCGCGGCTGCGCTGTCGGGGCATTCGCTGAAAGCGGCGGTTTCGATGCCGCCGCTGCAGATCGTGATCGCACTGCTGGCGATGCTGGTCGGCATGCTGGTTTATCTGCTGCTGCATGAGGGCGTACACGGCATGTGCATAAAATATTTTACGGGCGTGCCGGCTCAGTACGGGTTTGAGCTGAAAGCCGGACTTGCATACGCAGGCAGCCGTTTTTTCTTCGGAAAGACCGCGTACATCATCATCGCGCTGGCGCCGGTCGCAGTCTGGGGTCTTGTGCTGACCTTACTGCTGAAAGATGTGCCGCAGAGCTACTGGTGGTATCTTTACGGGATCCAGATCCTCAATGTCAGCGGCGCGGTCGGCGATCTGTTCGTGACCTATCGCATCTGTACGATGCCGAAGGATGTGCTGGTCTTCGATGAAGGCGCGAACATGAAGTTCTTTGCGCCGACGCATTTTATCTAGCGGGAATCGGATCGCGCGGCGGGAAAATGTCGTGCAAAGCCTGCGGAAGCAGGCCGCAGAAAGCTATGAAAAAAAATGCGGTTTTGCTGAAAGAAAAAATGCGGCTTTGTCGAAATTTTGCTTGCAAACTGCGGTGAAATATGCTATAGTAATAAAGGTGTCTCGCAGAGACACAAACTTGGAGGATTGACCGAGTGGCTAAGGAGCTTGATTGGAAATCAAGTAAGGTGTAACAGCCCCGTGGGTTCGAGTCCCATGTCCTCCGCCATACGAGACGGAAGTGAGCAATCACTTCCGTTTTGCCGTTTTTGGAATCGTGAACAGTGGGCTCCTTTGAGAGCGCGGAGCCCGATGTCTTGCGAGATCAACAGAACCTCGCGATAAAACTTTGCTGCATAGAACTAGATCTAAATCGCAATTTGAGCTGAAAAAAAGCATGAAGCAGAAGCAAACGCATCGGCAGCAGGACGGTGAGGGCGCAGGTGCACGCGAAAAAACTGTTGAAAACACTCGGAAAATGTCGAAACTTGTAGAAAAAAGAGGAAGCAAGCGGGAAGAAAAGACTGTCAAGGGGATAAAACTGAGGACAGAAGTGCTCCGGCATGCTTTTTTTTGATCGAAAACGCAAAAAGATAGCAAGACTATACATTTTTTTTGAAGATCCTGTGAGAAAAAGAAAATTCACAGACGGGGGGAATCCCACGGGAATGAAAAATTTGCGGCAGAGCGATATTGCAGGAGAAGAAGCTTTCCGAGCAGGAGGACTCCGCAAGAGAGGGAACTCTTGCGCAAAGAAACATTCCAATATAAAAAGCAGCTGACTATTCCGTCAACTGCTCGATGGTCGGGTGTACATGATAGAAGTCCCGCAGCGCTTCGTATTGGCGCTGCGCGGCTTCTTTTTTTGCTTTTGCGGCGGAGCCGACGGCGTTGGAACGCACGGCTTTGATCAGGATATTGCGGGCTGTGTGCTCCAGGCTGGTAAATTCGATCATCGCCACGTTGTAGCCGCAGGCTTCCAGTTTGAGACCGCGAAGCCCGTCTGTCAGATATTCGGTCAGGCGATCTTTGAGGATGCCATGCTTGAGCATCGGCTGATGCAGGTCATTTTTGATCTGCTTGAACAGCTCATGCTGGCAGCAAGGCACGCTGAGGATGACCTTGGTGTTCCATTTGACAGCGTTGATCAGCGCGTAATCCGTTGCGGTGTCGCAGGCATGCAGCGTTACCACCATGTCCGCATGGTCGTTGGTGTAGTCCGCGATATCGCCTTTGAGGAACTTGAGCTCCTGATAACCGAGATCCGCGGCGACCTGATTGCAGAAGTCGATGACATCTTCCTTCAGATCCAGGCCGATGATCTCCACATCGCGTCCCTTGAGCACTTTGAGATAATAATAGATCGCAAAGGTCAGATAGGCCTTGCCGCAGCCGAAGTCGATGATACGCAGCGTGCGGTCTGTCGGCAGAGCCGGGAAAACATCCTCAACGATCTCGAGATAACGGTTGATCTGACGGAACTTTGCGTAGGCTTTCGGAAAAACCTTTCCTTCCGGACTCATGACGCCGAGACGGATCAGAAAATCGCAAGGGACGCCGTCCGGGATCCGGTAGTGTTTCTGCCGGTTATGGGACAGTGCAGGCGCGCCGGGCACGGATGCAGGGAGCGGAGAAACGGCAGCCGTGAGAGTATTCGGCTGGCTGCCGGTCTGTACGCATGCCGAGAAAGGGGCGCGCAGAGGCTGCGTCGCCTTACCGGACGGCTCTGCGCCGGGGTGCCTGGCTGCATCCGCCGCCGGTCTGCGGCGGATGGCAGGCCGCTCCGGTTTGGCGGCCAGCACTTGGATCTGCTCGGTCTCCGTGAAGATGTTGATCTGCTTGAAAGCGTCGGTGCAGAGCTGCAGACAGAAATCTGCCGCTTCGGGAAGCGGCAGGTTTTGATGCGTCACTTTTTTCGGATAGGTGTATTCTGCCTGACAGCAAAGCCTGCCGCCGACTTGGATCGGCCGCAGGGTGACCTTCTGGAACGCAAGCGATTTTTTACGCTTGTCGGAAAAGATCATTTTGCGGAATGCGCCGTTCGGACAGAATTCCTGAAATAACTGGTTTAATGCGTTTCGTTTGTTGTTTTCATCCATGAAAAATCCTGATCGCCTTTCTGGATGTGGTTCAACGGGTACGGATCGCTTTTTTCACGGAATAGGTTCCGTTGACCACATTTTTATAATAGGTGCGGTAAGCGCGCACGCGATATTCGTAGGTCGTTCCCGGTTTTGCTTTGACATCGCGGTAGGAAAGCGTGTTCGTCGTCTTGACCAGCGTCCATTTTGACCATTTGGAACCGGTCTTGGCGCGGCGGTAGACTTTGTATCCGGAGGCCTTGGAGACCGATTTCCATTTCAGCATGTTCATGCCGTGACCGGCAGAACGCAGGGACGAGAAGGTCGGCTTGCGCAGGCTCGTAGTGATCGAGACTGCCGCGGACGGAAAGCTTTCGTAGTCCGTGCCGCCGACTGTACGCAGGGATGTCAGCCGATAATAGTACTTGATGCCGCGGCCGGCAGAAGCGTCTTCAAAGAACGGTTCATCCAGCTCCGAAGCGATCAGCTGCCATTTGCCGCCTGCACATCTGCGGTAAAGGTTGCAGCGCTCCGCGTTTTCCGGCATGGTCCAGGTCAGGACCGGATCGCCGAATTCGTTGCATCCCGGCGTATCCGCAGTCGGCGCGCTCGTGGAATAAAAATGCTCCGCGTCGAAGAAGCTGACCTCATAACTGATCGGTTCGTCCAGACCGGCGATATAAACGAAGAAACGATCGCCGTTTTTGTATCCGTCGATGCCGGCAGGACGGAAGATGATGCAGCCCTTCTGGCCATAGGCCGAGTTGTTGACATAAAAATCTCCGTCAGCCGAGAAAGAACTGAAGGTCCACGACTTGCCGTCCGAAAAACGGACCATGGATACGACCACGCCGGCGGGATCCAGTTCTTTTCCCAGGGAAATGCTCCATGCGGAGGATGCGCTGAAATAACTGGTCGGCATATTGCGGGCCGGCCAGCAGACGCCGGTATAGTCACTGTCCCGGTTTTCCTTATCGTAAACATACATGGCCTGATAGGTGCCCTTGCTGCCGGTGACGGAACCGAAGCCGGTCATGCTCATGGCCGGATTGAGGATCCAGCGGCGATGTCCGAGCAGGCTGATATTGCTTGCGTCGCTGTCGTCCATCCAGCCGCTGAGGATGGACCACTTGAGGCTGTTTTCCTGCCATTCGGTCCAGGAAATGTTGGAACGCTGCGAGCCTTCGCGGCCCTTCTGCGCCAGTGTCAGTTCCATGCCGGACGGCTGGGACGGCGTATGCGTCAGTTTGCCGTTGACATAGTTGACGAGCGCCGAGGCCTGTGCCAGCTGGGTGTATTCCTCCGAAATGTAAAGGTTATCGGAAATGCCGGCGATATAACGGATCGTTTTGATCGTGTTCAGCGCGGCGGCTTCTTCCGCTTCGGCAAGTCTGCCTGCGGCATAAGGCGCTTCGGTGCTCGGAACCGTTTCGTACGCGGTCTCATGTACCTTGCCGGTCGACTTGCCGTCTTCATCGAAGTAGATGTCACCGGTCGGATGCTCCTGCATGTATTTGACGATCTCCTCACGACTCGGTGTATGGACGGTGATCGCGGATGACTGCGCGCCGGACGCGCCGGAGACTGCGGCAAAGGCCGGCTGCGGCAGAGCGGTAAAGACGAGGACTGCTGACAGTCCGAGCAGCGGCAGGCAGCGGAGCAGACGCGGCATCCGCGGATGGATGTTCTTAGTTTTTTTCATATTCGTTCCCCTAGATTTTCCCCTTTCATACTGACTCTATTATACTCCATTTGCCCATTTTCGTAAATAGGAGAAATGAAATCAACAAAAACCTTGTGCGAACTAGGTATTTATGGTAAAATATTAACATGTTTATTGAAAAAATGTGAAAAATGCCGAAAAGAATTCTGAAATAATTATGCTTTTTAACAATTTTCAGAAAAATTTACTTGATTATGAAAACTTCACAAAGGATCATGACACATAATACTGAGATTTTAAGGAGAGAAAGATGGAAAATGGTCTTCACAAAAAGTACGGATTGCTGACGGCGATCTGTATGGTAGTCGGCATTGTAGTCGGCTCAGGAGTCTTCTTCAAGGCACAAACGATCCTGCAGAAGACAGAAGGAAACATGGTTATGGGTATCTGGGCGTGGCTGATCGGCGGTGCGATCATGCTCTGCTGTATTGCTGCGTTTTCGATCATGGCGACCAAGTATGAAAAAGTAAACGGTATCGTAGACTATGCCGAAGCGACAGTCGGCCGCAAATACGGCTACGTGGTCGGATGGTTTTTGACAATCATCTATTATCCGACATTGACTTCCGTGCTGGCATGGCTGTCCGCGCGTTATACGCTGGTGTTCCTGACATCCGCGTTCCCGGACACGTTCCGGCTGGTGGTCCCGGCGTCAGAGGGCGGCTGCGTCATCGGACCGGAATGCATGGCGCTGTCGGTGCTTTTCCTCTGCGCGGCTTACGCGATCAACGCGCTGTCACCGAAGATCGCCGGTCATTTTCAGGTCGCGACCACGATCATCAAACTGATCCCGCTGGTGCTGATGGCCGTTGTAGGAATTATTGTCGGACTGGTTTCCGGCAATGGTGTACTGGTTGAAAATATGGCCAATCCGGGAACGGCAACGACCGGAAATCCGCTGTTCGGCGCGATCGTAGCAACAGCGTTCGCGTATGAAGGATGGATCATCGCGACCTCGATCAACGCGGAACTCAAGGACGCGAAAAAGAATCTTCCGATCGCACTGATCTCCGGCGGTATTATCATCGTGGCGATCTACCTGTTCTACTATATCGGCGTTGCCGGCGGCGCGACGGTGAATGATCTGATGAATGAAGGCGCGACAGTAGCCTATCTGAATATTTTCGGCGGCGCGTTCGGAAATATTCTGAACTTGTTTGTGGCCATCTCTTGCATGGGAACCTTAAATGGGTTGATGCTGGGATGCACCAGAGGCGTTTACGCGGTAGCGGTCAGAAATGAGGGCCCGCATCCGGAAATGTTCAAGCAGGTCGACAAGGTGACGAATATGCCGAACAACGCATCAATCTTCGGACTGCTGCTCTGCGGGTTCTGGTTCTTCTTCTTTTACGGATCCAACCTCGCGGCTTTCAGCTGGTTCGGGCTGTTCAGCTTCGACTCTTCCGAGCTGCCGATCGTTACGATCTACGCGCTGTATATTCCGATCTTCATCATGTTTATGAAAAAAGCGACCGACCTGAACGGAGTCAGAAGATTCCTGATGCCGATCCTCGGCCTGTGCGGAAGTGTTTTCATGGTATTCGCGGCGATCTACGCGCACGGCGTGCAGCCGTATCTGGCAGCCAAAGAAAACGGTACGTTCTCCTGTCCGATCGTGTTCTACCTGATCTTCTTCGTCGTAGTTCTGATCTGGGGACTGTCCCTTTATCGCAATAAAGGCGAGAAAAAGTAGTTTTCTCGTGAAAACCGTTTCTGCGGATCGATCCGCAGGATGCGGCGCCAGGCGCCAAAAGAGTACATAACCGAAAATCGAAAGCCCCTTGACAAGTGCGAGGGGCTTTGTCATACTGAAAAAAGAAGTACACGGACAGAGAAGAGGGGAATATGGATAAATTACTGGAAAATATCAGCTTTCAGATAGTCTATACGGGGGTCTGCAGATGGGTGCTGGCAGCTCTGGCGGTCTATATTCTGGTGCGCTGTGTCGTTTCGCTGATCCGGGGTAACAGCAGTCCGGCGGAGGTCTGGGCTTATCTGCATATCAGCCGTTACGGACTGGACGAGGACGGCGATGTGGAGCTGATCCGCGAGAACAGCGTGCCGATCACGCATTGGGAAAATGTGCTCGGGCGTTCCGCGAGCTGCGATATTCAGGTCGATGACGAGGCGGTTTCCCGGAATCACGGCATTCTGACACGCAACACCCGCGGCGAATGGCACTATCAGGACCTGGGCTCTAAGAATGGGAGCTATCTGGAAGAGATCAAGATCAGCAAGGAGGGGCAGAACGGCCCGCCGATCAAAATGGCTTACGGCGATGTGCTGCGGACGGGTATGACCGAGTTTTCGCTGCTGCCGATCAGTCTGGAAGAACAGAACAACAATACGGCGATGCGTCGGTCGGATACGAAAATGATGTCCATCGGACCGACGATGGCGGCGCTGACGCTGTTTCAGCTTTTGACGATGCTGCAGCTGTGGCTGGTGCTGGGTACCGATCATCTGCAGAGTCTTTTTGTCTGTATCGGCGGACTGATGCTCGTGATGTGGGGATATGTCGCGCTGGTCCGTGCCAGCGGACGCGAGGGCTTTGAGATGGAAGCGATCGCCTTTTTCCTGTCGACCTTGGATCTGGCGGTGGTGGCGAGTTCGGACCCGGACAAGCTGTACAAACAATTTTTTGCCATCGCGCTGGGTGTTTTTGTCATGCTGGCGATGTGCATCGTGCTGCGCAGTCTGGAAACTTCCAAAGGACTGCGCTGGCTGCTGCTGGGCGGCGCGGCGCTGCTCCTGATCGCCAATCTGGCGCTGGGCACATTTGGATACGGCGCGAAAAACTGGCTGGCGATCGGACCGGTCAGCTTCCAGCCGTCGGAGCTGGTCAAGGTGGCGTTCATCTGGATCGGCGCGGCGTCGCTGGATGAACTGTTTGAAAAAAAGAACCTGTGGATCTTCATGGGATTTGCGGCGTTCTGTTTCGGCTGTCTGGGACTGATGGGCGACTTCGGAACAGCGGCGATCTTCTTTGTGACATTTTTGGTGATCTCGTTTTTGCGCAGCGGCGAGTTCTCGAAGTTGCTGCTGATGGTCGGCACGGCTGCCGCGGGAGGCTTTATGATCCTGCGGTTCAAGCCTTATGTCGCGAAGCGTTTTGAAACTTGGGGACACGTCTGGGACACAGGCGTCATGGACGCGGCCGGCTACCAGCAGACTCGCACGCTCAGCGCGTCGGCGAGCGGCGGACTGGTCGGCGTCGGCGCCGGCAACGGCTGGCTGGTACATCTGCCGGCGGCGGATACGGATATGGTCTTCGGCGTTTTGATCGAAGAATGGGGTCTGATCATCGCAGTGCTGGCGGTGCTGTCGATCGTGACGCTTTCGGTGTTCGCGGTGCGCTCGATCCTGGAGGGCCGCTCGACCTATTATACGATCGCGGCCTGCGGCGCGATGAGCATGTTCGTGTTCCAGACGATCCTGAACGTCTTTGGATGCACGGATATCCTGCCGTTTACCGGGGTCACGTTCCCATTTGTCTCGAACGGCGGCACGAGCATGATCGTGTCGTGGGCGCTGCTGGCCTTTTTGAAGTCGGCGGATACCCGGCAAAAAGCCAGCCTGGCTGTGAAGGGAGGCGCGAGATCATGAAAAAATTAGAAAAGCGTGCGTTCCTGTGCCTCTTGATGGCGGCTGTGCTGCTGGCAGGGCTGGTATTCTTCGTGGTACGGCTGGAACTGAACGGCGCCAAATGGTCCGCGTTTTACGCCAATCAGCATGTCTATACGAACGGCGTGCTGCGCGTAGGCAGCGTTTCGGACCGCAATGGCAGACTGCTGCTGCAGAACGATGCGGACGGCATGCATTACAGCGACGACAGCGAAGTACGGCGGGCGACCTATCATGTGATCGGCGATCGCGGCAGCAATGTGGCGACGGCGGCCAATACGGCGTTCCGCAGCAGGCTGATCGGCTATGACCCAGTCTTCGGCACGACCGGAGTGTTTCAGAATACGGGAAAAGACTTGCTGCTGACGATCGATACGGATCTGAACGTAGCGGCATACCGGGCGCTTGCGGGCCGGAACGGAGCGATCTGTGTCTATAACTGGAAGACCGGCGAGATCCTCGTCATGGTCAGCGGTCCGTCCGCGGATCCGGCGGCCGAAAACAGCGGCGCGGCGGTACCGAGCGGAACCTATCTGAACAAAGCGCTTTCGGCGACCTATCCGCCGGGCTCGGTGTTCAAACTGGTGACGACGGCTGCCGCGATCGAGCAGCTGGAAGACCTGAACAGCTGGACCTTTACCTGCACCGGCAGTTATGAGATCGACGGGGAAAAGGTCACCTGCCCGTATGCGCACGGCAAGGTGGATTTTTACGGGGCGCTTGCCAAGTCCTGCAACGGCGCTTACGCTTCTCTGGCGGTGAAACTGGGCGGCAGCGTACTGAACGACTATACCGAAAAGCTCGGATTGACGACTTCTTACGAGGTCGACGGCATTCAGACCGCAGCCGGCAGCTTTAACTTTGACAGCAGTGACCTCAACCTCGGCTGGGCGGGTATCGGCCAGTTTGAGGATCAAGTCAATCCGTTGGCGATGATGCTCTACGCGGGCGCGATCGCCGGCGACGGCAAGGCCGCGAAGCCGGTGCTGCTGCGCGGCAGCGCGCTGCTTGAAAAAGGGGAGTCGCTGCTCGCAAAGGACGGCGGACGCGCGCGCGCCGGCAGTGTCACGCTCTTGTCGGCCGGCACGGCGCGGCAGATCAGCGACATGATGCGCAACAATGTCAAGGCGAATTACGGCGACGGCAATTATCCGGGCCTGTCGCTGCACGCCAAGACCGGTACGGCAGAGGTCGGCAAGGGCAAGAGCCCGCACAGCTGGTTCGTCGGTTTCAGCGGCGACTACGCCTTTGCTGTCTGCCTCGAAAACAGCGGCTACGGCGCCTCTGCCGCAGGGCCTGCCGCCAATCAGGTCCTGCAGGCCATGAAAAAGGCAGGGTATCTTGCGGACGAATAGAAGCAGAAGCCGCAGTGCAGAACGGTGAGCGATAGACGCAAAAAAATAAAAACTGCAGGTCTGAACGACAAAGAGAATGTCGGACGGCCTGCAGTTTTTTGATCAGCCCCGCGCAAAAAAACCGGCGAAAACTCAGCGAAAACTCAGCGAAAACCCGGCGAAGAACCGGCGAAAAACTTTCGGATGCATAATGTACTGCTTTTCGGTGCTTTTTCAAAATTTTGTACGCGTCAGGGGTTAGATGGATGAAAGAATTTTACAGATAGAGAAAGAATCTCCTGTCACCCGAGGAATCCTTTTGTCGAACCCTGTCGAACCATGTCGAAAAGGCTCGATGAGTGTCGCCACGAATGTGTGCGGGAAACTGCGGGGAAACTTCTCGGCCCGGCTTGCCTTGTAAAAAATGTAAAAAATGTGCGAAAATGTGACAAAACCAGTGAAAACTCCGCGCAAGGCCGTGCAGTTTTTTCAAAAATGGCGCAAAAGCAGTACATTATGCATACTTAGAAAATCCTGGAAGCGCTGCGGTGATTTGAGGACCTTTGGGGAGCTGCGGTGATTTGAGGACCTTTGGAGGTCCTTTGGGACCTTTGAGGAGCGGAACGTGGGATTACGATACCGCTCCTTTGTTGTTTTCGGTTATTTATCCAGAGAAGCCTCGGCAATGTCCTCGAGCTGTTTGCCGTTTTGGAAGGCTGCTGCGAGGGCTTGCCCGCAGACGATCATACCATGATTGGACATAATGGCACCGTAGTTGTCGCCGACGGCAGCTGCGGTGTTTTTCATGAGAGCCTTGGTGCCGGGCAGGGCGTAGCCTGCGAGTTTGACCGGGTCATGGAACGGTGACGGTAAGGACTCCGGGACCGGCAGATCGCAGCGAGCGGCAGCATAGACGCTGCAGTATTTGGAGTGCGTGTGGATGATGCCGCCGATGTCCGGGCGATTCTGATAGATCGCCGCGTGCAGACCTTTTTCGGAGGTCGGCTTCAGGTTGCCTTCGTACTCCAATGTCCGGATATTGACCTTGACCATATCAGCAGGGGTCAGGCGTGTATAATCGAGACCGGACGGGGTCGCCAGCATATAGGTGTCATCAAGGCGCGCCGAAAGGTTGCCCCAGGTGCCCTGCACCAGACCGCAGGCAACGAGCTGCTTGCCGTAGTCCACCAGCTGGGCGCGCAGGACTGCTTCGCGGTCTTGCGTATCTGTGCTAGCCTGCGGAGCAGACTCCACGGCTGTGAGTGTGTCTTGCGCGTTCGCTGCGGCACTTGTTTCCACAGGGGCTGCGTTTCCTGCGCTTGCGGTTTCGTTGATCGCGTCCTCCGCTGTCACAGCTGCCGGCACATCCGCTTGTATTTCGGCAGGTCCGGCTTCGGCGGCCTGAGCCTCGACTGCGGCGGCTTCGTCAGCCTTGGCTTTGGCTTCGGATTTTGAATACTTTTTCATATAGATCGTCCGCATGAGTTTGCATTCCCAAGGGGCGATGCGCTGCGGTCTGCCGATCTTTTCGGCAAGCAGGGTGACTTCGGCGGACTTTTCAAGAACGGTCATAGCGACGATGGCCTCGTACGGTGTGCGGCCGACAGTCAGGGTATAACCGAGGTAAGCACCGTTTGGCGCGCGGCCGATGACCATGAAACAGCCGGCGTTGGTGCGCATGATGCGCGTGAGCTGCGGTACTGCTTTTTGAAAGCCCTTGCGCGCGTCGATGACGGCTGCGCGGGTACCGATGATCTGCGCCATATCGTCCAGAGACGGAAAGAGCGCTTCGCCGCGCTGCAGCCATTCCTGGCAGGCGGGTGTCTGCGAGATCACGATCGCGCGGATCTGCTGTTTCCCTTTTGGCAGCGCTTCCAGTGGGAGTTTTTCAATCTCGGTTTCGCTTAAATTCGCCAGATCCGCGCCTTTGACCGTACCGAAAACGCCTTCGTTTGTCTCAACGATCAGGCGCGCGGCCGGACCGATGGCATATTCCTGCGCTGCCAGCATGGCAGCGTATTTTTTGATGTATGCGTAAATGGAATTCATATTGTCACCTCTTTTTTTCGTTATGCACACGTTTGGCATTATGCGGAGCTTGTGCAGCCGCGCCATATCCATACGAAGGGATGCTAGCTTTCTGTGAACCGTTCGCCGTTGGCTGCCTGATAGGCTTTTTCGAGGGAACGGTAGACGTTCTGATAGTCCGCAAAAAGCTTATCGTAGATCTTGCGGTTCTCCGGGTTCGGGCTGTAGCGGTGTTCGATCTGGACAAAGTCCTTGGCGGCCGCAAAGCCCGGCAGTTCGCCTAATCCGATCAGTGCGACGACGGCCGCGCCGACCGCGCCGGCGTTGCGCGGGTCGCGGACGACCGCAAAGTTTTTGGCGGTAATATCGGCGATCATCTGCATCCAACCGGCGTCCAATGCGCCGCCGCCGATGATGCGGAAATTGTCACAGGCAAAGCCGTAATCTTTTTGATAGTTTTCGAGGATCCAGCGCAGATTATAGCCGATGCCCTCATAGACCGCGCGCATCAGATGCTCGCGGGTATGGACCATGGTCATGTTGAACAGGGTCGCGCGGGTCGTGGTCGAGGAGACCGGGCAGCGTTCGCCGAGCATCCAAGGCGTGCAGATGAGGTGGTCGCTGCCCGGCGGGATATTCTGTACGACTTTGTCCATATAGGCGTAGATGCCGTCACCGTATTCCGCTTTCTCGCGGGCAAAGAACTGGTCGCAGAGCCATTGGATATTGGCCCCTGCGGACTCGGTGATACCTGCGATCAGGTTCATCTCTTTGTCTGCGGACTGGATCGCGGCCGCACCGTGCATGAACTTGTCAGCGGTGCGGCTGGCACAGGCGACCCAGGCCGAGGTGCCGAGGTAGATGTGCAGATCGCCGTCGCCGCACATGCCGGAGCCGACGGCAGCAGCCTGGACGTCGTCACAGCCGCCGAGTACGGGGGTGCCTGCGAGCAGACCGGTGTCTGCGGCTGCGGCATCCGTAATGCCGCCGACGATGTCGGTACTGCAGACCAGCGGCGGCAGTTTTTCCATGTCCACGCCGGTAAATTTCATGACGCTGAGCCAGTCCTTTTTCTTGAGATCCAGGCCGTAGGACGAGGCACCGGAAAGCTCCGTGACCATGCGGCCGGTCAGCCGATATTTGAGATAGCCGTTGACGTCGAGGATTTTGTAGGTTTTTTTGTAGATATCCGGGCGTTCTTCTTTGAGCCAGACGATCTTCGCGATGCAGTCCTTTCCCATGATCGGGGTACCTGCTGCCAACGTGAAGATTTTCTTGCCGCCAAGCTTTTTCATGATGCTTTGGGCCTGCTTTTCGGCACGGCCGTCCACCCAGGTGATGTTATTGTATAAAACCGTTCCGTCTTCTGTGACCGGAATGATGCCCTGCGCCTGTGTCGAAAACACGATGCCCTTGATCGAAGCCGGGTCGAGTGCGTTTTCTTCAATGATGCGGCGGCTGGCCTTGGCCACAGCCTGCCAGTAATCCTCCGGGTCCTGTTCCACCCAGGCCGGGTTCGGATAGTAGGTCGGGTAGTCCTCGACGGCGGTCGCGACGATGGTGCCGCTGTAGTCCACGAGAACGGCTTTGTCAGAGCTGGTGCCCATGTCGTGCGCCAGAATATAACGTGCGTCGGCCGGTGCTTGTGCGGCTGTATGGTTTGTTTCCTGCTTCATATTGCAAATCCTTTCTTTGCGCCTTGCGCTTTACGCCTTGCAGTGCATGCAGTGTCTTCTGGTGGAGGTGCTGCGTGGGCCCTGAAAGGCTCAATTTCGCTGTCGGCTATTTGCCGCTGCATTTATCGGTCTTGACGACTTCTTTGAAAACATGTTCGAAGCGGTTCAGGGCTTCGTCGATGATCTCGTCGGTGTCGGCCATGGAGGTGTAGAGCCGGCTGCCTGCCAGCGTGACGATGCCATTGGCCATATAAGCGGCGCCCATGCGTTCCATGGAATCCTTGCGTTCGTACATCATCTTTTTATTCTTTAAGAGGCCCATGGCAGATTTGGCGAGGCTGAAGGAGGAAAAGTCGAAGCTCATGGCGCCGGTACATTCCAGATGCACGATGCTGCCCTGATTGTAGGCAACGAACGGTAGTCCGTAACGGTCGATCAGTTCCTTGAGACCGTCGGTCAAGCGGTCACCGGCGCGGCCTGCAATCTCACAGGCGCCGGTACGTGCGATCTCACGGATCGCGGTGTAGCCTGCCAAAGAGGAAAGTGGGTTCGCGGCCAAGGTGCCGCCGACATAGGCTCTGTGTTTGCCGGTAGCCAGGCCTGCTGCCATGAGCTGCGCGTATTCTTTCTTACCGCCGACGCCGCCTGCTGCCGGATAACCACCGGCCACGATCTTGCCGAAGATGGTCAGATCCGGTACGACGTCGAATAAGCCCTGCGCACCCGAGAGTCCGACGCGGAAGCCCGTGACGACTTCGTCGAAGATCATCAATGCGCCATACTTGTCACAAAGTTCACGCACGCCTTTGTTGTAGTCGAAAGCAACCGGACGCGTACCGCTTTCCGGACCGACCGGCTCGACGAGGACCGCAGCCGTGCCGCCTTTGAGTTTGTTTCTGCGCAGCATGCTTTCGAGCATATTGAGATCGTTCGGACGGATCTCATCGGTACGGCCATAGGAAGAACCCGGGATCCCATGAGATTCCAACAGACCGCGGCTGCCCGGGATCTTGAGGCCGTAGACCATCTGGTCGGACCAGCCGTGATAAGCGCCGCCGATCTTGATGACTCGCTTATGTCCGGTCGCGATACGGGCGATGCGCAAGGATGCCATGACGGATTCGGTACCGCTGCCGAGCATACGGAACATTTCTACATTCGGCATATGCTTGTTGATCTCCTTGGCGATCAGAAGCTCTGCCTCATGCAGCAGGCCGGTGACCGGGCCGCAGGTTTCCAACAGGTTGATGACCGCTTTGCGGATTGGCTCATAATTGCTGCCGAGAATGGTCGGGCCGCCTGCCTGCAGGAAGTCGATGTACTCGTTGCCGTCCTCGTCGTACAGGTGCGCGCCGGAAGCCTTCGCGAACGCTACCGGGAATGGTTTATTGAAGGCCAGATTGTGCTGCACGCCGCCAGGGATGTATTCCTTGGCTTCCTCGTAAATGGCCTTGGAACGCGTGCATTTCTCATCGTAATATTTCAAAATGGTATTTTCGTAGTAGTTGTCATTGACTTCCCAGACGGGCTGACTGGTCAACGCGGCCAGCTTGCGGTTGATCTCGTTCGGGTCGTCCCAGCGATAGACGCCGGAGCCGTTGATGCCGGGCGCGGGTTTTGCAGTACCGGCGGTCGTGGCCGCAGCTGCGGCGGTGCTGTCTGTGATGGTTATTCTATCTTCTGTATTCATGTTGTTTTCCTCCTAAATCATATCGTAATATACAGGGTATGCGTGGCATGCGTGCATAACCGAGAAAATCTATTTGCAGCAGCGTGTGAACAGTCTGCGGAATTCGTTCTGCAGGGTCTTGGCGTCAAACGGCAGACGGTGGATATGGCAGTGGCTGATGAGTCCAAGATAAACGCCCATGGCGGTGATCGCAAGGTCGGTATCCTCGCCGAGCGCGTGGCAGGCGACCTGTTCAATGGCAGCGATCGGGTTATCCGGTTCCTTACTGAGTATCGCGTTGTGGATCAGCTGCGTCGCCAGTGTCGGGTAGTTTGCCGTATCTTCGATCAGCTTGTCAAACAGAGCGAGCACTTTGTCCTGTCCGGTCAGTCCGCTTTCGTCGCAGTAGGCGGTGAGGTCATCGATCTCCTGCGTAAAGATCGCCAGCATCAGCTCCCGTGTGCCCGCAAAATGGTTGAAGACCGTCGTGCGGCAGACATCGGCGGCGTCGGCGATCTGTTGGAAGCTGACGGCGTCGATGCCGTTCTGCTCAAACAGGACTTTGGCCGCATGCATGATCTTTTGACGGCTTTTGGCTTTTTTAGCGGTCATGGCTGCGCCTCCCCGGAGCCGTCCTGCTGCGCTGCGCTGCTCACAGCATGCTGTTTGGCGCGTTCCGCGCGCGCGTTGGTATTCAGTGAACCGCGGTAAACGAAGAAGCGGTCATAGAGAAATTCGGTGGTCAGATTGGCTGCCATGGTGACAGCCAGCACCGCGTACTCGTTCCAGCCGATCCCGGTCAGCGCGTTGCCCCACCAAGTGGACAGCGGGGTAAAGACGCAGTAGAACGCCGCGACCTTGAGCATGGCGATCGGTACATTATTTGCGGATTTGAACGTAAATTCGCGGTTGAGCGTGAAGTTCCAGAGTACCGATAGGGTGAGCGCCGTCAGATAGCAAGGCGTGTACGGCAGGGCGGTCAGTTCGTGCATGAGCGCGAAAACAACTGCCTGAATGATACCTGCTGATGCCGAAAACAGCACAAACTTGATGATCTGCGCGGCGTTTTCTTTTTTGGTCAGCACCTGTGAAGCGTCTGCGGGCTGCGATGCCTGCGATGTCTGCGCCGCCTGTGCTGCTTGCACCGCTTGCACTGCCTGCGCGCTCTGCGGTCCTTGCGCTGCTTGCACCGCTTGCGCGGGCTGTGCGGTCTGTGGTCCCTGTGTGTTTGGTGATGATTTGTGTTCGTCCATAAGAAATTCCATAGCCTTTCCGGCCGATGTGTTTCGCATCGGTCTCCTGCTGCGATTTGAACCAGAGTTCAATTTTGTACTATAGTTCAATTATGAGACGTAAAAGAGGATTTGTCAATGCTTTTCGAGAGGATGGAGCAGTTCCTCTGCCGATATGCCGTAAAGCTTGGCCAGCGCGAGCAGATTGGAAGTGCTGGGATCGGAAATGCCCTGCTCCCATTTGGATACAGCCTGCCGACTGACGCCGAGCGATTCGGCGACGAATTCCTGTGTCATCTGACAGCGTTTGCGATGGTCCTGCAGGGTTTCTCCCAGCGTTTTTTTCATTTGATTTTTTTCTTCCCGGATATCTTTGCTGTTTAAATATTTTCGCAGTGCTTTAATCAGCAGGAACAAAAGATAGAACAAGATGCCGAGGATCGCCAGGCATAGAACGATGCCGAGAATTAAAGTGATACTTGCGAGTTTCATGATCGATACCTCCTGAGATTTAATAGAATCTGAGTTTGCCGGACAGCGGTTCCTCGCTGTGACGATCTGATTTTAGCACGGGTACACGGGTTGCGTCCACCAACTATGGCGCAATCTTTGGTTGCAGCGGCGGATGCGATACGGCTGATCTGAGATATGCTGCATAGAACTAGATCTAAATCGTGGTTTAAGCCGAAAAAAAGCATCATGCGAGAGGAAAAGAGAAGGCAGAAGGGGAACGGGGAGGTGGCTGCATGCAAGGAAAATTCTCGAAAACACACGAAGAATGTCGAAAAATGTAGAAAAGAGGAGAATAAATCTGGCTCCGAGGGAAACCGGTGGAATAAACCGGAGGGCGGAAGCGCTCTGATATGCTTTTTTTTGATCAAAAACGCGAAAAGATAGCAGTCTTATGCACCAAAAGTTTTTTTCAAAGACTCTTCCCAAGGCTCGCGGCATAAGCTGCCGACCTGCTGCATAGGTATGTAAGAAAGTCGGCTTCGTCGGTCAGATTTTTAGCGGTAGACTTTCTTGTTATTCCGGAAATATCGGAACGATGTTTCCTACATAATAAGAAAAGACTGTGAAGTAAGGCATCCTGCGCGGCGAAGTATCCTGCGCGGCGAAGTATCCTGCGCGGCGAGAGGCGTGGGAACGGCACGGCATCAAAAAGAAAACGAGGGGGACAGGCAATGCGGAGAAGGTTCGGAACAGAATGGAAAGCAGCGATGCAGGGGGCGATCAAAGGAATCGCGGCGATGGCGGCGGGACTGACCGTGTTCCTTCTGTTGGTTCCGCTGCTGGTGGTCTGGAGCAGCGGTGCGCTGGGGAGCGGCCTGCACGATACCGACGGGGACAGCGGAGGACAGAACACAGGGATCCGAGCGTCCGAGGACAGCGGAGAGCAGGGAAGCGCGCAGGCCGCCCGCGTCAGCGCAGCGGATAAGGTCAAAACTCCGCGCAAGATCAAAGTCTGGCGCGAAGATCTGGGAAAGGTGGTCAAGGTTGATTTCGAGGAATATGTTGCCTGTGTGACCGCCAGTGAAATGCCGAATACTTTTGCGGCTGAGGCACTCAAGGCACAGTCAGTGGCGGTGCGCACCTTTGCGATGTCCAAGATCCAAAAGTATGAGACAAAGAAGCCGGAAAAGCACCCGGATGCGCCGATCTGCGACACAACGCATTGTCAGGTCTACAAGACCGAAAAAGAACTGATCACCTGCCATCCGGACGGCTGGGGAGACAGCGAGAACGGCTGGCCGAAGGTGCAGGCGGCGTGCGAGAGCACAAAGGGACAGATGCTGTATTATGACGAACAGCTGGTGATGCAGCCGCTGTTCTTTTCCTCCAGCGGCGGACAGACGGAAAATTCCGAGGATGTGTTCGTCAGCGCAGTGCCGTACCTGATCAGCGTGTCCAGCCCCTATGAAGAGAAGGCGACACACCGCAATGAAAAAAAGACGTTCACCCTCGCCGAAATGAAAAAAGAGATGCAAAAAGCTTTTCCCGCGAAAGACTTCGGAACCTTGACGCAGGCAAAGATCAAGATCCTTTCTCGGACTTCCGGCGGACGTGTCGAACGTATGCAGGTCGGAGACGCCGTGCTCAAAGGCACGCAGGTGCGCAGCGCGCTCGGACTCAGCTCGGCGCTGTTTTCCATCAGCTTTTCCGGGCAGAGCGTCGTCTTCACATCCAGCGGTTCCGGACACGGAGTCGGGATGAGCCAGTACGGCGCGGACGGGATGGCGAAAGAGGGCTATTCCTACCGGGAGATCCTGCAGCACTATTACACCGGGACCACGGTCGCGTGAACGGCACGGAACCGGAAAATGTGTGCATTGTGTGAAGTTTCGAGATTTCGGCAGATTTCGCGTGTCCGGAGCCTTTTTCTGCAAGGAAACTGCTTGATTTTGGCGGGTGAAATATAATATAATAGAACGAAGAAAGAACCAGAACCTGCATCGAGAAAGGGAGAAGAATGGCAGATTTAAAATACCTCAACAGACTTGCAAAAGACTATCCGAACATTATGGCGGCCTCCGCGGAGATCATCAACCTGAAGGCGATCCTCGCACTGCCGAAAGGCACCGAATATTTCCTCAGTGATCTGCACGGAGAGCACGAAGCCTTTATCCATATGCTCAAGAGCGCATCCGGCACCATCAAAGCGAAGATCGACGAACACTACGGGAGCGTGCTTTCCGAAAAAGACCGCGACGATCTGGCCGCGCTGATCTACAACGCGGAGGCAGAGCTGGCAAGAAGAAAAAAGACCGAACCGAACTATGAGGACTGGTGTGCGACAGCACTTTATCGTTTAATTACGATATGCAAGTCCGTATCGACCAAATACACGCGTTCCAGAGTCCGTTCCCGGCTTCCGAAGTACATGGACTACAGTATCGACGAGCTGCTGCACGCAGATGATGAAGAAAACAAGGCGCATTATTACAGCCAGATCATCAACTCCATCGTTGAATGCGGGATCGCCGAAAAATACATCATTCAGCTGACAGAGACCATCAGCCGGCTGGCAGTCGACAAACTGCACATCATCGGCGATATCTTTGACCGCGGCGCGCATCCGGATGAGATCATGGACTTTCTGCTGAACTTTCACGATGTGGATTTTCAGTGGGGCAATCACGACATCGTATGGATGGGTGCGGCGACCGGAAACTGGGCCTGCATCACCAATCTGCTGCGCATGAACATCAGCTACAACAATTTCGATATGCTGGAGGTCGGCTACGGCATCAACCTGCGGCCGCTGGCAACGTTTGCGGAAAAAGTCTACGGGGATGACCCGTGTGAATTCTTTAAACCGCATATTCTGGATAAAAACAAATACGACCCAGTCGATGAGGACCTGACGGCAAAAATGCACAAGGCGATCGCGATCTGTCAGTTCAAGGTAGAGGGACAGCGCATCATGGCGCATCCGGAGTACCGGCTGGAAAAACGGCTGCTGCTGGATAAGATCGATCTTGCGAACGGCACGGTCGAAGTGGAGGGTACGGTATGGCCGCTCCGGGACAAGAATTTCCCGACGCTGGATCCGGCCCATCCGTACGATCTGACCGAGGAAGAGGGCGAACTGCTCAACGCACTGGAGGCTTCTTTCCTGAATTCCGAAAAACTGCAGCGCCACATCCGCTTCCTCTTCAGCCACGGCGCGCTGTACACCAAGGTCAACGGGAACCTGCTGTATCACGGCTGCATCCCGACCGACGAAAACGGCGAGTTTGAAGAGGTGGAACTCAACGGCGTCAGGCATAAGGGCAAGGCGCTGATGGATTATCTGGACGATCAGGTACGCAAGGCCTACTTCGCCCCGAAAAAATCCGAAGAGATCGGACGATCCGGCGACATCATGTGGTATCTGTGGCTGGGCGGCAATTCCCCGCTGTTCGGCAAGGAAAAGATGACCACGTTCGAGCGGCTGTTCATCGCGGACAAAGCTTCGCACAAGGAACCGACACGTCCGTACTATAAACTGATCAAAGAACGGGCTTACTGCGAAAAGATCCTTCGGGAATTCGGCTTGGATCCGCGTACCGGCAAGATCCTCAACGGACATGTTCCGGTCAAGATCAAGGACGGCGAGTCCCCGATCAAGGGCGGCGGCATCCTCTATGTCATCGACGGCGGGATCTCCAAGGCCTATCAGAAACAGACCGGCATCGCGGGCTATACCTTTATCTTCAATTCCCGCTTCATGGCACTGGCGGAACACAAACCATACAGTCCGCTGCAGCCGGACGGCACACAGGTTTTCCATTCACCTGTTCAAAAAACAGTGGAAGTCATGCCGGAGCGCCTGCTGATCATGGATACCGATCAGGGTGCGGTCCTGGCCGAAAAAGTAGACGATTTGACAGACTTAGTGGAGGCATTTAAGGAAGGTCTGATAAAAGAAGTGTATTAACGTATCCCGCGCGGATGCGTGTATCGCGATACCTTCGGGAGTCTGTACGAAGCAAAGGCGCAGACTGCCCGGAGGTATTTTGCTTTGCAGGGTGCATAAAAAGATGCGCAGCAGAACATGAAACAGCACAAGAGAAAGGTGATGAATTATGATCAATCAAAATATGACCGCATTGGGAAAGAGCAGCTCCGCGATCCGAGCGCTGGCGGCTTACGGCGCAAAGCGAAAACAGGAGATCGGAGCGGAAAACGTATCCGACTACAGCCTCGGAAACCCAAATGTACCGTGCCCGCAGGCGATCACGGACTGCATGATCCGCCTGCTTGAAACGGAAGCTCCGTCGGCGCTGCATGCGTACACAGCTTCCGCGGGCAGCATCGAAGCGAGAACCGCGGTGGCAGACTATATGGACCGCGCGTACGGCTTGGCAGCTGAGGCCGGCGATGTTTACATGACAGCAGGGGCCGCGGCGTCGCTGACTATAACACTCCGTGCAGTGTGCGCGGCGGGCGAGGAGGTTATCGTCTTTACGCCGTATTTTCCGGAATATAAGGTATTTATTGAAAATGCGGGCGCGGCCATATGTGAGGTTCCGGTGGAGACCGGAGGCTTTCAGATCGATCTCGACGCGCTGGAAGCGGCCTTCTCGGAAAAAACAGCGGCTGTGATCATAAACTCGCCGAACAATCCGACGGGCGCGATCCTCAGTGAAACGACGCTGACGGCACTGGGAGATTTTCTCCGAAAGAAAGAAAAGCTTTATCAGAAAGAAATTTACCTGATCTCGGACGAGCCTTACCGAGAGATCGTTTACGACGGACACAAGACGGCATTTCCGGCAGAGTATTACGAAAATACGATCATCTGCTATTCCTACAGCAAATCGCTGTCACTGCCCGGAGAACGGATTGGTTATATTCTCGTTTCTCCGCGGGCCGACAGCCGCAAGGATTTGTTCGCGGCAATCTGCGGCGCGGGCCGCAGTCTCGGCTATGTCTGCGCGCCGAGTCTTTTGCAGCGTGTGGTAGCGGAAAATCAGGGCGTTTGCGCGAATTTTGATGTTTACAGGGAGAATCGCAGCCTGCTGCTCAGCAATCTGCAAGCATTCGGTTATTCGTTCATCCCGCCGGAAGGAGCGTTTTATCTGTTCCTCGCGGCGCCGGGCGGAGATGGAAACGCGTTTTCGGAGGCTGCCAAAAAATACGAACTTTTGCTGACGCCATCGGACAGCTTCGGCATGCCGGGCTATGTACGGCTTTCCTACTGCATCAGTACGGAAGAAGTTTTGCGTTCACTCCCGGCATTCCGCGCGCTGGCCGCGGATTACGGGATCCTGCCGGAACAGCAATAAAGAAAAACAGATGCGGATTGTGTGCGGTCAGGGAGAGCGCGCAAGGCGCGCGAGCCCGCTAGGCGGGAACGCACCCGATATCCGGCGCAGTTCGCGGCAGTGGGAGACTTAAAATGGAAGATTTGAAAAAAATACGAGAAAAGATCACAGAGATCGATAACCGGATGGCGGGACTGTTTGAAGCACGGATGCAGCAGGTCGCCAAGGTTGCGGAATATAAACGGGAAAACGGACTGCCGATCTACGATCCCAAGCGTGAGACGGAGGTCATCGCCAAGGGAGAGGCGCGGGTCACGGATCCGGAACTGAAGCCTTATTACGGGCAGTTCCTGCAGGACATCATGGCCGTGTCACGGCGTTATCAAGCGCGGCTCTTAGAGGGGCTTCGGGTGGCGTACTGCGGTACCGAGGGCGCGTTCGCGCATATCGCGGCGAGCCGGATCTTTCCGATGGGGCAGAAGATCGCTTACAGCGGTTTCCCGAAAGCATATGAGGCAGTGGTCCGCGGGGAATGCGACTGCGCGGTGCTGCCGGTCGAAAACAGCTTCGCGGGCGACGTGGATCAGGTCAACGATCTGATGTTTACGGGACCGCTGCATATCAACGGCATGTACGATCTGGCTGTGACGCACGACCTTTTGACGGTACCGGGAGCGACGCTGGAGGAGATCAAGGCGGTCGTCAGCCATCCGCAGGCTTTATCGCAATGCGCGAAGTTTATCCGGGAGCACGGACTCGCGGAAGTGGAATATTCCAATACAGCGCTGGCAGCGGCTTATGTCCGCGAGCAGAATGATAAGAGCATCGCGGCGATCGCCAGCGCGGAGTCGGCGAAGATGGCCGGATTGTCGGTGCTGGCGGCAGGCATCAATGACGACCGCTCCAACACAACGCGTTTCGCTGTCTTTTCGGCAGCGGACAGCCGGACCTCCGGCAACAACGGAAATACATTCTTTTCTCTGGTGTTCACGGCACGCAACGAGGCCGGAGCGCTGGCAGAGGCTTTGAACATCATCGGGCGGCACGGCTTCAATATGCGGACGCTGCGTTCGCGTCCGATGAAAGATCTTTTATGGCAGTATTACTTCTATGTGGAGGCCGCGGGAGACATTTACAGTCCGAACGGACAAGCCTGCGTGGAAGAAATGAAAAACTGCTGCGATAAGATCAAGATCGTCGGCGCGTACAATGCGCTGAGCGCGCAGGAGGTACGAGGATGAGATTTGACGTGGAACTGGGGCGTGACAGCTATCCGATCCGGATCGAGCGCGGCGTACTGGCGGAGGCGGACAAACAGTTGGACCTTGCGCGCCGGGCACTGATCGTGACCGATGACGGCGTGCCCGCGCAGTATGCGCAGCAGGTGCAGAACGCCTGCAAGGCGGCGGGCGGCGTCGGGATCCCGGTCACGCTGCCGCAGGGCGAGGCAAGCAAGACGCTCGCCAATTTCGAAATGCTCTGCCGTGTGATGCTGGAACACGGCTTTACCCGCAAGGACTGCGTGACGGCAGTCGGCGGCGGGGTTGTCGGCGATCTGGCCGGATTCGCGGCGGCCTGCTATATGCGGGGCATTGATTTTTACAACATTCCGACCACCTTGCTTTCACAGGTGGATTCTTCGGTCGGCGGCAAGACGGCGGTCGATCTTGGGGGCATCAAGAATATCGTCGGCGCGTTCCATCAGCCGCGCGCCGTACTGATCGACCCGGATGTGCTGGAGACGCTGGACGCGCGGCAGTTTGCCTGCGGCGCGGCAGAGATCATCAAGATGGCGGCGGCCTTTGATGCGGATTTTTTCCGGCGGATCGAGCAGGACGGTATCCGCGGAGCCGGAGCGCAGATCGAGGAGATCATCGCCGCGGCACTGCGCATCAAAGTGCGCGTGGTGGAGGCGGACGAAAAAGAGCAGGGACTGCGCAAGGCGCTGAATTTCGGCCATACGCTCGGACACGGCATTGAGAGTGTTTCCGGCAGTCTGCTGCATGGGGAGTGCGTGGCGCTGGGCATGCTGCCGATGGCGGAACCGGACGTGCGGCAGCGGCTGCGGCAGGTTCTGCTGCGGGAGGGTCTGCCGACGGCCTGTGAGGAGGCCGCCGACGCGGTTGCAAGAGCGGCCATGCACGACAAAAAGGCGGACGGCGGCGCTGTGACCACGATCCGCGTCCGCCGCATCGGGGAATTCTGTACGGAGCCTGCGGATGAGGCGAGATTAAAACAGGATTATGAGGAGGTTTTCGGATGAAAAATACCTTTGGCAATACCATCAGCATCACCTTATTCGGTGAGAGCCACGGTCCGGGCATCGGCGCGGTGCTGGACGGCCTGCCGCCGGGACTGGTGATCGATGAAAAATATATCGGCAATAAATTGCGGCAGCGGCGCGCGCAGGGCAAGATCTCCACGGCGCGCCAGGAGGAAGATCGTGTGGAATTTGTCAGCGGCGTCTTTGCGGGCCGTACGACCGGTACGCCGCTCTGCCTTTTGATCCGCAACGAAAAGGCGCACAGCGCGGACTACGGGGACGGGCGCAAGAACCGTCCGGCGCGCCCGTCCCACGCGGACTATACGGGCTTCTGCAAGTACGAGGGCTTTGAAGACTACCGCGGAGGCGGACATTTTTCGGGCCGCATCACCGCGCCGCTGGTAGCGGCCGGCGCGATCCTGACACAGGCTCTGGAAGCGCGCGGCATCCGGATCGGAACCCATATCCTGCACGCGGCAGGCGTGGATGACCGACGTTTTTCGGACTATACGAAAGAATTCGCCTATCTGGACACGGCGGAATTTCCGGTTCTGGACGCGGAGGCAGGCGCACTGATCCGCGGCGAGATCCTCAAGGCTGCCGCGGACGGCGACAGCATCGGCGGGATCCTGGAAACCGCGGTGACCGGAGTTCCGGCAGGAGTCGGGGAACCTTGGTTTGACACCCTGGAGGGCATGCTCGCGCACGCGGTCTTTTCCATCCCGGCAGTCAAGGGCATCCAGTTCGGCGGCGGATTCGCGCTGGCGGATCTGCGCGGTTCGCAGGCCAATGACGCGTTCTACAAGGACGTGGAGGGGATCAAGACCAGAACGAATTTCAGCGGCGGTATTCAAGGCGGTATTTCCAACGGGATGCCGATCCTCTTTGAAACGGTCGTGAAGCCGACCGCTTCCATCTTCAAAAAACAGGAGACCATCGATCTCCTGCGTATGGAAAATACAACATTCGAACTGCAGGGCCGCCATGATCCGGCGATCTTCCACCGGGCAAGACCGGTCGTGGACGCGGTGACCGCCGTCGTGCTGGCAGATCTTCTGACAGCGCGTTTCGGCACAGACTATCTGCGGACAGGCACTGCGGGCAGCGCGGGAACAGGAGAGAGCCTATGAAACTGTTAGTCATCAACGGACCGAACCTCAATCTTCTGGGGCTGCGCGAACCCACGCATTACGGAACCGAAAACTACGAACAGCTGCTGGAAAAGATCCGAGCACATTGCCGGGAAAAAGGCATTGAAGTGACCTGTTACCAGTCCAATCACGAGGGCGCGTTGGTCGATCGCATTCAGGAAGCCTATTTTGAGGGCATGGACGGCATCGTGATCAACCCGGGCGCTTATACGCATACCAGCATTGCCCTGCTCGACGCAGTCAAAGCCGTGCAGATCCCGACCGCAGAGGTGCATATCTCCAATGTGAAAGAGCGGGAAGACTTCCGTCAGGTCAGCTATATCCGTCAGGCCTGCTGCTTCACCGTCATGGGTCATGGAACCGACGGTTATCTGGAAGCCATCGACTATCTGGCGCAGAACGGAGGCCGCGCATGAAAATAAAGATCAGCAGGGGAACGGCACACGGCAGGGTTTCCGCGCCGCCGTCCAAGAGCATGGCGCATCGCATGCTGATCTGCGCGGGATTGGCAGACGGCACCTCTGTCCTAAAAGGGATTTCGGATTCACAGGACATGCAGGCAACGCTGGACTGCCTGACCGCGCTCGGCGCGAAGTGGCGTAAAGATGGAGAAATCGTAACGATCCAAGGGGGCGGCGGCACAGTGGGAGCGGCTGTGCAGGACCATGCGGGGGCTGCAGGCGTGCAGGCGGAGGAGCCGGTCCTGCGGTGCCGGGAGAGCGGGAGCACACTGCGTTTCTTCGTTCCGCTCTGCCTGCAGACCGGACGGCGTATGAAGCTGGTCGGCGCACCGCGGCTGCTGGAACGGCCGATGGGCGTTTACGAGCAGATCTGCCGAGAACGCGGACTGTTTTTTGAGCAGGACGCGCAGACGCTGACGGTGCAGGGACCGCTGACAGCCGGAACCTTTCAGATTCCCGGGAACATTTCCAGTCAGTTCATCAGCGGACTTCTGTTAGCCTTGCCGAAGTGTGAGGGTGACAGTGTTTTATCGATCTTACCGCCGATCGAAAGCCGCCCCTATATCGATATGACACTGGCGGCACTGCAGAAATTCGGCGTGACCGCGGTATGGCAGGACGCGCAGACGCTGCGGATCCCGGGAGGGCAGAACTATCAGGCACGCAGCGCGCAGGTAGAGGGCGATTTTTCCAATGCGGCTTTCTTTGCGGCGCTGGCTGCGTTCAGATCGGAGAACCGGATCATCATTGAGAACCTGCCGGAGCAGGAAAACAGCCTGCAGGCCGACTGCGTCTATCCGACGCTGCTCGCACAGCTCGAAAGGCCGGAACCGTGCATCGATCTTTCTGACTGTCCGGATCTGGGACCGATCCTTTTCGCGGCGGCGGCAGCCAAACACGGCGGACGGTTCGTCGGAACAAAACGGCTCAAGATCAAGGAAAGCGACCGCGGAGAGGCCATGGCGGAGGAACTGCGCAAATTCGGCGTTTCTGTAACCGTGCAGGAAAACGAGATCCGCGTTGCACCGCCCGCAGGCGGGCTGACGGCACCGACCGAGACGCTCCGCGGACATAACGACCACCGGATCGTGATGTCGGAGGCCGTGCTGCTGACCCTGACCGGCGGTGAGATCGACGGAGCAGAAGCGGTAGCAAAGAGCTTTCCGGATTTTTTTGATAAATTACAAGCTTTAGGAATCGAGGTACAAAACATTGAAAATTGACAAAGACACCAACGTATTGATCGTGGGTCTGGGGATGATCGGCGGCAGCTATGCCAAAGGCCTCGCCAAAAAGGGCATTCTCGCCAATGCGATCGATATCGATGAGGATACCATCCGTTACGCAAACGAACATCATATCATAAACAAGGGCAGCACGACCGCGGATCCGAAAATGATCGGAGCAGCCGATGTGATCATTTCCGGTCTTTATCCGAACACCTTCAAAAAATGGATGCGTGAGAAGCAATGGTTCTTTAAGAGCGGAGCCATCATCACCGATGTGACCGGCGTCAAGGGCTGTCTGGTCCGGGAGATCCAGGATTTCCTGCGGGAAGACTGTGAATTCATCGCCGCGCACCCGATGGCAGGCTGTGAACGTCTGGGCATTGAGCACAGTGACGAGACCATCTTTTATCAGGCCAATTACGTCATGGTGCCGACCGAAAAGAACACCGAAAACGCCAAAGAACTTTGCAGGCAGATCGGCGAATTGCTCGGCTTTGCCAGAATTTCCGAAGTATCGCCGGAAGAGCACGACGAACTGATCGGCTTCGTATCGCAGCTGACGCACTGCATCGCGATGTGCCTGATGACCTGCAACCACAACGAAAAGCTCGAGGACTACACGGGAGACTCGTTCCGTGACCTGACGCGGATCGCCCGCATCGACGATCGCATGTGGAGTGAACTGTTCCTGCTCAACAAGGACGCGCTGCTGCATCAGATGAAGCTGTTTACGATCGAGGTTTCCAAGCTGGAGCGTATGCTGATGGAAGGCGACGCGGAGGGCATCCGGGAAATGATGCGCAAGTCGACGGCAAGAAGAAAACTGTTCGATAAGGAAAAGCCGGAGCCTGCCGAGGAAGCGCAGGTTACCGAAGAAGCGCAAACTGCCGATGCGGAAAACGCGCAGAAGTAAAGTAAGAAGTTTGGAGGAAACGATATGAATATGGAATTCAGGCGCAAACTGCCGATCCCAAAGGAGATCAAGGAGATGTATCCGATCAACGAGGTGTTTGCGCGTCTCAGAGAGCAAAAAGATCAGGAAGTCAAGGATATCCTGAGCGGCAAGGACGACCGCCTGCTGCTGTTGGTGGGACCGTGCTCTGCGGATAACGAGACCGCCGTGCTGGACTACCTTTCTCGTCTGCGTAAGACTGCAGATGAGGTCGCAGAACGCATTCTGATCGTACCGCGTGTCTATACCAGCAAGCCGCGCACCACCGGCATCGGCTACAAAGGCATGCTGCATCAGCCGGACCCGGAGGGCAATGAGGACATGCTCAAGGGCATCATCGCGATCCGGGAGACCTATATCCGCGCGATGCAGGAAACCGGGTTCTTCTGCGCGGACGAGCTTTTGTATCCGGAAAATTACCGTTATCTCTCGGACCTGCTGCTCTATGTAGCGATCGGCGCGCGCTCGGTTGAAAATCAGGGCCACCGTCTGACGGCCAGCGGCCTGGATGTCGCCGTGGGCATGAAAAACCCGACCAGCGGCGATTTTTCCGTGATGATGAACTCCATCACCGCGGCGCAGAGCTCGCATATGTTCATCTATCGCAACTGGGAAGTTGTCAGCAAGGGCAACCCGTACGCGCATGCGATCCTCCGGGGTTACATGAATAAAAAGGGGCAGTCGCTGCCGAACTACCATTACGAAGACCTCAAACTGGTCTGCGAGATGTATCACAAGGCGGAGCTTGCGAATCCGGCGATCATCGTGGATGTCAACCACGCGAACTCCGGAAAAAAATTCCTGGAGCAGATCCGGATCTCCAAGGAAGTGCTGCAGTCCCGTACGTTCAGTGAGGACGTGCACGATATGGTCAAGGGTCTGATGATCGAGAGCTACATCGAAGACGGCAGCCAGCCGGTCAACGGCACCGTTTACGGACAGTCCATCACGGACCCGTGCCTCGGCTGGGCCAAGACCGAACAGCTGATCCGCGAACTGGCGGATATGGTATAAGACATTTGAGATCTTGTCCGCAGTTCCCAAGGATCCCGGAAGCCGAAGACCTTGGCAATCGAAAAGACCGAAAAGCAAAAGTGACGGAAATCAAAAAATTTGAAAAAAATTTTCAAATATCCGGAATTTTGTCTTTACAAATCGCTTGAACTTGTATATAATAATAAAGTACGAAATCAAGCGATTTCCGTATGCGCCATTAGCTCAATTGGATAGAGTCGCGCACTACGAATGCGAAGGTTGGGGGTTCGAGTCCCTCATGGCGCACCAAGTAATACGTCCATTTAGGATGCATGGTCGTGAAACCCAGTCTATGACTGGGTTTCAGCATTTTTTGACGCCGGATTATCGCGTAAATGAATATACCGACTTAGGGATGCAAAACGGGTTTTTCTGCGATTTTCGAGATTTGAACCCCCACGAAATCGGGACGGGCGAAAAGCGGAAAGAAAATCAAGCGAAAAAAGTAAATATTTTTGAGAAGAATCAGATAGAAAAGTAACATTTTTTATCTGTTTTTTTATGCCCTTTTATAGATGTAAAAATGGAGCAGCAAGCAAACGACAGAGAAAGCAGGTGAGAACATGATAGAAAAAGAAAAGCAAAAGTCAGGCACCGATATGGAAGGGGTGCGGCTGGTGGCAAAGGGGCTGCTGAGCACCGAGATATACGATACCGAGTATGCCCCGTTCATCATCAGCCATCCATTCGCAAACAGCGGCATCGTTTTTCTGCCCGGGAAAAACGGACGGGAAATGCTGGACATTACGAGTTCCGAGGAAAACCGCATGCAATGGAGAATGTATCTGGACAAGCGCATCGATCAAGCAGAGTCGGTCTTTCAAATCTGCTGTATGATGAATAAGCCTTACCTCCTTACATTTCTAAAATACGCGCAGCCTCACATAGAGCAAAAAGAATTTGCGCAGCTTCTCGGTCTTTGCTGGATTCAAACAGAAGCCCCGAATCAAGATGCGAATGTATCCCAAAAGGAGTTTGTGGAAATGTTTCAAAAGGCAAGTGCAGAGGATCTGATGAATCTTGACGAGCACCGAAAGTTTGCGGAGCTTCCGGACGAGATTACGGTTTACCGAGGCCTTACCGAAAAAAACAAGGATAACATCCTTGCCATGTCATGGACGATGAAACAGGAAACCGCGGAATGGTTTGCGAATCGTTTTAAGGGCAAAGGCAAGGTATACCGTGCAAAGATTCGAAAGGAAGATATCCTCGCTGTTTTCCTTGGACGAAACGAATCTGAGGTCATCGTTGATCCGAAGAGTCTAAAGGAGATTTCACTATGCGAACCAGCTATTACGACAGCCGTCGAAACGGCGGAAGAAGATCAATATAAAGAGATAGCGAATCAGGAAGGAGTGATGCAGTATGATTTTTAGAGACGGTCTGCATAAGCAGGATTTTCATGAGGCGGCAAAAAAGCAAGAGAAAAAAAATTACGAGCTGCTTGCCGCCTTGTATCTTTTAACAGCCGACGAAAAAGTCTGGAACTGTGCAAAGGATAAAGTCCGAAAGGGGCGTATTTTCTTTGAGGAAATCCGGATTGGAAGTGTAAGCGAGGAAAGCTACTGCCTGTATGCGGCGGCAAAAGACATCTATCTTGGCAGCGGAAACATTCGGCTGCGGGATCTTGGAAAACGAAACATGATGAATCAAACGGTGTATGCGCAGGTACTGACTGCAGTTTCCATCTGCAGATTCGGGCTTGCGGTTATCAGAATAGGAGAAACAAATGAGAAAAGACATCCAAAGACTGCGCGAGCAGTATCCAAAGGGAAGCAGAGTTGAACTATTAGAGTCCGTAACGGATCCGTATCATCCGCTGCCTGCGGGAAGCAAAGGCACTGTATGGGCGGTAGATGATGCAGGGCAGCTGCATGTGAACTGGGACGAGGGCGAAAGCCTTGCACTGATTTACGGAATTGACAGTTTTCGTAAAATCGGAAGCGCCGAGGAATGCGAAGCGAAAGCCGTTATGGAAGAAGGAATTTCTTTCATGAAATAAAGAGTGGAGGTGACGGAAAAAACAGAAACGCGGCGAATGCCGTATGAATATCAAATATTTTGATATGTTTGCAGGAATCGGGGGATTTCGGTCGGGGCTAACAAGGGCCGGAGGTTTCACTTGCATCGGATATTGTGAAAACGACAAATATGCGAAAAAAGCCTATGAGGCAATCTATGATACGAAAGGAGAAAATTTTTATGAAGATGCAAGAACGATACAGCCGGAAAATTTGCCGGATTTCGACCTTCTTTGCGGAGGATTCCCTTGTCAGGCTTTTTCAATCGCTGGAAAGCGGGGAGGATTTGGTGACAGCAGAGGAACCCTATTTTTTGAGATTGCAAGAATTGCTCGGGTTAAGCGACCTGCATTTTTGTGTCTTGAGAATGTTCCCGGACTCCTGTCGCATGACAAAGGCAGGACATTTCAGACCATCCTTACTGCGCTTTATGAGCTGGGGTACGATGTCGCATGGCAGGTGCTTAACAGCAAGGATTTCGGTGTCCCTCAAGCAAGAAAGAGAGTGTATCTTATCGGATATCTTAGAGAGCGATGTCCCGGCGAAATACTTTCTTTCCGAGACGCAAATGCGGCGGCTCCTGTGCAGCTCGTCGGCGGCTGTGAAGGAAACCGCATCTATGCAGACAGCGGAACCGGGATTACCCTCACAAGCGGCGCCGGAGGATTCGGGGGAAAAACAGGACTCTACCAAATAGCCTTGCCGATCAAAGTCGCGACAAAAGAAGGCTTTCAAGAGGCCTATCCCGGAGACAGCATCGACCTGGCCTATCCGAATCTCAACACAAGGCGCGGCAGAGTCGGCAGGCAGATCGCCCACACCGTTCTGCCAAGTGCTGCGCAGGGGTGCTTCTTTATCGACCTAAATGAGGATGCGAAGCTTACCGATCATGCAAGATGCATCACCACACGGCAGGACAATGCATTCAGTCATCATAAGGCAGAAAAGTCCGGCGTCTTTGTGGAAAGCGAGACGCCGCGTGCCGTGATCAGCCCCGCAAAGGAAAAGACGCGGCAAAACGGACGACGGATCAAAGAGCCGAATGAGCCGATGTTTACGTTGACGGTTACTGACCGGCATGGGATCCTCCATCATGGGCGCGTGCGAAAATTAACACCGCTGGAGTGCTGGCGGCTACAGGGCTTTACAGACGAGCAGTATGAAAAGGCAAAGAACGCAGGTATTCCCGAAAGCCAGTTATATAAGCTGGCGGGAAATGCTGTTAGTGTTCCGGTCATTACGGCGCTCGGCGAAAAGATAAAGAGGATTTATGAGGAAATGGAAAGTGAGGGATTGAGTTGAGAACGGAAGGGAAAAGAACTTTGCAGCAGGAAGAAAACCTGCTTGCTGTGGTGTTTGTCGAGCCGCATAAAAAGCCGGTCGTCAGAAAAATCCGAAATGAATATGAGGATATCAGCCACGCAGTCGGCGGCCTGATTGAGCATATCTATCAAGAAGACGGAACCATCCTCGTGGCCAACGAGGAAAGTAAGCTTCTTGGCATGGACGGGAACCGGCGCATCCATGACGGAAAAAGCATCCTTGCAGGTCCGTTCTTTGTGGTCGGGGATGACGGCGAGGAATACCGCTCATTAACCGAAGCGGAGATAAAAAAGTACATGGAGCGCTTTGATGAAATCGAAGAAATCACGCTGGAAGAGGTCGCAGATGATATGTGGATGACAGTCACGACCTTTTCATGGTAAGAGAGGGGGGAACGAAAAAAAGTAAAAATGGAAATCCGGGATTCATATGAAATCACCGATCAGCTGGGTTGGCAATAAAAGCAGCATCCTGAAAATTCTGTATGCGCTCTTTCCGGCGGAATACGAGCGATACATCGAGCCGTTTGGCGGCTCCGGTGCGGTGCTGCTTGGAAAAGAAAGGCCGGACCGTTTTGAGGTCTTTAATGATTTTAACGGCAATCTTGTGAATCTGTATCGCTGCATGCGGGATCGCCCGCTGGCGTTTATCCGGGAGCTTGGCTTTCTGACGCTGAATGCGCGGGAGGATTTTCACGAGCTGCGAAGGTTCCTGCAGAAAGAAGAAACCGAAAGCGCCTTTGCAGACGAGGAAAGAGGGTTGACGCAGATTCTTCTTCCGGATATCACCGAGGAAGAACGAAGGCTGCTTTTGACGGAAAGAACCGGCGACTATGATCTGAAACGGGCGGCAGCTTACCTTAAGCTCATTCGCTACAGCTACTGCAGCGGGGGCAAAAGTTTTGCAGGCGTGCCGTTTTCCATTCGGAGCCTGTTTGGCATTGTAGAGGACTTTGCAAAGCGGATGGACCGGGTGGTGATTGAAAATCAGGATTTTGCGGTTCTGATTCGTCACTATGACCGGGAGAATGCGTTTGTTTACTGCGACCCGCCGTACTACACCAGCGAATATGTCTATGATATCGCTTTTCAAAAGGAGGATCATGTCAGGCTTTCG
Source organism: uncultured Clostridia bacterium (assembly GCA_934271235.1). GTDB lineage: Bacteria > Bacillota > Clostridia > Peptostreptococcales > Anaerovoracaceae > CAG-238. The sequence goes on along the minus strand of CAKQQT010000014.1, from coordinate 28,073 downwards.
GAGTGCCTAAAATCCATGCAGGGAAAATTCCTGCTATCCTACAACGACTGCCCACAGATCCGCACGCTATATAGGGACTGCAACATTTTCGCATTCAGCCGGGTGCATTCGATGGCGCAACGCTACGAGGCGGGAAAGGAGTTTGGTGAGATCCTGATTGCAAACTATGATTTCTTTGAGCGGGAGCGGGGAAGGCCGCAGCAGGTGAGCCTGTTTGATGATAATTTGGATGAAGAAAAACAATTAAGGGAGAGGATTTTAAGATGAGAAAAAAAGAAGAAACGATGGAAGTTGTGATGCTGTGCGTGCCCACGGAAATGCTAAGGGAAGCCGGCATCCGGGAGGAATCTGTGCTGGAGATGTATGTCGAGGAAAACGCCATCATCCTCCGAGGCGGAAACGACTTTGCGGATTTTGTCTGTGACAAAGACTGCACGGGCTGCCCGCTTTCCTGCGGCAGCTGTGAAAAGAAAGAAACGATGGAAAGGGGTGCGTAAAGCAGTGTGCAAGAAACCAAACGAAAAGGATGGCGGCGCACATGAAAAAGAAGATCTATCTATCAGCGCCGCTTTCTGCGGGAAACTTAAAAAACCATATCGGACGCTTTCTGCGCTATGCAGGCTATACGATGAAAGAGGGCGTGATTCCGGTCGCAGTCCATTTTTATGTGTTTGGAGAAACGGACGATCTGCAGGCGGACAGCGCTGCAAGAATCTCTTTCGAAGAGCGTTTCAGCCTGATCTGGTTCTGCGATGAAATGTGGGTGTTCGGCCCGGTCATCACCAAAGAGATGGAGCGGGAGATTGAGTTTTGCGAAAACCTCGGTGTGAAGATCCGATATATTACCGAAAAAGAAGTTACAAAGAAGTTGGGAGAGAAAAAATCATGAAGAAAAAACGAATGCTGATCCTGCTGATCTTGCTGGTGCTGCTGTTTTGCTTTACGGAAAACGCCTATGCGGCAGGCGATGTGTCATCTGCCATCCAGCAGACATGGAAAGCCGCACAGACGCAGGTCAAATCGGTGGTAGAAAATGTGGTGTTTCCGGTTATCGACATGATCCTTGCGGTGCTGTTTTTTGTTAAACTGTCTACTGCTTACTTCGACTATCGCAAGCATGGTCAGTTTGAATTTACGGCGCCCTGCATCCTGTTTGCGTGCCTGCTCTTTACCCTGACCGCGCCGCTGTATATCTGGAATATTCTCGGGTAATTCAAATCTTTCCGTAGACTTTCCCGGCAAAATACGGTATCCTGTGGCTAATCAAACAGAGAAAGGAAGAAGGCCATGAATACCATGAAAAGAATTTTCAGCGAGGAAAGCCTGACCTGCGTGCCGAAAAGCAGGGCATACAAAAAGGCGCTCGCAGCGCTCAGCGAAGCCGCGCAGGATATCTCCGCACTCTTTGCGGGAAGCGATGCAAACAGGCTCTTTGAGCGCTATCAAGATGCAAGTGCCGAGGTGCAGGAGCTGATCTGCACCGAAGCCTTTCGGCAGGGCTTTCATCTCGGCCGGGAACTACAGGAGGAAATATCGGAATGGGAACGGGACTATCGTCATTTGTACATTTTTATTTGATAAAACCTGTACATCTTTATTTTAGCATTTATACCAAAATAACTAATGAGATGTAGAAACACGATGCTGTATGTTTTGTAAATATTTACTTGATGCAGGACACATTAAATGTGAAGCTTTAAAATGAAGTGTTGAAATGCGAGAACTATTATGTTCAATGTAGTCGATATTATTAATATTAGCAGCAAAATACCTATGACAACGAACTATATCGGATGAATTTATTTTATCCAGTGCAGATACTAAACTTGTATTTCTAAGAAGGTATTTTCCATTAACTGTGTAAATAGTGCACAGTTTACTTTGCACCTCTATATACAGTATTGATTTTATTGGGATCTCCCGTTTTCCAGTAGGAGTTTGAAGTAACATTTTTTTATTTAACTGATTTAAAAGAATTTGATTTGAATAAATGTAATCGAAGTAAAGCGAAAATTTTCCTTGAATATCCACATCAGTTAATGGAAGTATAATATAGTTGCGTAGCCTATAAGCGGGGAAAGGAGATAATGGCTCATTAGAAAACAGATGATTAAAAGAACTGATAAAGATAAATGGTGAATATTGATAAAATCTATTTTTGCGTATCATTTTCTCAATCATATATCCACTATGGTTTTCTAGTTGCATAGCGATAATGAATATGTCAAAGTGAATTTGATTTTTATTTACAATTTGCAAAGCCTCGTGGGCGCTAGTTGTAGTAATAATGCATAGAGAATCGTCAGTGCTACGACGTAAATTCTTCGAAATCTGTTCTAATTCAGATTGCTTGTTAGAAAGTATAAGAACGTTAATCATTGCGGAACCTCCTAAAGGTCTTTTTTTTATAAAATACATAAATAGTGAAAGCATTTCAAGCTTTTTTTTTGCATTAGAGGGTATTTGTATTGAAAAAAAAATAAAAATAACTATTCTATAGCTAGGAGGTGATAGGGAATGACGGCATTACCGTTTATATGTTTGGGAACAGGAATATTAATCGGTTTAAAAACCAAAACGCATTTTTTACTAAAAGTAACAGATGCTATTTCGACTTTGGCATTAATATTGCTGATGTTGATAATAGGACTAGGTGTGGGCATTGACCAAAGCATTTTAATGCAATTTCCAAGAATAGGACTTAATTGTACAATAATAGCATTGCTGACAATTTTGTTTAGTATTATTTGTACTTATATTTGTGAGAAGACAGTATTGATGCTGGATGAAATTGACAGTGCGATTGATAAAAATAATAAAGTATGTGCTGAAAAAGAAGATACATGCGAGAAGAAAGAAATAGGCGAGAAAGAAAAAAAGCAAATAAGCCCTTTGATTTGGATTATGCCACTTAGCATTGTAATAGGAATAGTAAGTGGAAATATGTTGACAGGAAAAATATCCGAAACCATTCTGAATTCCGGGATGACCATTTCATTAATTGTTTTATATGTATGTGTTGGAATTTCACAGGGTGCAACAGAAGGAGTATTTAACTTTTTTAAGAAGCTAGGAGTTAGAATAATTGTGTTGCCGCTTGCTGTATTATCAGGAAGTATAGTTGGGGGGCTAGTTGCATCAATGTTCATAGATGTATCTACAAAAGTGTCTGTAATTGCCGCAAGTGGAATGAGTTTTTACAGCATTACAGGGGCTTTCATGACTCAAAACTATGGTATTGCGATAGGCACATATGGGTTCATTGTTAACATTTTACGAGAAGTTTTCACAGTCATATTTCTGCCGATACTTATAAAGATAAGTCCGGGGAGTGCTATTGCGAGCGGAGCAGCTGGTGATATGGACACAATGCTAGCGCCTATTACTAAAGCTATTGGAGCTAAGTATGGTCTTGTTACATTAACGACAGGAACAATTTTGACTTTGATAGTACCAATATTATTACCTATTCTATCAAATATATTTAATTAAGTAAGTGTAAAAGGAGGAAAAAAAGATGAGAAGTATTAGAGAGATTATGTTCACACCTAAGGAATTGGATGTAATTCTAATTCAACCTAACTTCTTGATGAAGATCTTAAAAGAAGAGCAAAATCAAATCGTCAGAGAGTATTGGGAATCAATGGGAAACCAAGAACCTTTAGGAGATTTACCAAACGAGGTCAATCATGGATTATTCAGTTTGGCGGCATCACTAAGAGATGAAGGATTTTCTGTTGATGTTTTGGATTTTCAGGCATACGATCTTTTTTTGCGAGAAAATGAACATCGTATGATAACACTAGAAGATGTTGAAAAAATAATACAACTTAATAAAGCAAAGATATTTGGTATTTCCACTATCACCGTTGCATCTGAAAATGCATTGAGTATTGCGAAAACGGTGAAAAGAATTCACAAAGATGCATTAATGCTATTTGGCGGAATGCATCCAACGCTTGTTCCTGATGAATTTATACAAAACCCAGAGGTTGATGTAATTATTTTAGGAGAGGGGAATGAGACAATTGTTGAAATTGCAAAACAGTGGAAAGAACGAACATTACCATTGAATGTAGAAGGAATTGTTTACAAAATAGAAGATAGTATTGTTTTTACAAACAAGAAAAGTAATTTTCATATTAACTTAGACGATATATCATACCCAGCGTATGATTTAATGTGTAGAGAATCATTGCCATTTATGCCGCGGTTTTTTACGAGTAGAGGGTGTCCTTATAGTTGTGCATTTTGCTCATGCGATGCGTTTTATCGCAATGCATATGAAGATTATAAAATTGTATATCGTGATCCACAAAAGGTTGTGGATGAGATCGAATATACTTATAAGCAGTATGGAATGAATTTTTATTGCTTTGGTGATCTTACATTTATGTCTAACCGGGAACATATATATGCAATTTGCAAAGAACTTATTTTGCGAGGATTAAACCACATTCCATGGTGGTGCCAAACTACTGTTGGAAGTTTAAACGAAGATGATTTAAAGTTGATGAAACAAGCAGGGTGTAGGCAAATTGGATTAGGAGTGGAAAATGGTGTGCAAGAGAATTTAGATATAATGGGTAAACCTATTAAATTTGACAAAGCGGAAGAACAGTGCAGAATGATTAGAGAAGCAGGAATCGAACCAATTACATACTGGATAATTGGTTTGGGAGATGCAACTTTAGAAGATGCGATGAGGACGATAGAAAGAATATGTTACTTTGTCAAAAACAATCTTACAGAAGTTTCGCATATAGGAGTTCCAGTGCCATATCCAGGTTCGCCTATCGGAAAAAATCCTACAGCGTTTGGGTTACAAATTGTAAAAAGAAATTATTCAGAGTATTGGATGAATTCTGATGAACTTGGATATAGCAAACCAGCAATTAGGACAGATAATTTATCTGAGGACCATATATATGCATTATGGCAATATGCACTAATGGTAGTTGCAAAAGAATATCAAAAGCGCAAAATTAAGAATTAGTTACATTATTAAGAAAAAAAGGAGGACAACCAAATGAATACATTATTCGAAAAAACTACGAGATATTTAGACAAACAAATTGCAGAATTACCAGAAGGACATCCTATAGAAAGACAATACAAAATTGATTCAAGGGAATATGAGATTAAGGATTGTGAAATAGTAGATCCAATTGGAGATGAAATATATACTAAGGCAAAAGGACTAATCCATAGATATTCAGATAGAGTATTGCTTTTTCCACGTAATGATTGCCTTATACAATGTAGATTCTGTTTTAGAAAGTGGAGATTACAAACAGAAAAGACAGAACTGACATATGACGAAATTTCTGAAGCAATGAAATACATATCTGCACATGATGAGATATGGGAAGTGATTTTAACCGGTGGGGAACCACTTATGACGGATATCAGAAAACTGGAATATATTATAAATGAATTAAAGAAAATATCGCATATTAAAGTGTTACGTATACACACTCGTGCAATAATTGCAGAGCCAAGTATCATTACAAATAAGCTGACAGACACATTATGTAAATTTGAACCCTTGTATATCGTAATTCACTGCAACCATCCGGACGAGATTACCACCGAAGTATCAGAAAAACTAAAAATGCTCTCGCAAAGAGGAATAGTTCTGTTAAGTCAAAGTGCACTACTTAAAGGAGTAAATGCCGATACAAACACAATTGAAAAATTATGTAGAAAACTTATTGAAAATAGAGTAAAACCGTATTATTTACATCATTGTGACCTTGTACCGGGTACGGGACATTTTAGAACAAGTATTAATGAGGGACAAAATATTTTAAAGGGGATTAGAGGCAGAGTTTCTGGGATTTGTTGGCCAACATATGTTTTGGATATTCCAAATGGATTTGGAAAAGTACCGTTAGGCCCATTTTATTATGAAAAAGATGCAACTGGAAATACGATAGTGACTGACTATAAAGGTAACAGACACGAATATCCAGATATCGATAATAAAACAAAAGTATAAATATAGTACAATTATAAATGCAAAAGTGCCGACTATACTGCGAGTAGGCAGTCTTTTTGTATGCGGAAAAAGGGGAATCCCCTCTTTTTCTGTTTGAAAGATAAAAAAGGAAAAGGAGAGAGCAGATGTTTGAATGGATCGGGGATCAGATTGGGAAAATCATTTGGAACAATCTGCTGATGTGGCTGTATGAAACCATCTATCAGGCAGCTGCAGATTTTTTTGCGATGATGGGAAACATGGGGGCAGAAATCTTTGACCTCTCGTGGGTTGCGGCAGTCGTGCAGCTTTTCAGTCTCTTTGGCTGGGCGCTCTTTGGCATCGGAATGGTGACGGCTGTGTTTGATGCGGCCATCGAATACCAGAACGGGCGCGGCAATTTAAACATGACAGCACTCAATGTGCTGAAAGGATTTTTTGCGGCAAGTTTGGTAGGTGCACTTCCGATTGAGCTTTACCGCTTTTCCATCTCGCTGCAAAACACACTATCGGGCGAGCTTCTTGGAATTTTTACCGCGGACGGAAGCGGCGGTTTTTCAGGAAAAGTCGTGCAGACGCTATCGGGAAACTTCCTGATTGAGGATCTCACAGAAGTGACCCTGCTTGCGGTGCTGATTTTGATTGCCTTTGCCTATGCGATCACCAAGGTATTTTTTCAAAATATCAAGCGCGGAGGAATCCTGCTTGTGCAGATCGCGGTCGGCTCGATGTATCTATTCAGTGTGCCGCGTGGGTATACCGATGGCTTTATTCAGTGGACCAAGCAGGTGATCGCGCTGTGTCTGACGGCGTTCCTGCAGACCACGCTTTTAATGCTGGGGCTGATGACCTTTCCGGGAAACAAAATCATCGGCATCGGCATCATGCTTGCAGCAGGCGAAGTGCCGCGCATTGCCGGGCAGTTTGGAATGGATACCTCAGCAAAGATGAATCTGATGAGCGCAGCGCACAGTGCGCAAAGCGCCATTTATCTAACGCGCATGTTTGCAAGACCATAACGAGAGGGGAAATATATGAACCGTATTTACCTATACCCAAAAAACCTAAAAGAAAAGGCGAGTCTTTGGCTGTGGAGCCTTAGAGACTTTGCCATCTTAAGCGTGGCGCTTCTTTTTTCTGCTGTCGCGCTGGCAAAGCTCGGAATTTTGCTTCCGCTTGGGATAAGCTTTGGCTTTGCGTTTCTGACCATTCGCCTTTCCGCATACACTGTGCTGGAGTATCTTTCGTGGTGTATGCGGTTTTTCGTTACCGGTCAGCAGCGCTATGACTGGAGGTGAAGGAAAGATGAAAGAAAAAAAGAAGAAACCAAAAAAAGAAAACAAACGAAAAGGGCGCTCTAAGAAGAAGGCAGCATTGCAGGCGTTTCTTGGGTTAAGTGATTTCACAGATTACGGCTTGAAAGCAGGAGGCAGCACCTACCTTTTCTTTCGGGTCAGCCCAACCAATATTTCGGTATTATCAAGAGAAAGCGTGGAGATTAAGGAACGCCACTTGATGATGGTGCTTTCCGCGCTGCCGGATATTCTGATCCTGTGCATGGACGCCGCCGAACGATTCGATGAGAACCTGCGGTATCTCAAAGAGCGGAGCAAAGAACATCCGGATCCAAAAGTTCTGCGGCTTTTGAAAAAAGATATGCAGTTTTTAGACCGGATGCAGCTTGAGATGGCAACCTCCCGGCAGTTTCTGTTTGTAAAAAAGTGCAAAGAAGAAAACGATGCCGCGGAATTTGCGGAAGCAAACCGCATCGAAAAGATCATCGCAGAGCAGGGCTTTGAAGTGCGAAGGCTCAAAAGGGCTGAGATCAAGCGCTTGCTTGCTATCTACTTTGATGCGTCGCTAAACGGACAGGCTATGCCGGACTTTGACGGCATGCAGTATTTTAACTTGGAAGGAGACGACGAAGATGCTACGGAAACGAAAAGATAGAGTGATCACAGAAGAAGAACAAGAAGCAATCCGCACCAAAGATTTCTTCGATCTGATTACGCCAAGTGCGCTGCGCTTTTTCACCGGATACTACATTCTCGGTGATACCTACCGCATGGTATGGGCGGTGAAAGAATATCCGCCGTCCACCGAGGCGCAGGCAGTTTTTTCGCAGCTTGCGGACCGAAACGGCGTGACCTTAAAGATTTATCATAGGCTGGTCGAGCCGATCGAGCAGCGAAAGATCATTCAAAACGCCGCGCGCAAAAACAAATTAAAATCCGGGGGAAGCGATGTGAACGAAACGATCGAGGCTGCAGGAAACTTAGAGGATGTTGTGACCCTGCTTGCCAACCTCAGAAAAGACCGCGAGCCGCTGCTTCATGTAGCGGTATTTTTAGAACTCAAAGCACGCTCGCAGGAAGCGCTCCTTGCACTGGCAGGGGAAATTGACATGGAACTTACGCGCTGCAAGATTACGGTAGATAAACTGACGCTTAGGCAAAAGGAAGGATTTTTATCGAGCCTGCCGTTTGGCGAAAATATGTTTGGCGCGCTCTTTGAGCGGGTGCTTCCGTGCTCGTCGGCTGCAAATCTGTTTCCGTTTAACTTCTCCGGAAAAACCGACCCGAAAGGGCTATATATCGGGCGCGATAAGTACGGCACGAACCTGCTGGTGGATTTTGACCGCAGGGCAGAGGACAAGACGAACGCGAACATCCTAATCCTCGGTAATTCCGGGCAGGGAAAGTCGTACCTGTTAAAACTGCTCCTGATTAACACCAGAGAGGCCGGAAAGCAGATCATCTGTTTAGACCCGGAGACCGAGTACCAGGAACTCTGCGAAAACCTTGGCGGCACCTACCTTGACTTTCTCAGCGGCCGGTATATCATCAACCCGCTCGAACCAAAGATGTGGGCAGAGCCGGATGATAGCGATGAAAAAGCAGAAAAAGAAACAGAGGATATCCCGGAAGCGTTTCGTAAAAGCACAAGGCTTTCGCAGCATATCGCATTTCTAAAGGACTTTTTCCGCTGCTATAAGGATTTCAGCGATGAAGAGATCGATACGATTGAGATCCTGATCACGCAGCTTTACCGAAACTTCGGCATCAATGACTATACGGATTATGCACGCATGCGGCCGGAAAACTATCCGCGCATGCAGGACTTTTACGCACTGTGCGAGGAAGCCTATGAAAACTATGACGCATCGAAAAAAGAAATCTATACCGAAGAAACGCTGCAGCGAGTCTGTCTTGGGATTCACTCGATGTGCGTGGGCGCGGAAAGCCGCTTCTTTAACGGCCATACGAACATCAAAGCCGATGACTTTTTGTGTTTTGGCGTGAAAGGTCTGATGGATACAAACAAGAAGCTTAAGGACGCGATGCTGTTTAACATTTTATCATATATGTCCAACCTCCTCTTGTCCAGAGGAAACACGCTGGCCGCGATTGATGAGCTGTATCTGTTTTTATCAAACATGACAGCGATTGAGTATATTCGAAATGGCATGAAGCGTGACCGGAAAAAAGACTCTTCGATTGCGATCGCCAGTCAAAATGTCGAGGACTTTTTAATCCCTGCGGTTAAGGAATACACCAAGCCGCTCTTTTCGATTCCGACCCATCAGTTTCTGTTTCACGCCGGGCAGATCAACGCAAAAGAATACATGGATGCGCTGCAGGTCGAGCCAAGCGAGTACGAGCTGATCAAATACCCGGAGCGCGGCACCGCCCTATATCGCTGCGGCAGCGAGCGGTATCTGCTGCAGGTGATCGCGCCGGATTACAAAGAAGCGCTGTTTGGAAAGGCAGGGGGAAGATAAATGCAGATGGTCTTAAAACGGCTGGCCCTTGCTGCGGTCAGTGATAAACGGATACGGGATACGGCGCTTGCGATTCTGTTAGGATTTCTGCTTTTTGCCGTCATGCCGGTCAGCGCGCTGTGCGAATTTTTCGCTGAAGGTGAAGATGCAGAAAATTTCTTTGAAAGCATCGCAAATAGGATGCCGGAGGCCCAGCAGAGAGAATTTGAAAGGATGGAGTCGGTGTTTTCTGAAATCGAAAAGGCGCTTTCCGAAAGAGATCTTAGCGGCAGAGCAGAAGAAGCCAAAGCCATCTATCTTGTGTTTCTCTATGAGAAAGGCGAGCAGCCCGGCTTTGCGGAAAAGCTCGCAGACTGTTTTGAAAAAGGTGAGGATACGGATGCGCTGATCGAAGAAATCCGAAAGGCATTCGGAATTTCTGTTTCGGACGATGACCTGAAGGCGCTTCTTAGCGCCGAAAGTGCAGATGTTATCAATCTCAGCGGCTATGAAAATCCAAAGACGAAGAATGCGCATGACCTTGCGCTATGGGCAAAGCGCGCAAAAACGGGCGGCTGGGGCTATGTCTGGGGAACTTACGGCGAAGTGCTGACGGGACGGGCCTTTCAGCAGAAGCTGAAGCAGTACCCTGCGGAAATCGGTGCAGAAAAGAAGTTCATCAGCGAAAATTATCTTGGAAAACGCACGGTAGACTGCGTCGGCCTTATCAAGGGCTATCTATGGCTGAATCCGGAAACGAAAAGAATCGAGTACGGACGCGGCGGACATGCCGATGTCGGTACAGACGGAATGTTTGAGAAGGCAAAAGAAAAAGGAAGGATTTCTTCTATGCCAAAGATCCCCGGCATTGCGGTTTGGCAGAAAGGGCATATCGGCATCTATGTCGGAGACGGCAAGGTGATCGAAGCTGCCAATACACGCGCAGGCATTTTGGAGACAAGGCTGTCTGCGGGAACATGGACGCACTGGCTGAAAGTGCCGGGCGTCAGCTATGAACTATGAATGATCAGCATGGGAAGCAAAAATGCTTTCTGTGCTTTTTGCTTTTTTGAAAGCAGGAAAGGAGAAGTTTTATGGAGCTAAACACAACGCTGTTTCGTAAGGAACCTCGTTTTGATACGAGGCTGTGCAAAGTGGAAAAAATCTTGGAGCTAAGCGGAAGCGACTTTGTGCATCTAAAAGAAAATCTTCTGGAGGAGTACGACTTTTTGATTCGCTATCGCGATCTGATGGGGCTTGATCAAGACGATATCGCGCACTGCCTGATGGTGCTTGGCGATGGCTATGAGGATGCCATTCTCATTGAAGCAGAGGGTGCAAGCTATGCAAGGTATGCAGCCTTTCTGCCGCTGGTTCGTGCGGCTGTCGAGGCGCAGGAAGAACTTCCGATCGAGCGGTACACGCCTGCGATGGAAGATGGGATGATTTTGGGAGGTCTTAAATGAAGAAAGTAAATATCAGTATCGCATACGAAGAAGAAAAGTATGCGGCGCTTACCATGTACCTTGCGCAAAAGGGGATGAACTTGGAAGCGGAGCTGACCGCAGCACTTGATAACCTCTATGCAAAGCAGGTGCCGCCTGCAGTTCGGGACTTTGTATCGCAGCGGATTTCTTCCGAGCAGAAAAAAGAAAAAAAGAAACAGGATAAGGCGCAGGTGCAAAGGACTGATTCCGTTTGAGAAGTCAGAGATTCGGCATCGAAATGGAAATGACGGGAATTCCCCGAAGAAAGGCAGCCGAAGTCATCGCCGCATATTTTGATACGCATGAGGTGTATGACGGCGGAAGTTATGATGCGTACCATGTGACGGACGGGCAGGGGAGAAGGTGGAAGGTGGTCAGCGATGCATCGATTCATCCCACTGCGCGTGATGGAGGATCCGCAAATGACCGATATAAGGTGGAAGTCGTTTCCCCGATTTGTCATTACGAAGATATCGAAACGATACAGGAGCTTGTGCGAAAACTGCGGCATGCGGGTGCTTGTGTAAATCGTTCCTGCGGGATTCACATTCATGTGGATGCAGCGCCGCACAGCGTGAAAACCCTCCGCAACCTTGTGAATATCATGGTATCGAAAGAAGATCTGCTATATAAAGCACTTGCCGTCGATGTCGCAAGAGAGGATCACTACTGCCAGAAAACAGATCTGCGTTTCTTAGAGGAGCTGAACCGGAAGAAACCGAGGAGCATCGAAAACTTTGAGCGGATGTGGTATCACGGAGACAGCAGAAGCTTTGATCATTATGATGAGAGCCGCTATCATGCGCTGAATCTGCACAGCGTGTTTTCAAAAGGCACGATTGAGTTTCGCTTGTTCAACGGGACGATGCACGCAGGAAAAGTCAAAACCTATATCCAGCTCAGCCTTGCTATCAGCCATCAAGCCCTTGTGCAAAAGGGCGCCTCGCACAGCCGGACGAAAAGCACGAACGAAAAATATACCTTTCGTACATGGCTTCTTCGGCTCGGTATGATCGGCGAGGAATTTCAGACCGCAAGGAAATTCCTGCTCGAGAATCTCGAAGGGAATATCGCATGGAAAGACCCGGCGCAGGCCGAGCGGCAAAAGGAGCGCCTTGCAGCAAAGCGCATGGAAGAAGCGGCGCAAGGTCTGCAGGAAACAGAGGAAGCGCCGGAGCAGGAAAGTGAAACCGAAATGCAGCAGGACGAGGGCTTTACCATGCAGATGTTTTAATTGGAATGAAGGAGAACAAAATGAAAAAGACGAAAATTTACGCGGCATACGGAAGCAATTTAAACCACGCGCAGATGCGGGGACGCTGTCCGGATGCAAAATATCTTGGCTCTGCCATGCTACAGAATCAGAATCTGCTATTTTGCGGGCAGCCGGATCACAGCTTCGCGACTATTGAAAGTATGGAGGGAAAGGAAGTTCCGATCGGACTTTGGGAAATCAGCGCGCGGGATGAAAAAGCGCTTGACCGCTATGAAGGCTATCCGAATTTTTATCATAAGACAGTGCTTCCTGCGATGCTTGACGGCGAGGAAGTTCATGCGATGGTATACATCATGGATCTTGCCATGCCCGCAGGACTTCCGTCCGTTATGTATTACGACATCGTTGAAAAAGGCTACCGGGACTGCGGACTGGATCCGGCGTATCTTCAGGCGGCGCTAAAGACCAGCATGGAGCGCGTGTACAGCCTTACGCCCGCGCAGGAGATGAGCCCGGGTATGGAGATGCTGTAAGCACGGGGCGTTTCCCAAGCGAAAGCCCCAGATTTGCCCTGTGTCCGTTTTTTAGAGGAAAATGGATGCGGTGTAGATGCCGCCACCGAAAAAACGGCGTGTCCGCGCATTTGGGGAAGAAGCCAGCAGCCGAAAATATGCAAAAGTGAAGGAGAGCAGCTTTGCTCTTTTTACTTGCAGGAAAAAGAGGCGGGGGCAAAATCGCCCCTCGCCTCGCCTCCCGGAGCCCCGCAATGCGGGTCTCCCAAAGCGTTTCCGAGGCTTTTCCTTTCGGTGAACATAGGGGTTAAAACGCAGAGGGGAAATGCGAAAAGGAGTCAATGCGTAGAAAAGAAGACGCTGATTCCGCAAGTTACAAGAAGATGACAAGGGGTCAAAGCAAATGGAGACACAAAAAAGAAAGTTTGCGCTTTGGATTCGCGCAGAGACAATGGAAAAAATCGAGGCGCTATATAAAAAGGATAACTGCAGGAGCCGCTCGGAATTTATTGAAAAAGCAATTCTCTTTTACAGCGGCTATCTGACTGCCGAGCAGACGGAGGGCTATCTTCCCGCGGTCGTGATTTCTGCGATGCAGGGAAGCCTCGGACGCTACGAAGACCGCACCGCGAGGCTGTTATTCAAAATGGCAGTGGAACTCTCGATGCTGCTTCATACGGTCGCGGCGACAAACGAAATCGAGGAAGAAAGCCTCAGCCGGCTTCGCGGTATGTGCGTGCAGGAAGTAAAAAGCCTGAAGGGAAGCATCACCTTAGAAGATGCGGCGGATTTCCAAAGGGGTGATACGGATGGCTGATATCATCTTAAAATGCAGGTATTTATCGCCGCGCGCCAAAAGCCATGCAGGAAATCTCATTCGATATATCGCAACCAGAGAAGGGGTAGTCATCGACAAACGGGAAAACTATGTCGGATATATTGCGATGCGGCCGGGCGCAGAGAAGCGAGGAGCGCATGGACTTTTCAGTGCAGGAGAGGAAAAGATTTTCCTCTCCAAAGTCGCAAGGGAAGTAGCGGCGCATAAAGGGATCGTCTGGACCAATATCCTGTCCATTACGCGAAAAGACGCTGAGCGGCTTGGCTATGAAACAGGCGAGGCATGGCGGACTCTTCTGAATGCAAACGCGCACCTGATGGCAGATGCCATGAAGATTCCGGCGGGTGATCTCATCTGGTATGCCGCCTTTCACAACGAAGCCCACCATCCGCACATTCACATGGTTGCCTACTCAAAAGGAAAAGAACCATACCTCAGTGAAGCAGGGATTCAAAAAATGAAGTCCGCCTTTGCAAGGGAAATTTTCAGAGAGGATCTGCTGCCGATTTACGCCATGCAGACCGAAAGGCGCGAAGCAATCGGAAAAGAGACCGAAAAAATGATTTCCGAAATTTTAAGCGCGCCTGCCAAGAATCCGGTGCTGATCGCAAAATTCACCGAGCTATCGGAAAGGCTTAAGAGCCTCAAAGGCCGCAAGGTCTATGGCTATCTTCCGGGCCCGCTCAGAAGGCTCGTAGATGAAATCTTAACCGAACTATCAAAAGAAGATGCCCTTGCTGCCTGCTATGCAGCGTGGCAGGAAGGGCAGCGCAGCATCGAAAACATCTATCAGGATGCGCCGCGCAGGGCGCAGGGCCTATCGGAAAACAAGGCATTCCGAAACCTGAAAAACAAAATCATCACCGAAGCACTCTCTTTTGCAGCGCAGGAGCTGACCTTTGAAGAACTGCCCGAAGCGGGCGAGGACTTCTTTCCGGAAGCAGAGGAAGATGCGATGCCCAAAAGACCAAAGCAGGATCATGCAGGAAAGCTCTCGCAGCTATTTGAATGGTATTTTGAAGCAAAAGAATGTCTCTTTGATGATCCGGAGAACGAGCTCTACAACCCAGAAAAAGGAGAGCAGCTGCTGCGGCTTTCCGCAGCAGGCGGCCTTGAGGTCGCAAAATATCGCCTTGGGATGGAGCTTCTTTCCGGAAAACATTTTGCAAAAGATGCCGAAGAAGGGCTTGAACTCTTATGGGAATGTGCAAATCAGGGGAACCAGTATGCGCAGTATCAGCTCGGCAGGGTCTATCTTGCAGGTGTGGACGCCGCACGCGACATCGCCCTTGCGGAAAGCCTCTTTAAAAGCGCAGCAGATCAGGGAAATTCCTTTGCCATGTACAGTCTTGCCAAGATGCACCTTGCAGGCCTTGCCAAAGAAGCAAGCAATGCGCGGGCGATAGAGCTTCTCACAGAGTCCGCAGAAAAAGACAATGTGCATGCCGAGTACCTGCTTGGAAAGTTTTATTTACGCGGGGAGCATGTCCCAAAAGACAGCCACAGGGCAGAAGCACTGCTTAAAAAAGCTACGAAAAAAGACCACGCGCAGGCAGAGTATCTGCTCGGTAAAACCTATGCCATCGGAAAAGACCTGCCGAAGGACATGACAAAAGCCCTGCGGTATCTGAGGCGGGCCTGCAAGAAGGAGAACCAGTATGCACAGTACCAGCTTGGCAAAATGTATCTGTTCGGGCAGGGCATCCAGCGCGACGAAGATGCAGGCAAAGCATACTTAAACAAGGCGGCCGCGCAAGGGAATCCCTATGCCAAGCTGATTTTGGAAACCTACCGCCCGCATCGACCGGCACTTCCTGCCGGAATCCACATCATGCGCCTTGCCGGATATTTTACGGAGATTTTTCCGCCGGGGGCATTTCGCATACAAAAGCTTACCGAGCAGAAACTGCGGGCGGAAATTACAGAACGAAAACGAGCAAGAGGGCTTCGCACAGCGCGCGGCCAAGAGTTTTCAGAAGAACCGTAGGAAAGGAGAGTTTATGAGCCAGTATATTCCGTTTACGGAAGAAGAAAAACTTCGCGCAGGTAGCGCAGACATCGCGGAGCTTCTGCGATGCAGGGGCGAAGAAGTCCGGCGCAGCGGAAAGGAACTTGTCTGGATGAAGGATAGCGAAAAAATCAGTATCCGGGGGAATTTATGGTACAACCAGTACCAACGCGAGGGCGGAAACAGCATTGATTTTGCAAGAAAGTTCTTAAACCTCAGCTACCCGGATGCAGTCAAACTGCTGCTTGGCGGAAGCCGGGAGAGCGCAGCGCAATCTCCATCAAGTGGCGGCAATGTAGGAAGCACGGCGCAAAAGAAACAAGTGCAAAAACCATTCACACCGCCAAAGAAGCATCATGACATGAAGCGCGTCTTTTCCTATCTCATCAAAACACGCGGCATTGATCCGGACATCGTCCTCAGCTTTGCGCGGATGGGACTCATCTATGAGGAAGCAGGCTATCATAACGCGGTCTTTTGCGGCAAAGACGAAAACGGCCTGATGCGGCATGCCAATAAAAGGGGAACGCTTCGAAACAGCACCTTTAAGGGAAATCAGGCAGGGAGCCTGCCGCAGTACAGCTTTCACTACAGCGGCTCGTCCGATACAATCTATTTCTTTGAGGCGCCGCTTGACATGCTTTCCTACATCAGCCTGCAGAAAGAAAACTGGCGGGTGCATTCTTACGCCGCCGCTTGTTCGGTCTCTGATCAGGTGCTGCTACATCAGCTGAAGGAGCATCCAAACCTTAAAAAATGCGTGCTGTGTCTTGATAACGACCTTGCGGGCTACCGGGCAGGGGAGCGGATCTGCGAAAAGCTTCTGAAAAAAGGCTACGAGGTAGAGGTGGACTACCCAAGAAAAAAGGACTGGAATGAAGAGCTCTTGCATCGGCAGGAACAGGAAAAGGAGAGCGCGCTATGCCCGGCTATGAGTTACTGATTTTATGCGGCGGCGCGTTTCTCGGACTTCTGATTGTTATCGAAAGCCTTTCCGAACGAACCAATCTCAACGGGATCAAAGGCAGAACCGTCGGTGATGGGCAGCATGGCAGCGCAAGGTTTCTCACAAAAAAAGAGCTGCATACCATTTACACCCGCGTGCCCTACAGCCCGAAAGCATGGCGAAGCACTGCAAAACGCGGCAAAGAAATCCGCCTGCCGGAAGGAATCCTCCTCTCCTGCGAAAAGCGGAGAAAGAAGATTTTCGCACTGGTTGACCCGTCCGATGTGCATACGATGATGGTCGGCGCGGCCGGGTGCGGCAAAACCGCTTACTGGCTGTATCCGAACCTTGAATATGCCTGTGCATGCGGCATGAGCTTTTTGACCACTGACACCAAAGGGGATCTGTATCGGAATTTTGCAGGGATTGCGAAAAACTGCTATGGTTACAAGGTGTCGGTCATCGATTTTCGTAACCCGACGCGCTCAAACGGAAACAATCTTTTGCATCTTGTAAACAAATATACCGACCTTGAAAAAGAGCATCCGGAAACGCTTTCATATCTTGCAAAAGCCGAAAAGTATGCCAAAATCATCGCAAAGACGCTGATTTTCAGTGAAGGCGATGCCGCCAATTACGGACAGAATGCATTCTTTTATGATGCCGCAGAGGGGCTTCTGACTTCTGCGATTCTTCTTGTCAGCCGCTACGGCGGAGAGGGCGAGCGGCACATTGTGTCGGTGTTTAAGCTTCTGCAGGAGATGATCGGAAAAGGAAAGGACGGAAAGAGTGAATTTCAGAACCTATTAAATCTTCTTAGCGAAGATGATAAAATCCGGTGGTTTGCAGGCGCGGCCTTAAACAGCGCGGAGCAGGCGATGCAGTCGGTCATTTCGACCGCCATGTCAAGGCTCAATGCGTTTCTCGATTCAGAGATGGAGCAGATCCTCTGCTTTGATACAGAGATCGACATTGAGGCCTTTTGCGAAGAAAAATGCGCGGTGTTTCTTGTCATGCCGGAGGAAGATCCGACCAAGTTTTTTCTGGTTTCGCTTTTGATTCAGCAGATGTACAGGGAGCTTCTTTCGATGGCAGACGAGATGGGCGGACGGCTTTCACGCAAAGCCGCCTTTTACATGGATGAGCTTGGGACGCTGCCGAAAATTTCATCGCTGGAGATGGCGTTTGCCGCAGCCCGCTCACGAAATATCATGCTCGTTCCGATCATTCAAAGCTATCAGCAGCTTGAAAAAAACTACGGCAGGGAGGGCAGTGCCATCATTCAGGATAATTGCCAGATCACGATTGCAGGCGGTTTTTCTCCGACTTCGCAGACCGCTGACAGCATCGCAAAAGCGCTTGGCTGCCGTACGGTACTCACCGGCTCGGTATCCCGCGGCAAAGAGCATCCATCGCAGAGCCTCTCTATGATACAGAGAGAGCTCATGAGTGCCGACGAATTAAAGAGCATGAAAAAAGGAAGCTTTGTCGTCATGAAAACCGGCACCCATCCGTTTATCGCAAAGCTCCGGCTGTATTTTGAGTGGGGCGTGACCTTTGATGAGCCTGTTTATATCATCGAAGAAAAGAGCCGGCAAAAGACGCGGTACATTCAAAAGGAGAGCCTGCGCACAAAGATCCTGCTGGAAAACAGCAAAATAGGAAGTGCGGAATTCGAGGAAGAAAGAAAGCAAAATGAGAAAAAGGGTGTATCGCTTCGGACAAGTTAAGAGGCGACATGCCTTGAAGGGAGGTGAGAGACTTGCAGGAAATCAACAGCGGATATCGGATTCGGGACGCAGATATGCTGACGCAAAAAGCAAAGACAATCTATCTGTATCTTAGGCAGCGCAGCGGAAGAAACGGCAAAGCATGGCCCGGTGTCAAGACCATCGCAGGCGACCTTGGGCTCAGCGAAAGCACAGTGCGGCGCGGCATTCGGGAGCTTCAGGAAAAGAAGCTCATAACCGTTTGTGCCGCATATCGCGAAAACGGCGGCAGAACCAGCAACCGATATTTTCTGTAGCTGACGTTTCATTTTCCCGACAAGGGGATACTCTAAGTATGCCCTGACAGGGGGCCCCTGTCAAAGCTGACAGGGCCGGAAAGAAAAAGAGAAAGGATAGCAGAAAAAATATATACTTATATCGACAAATATATTGATAAATTTATTGATATAGCATATACTGTTTATAGAATATCTCAGCATAAGGGGGAATAGCTATGAACTTGGTTAAAGGAATTATGGAAAATGTCGTACCGATTTCGTCTTTCAATAAAGGCATTGCCGGAAAGATTTTTGAGGAAGTCAAACACAGCGGCATGAAGGTCGTCATGAAGAACAATGCGCCGGAATGCATTCTGCTTTCACCGGAAGATTATCTGAAACTCATCGATGAAGTCAATGACGCGAAGCTGATGGCACTTGCCATGCAGCGCATGCAAAACTATGATCCGGAAAGAACCATCAGCGAAGAAGAAGCAGACAGAATCCTTGGTTTTTCCAAAGAGGATACGGATGATTTTGAAGGGGTGGAATTTGAATGAGTTATGAACTGACCTATCTTTCGGAGGTCATCGATGACATGGAGAAGCTGGATGGAAGTCAGCGAAAAATGGTTCGAAAGGCGCTCAGAAAATTAAAAGGCAATCCGCTGCCGCAAACCGAAGGCGGCTATGGCCAGTGGCTTGGAAACAAACAAGGCATCAACTTATCCGGATTTTTGAAAGTCAAACTGCGTGGTGCGGGACTTCGCATTGTCTACACCTTAAAGCGTGAGAATGAAAAGATTTTAATCATTATCATCGGTGCAAGAGAGGATGAGGAAGTTTATGAGCTTGCAGTAAAAAGAATCCAGCGTATGCAGGAAAGATAAGATTTCTGCAGGATTTCGTTGACAAACCGTCCCTTTGCCTCCATAATGTCGGTAAGAAAAACCGAAGAAACCATGAGGAAAAGGGAGGCGAGAGATGAAAAAGATTCTAACAGGACTGCTTGCGCTGCTTCTGATCACGCAGACAGCTTATGCAGCTTACGCAGAAAGTCCAATCGAAAGTGCAGCGCAGGAGATGCAGCAGGAAGCGCAGGATGAGGCAAGCTTCAAAACGCAAAGGCCTGTGCTGAAGGCAGCAAGCTATGATGTGACAAAGATTAAAATTTCGTGGGAGGCTGCTGCCGGCGCGGACGGATACATCCTGTATCGAAAGGCCGAGGGCGCTAAAAGCTATCAGAAGATCTATACGGCAGGAAGCAGCGAGAGCAGCTCCTACATCGACACCGGACGAACCTGCGGGAGAACCTACTGCTACAAGCTGAAAGCCTATCAGGAAAGCACAGACGGCAGAATTTACTCAAAGGTATCGCAGGTCAAGAAGGCGCACGCAAGACCGAGGAAACCGATCATCACAAGCCTTTTTGAAAAGAAAGAAGGCTTTGGAGAAGTCGAACTGCGATGGGAGCCTGTCAGAGGTGCAAGCGGCTATCAGATCGCGATAAGAGAGGTCGGAACGAAGAAGTGGCACACGAAAAACACCGATATCTTCACCGTCTACCGCAGCAAAGACGGCTATGCGCACATCGGATGCAATACAGATTACCCGTATGAATTCAAGGTACGCGCCTACAAAGTGATCCGCGGAAAGCGCATCTACAGTCTGTACTCTGCGCCATATCGCTACCACGAAACATGGACGAATGTACAGCTCAAACAGGCGATTGAAGAACGGCTAGTAAATGAGTATGGCGCAGAACTCAACGACATCTACATCAGCGGCGAGGTCAAGACACCGGAGAACTCCTCGTGGAGCACCTGCTGGCCGATGAATCTATCGAAATACGCAAAGCTCGAAGATGCGGTCGATTATGTCTTCGACCATCAGTACACCCACTTCGGACTGAAAGATCACTGTATCAAGGTATGGATTGATGACCACGATATGTACTGCAGTGTGTCCTTCCTCGAAGGATAGAGGAAGAGATCAAAAAGAACAAACAAGTAAACCAAAAGATGCAAAGCACTCGGAAAACCATCCGGGTGTTTTTTCGTGCAACAAAGGAGATGAATTCACATGAAACGAAGAAAAGAAATCAGCCTGCTGCTTGTGATCGCCATGATCCTCAGCGTTTTCTCACAGAGCGCGCTTGCAGCGCCAAGCGCAAGCCGCCCGGCCGTATGGGATGAGGGCAGCGTGCTTACGACCACCGATGGCGATACCTACCGGTTTCCGTCATCGTGTCTTGGCTGGCATCAAATCTATTGGTATGACAATACAGGTAAGAAGCACACCGGAACTGCGCAGGAACTGGCGTCGGCCAAGCGCTCCTACATCATCAAGCAGGGCAGCGAGCAGACGCGCGGCTACTGCATTGAGCATGGCGTGATCGCAGAAAGTGGGAAACAGTATTTGCCGGAAAGTAAGGACGAAAACCAGATTTTCAGGGGAATGAGCGAAGCCATGCGTGAAAATATACAGAGCGTGCTTCTCTTTGGCTGCCAGACCGGAGATAGCTACAGCGATCTTCGCGCCATGTGCTTTGAAGCTTCGAGCTACTACGGCAAACACCGCGCAAAAAGCGGCGCAGGATATAACCGGGATGACTGGTATCTTGCCACGCAGGTACTAATCTGGGAAATCCAGCAGGAGTTTCGCGTAAGCAGCAGCGGAAAGAATAACCTTGAGCGAAAAGATCCGGGACTTTCCTTTACGAACGCAAGCGGAACGCCGAGCAGCAAGAAGCTCGGCAAATATTTCTACTATCAGCTTATCAAAGACACTCCGGCGCAGGACATTTACGACTTCATGCTGCAGGCGATGAAATATCAAAAGGTGATGCCAAAAGGCCTTGGAAGCAGCGATCAGGATAAAGCACCGACCATCAAACTGACGCAGGATGAAACAGATAAACGCATCTGGCGCGGGAGCGTGCGCGACACCGAAAAGATTCTCAGCGGCCAGACGCTAAGCAATGAAATCATCATCACCAAAGGAAGCGGCAAAAGCAAGCTGTCGATTACGCCAAAGAAAGATGGCAAAGGGAGATTCTATGAAGTCGTCTTTCAGGGAGACTCCGAAACCGACGAGCCAAAGTGGGATACCCTTTATACCATGCAGAAAAAGCTGCATGGCAAGGAGTGCAGAGACGACCTGCTCTTTTGGGGCTGGTCATCCGGCGCGGCGCATCGCCAGACTATTACCACAGGCTCTGCAGACCCTATCTTTTTCTACTTTAAGCTAAGCAAGAGTGAGATTCCGCCGGAGAACCCGCCGGAAAGTGAGCGTCCGAAGCCGGAATATTTTCCGGAGATTGAGATCCCGGTCAGCAAAGAAGATCTGAATCCCGGCTGGGACGGTAATGTGCATACTGGAATGGGCGATGCGGCGCTGTCGGCAACCTACGTGCTCTTAAAGGACGGCGAGGAAGTCGACCGCATCACGCTGGATGCCTATGGAAACACCGACTCTCTTCGGGATCAGCCGTGGGAAGATGCGATGGCGCTTACGATGACGGAAAGCGGAAGCTACACGCATACCACCAAAGACGGTGTGCACTGCGTGGTCAGCCCGACCAAAATCGAATGGACGGGAAAAGTGACCTATGAAGTGCGGGAGATCCGCCCGGACGGTCGCTTTATCGAGCCCGACAGCGGCATCCGTCGCTATGAGATCCGCTATGATGCAGTGACCACTAACGGCCAGATCTGCACTTCAAATCCGGAAAGCTGGAGCGAGATCACCTATGATGTCCGCTGGCAGGTCACAGAAGGAAAAAATACCGAAGAAAACAACGCGCGCGGAAACCTCCGCGAGGTCGAGGGAGAAAACCCACTTGTTTATCCGGAAGAAGTCTTTGTAAATGACTGCTACCGCGGCAAGCTGAACCTGACAAAATCTCTTGAAAATGCGAATGTCTTTGACGAGGAAGGAACTTCCGGCGGGCAGGACAAGTCCACCAAGTCCGAGTGGCGCCTTACGCTTAAATCCGGTGGCTATGAAAACCATCCAAATCTTCGGTTCGTGAAAGAAGAACCGCTGAAAAACGGAACGGCTGTCTACCGCGCAGTGCGAGATACCAGCGGCATCGATAACGGAAGCGAGGCGCTTCTCATCGGCAAAAATGGAGAACTGTTCATCTATGACATTCCTTACGGAACTTATGTGATGAAAGAAGTACGCGCCGATGATACTTCTTTCGTACTCGAGGAATTCGAGGTTGTCATCAATGAGCATAACGGAAGCTATACCCCAAAGGACACCTATGATGACCGCTATGACTATGACATCCGCAACAAAAAAATCGAGAATGTGGTCAAGATCATCAAGACGGACGCGGAGACCGGAAAGAAGGTCGCGCTGAAAGGCACGAAATTCCGTATCCGCTATATGGGAAATCCTTTGTTAGATGACCCAACAAAATCTAAAAACTACGGCAAACTTCTGCCAAATGCGCAGAATATCAACGCAAACCTCAAAGCAGACGAGTGGAGCTGCGATGAAAACGGCGAGATTACGATCCCGTACCACTTGGAATTCGGCACTTATCGCTTGGAAGAATTCCTGCTTCCTGCAGGGTATTTTGTCGGGCGATACGATAAAGAAGGAACTCAATCTTCGGCAGACTACGGCGAAATCGCAGAAGGAAAAACCGATGCGTCTGCGGGATTTTCCTACGAAGATCTTGTCAGCATTTATGACGAAGAAGGAAACTTCCTTGCGTATAAAAAGGCAAAAGAGGTCTTTAACTATTACACCTTTACCGTCGAAAAACAGGAGGCGCATACAGACGGAAACTTCGGGCAAAAAGTCGACTATGAGGGAAACATCAGCCCGGCAGATGCGAAATATGATAGTGAGGACTATCCGTATATTCACTATTACAAAGTCACAGCCATGACCAATAACCCGGTCAAGGGCAAGATCCGCATTGAAAAAAGCGGCGAGCTTTTCAGCGGATTTTTAGAGGAAACAAAGAACGGCTATACCGTTCTCACCCCGGTCTACCGGACCTTCGAATCACTGAAAGGTGCGGTGTACGGTATCTATGCGGCAATCGACGAGCTGCTATCCGATGGCAGCGACGGGATACGAATCTATGACAGCAAGACGGATGAAGAAATCAAGATTGCAAAGGAAAGAGCAACGCACAGTCAGAGTGAAAAAACCGAAGTCCTTGACCCGCTGGGAAAGAGCCATACGGCAGCCATTTACGAAAGCGGAAGCCTCAGCCACGCAAGCGGCGCAAAACTTTGGTATCTCTTGGAGCGCGAAAAGTCCGAGCAAAACGAAAAGAAGATGCTGTATGTATCGCCGGAAGAACGGGAGACCAAAGCATCGGAACATTTTGAAACGGAAAACGATTCTCTGAAGATCTCCTACGACATTCAGACCGAGCTTAGCTTTGAAGCAGGCGGCAGAAACATCACAAAGGTACGCATCGTCAAGACCGGGACCTTAAAAGAGCAGACCGAAGCAGATACTACGCTTGCCGACCTCATGCAGACCGAGGTACACACCTATGTAGGCGAGGACGCAGACGGAAATGACATCGAGCGGCCGCTCGGCTCGTTTGAGATCGGCGGCAATATGTTCACCGGAGAGAAAGGCTCGTACCTTGACTATGCAAAAAGTGTAGACGAAACAGAAAACAGCATCACAGAGATTTATGAGATAAGCTATGTACAGCAAAAGGGCATGGCTGAAGGCTTTCGCCTAACGCTGGACGGCTTTGCCATTGCGGCTAAAGCCGGGGAAGATACCGCTGTCACCACGATCACATTCCTGACAGGTACCCCAAGCATTGAAGTCGGCGCAGGCTATACCTATGTGCAGGCAGGGCGCACCCTGACCTTTACGGCAGCCGCGCCGGAAAGCCCGGTATACTTTCTGAGTCCGGACGGTATCAAAACGGAAATGTACTATGCAGGCGGCAGTCTGCAGGCGATGCTTCGGATTCCGATGGATGCGGTGGACGCCAACTTTTCTGAGGTTGTTCCGACGCTGCGTTTTTCACATCGGGACGCAGAAGGCGGCATGGAAAGTAAGACACTTGACTGGTTTCATGAGCTTAGCTCTGACCATACCGAAGTGATTCTAAAACCCTATGACGGCATTACGGTGACGGCGCGCCAGCATGGCGGCAGTGCAGAAGATGTGTATTACAGCCTTGAAATTGTTTCTTCAGCGAATGAAGATGCACCGGTAGAGATCACTTTTTCCGATGGCTACACAATGCAGCTTTACAGCGCAGAAACGGGAAGCGGAAACCGCGCAGGAGTCATGGCGCTGAGCGGCATCTATAAAACCAATCGCGCGCCAAAGTCTGCGCTCCTTGAGACTATCACGACCGATGCAAACGGCCGCGCGGATTCTTCGCTTCTACCGCTTGGCAGATATCTGGTGCGCGAGATTAGTGCGCCGGACGGTTATGTTACGGACGGCGAGGCGCAGGAAGTCAGCCTCACCTATGAGAATCAGGATACCCCGCTGGTATGGAAGATCCTAAACCTTACCAACAAACGCTATGAGGTGGAAATCGACCTCAGCAAAGTCTTTGAAACTGCCTACCAAAGCGGAAACTATCTTCCGGGAGACGGCGCGACTTTCGGCATTTTCGCAGGCGAGGACATCAAGGCGAAGGGAAGCCTCACAGGCCTTACGAAACTCGCAAAGAAAGACAGCCTGATCGGAAGCATTACAGTAGATCCAAGCGGAAAGGGAAAGGAGCGAATCAAACTCCCGGACGGCATCTATTACCTCAAAGAACTTAATACAAAAGCAGGCTACAAACTGAATACCATCCCATTTTATTTCGCGGTCGGCGAGAGCAAAGAGATTACCTCAGCGCCATGCGAATTTGACTATCCGGCAGACGGCGTCAGCGGAAAGTTGCTCATGGATCGTAGTGGCAAAGTAGATATCAAGATCGAAGTGCTGCAGCGCTATCCGATGCCGGAAATCACGATAGACAGCAAAGTCTACGCGCTGACCGAAGATCTTACAGACGGACTGATCGGCATCAAAAGCGAAGAAGATCGCACGGACATTACCGCAACCGTACTTGCAGGAAAGGAATGCACGATCACCTTGCCAAACGGCAAGGAATTAAAAGTATCGGCTTCTGAAAACACCTATACCTATATCCTCGACGGCGCAGAAAAGACCTACATCCCAGCCGTATCCTACACCGGATATTACAGCAGCTTTAGCTATGAATTTCCAAAGGTAAAAGGCGAGAGCCTCACAGAAACGAAAACGGAAGTCTCTTTCAGCGAAGCAGGCAGCAACCCGAACCGCTTGAAAGGGACGCTGACACACACACCAAAAACGAAAGAACAAAAACAGGCAGACGGCAGCGTGAAGATCGTGGGGATACTCGACAAGGACGGAAGTCAAGTGTTCACACATCGCCTCGATTTTACCATGACAGACGAAAAAGGCCGGCAGGCCGTCACAGGCCCTTTATATCGCACCGGACCAGACGGCAAGACCAGAGAAGAAATGCAGGACACGCCGCTTTCTGCATTTCACATCGCTGCAGGCGAGCAGCTGTCCTTTGAAACAATAAGCGGCGCGAGTGTATCTATGAGCTTAAGTGAAAGCGGAAAACTCACGATTCGCATGGTAAATACGCAGACAGGCGCAGTTACAGAGGATGAAGTACCGACAGCAAGTATCGACGGGCAGAATGCAAAGGATGCGGTCTTTTTTACAAAAACCGTCACACAGGCAAGACAGGATCATGCCGAAAGCACCCTCAAGATCAAGGTCAACACCTTTGATAATGTGAACGCAGGGGCGATTCCAAACGACCGCACGCCGGGCGCGCCGGGAAAGCCAAGCCCATCGCCAAGCACACCGTCCATCCGAACGACCCTTGTCGATGCGAAAAGCGGTACACATGAGATAGAGCCGGAACGCGACTTCCTGCTGATAGATACCGTTTCCTATTACAACCTACCGCAGGGCGAGTACCGTCTGGTCGGAACCCTGATGGACAGAGCAACCGGAAAAGAATTTCTCGCGGATGGCAAACCTGTCACTGCAGAGAAGATCTTTACGGCAGGCAGTGCAAACGGACAGGAAACTGTCGAGTTCGCATTCCGCGCCGAAAACATCGAAGGAAAAAGCCTCGTTGCATTTGAGAAACTGTACAAAAGAGTGAAACAAGCAGACGGGACTATCACAGAGACTGAAATAGCAAAGCACGAAGATTTGAAAGATGATTGGCAGACCGTCACCATCGGTAAAAAGCCGGACAAGCCGGAAAAACCGGACAAACCCGAAAAGCCTGAAAAGCCGAGTAAACCGGAAAAACCAAAGAATCCGCAGGAAGTACCAAAAACAGGTGATACGGCAAATGCCGGACGCTATCTGTTCCTCCTTACAGGGGCAGGAATCGGGCTTGGCGTTCTTGAGCTGATGAGAAGAAAGAGAAAAAAATAAAGGAACGCGCAAAAAGCAGGCGGCATCTTGCCGCCCGCACACCTAAAAAGCTTTTCGTAACCCCTGAAAACCGAGCAGTTTTTTCAAGAAAATCGAGTATAATGGGAATGAAACCGTACATCGTTTTGCAAATTGCTGATGATTACTTCAATTTTGCCAATACTATGGGTAAAGCGGAGGTAATACAAATGAATCAAACGAAAAGCAAACGATATGGATATGTACGCGTATCAACGAAAGAGCAAAATGAAGACAGACAGCTTTTAGCGATGCAGCAGGTGGGGATTCCGATAAATCGTATTTTTATCGATAAGCAGTCGGGCAAAGACTTTGAACGTCCGGCTTATCAAAAACTATTGCGGGTACTCAAAGAGGGCGATCTTTTACTTGTCAAAAGCATTGATCGGCTGGGCAGAGACTACGAGGAAATCATAGAGCAGTGGCGCTATATCACCAAAGAAATCAAGGCCGATATTAAAGTCCTCGATATGCCGCTTTTGGACACCACTCTAAGTAAAGATTTATTGGGAACTTTCATCGCGGATCTCGTACTGCAGGTTCTGTCCTTTGCGGCCGAAAACGAAAGAGAAAACATCAAGCAGCGGCAACGAGAGGGAATCGACGCTGCACAGGCACGCGGTGTGCGCTTTGGCAGACCCGGTGTCAAGATCAGTCCCGAGGTTGAGCATACCATCCTAAAATATATGCAAAAAAAATTGCCCCTGCAAGAGGCGCTTCGGCAAAGCGGTCTCAGTCAGGGAACCTTTTATCGAACGATGAAAGCCATGAACCTTTGATTTATCAAAACCTACACCTTTTGGTAAACGATTCGACAAAATATTTTTTCTCAAATCTTTCATACTTTCGACATGTTTTTGTCAAAATA
>CAKQQT010000013.1 GCA_934271235.1 uncultured Clostridia bacterium | reverse complement strand
GCGCCGTGCTGCACTAAATATTCGATCGTCGGCAGCGCCGAAACGATCCGGGTATCATCGGTGATCTTTCCGTCCTGCATCGGTACGTTGAAGTCGCATCTGACGAGGACTTTCTTTCCTTTTACATCAATATCTCTGACTGTTTTTTTCATAGATCCAATCTCCTTTTTTCTTCAGAATATGTATACGGATGGATACGGATCTATTCGCAGTCGACCTGATGCATATATTTGAGCATGTTCAAGAGATTGCTGGAATAACCGAATTCGTTATCGTAGTAAGCGATCAGTTTGAAGAAATGGTCATTCAGCTCGATAGTCTGGCGGGAGTCAAAGATGGAGGTATGCGGATCGCCTACGAAATCACCGGAGACCACTTCGTCGTCCACATATTCCAGAACGCCTTTCAGGTAAGTCTCGGATGCTTCCTTGATCTTCTGTCTGAGTTCCGGTCCGCTGGTCGGTGTGTTCAGGACCACGTTAACATCGATGACGGAAACATCCGCGGTCGGCACACGGTAGGAAATACCGGTCATCTTGCCCTGCAGGGACGGAATGACCAATCCGACCGCCTTGGCTGCGCCGGTCGTGGACGGGATCACATTGCCGAATACGCTGCGGCCGGTCCTCCAGTCTTTGAGGGATTTGGCGTCAACGACTTTCTGCTTTGCGGTCGCTGCGTGGATAGTGGACATCAGACCTTCCTTGATGCCGTAATGGTCTTCGATGACTTTCATCAGCGGCGCCAGACAGTTGGTGGTACAGGACGCATTGGAAACAACCTTCATGTCGGAACGATAAGTTTCGTGGTTTACGCCGTATACAAAGGTCGGCGTGTCCTTGTCCTTTGCCGGAGCGGAAATGATGACATGCTTTGCGCCTGCTTCGATATGGTCCATTGCTTTCTCGGTGGTAACATAAGCACCGGTACAGTCGATGACATAATCGACGCCGGCTTCCTTCCATGGAATTTCCAGTGCATCGGAATAGGAAAAGACATCGACATGCTTGCCGTCGATGAAGATCCCGGACTGGTCATGATCAAGGCTCTTTGGGAATCTGCCGAAAACCGTATCATACTTCAGCATGTAAACCATATATTCCAGATCCGCATTCCGCAGATTGATCGCCCGGATCTCAATTTCCGGCATATCCATCGCTGCACGGATCACCACACGTCCGATTCTTCCGAAACCGTTAATTCCAACTCTGATCGCCATTTTCATTCTCCTCCTAAACTCTCTTTCAATGACTTTTCTGTAATGTATTTCATATTATATTTTAATATCTTCTCCGTTTTGAGGAAGATAAGATATTCATGCCCTCCCGGTACTTCGCGACCGTACGTCTGGAGATCTCGATGCCCTTGCGGCTCAAGATCTCGACCATGTCCTGATCGCTGTAAGGCTTCTTCGGGTCTTCGCCGTCGATGATCTCCTTGATAAAGGATTTGATGCTGTTGGACGACATGCCCTCTCCGCCGGCGCCGGTCACGCCGCTTGAGAAAAAGTACTTGATCTCAAAGACGCCGCGCGGGGTCTGCATATATTTGCCGTTGATGGAACGGCTGACGGTCGATTCATGGATGTCCAGCGCCTCGGCGACCTGCTTCAGCGTCAAGGTCTTCAGGAATTTTGCACCCTTGTCCAAAAACTCTTTCTGATAATCCACGACTGCCTGCGCGACATTGTAGATCGTCTGTTTCCGCTGTTCGATGCTGCGGATCAGCCACAGCGCCGCATTATATTTATCGGTCAGATACTTCGAAAGTTCTTCGTCATTCGGCGCTTCTTTGGCCAGCGACGAATAATACGGACTGACCATCAGATGCGGGACCGCGCCGTCGTTGGTGATGACATAATATTCGTCGTCCACTTTTTCGACGGTGACGTCCGGCACGATGTATTTTACGCTTTCTCCGGAAGAAAACTGTCTGCCCGGCTTCGGCTCCAGCGTGCGGATGATGTCCGCGATCAGCTGCACCTGCGGGATCGTCAGTCCCGTAGCCTTAGCGACCTTGTTGAGTTTATTTTCCCCCAGATCAGCCAGATGATGCAAGATAATATATTCGATGGAATCTTCCAGCAGCCCCTTTGCCGCCAGCTGTATGATCAGGCATTCTTCCAGACTCCTCGCGCCGACGCCCGCCGGTTCGAAGGTCTGAATGACATCCAGCACCCTTTCCACTCTGGCAAGCTCGACTTTGAAGCATTTGGCCACCCGCGCGATATCCACGGTCAGATATCCGTTATCGTCCATGGCTTCGATCAGATAGCGTCCGATCTTCATGTCGCAGCCCTTGAGTTTGGAAAAAGTCAGCTGCAGGAGCAGAGAATCCTCCAGAGTCTCTTCCTTGCTGACAAACTGCTCAAAGGAAGTTTCGTCATGATCCTTGGAATACTCCCACTGACGATAGCTGATGTCGTCGTATTCCGCTTCCTTGACTTTTTCGCGCAGGTCAAAGTCAGCCTCTTCGGCTTCTTTCTTGTCCATCGCTTCTGACTTGGAAACTTCCGGGTCCTTTTTTTCCTTATCCTCACTGCCTTCATACTCCAGCACCGGATTCTGCATCAGTTCGTTCTGCACAAAAGAGTCCAGTTCCTGCGTATTGAACTGCAGGATCTGAATCGCCTGGATCAGTTCCGGGGTCATGGTCAGCTTTTGGGTTTGTTCAATTGTTAAATCATATCCTAGCTTCATCCTACACCTCGAATAAAACACCGAAAAAATATTTATGCAAGTATTATACCAAAATTTATATCTTATTTCAACCCCGGGAAGTTTAATTGTCGCAATGCTTCAAATAAAATAATGTTCGCGGAATTTGCCAGATTAAAGGAACGCAGTCTCGTATCCTCACTCATCGGGATGCGGATCGCGGTTTCCGCGTGCTCTGCGATAAAATCCCGCGGCAGTCCGGCCGTCTCTCTGCCAAAGAGGAACATATCCTCATCGCGGTACTGCGGCTCGGTATAGATATGACCGCCCTTGGTCGTCGCCAGGAACAGACGGCGGTCGCCCTGTCCGTATTTCTGCATGAAAGCGTCCAGGCTTTCGTGCACTTCCAGCTTCACAAACGGCCAGTAATCGAGTCCGGCGCGTTTCAGACTCTTATCGTCGATGGAAAACCCCAAAGGTTTCACCAGATGCAGCACACTTCCCGTCGCTGCGCAGGTCCTCGCGATATTTCCCGTATTCGGCGGGATCTCCGGTTGTACAAAAACAATATGTAATGCCATGTTTCTCTCCTGTTCGGTTCTTCGGTTCTTTTTCTCCACACACTATCATAGCAAATTTTTAGAAAAAAGAAAGAGTTTTTCCATGACAAACGCACAAAAATATTATATAATAGCTGCATGCACAGCGCCGCTGCTTGAGATCCGGCGCACAGAGCGCGGTCTCCGGTCCTTAGATCAGAACCCGGAACTGCGGTATATTTTCGCAAGATTACGGAGGAAAACAAATGAAAAAACTCAATGTCGGCATTTTAGGCTTCGGCACCGTCGGCGGCGGGGCCTATCAGATCCTCACCCAAAACCGGGATCTGATCGCCGAAAGGACCGGCGTGTCCATAGATGTGGTAAAGGCGCTGGTCCGCAGGAAACGTGACGGACTGCCCCCACACAAGATCACGGAAGACCCTGATGTGATCCTGAACGATCCGGACATCGACGTGGTCGTTGAAACCATGGGCGGCATCGAACCGGCTTCTTCTTTCATGCTGCAGGCGATGGAACACGGGAAACACGTCGTCACGGCAAACAAGGCTGCCGTTGCGGCAAACTACGAAAAGCTGCAGGCCGCCGCAGAAAAAAATAACGTACAGTTCCTGTTCGAAGCCAGCGTAGGCGGCGGCATCCCGGTCCTGACCGCGATCCGCGGCGCACTGCAGGGCAACCGTTTTCAGGAAGTCATGGGTATCGTCAACGGTACCACAAACTACATTCTGACCAAGATGACGGAAGCCGGCGCGGACTATGCGGATGTTTTAAAAGACGCGCAGGCCAAAGGTTTTGCGGAAGCAGACCCTACTGCGGACGTCGAGGGTATCGATGTCGCCAACAAGCTCTGCATCCTGATCGCCCTGCTCTTTGATCAGTACATCCCGCCGCAGGATATCCCGACCACCGGCATTTCGAAGATCACCGGCGCGGATATCGCACAGGCGGCATCCGAGGGCTGCAAGCTCAAACTGATCGCGCATGCTTCGATCGACGAAAACGGCAAGGTTACCGCCGGCGTCGCGCCCGAAAAGCTTCCTGCTTCTCACCCGCTTGCCGGCGTCAGCAATGAATTCAACGCGGTTTACGTCACCGGCGATATGGTCGGCGAAGTCATGTTTTACGGCAAAGGTGCCGGCGCTCTTCCGACCGGAAGCGCAGTGGTCGGCGACCTGATCAGCATCGCCAAAAGTCTGTAACGCACGCGGCTCTGCTGCGGCTGCAAACAGCCGATACCGCATCGATAACGACAAGAATACAAAGAATCACAATACGGAGGAAAATCAAATGAGTTTATACAAACAGTGGACCGACCTGATGGAAGGTCAGACCGAAGAAACATTCGAAGCATTCTGGAAAGAATACAGCGAAACCGAAACCCGCATCTACACTTACATTCTGGAGAACAAGGACACCCACCTTGCCGGAAAGGTTTCCGATCTGATCGCGCAGTTTGAAGCAGATCCGGTGATCTTCCTGGGATTTCTGGACGGCATCCAGACCAGCCTGAACAACCCGTTCGATCCGGAAGCAGTAACCGAAGACACCGAGATCGATCTGGACGTTGATTTTGAAAAACTCTTCTTCAACATGCTCAAAGCGGACGCGGATTATCTGTACACCCTGAAACAGTGGGAAGACATCTTCTCCGAAGAGAAGATCATGCAGATCATCAAGGACTTCAAGCGTTCCAAAACCGTACACAAAGAAAAAGAACCGGGCAGAAACGACCCGTGTCCTTGCGGCAGCGGCAAAAAATACAAGAAATGCTGCGGCGCAAACAAATAGTTTTTCAATAAAACCAAACGCAAGAAGGGGCTGTCGCATTAACGGAAAATAACCGTTAGGACGACAGCCCCCTTTTTCTTGCGTTTTTGAAGTCGAAGTACGAAAAAATCCAATTCTTTTCCCGCGCTTATTTGCCGGGGATGCCGGGCATGTTCCGCCGACTATACACAGTCTATTTGATCAGCATCGCGTCGCCGTAGCTGAAGAAGCGGTACTTCTCCTCTACCGCGATCTTGTAGACGCGCAGGATGTCTTCCCGGTTGTATAATGCGGAGATCAGCATCAGCAGCGTGGATTTCGGCAGATGGAAATTCGTGATCAGCGCGTCGATGATCTTGAACTCATATCCCGGATAGATAAAGATGCCGGTCGAGCCGTGCCCCGGCTGTACCAGATATTTGCCGCTGGCCTCGTCCAATTGAGCCGCGCTTTCCACCGTGCGGGTCGAAGTTGTGCCGACGGAGACGATCCGTCCGCCTGCCAGAATGGTTTCGTTGATCGTCTTTGCGGTTTCTTCGTCCACATAATATTCTTCAAAGTGCATATGATGCTCTTCGATCTTCTCCACCTTGACCGGACGGAATGTGCCGATGCCGACGTGCAGCGTGACGTAAGCGAGCTTCACGCCCTTTGCTTTTGCCTTTTCGAGCAGCTCCGGCGTAAAATGCAGCCCTGCGGTCGGCGCCGCGACCGATCCCTCATTTTTGGCATAGACGGTCTGATAACGGTCACGGTCCTCGGTATTGTTATCGCGTTCGATATAAGGCGGAAGCGGCATCTGTCCGAGTTCCTCCAGACGCTCCAAGAAAATCCCCTCATACTGGAATTCCACGATCCGGGTCCCGTCCTCGCCGTAATCCCGCACGACCGCGCGGAAAAGGCGATCATCCGAAAAAGACACCGCGTCGCCCGGCTTGAGCCGTTTGCCCGGGCGCACCATCGTTTCCCAGATGTCTCCCTCGATCCGCTTGATCAAGAGGAATTCCACCTTTGCGCCGGTACCTTCTTTGGTCCCATAGAGTCTGGCCGGCAATACCTTGGAATTGTTCAGCACCAGACAATCGGTCGGCTGCAGATAGTCGATGATATCGTAAAAATGTTTATGTTCCACGCTCCCGGTCGCTCGGTCAACGACCATCAGCCGCGAAAAATCTCTTTTTTCTGCCGGAGTCTGTGCGATCAGCTCCTGCGGCAGTTCGTAATCAAAATCATTGATATGCATGTGTATTGTCCCAATTCTTTCTGTCTTTTTGTTGTTCGCGTCCCCGCTGTTTGTTTTTCGCCGCTTGTCTTCCGTCAGGCTTCTTCCTCGTAAGGAAGACCCAGATGATGATATCCGGCCGGCGATACCATTCTGCCCTTCTGCGTGCGGTACAGCAGTCCGGACTGGATCAGATACGGCTCGTATACATCTTCGATCGTAACGCGTTCCTCTCCGATGGAAGCCGCGATCGTATCAATGCCGACCGGTCCGCCGTTAAAACGCTGAATGATCGCGGACAGGATCTCACGATCCAGACGTTCCAGCCCCAGATCGTCTACGCCCAGAGCCGCAAGCCCCTCACGGGTAATGTCGATGTTGATGCTGCCGTCCCCTTTCACCTGCGAGAAATCGCGGATGCGCTTCAGCATGCGGTTTGCTACACGCGGCGTGCCGCGGGAACGTTTTGCCATTTCTTCCAGAGAAGCGTCATCGATCTCCACATGCAGGATGGAGGCGGTCCGTCGGATGATCTGCTTCAGTTCTTCGGTCGTATACAGTTCAAACTTGCTGATAACGCCGAAACGGTCCCGCAGCGGAGCGGACAGGCTCCCTGCTCGGGTCGTCGCGCCGATCAAAGTAAATTTGGCAAGGTCCAGGCGAATGGATCTTGCGGACGGGCCTTTGCCGATGATGATATCCAGCGCGTAGTCTTCCATGGCGGAATAAAGCACCTCCTCCACGGAGCGGTTCAGGCGGTGGATCTCATCGATGAACAGCACATCGTTCTCATTGAGGTTCGTCAGAATCGCGGCAAGATCGCCTGCGCGCTCGATGGCCGGCCCCGAAGTGATCTTGATGTCGACCCCCAGCTCATTGGCGATGATCCCTGCCAGTGTCGTCTTACCGAGTCCCGGCGGGCCGTAAAACAAAACATGATCCAACGGCTCATTCCGGAGCTTCGCGGCCTGTATAAAGATCTTTAGATTTTCCTTTACGCCCTGCTGTCCGATGTACTCGTCCAGATGCTGCGGTCTTAGACCGGCCTCCTGTCTGGATTCGCCCGGGCCTGCACCGGCGGATGTGATTCGTTCGTTTTCCATTCCAGATTCCCTCGTTCCGCATTGCGTCGGCCTGTCAGAACAAGCTCTTCAATGCCTTTTTAATGTATTCCTCACAGGTAAGATCCTCGTCCGCGACCTTTGCCACGGCCGCGAACGCCTCGGCTTTGCTGTATCCGAGCGCGATCAGCGCGTTGATCGCTTCCGTTCTGCTGTCGGAGGCTTCTGCGTCCGTGGAAGCAAGACCGCCGGCGAACGCATCCACGCCGTTTTCGGAGGCTTCCAGCTTACCCAGTTTATCCTTTAACTCCAAGATCAGACGCTCGGCGGTCTTCTTGCCGACGCCGTTTGCCTTGCTGATCTCTTTAACATCTTCAAAAATAATGGCCCGCCGCAGCGTGTCTGCCGGCATGGAACCCATGATGGACATCGCTGCCTTGGCGCCGATCCCGTTTACAGTGATCAGCATACGGAAAAGTTCCAGACTCTCCCGGTTGTGAAAGCCGTACAGGCTGATGTCATCTTCCTTGACGGTCATCAGCGTATAGACGAGGATCTCCTCGCCTTGCCCGCAGCGGTACAGCGGCGAGCCTGCCGGTACATGGATCTCAAAGCCGATGCCCGAAGCCGTCTCGACCACGATCCCGGATTCCAAAGTCATCGCGTAAATTCCGCGGATATATTTTATCATAAAAATCTCCGTTCTGCCGCAGTTTTGTATGCGGCGCGTCCTTGTCCATTATAACCGTTTCTTTCCGGCGGCGCAAGAATCTTTCATTCAGGTCCCGCCGGTTTCTGCTAGATCCCGCTGCGGATGCGGAGCGGCCGTTTGTGACCGCCAGCGTGTCCGTGGCAGATGGCGGCGGCCAGTGCGTCTGCGGTATCATCCGGTTTCGGCACACTCTCCAGATTGAGGATCGCCTTGACCATCGCCTGCATCTGCTTTTTATCCGCTCTGCCATAGCCGACCAGCGCCTGTTTGATCTGCAGCGGCGTGTATTCACTGATCGCAAGGCCGGCCTGCGCGCAGGCAAGGACCGCGACGCCTCGGGCCTCACCGACCAAGATCGCCGTCTTAGCGTTATTATTGAAGAAAAGTTCTTCGATGGAGGCTTCTTCCGGCTGATAGCGGCGGATGATCTCCGAAAGTTCATCGTAGAGCAGCTTGAGCCGCTGCGGCATCTCCATGCTGTTGTCGGTCAGGATCGAGCCGTACGCTACCACTTCAAACTTGTTGCCGTTCATATCCAATACCCCGTAGCCAAGGATCGCATAGCCGGGGTCGATTCCCAAAATCCTCAAATCGTATGCTCCTTTCGTCACGCCGACCATCGCCGATCGCCGCGTCTTCTTTTCTATTATACTATGCGAACGTTTGTTTGTCCACGTTTTTCTCGTGCTTTCTTTTCAAAATAAGGATCTGGCGCATATCTCTGAGCACTTTCTGTAAATCTTTTATTGAAAACGCAAGGTTTCTGTGTTAAGATTTGAATATAGCTTATAATTATGCATAAAGCAGCGCACGAACTGCTTTCACCGGCTTTTACGGGCCGGCTTTCGTGTATGGAGGTACTTATGCGATATTCCAGACAAAACAAGATCATTGAACTGATCAATACCTATGAAATCGATACGCAGGAGAAACTGGCGTCTCTGCTCAAAGAATGCGGTTACGAAGTGACGCAGGCCACGATTTCCAGAGACATCAAGGATCTTCAGCTCGTCAAGACCCTTTCTTCCGGCGGAAAATATAAATACGCCGTGCATAAATCGATCGATCTGCCGGTTTCCGACCGCTTTGTCAAGATCTTCCGAGAAACGATCACATCGGTCAACAGCTCCGGCAACCTGATCGTCGTCAAGACCCTCTCCGGCTGTGCATCCGCCGCGGGAGAAGCTATCGATACTTCCAATTTCCCGCATATCATCGGTTCCATTGCCGGCGACAACACCCTGCTTCTGGTCGCCGACGCACCGGAAAATGTCGCGGAGGTTATGGAAGCATTCAATGAAATGCTCATTGCAAGAGGAAAAAATGATTAATCACATCAGTATCAAGAATTTTGCGATCATCGAGAACGCGGAAGTCGATTTTGAATCCGGACTGAACATCGTGACCGGTGAGACCGGCAGCGGCAAGTCCATCCTCATTGAGGCCGTCAGTCTTGCGCTTGGAAGCCGCGCGGATTCTTCCTGTATCCGTACCGGCTGTGATAAAGCCGTTGTGCAGTTGTTAGGCGAGCTTGACGGAGACGAGATCCTGATCTCCCGCGAAGTGTCCGCCTCCGGCAAAAACCTCTGCCGGCTCAACGGAGAATTGGTGACGCTCGCGCAGCTCAATCAGGTCTGCAAAAAACTCGCCGATATCCACGGGCAATACGATAACCAGTCCCTGTTGGATCCGGACAGCCATATCACCCTGCTCGACGCCTACCGCAGGGAGGAATCCTTCCCGGTCAAGGAACAGGTTTCGCAGCTTTTTCACCTGTTTTCTGCCAAAAAACGCGAACTGGCTGCCCTGCTTTCTTTAGAAAAAGAAAACGCCAGAAAAAAAGATTTTTACCGTTTTGAAATAGCCGAGATCGACAAGGCCGAGCCGCTTCCGGGCGAGGATGACACGCTGGCCGATAAGATCTCGATCCTGCAGAACAGCGAGAAGATTTACGAAAACATCGAGCGGACCTACACAATGCTTTTTGAGGAAAATCCGTCCGTCATGGACGGCCTGGGCGCCGGCCTGCACGCGCTGGAAAGCATCGCCTCCTATTCCAAGGAGATCGATGCCCTTTCACAGGATTTTTCGGATCTCTATTATCGCCTGCAGGATATCGGTCACAGTCTCGGCAGCATGCGCGAGCAGACGGTATTTTCCCCGGCGGAACTGGATGCCGCGATCGCGCGGATGGACACCCTGGACAATCTGAAAAAGAAATACGGCGATACGATTGAGGAGGTCCTGGCCTATCGCGATAAGATCACCGCGGAGCTGGATGTCATCGAGAACTTTGACGATAAGAAAAAACATCTGGAAGCGGAAGCGCTGGACGCCAAGCGCCGGCTGGAGACTGCGTGCCGGGCACTGACACAGATCCGGCAGCAGACCGCCGACGAACTCGCGCAGAAGATGGAAGCCGAACTGATCGGTCTGAATTTTACGGACGCAAAGGTGCAGATCGCGGTCCGGCCGCTCCCCGCTCCGGGTGAAAACGGCGCGGACAGCGTTGAGATCCTGATCTCCACGAATAAGGGAGAGCCGCTCAAACCGCTTGCCAAGACCGCGTCCGGCGGCGAAATGTCCCGGATCATGCTGGCCATCAAGAATATCATCAGTTCTTATGACCGCATCCCGACGTTGATCTTCGACGAGATTGACAACGGCATCAGCGGGATCACCGCCAGCATTGTCGGACAAAAGCTGAAAGAGATCGCGCAGTCACACCAGATCATCTGCATCACGCACCTGCCGCAGATCGCGGCCTGCGGGAAGCACAATTACCGTATCTTCAAGCAGAGCGACAGTGAAAAGACCTTTACCACGGTCGAAGCGCTCACCGAAGAGGAAAAAGTCCGTGAGATCGCACGGCTGCTCGGCGGCAGTACGATCACCGAGACCACCCTGCAGAGCGCGCGGGAACTGATCGCCGGTTCCTGACCATATAAGCCGTACAACAAACAACCCCCGCAGATCTTTATCGAACCTGCGGGGGTCTTTTTCTCTAAAATCTGAGCCTTATGTATCTACGGCTTCATCGTCAGATCCCAGTCTGCAAGATGCGTATGCAGCAGATGATGGGATTCTTTGGACAACGGTTTGCCCAAGTATTCCTGATAAGTCTGCTTTACTGCCTGATTCTCGTGTGAGAAGCGGATATCGCTGACTTTATCCAGACCGTACAGCTTCAGCGCACGTTTTGCCGCGCGTTCCTCGCCGTCCACGAACGGCTGACCGCCGCCGCCGACACAGCCGCCCGGGCATGCCATGATCTCAACGAAATCATATTCTGCATCGCCGCGGTTTACCGCGTCGATCAGTTTCCGCGCATTGCCGAGTCCGCTGGCTGCCGCGACTTTGAGCGTTGTCCCGGCCAGATCAAATTTTGCTTCTTTCCATCCGTTCATACCGCGGACTTCCTTGAACGCATCCGGCTCCGGATTCGAACCCGTTACCAGATAGTACGCGCTCCGCAGTGCAGCTTCCATAACCCCGCCGGTCGTACCGAAGATCACGGCAGCGCCGGAGCCCTCGCCGAAGATATCGTCAAACGGCATGTCCATCAGATCCTGCGGCTTGATGCTGTCGCAGCGGATCAGACGATCCAGCTCTCTGGTGGTCAGAACCAGATCCACATCCCGCCCATGACCGGAATCGTTGACCTGATCGACATTGCACTCGAATTTCTTCGCGACGCAAGGCATGATGGAGATCGAGAAGATCTTATTCGGATCTACGCCCAGCTTCTGCGCGATATAGGTCTTGGAGATCGCGCCGAACATCTGCTGCGGAGATTTCGCGGTCGAAAGGTCTTCCACCATATCCGGATACTGTGTCTTCACGAAACGCAGCCAACCCGGACAACAGGAAGTAAACATCGGCCATTTGTGACGGTTGCGGTTTGCCAGTCTTTCGAGGAATTCGCTTCCCTCTTCCATGATCGTAAGGTCTGCGCTGTAATTGGTATCGAAAACATAGTCGATGCCGATCTTTTTGAGCGCACAGATCAGCTTGCCCATAGTAGCGTCTTTATCTTTCAGACCGATCTGTTCGCCCCATGCTGTACGGACCGCCGGAGCGATCTGTACCATCGTGATGATCTCCGGATCCGCCAGCGCGTCATTGAGCTCGCCGCGATTGTCGCATTCGCGCAGTGCGCCGACCGGACAATGCGTGATGCACTGACCGCAGAGCGTACAGTCGCTTTCCTTGAACGGCTGATTATCTTTGAGACCGATCGTCGTCCGATAGCCGGAACCGACCAACGTCCAAACACCCATACCCTGCACTTTTTCACAGACCTGGATGCACCGCATGCACTTCACACACTTGGAGGCGTCGCGCACCAACGGCAGATTTCGATCCCAACGGCGCATTTCCGCGGTATTGGCGTAATCCGACACGATGATGCCGATATCGTTCGCGATCGTCTGCAGCGTACAGTTTCCGCTCTTGGTACAGCTCGCGCAGTTCGCGTTATGGTCGGAAAGGATCAGCTCAACGTTGATCTTTCTGGTCCTTCTGACACGCGGACTGTTAGTCAGGATCTCCATGCCTTCTTCACAGATTGTGTTGCAGGCAGTCACCAGTTTATCCATTCCTTTGATCTCTACAAGACAGACACGACAGGCGCCGATCTCGTTGATATCTTTCAGGTAACATAAATGCGGGATATGGATACCGACCTTCTCAGCCGCTTCCATAATGGTCATTCCCTCAGGTACCGATACCTGCTGTTCATTGATCGTTAGTTTTACCATTTGGTATCCCTCCCTCCTCTGAATGCGCCGAAACCGTGATAGTCACAGCGCAGGCATCTGGAAGCTTCCTGCATGGCTTCTTCCAAGCTCATGCCTTGTTCGACTTCATCGAAGTCGTTTCCTCTCTGTTTCGCAAAACGCTCTTTGAGTTCGACTCTGCCGCAAGGGAGATGATCATTCGGCGTCGGTACCGGGATGTCCACGTCCACCGTGATCTCGTGGTTGAATCCCAGATAGGCATCGATATTTGCAGCCGCGACTTTGCCGGCAGCTACCGCGTTAATCACGGTCGACGGTCCGGTTACGCAGTCACCGCCCGCGTAGGTTCCCTGTACATTATCGACAACGCTGTTTCTCTTGGCCTGAATATTTCCGCGGAAAACAGGAATGCCGAATTCTTCAAAGAAGCGGATGTCGGTCGACTGTCCGATGGCGGAAATAATGATATCGCAAGGGATCTTTTCTTCCGGTTCCGAGGAATCGACCGGACGCGGCCGGCCGCTGCTGTCCGCTTGTCCCGCGATCTGCGGTTTTACCCACAGAGCCTGCACTTCGCCGTGCTTGTTGGTCGCGATCCTGGACGGAGCTTTCAGCTGTACCAGCGTGCAGCCCTCGGCGATCGCGCCGCCGATTTCATCCGGTAATGCAGTCATATCGTCTTTTCTTCTTCTGTAAACAATGCTGACTTCGGTCGCGCCCAGACGTTTCGCAGTTCTGGCTACGTCCATCGCAACATTGCCGCCGCCGATGACGACAACCGCTTTGCCGTTGAAGTCCGGCATCGCGTCGTCACCGATACCGCGGAGCATTTCAACTGCCGCGATCACGCCCTTGGCGTATTCACCCGGAATGCCGATCGGCTTCGCGTTATGCGAACCGATGGAGATGTAGGTCGCGTCGTAATTATTGCGGATCTCCGCCATGCCCTCCGGTGTGGAAACGTCAAAGTTGCATTTTGCTTCCACGCCCGTGGAAAGGATCGCGTCGATATCCCACTGCAGTCTTTCTCTCGGAAGACGGTAGTTCGGGATACCGTAACGGAGCATACCGCCCAGCTGCGCGCGTTTTTCAAAGACAGTGACCTGATGTCCCATGATGGACAAGAAATACGCCGCGGAAAGTCCGGACGGGCCGCCGCCGATGACGGCGATCTTCTTACCGGTGTTGTCCATCTTTTTCGGAACCGGAACATCGCCGCAGTTGTCCACCGCGAAACGTTTCAGACCGCGGATATTGACCGGCGCGTCCACCAGCGTTCTTCTGCAGCGCTGTTCGCACGGATGCTCACAGATCAGCGCACAGACGGTCGGGAACGGGTTATCCTTGCGGATCAGTCTGACCGCCTCTGCGTATCTTTCGTGCTTCAAAAGCGAAACATAACCCGGAACGTCGACGCCTGCCGGGCACATAGCCACGCAAGGCACCGGCTGCGCCTGGTTCTTGATGTTATCCGCGCAGGTATGGTATTTGATATGGGATTCGAAATCATCCCGATATCCTTTCAATCCCCGGAGCACCATATTTGCGGCTTCAAAACCGATGGCACAGTCTGCCGAAACGCTGATCGCCTCCGCGGTCTTTTCCAGCAGGTCCAGGATCTCCATCCCCGGCTCCGTGTTCATTTCCAAAATGTCATCGATCATCAGCTGCAGTTGTCCGAGACCGACACGGCACGGAACGCATTTGCCGCAGCT
Organism: uncultured Clostridia bacterium; assembly: GCA_934271235.1. Classification (GTDB taxonomy): domain Bacteria; phylum Bacillota; class Clostridia; order Peptostreptococcales; family Anaerovoracaceae; genus CAG-238. The sequence goes on along the minus strand of CAKQQT010000013.1, from coordinate 66,528 downwards.
CTGTGAATGACACAACTTTAAGAATGCTGAAGCCAGGTCGACCGGACATTGTCCCGGCGGACTGGCTATGATCCTTCTCTCCAGGTCTTTATAAAGACCTTCTACTGTTTTCTGAGCAGTATCCCGCGATTTGATATATAATCGGTTCATGTTGCCCTCCTTGTAACTATACATCCTTTTTTTATTATTTCACTCCCGGCTTTTTTTGCCGAAAGAACTGAAATCAATTTCCATCACAAATAGGCTGGCCACCATCAGGGCTGCGCCGATATAGGATTTTACCGACAGGACCTCGTGAGCCGCGGCAACCGCCACGATCGCCGCGAACACCGGCTCCAAGGAAAAGATCACCCCGGTATGCGAAGCCGTCGTATACTGCTGGGCCAGCGGCTGCAGCACAAACGCCACGCCGGTACAGAAGACCGCCAGGAACAGCACCGAACCCCAGACCGCCGGAGTGGTCGGAAAATGCGGCTGTTCCGTGATCATCGCCAGCACAAGATTGCACACGCCCGTCACGCCCAGCTGGAAGACCCCCAGCTGGTAAGCATCGACTTCCTCATGCGCCACGGCCTTTTCCGTCAGCAAAAGATCAATGGCATAGGCGACCGCGCACATCAGGCAGAGCAGATCGCCCTTGAGATTCTCCGTATTGATCGAAAAATCGTCCTTGAGCGTCAGCAGCGCGATCCCCATCAGACACATCAGAACTACCAGGATCAGCTTTTTACTGTGTTTCTGCCGCAAAAAAATCCAGCCGAGCAGCGGGGTGAAAACGACCGTCATCCCGCATAAAAATCCGGAATTGGATAAGGTCGTGTACTTCACGCCGAACGTCGCGCCGATATAGACGAATACCAGCGCAAATCCGACCAGCAGACTGTATTTTAAAGTCGTGCGGTTGACATTGCGGATCTTTTTCCACGACAGCGCCGCTGCGATCACAAACGCGCCCAAAAAACGATGCGCGTTGAGCGTAAACGGGTCCAGATCCGTCAGGCTCAGATCCATCAGATAATAGGATACACCCCAGCAGAGTGTCACCAGCACGAGCATCAAGTCCGCCTGCATTTGTTTGTTCAGATTCACGTTCTCATATCCTCCCTACAAGTAATTCCAGCGCCATGGTAGGCTCTAAAGCACCTGTTTTAATGCTGCGGTCGATCTCATAAAGCTGTATCAAGATGCTCTTTAATTTTTCGATTGTAAATTTATCGGCAAATCCCATCGTCTTTTTAACGCGGAATTCATGAACTTTCAAAGTTTTTGCGATCTCGGCGGCACTCATCCCCTCCGCCTTGAGCTCTTTGATCTGCAGCATCAGCTCAAAATGGTTGACCAAAAGGCCCGTCACGGCGTACACATCCGTCCCGGCCGTCAGGATATTGTGCAGCAGACTGAACGCTGTATCTTTCTTTGCCATGCTGATGGCATCCAGAAAATTAAAAACAAAGGTATCCAGATCACCGCTGACCGTCATCGTAATGTCTTCTTCCGTCACGACCCCGTCCCGGCTGTGCGCGATGATCTTTTGAATGTCGTTGGCCAGCGAAGAAATGCGATATTCCGTCTCTTTGTGGAAATACCCGGTCTCCTCGATCAGAAACCCCAGCATCTCCCTCGAGATCCTGACGCCCGCGGATCTAAAACGTTTCTCCGCAAAGCCGAAAAGCTGCGTGCGGTCCAGTTTGCAGAAATCATAGACCTTTGCGTCTTTTTTGAGCTTTTTGACCAGTCCGCTTTTTTCGTCCGGTGTTTCGGAGGAAAAGATCAGGATCGCGCTTTCATTCGGGCTGTCGATGTAACCGCTCAGCTTCGCAAGCTCTCCGGCCCCGAAGCCCTTGGCACTGCCGCTCCGCAGCGGCGCGTAATCCTTGACCCAGATGATCCGCTTTTGTGAAAACATCGAAAAGGTGTTGCAGGCTTCCAGAATCTGATCGGTCGTTACGGGATCTTCACTCAGTTTCACGTAATCCACGCTCTCCGCTCCCGGCATCACGTATTTTTTTTTGAGAGACCCTGCCGCCCAGTCGATCAGATAATCCTCCGCGCCATAGAAAAAAAGCACCGGAGGGAAATCATCTGTTTTCAGATCTCGGCTGAACGCCCGAAACGCGTGTTCCTTTTTTTCGAAATTGCCCGCCATGACATCTCCATCGTTTGCTTTGCTGAAATATTGCAGTGCCGCCGCGAAGCGGAAAAATGGCACTCATATCATTATACCTGTTTTTTGTACACTTTTCAATGCAAATCGACAGAAAGCCCCTTGGATTTTGCAAGAATTCTGTATACGCGCCGGTTCGATCTATGCAGCCGCATCCTCTGCGGGCCTTGCGCCGCCGGACGCATTGGCCGCAAACAGGACAAAGGCCGGCGCGCATATCGCGGCACCGGCCTTTGTCCTGTTTTGTATCGCTGACTCTATTATGAATAAAAATTTTCCCGATGAGTTACCGCTTAGATCCCGACTGCGACCGCGATGCAGATCATGATGCACTGCAGCAGGAACATCATTCCGAACAGCGGCGTGATGAATTTATACCATCTGTTCAGGCCTACGCCCATGATTCCGCATTCGGTAGCAACTGCGGTCGGCCAGAACATGTTGGAGAAACCGTCTCCGAACTGGAACGCGATGACCGCAACTTCTCTGGACTGACCGATCAGGTCTGCAACCGGCGCCAGGATCGGCATCGTTACAACGGCCTGTCCGGATCCGGACGGGATAAAGAAGTTGACCAGGTTCTGAACGACTACCATGCCGATGGCGTTAACCGAGCTCGGAAGCTGAGATACTACGTTTGCAAGCGCGTTTACACAGGTATCGATGATGTTTCCTTCGGTCATTACGATGGAAACGCCTCTCGCCATACCGACGAGCATTGCGCCGAATAACGCGCTCTTTGCGCCGGCAACGAACATTTCTGCGATCTCGCCGCTGTTCAGTTTGTAGATCAGGCAGGTCAGTACCATGAATACCAGGAACAGGGTCGCAATCTCAGCCAGATACCAGCCTTTGAGGATGATGCCCGCGATCAGGATGATGAGCAGAGCAACAAATCCGATCAAAGCAAGTTTATGCTGCGTCGAGAAATGTGCGTTCATGATTTCTTCTTTGGAACCCATATTTTCGGTTCCTGCCAGCGCGTTCGGATCGCCGTACATAACGCTCTTGGTCGGATCCTTGCGGATTTTGTTCGCGTAGCGCATGACATAGAAGATCGCCAGCGCTTCGAAGAGGATGAAACATACGATACGGAATCCCAGAAGTTTCGGGGTCACCAGATCAACTTCGGCAACCGCGGACGCAACGCCGATCGTGAACGGGTTCAGGGTCGCTGCCGCGAAACCGGTCGCAACGCCGACGAATACGATCGCGCCGCCGACGATACGGTCATAGCCGAGCGCGATGGCGATGACGATGAACGCCGGGATCAACGCGTAAGTTTCTTCGAACATACCGAATGTCGTACCGCCGATACCGAATAACAGCATGAATACCGGAATGATCAGGACGTCCTTGTTCCCCAGCGTCCGCAGCAGATATCCGGTCAGTGCGTTCAGCGCGCCCTTAGTCGAAAGCACATTGACGTAAGCTGCCGCGAACAGAATGAAGAAGATGATGTCGGCCGCGTCGCAGAAACCGTTGAATACGCTTTCCAGGAAACCGGTGATGCCGACCGGCGTATCTTCGATGTACTGGAAGCTGCCCGGCACTACGAGGTTTCTTCCGAGTTCTTCATCATATGCGCGTTCAAAAGAGCCTGCCGGTACGATCCAGGTAGCGATCGCACAGATCAGGATAATGATCAGCAATAAGACATAAGGATTGGGATTCCAAGTCTTTTTCTCTTTCTTTTCCATGTTCTACCTCCAATAACGTGTGATTAAGTAAATAAACAGTTTATAAATATGATTGCTTTGCAGCGATACCTGTATGTTTATCATAAACCCTGTGGCAGCCACAGGGTCAAGATTTTTTTGTCGGATTTTGTCACTTTTTTCACATAAGCATGACTGTCTGCGCACAAATCCATCACATGACAGCTTTCAAGCGGGATGCCTACCTGCAATATCCGATTGCTGTCATCGCGTAGACAAAGGCTGCCTGCTGCAGCTGCTCGATCTCCACGCATTCGTGGACGGAATGCGCTACGCCAAGCTGTCCCGGCCCTAAAATGATACAGGTCATGTCGGTCTGGCTGGTCATAAAACCGGCGTCGGTCCAGGCCGGAAAGACGGAGAGCGGGATCGTTTCTTCCTGCAAGCTTTCGCCGTGACGTGCCTCGCGTTCCAGACGCATGGCCGTTTTGACACTCTGCACCAGCGGATCCTGCGGGTCGGCAGCAAACGGCAGATGCGGCATATCATTGGCTCCTTCAAAAACGTCGCGGATCACCGCACGAAAGCGTGGATCCTCTTCATGGAGCTGCTGTGCGATCGCCTCCAACTCCTCGTAAACCTGCGCGATGCTTTCTTCCGGCACGCAGCGCCGGTCGAGCTTCAGCACACATTCCCCCGGCACCGTACTCGGCTGGTCTCCTCCCGCGATAGTCCCGACATTGATCGTCGGTTCCCCGAGGATCGGATGCCGCCTGCTCTGCAGAACCGGTACATAATCCTCATAGATACGGTTCACGAAACGGCTTGCCATCTGGATGGCGTTGATGCCGTTCTTGCTGTCGCCGCCATGTACTTTTTTGCCCTCGATCGTCACTTCGATCCATTCCAAGCCTTTATGTCCCAGCTGAATGATCATCTCGCCCGGTTCGCCGACGATCGCGCCGTCGGTGTGCGGTCCGTGTCGGATCAGGTATTTCACGCCTTTGCCCAGCTCCTCTTCATCCGCGACCCCGGTGAAATATAAATCGCCTTCCAGCTCGATCCCGGCTCGTTTCAGCGCCGTCATCGCCGCCATCATCGAAGCCAGCGGCCCCTTCATATCGCAGGCTCCCCTGCCGAACACCTTTCCCTCCGCGATGCGGCCCGAGAACGCGTCCGCGAAGTCATAGGCCGGTACCGTGTCCATATGCCCGGAAAGCATCAGGGAACGTGCACGCTGCGGATCTTTTCCCGGGATCTTTGCCGTCACGTTATAGCGCCCCGGTTCGATCTCGATGACCTCGTTCTCAATGTCCTCCGCGGTAAAGTGATCGCCGATATAGCGGGCGATCTCCCGTTCCTGCTCTTCCATAAAAGAATAGCTCGGGATCTTGACCATCTCGGATGTCAGCTTCGCCACATCGATCTTCGCAAGCTCTTCCAGCAGTCTTTGTTCCGTCTTCATGTTGTCACCTCGCTTCGAAATTGCAGCAGAAGATCCTCTGCTGCAATCCCGCGTCTCCTTCTTCTAATCCAGTTTGTAAATTTCGCTCTTGTCGTAAGCCGTCTGCTTCGGCGTCACGATGATACCGAGCTGTTCGCATTTTCCGTCCTTGTCATAATCGTGCCATCGGGTCTCAAATTCCGTTTTCGGGATATAGGTATAGACACCGGCGGTCGACGGATCCATGAAGTAAAGGTTGTCATCATCATAGCCGATCACGATCGCATAATGTCCGGATTCATAGTCTTCCGCGTAAACTTCTGGATCGCCCCATGCCTGGAACGCGCAGATAACAAGTTTGCCCTCATCCAGGCAGGCCGTCAGATCGTCGATCGTCATCTCCATCTTTGCTTCTGCTTCAAACATCAGATTGTCTTCTTCCTCATAGTAGACGCTGTTCAGGTAATCGACGATGCTGTGATAGTTTGTACCGTCCTCCGGCGTGGAGCCCAGCGTCGCGGCCAGGCGGTCTTCCCTCACATCAAAGTCATAGCCCGCGTAGCGCAGGATCGACATCGTGCAGGCCACGCCGCAGGTGTAAGAAGACGCCTGACGGTACAGCGGCACTTCCAGGAACACGTCCGGTGAAATGTCTTTCATGCTGATGTGGTCCATACCCCAGTCATAGAAATCATTGTTCGGTTCCGGCGTCTCGGTGTCTGCGTCCATACCGCCGCTGTCGGCAGCGCACGCGCAGAGCATCACGGACATCAGGCAGATGGTCAAAAGGATAACTGCAAACTTTTTCATAAGATTTCCTCCTTGCTCTTACTTTAGATTTTTTTATCACAACAGGATCGCTTCCTGATACAGATAAGCGGTGTAGATCTCCGCGCCCAGCAGGAAGCTGGCAAGAGAGATCTCTTCGTTTTCCATGTGCGCGCAGTCCAGATCCTCCGGAAATACCGGTCCCCAGCTGACAAAATTCGGGATCGTCTTGGCATAGGTACACCCGGCCGCCGGCAGGAACTCGCACTTTTGTCCATAAGATTCATAGACCTCTTTCATGCGTGTGAGCCACGGCTGCTGTTCGTCGACAAAGATCGGCGACAGATTTTCTTTGATATGGATCTCGTAATGATAGGCTTCCTTTTCCTGTTCAAACGCCGCCAGAATATTCTCGTTCGGGATATCAAACGCCTGCCGGATATTGAAGTTGATACTGACGCGGCGGCCCTCCTGTTTGAGGATCGTCGGCACGATCGTAGTCGGCAGCACCGGACCGTCAGTCTTTACATTCGGATCTTTTTCCAGCGGGAGCAGTGACGCGTAAACGCCTGCAGGGAAAAAATCACAGAGGAATCCGGCAAAGTCCGGCTTCGGTTCCGACAGCGACGCTGCCATTTTGAGCATCGCGTTCTCGCCAAGCTCCGGTGTCGAGCTGTGCGCGGCCTTTCCCCGGAAACGCTGGATCTGTCCGTAGTAGGAAAACTCTGCTTCCGACGGTACGCTGTTCTCGGAAGAACCGCTGCGGAACGCGTCATAAACATCCGGCAGTTCCTGTGTGAATTCCAAAACCACATCCATATAACCGTTTTCGACATTAAAGATCGGGAAATTGCCGTCCGGTGAATAGCCATAATCCGGCAGCGGAAATTCCTCCTTGAAGTGGATCATATCGTACCAGACGGATTCCTCGCTGGTCCCCACGATCAGCTGGATCTTACGTGTAAATTCCGGTACCTGTTCCAGCAGGAATTTCATTGCATAAAGGCTGACGATCACCGGCCCTTTATCGTCAACGATGCCGCGTCCGTAGAGCATCCCGTCTTTCTCCGTCAGAGAAAACGGCTCATATTTCCAGATTGCGCGGCTGCCCTCGTCCACAACGTCCACATGTGCCAAGATCCCCAGTGTCAGGTCGCCCGCGCCGATCTCGATCACGCCGACGTCGCCATGTTTTCCGACGGCGGTCTTCATGCCCAAAGACTCTGCCAGTTTCATCACGTACCGCAGCGCTTCTTTGCAGGTCTTGCGGTCGTCACTGACGCTTTTGATCTCCATTAAATGCTTCAGATGCGTGCAGATCTCGTCTTTCTGCGCGAGAAAATAGTCACGGATCTGTTGTTTGTTTCCGTTCATGATATTAACTTCTCCCTTGTCACTCTTTTCAGTTATCGGTTTTTTCAAAAAAAGTATAAACCTCGGGGCATGCCCGAGGTCAAGGTCTTTTTCATCTTTTTATTCCGTCCGCGATCGGCGCGTAGATCTTATACAGTCCCATGCGCTTGCCGTCCCGGTAGAAGTTGGTCTCTTCCCTGCCGTAAAACTCGCCGGTCAGCTTCAATCCATGCTCTTTTGCGTAGGCCAGCATCGGCGCCGTCATGTTCTCGGGATCTTCCGAGAACAGCACTTCCGTGATCAGACAGTTATCCGCCTTTTCTTCAATCCCGCTGATCTTTACGTTGCAGATCTTCAGACGTGTCGTTTCGCTGAAAGAAAAATACTTCTGCAGTCCTTTTTCTTTCTCCGTCAGGCTATAGTAGAACGAGACCGACAGGCACATCCAGTCCTCCTTGTCCAGATCAAAGCACTGCCTGAGACAGTTTGCGATATGCTCGCCCTCTTGGATAAAATCCTCCCTGCGGTATTCGATCGGCATCGGCCCGATCTTGAACTTTCCGACCAGGCCGATCTCTTCCCAATAACATTCCTCCCAGGAGTCCAGCCGCTGCATCATGTTCACCGTGTCTTTGATGATATTGATCAGCTCTGCCCGCCGGCCCTTGATGATATCGCCGATCGCTTTCACCGGCGCGCCGTCCATGATAGCCTTGATCTCTTTGATCGACAGACCCATGGAACGATAAAACAGCACATCCGAAAGACGGATAAAATCATCGGATGAGTATTCCCAATAGTTGTTCTCCGCATTCTTATGCGGCGTGATGATGCCTTCCTGTACATAATGACGGATAGCTTCCGTCGAAATGCCCAGAGTCTTTGAGATCTCACCGACACTCAGATACATAGCGTGCTCCTTCCTTTCAATAATAAAATCCGGTATTCGGATCGCTGTACTCCTGCACACGGATGCGATAGGCTTCCATCGCAGCGTCTTCAAACGCAAGCTGCGGTTGCGAGACGCCCATCTTCTGCAGCGTCCACTTGGCCAGCGGCGGATTGAGCACCAGCAGCGGTCCGATCACATAAGTAGCCAGGAAATTATTTTGACGCAGACCCTCTTCGGCCGTCTCCGGGTTGAGGCCCGGCCCTCTGGTTGTCGTCCAGATCGGCGTTCCGTCCGGATAAACCGCCGATGCGGTCTTGTCCGCTTCGATATAGGAATGCGTAAACTGGCTCTTATAGCCGACGATCGCAAGCGGCGCGGCCTCGTCCCCGGGTTCGAAGCTTCCCAGATACAGAGAGTTAAAACGGTGCAGCATATCACGCTTGGCAGCGGTCGGGAACAATCCCAGACAAGATACCGTCGTGCCGTCCACATCGCGGATCTCACTGCCGAAAACCTCCAGCGCGTTGCCGGTGATCCAGAACAGCGTGCCGTCATCGATGCGCGCCTTGAGTGCGTCCAAGTGTTTGCGCAAGGCTTCGACGACCAAAAGCTGCGCGCTCTCCGTCATCGTTCCCATATAGATCAGATCCGGTTTTTCGCTGACAAACAGCGGCACATCCGCAAGATGCGTTTCCACGACCTCGATCTCCGGGCAGGAGCGCGCAAGGTAAGTAACATTGGCAAGATCTCCGTAGAGGTTGGCGATCTCAGGATATAAAACTTCAATTTTCATGCGCGGCGCCTCCCTCTTCTTCTTTTTGTTTTTCGATCAGCAGCTGTCTGACCTGACCGGCGACTTTCTTGCCGAGCGCGATCGAGTCCGTGCCGTACAGCACATAGATATGGTCGTCTGCGAAAAGCTGCAGCTTACCCGGCGCGTCTGTCTCCTTTTCCGCGAAAGAAAGCTTTTCCTCCGGAACGCCCGCCAGCAGCAGACGCAGTTTATGGTCGAACCGCCGCGGTCCGCAGAGCACGATATTTTTGATATTGTCATGATTTAAAAATTCAAAGTCACAGTCGTACAGCCAGCAGGTGTTTTCGGACCAGTGCTTCATGTCGCCCTGACAGCTGTTCATGAGAATGATCTCTTTGTCGCCGTCCAGACCGCCGATGTAATCGAAGACGCGGGTCGTCGCGAACGCGTTCTTTTCCTTGGCCAGCAAGCGGTAAAGCGTGCGGCTGCCGATCGTTTCGGCGTCGTAGCGCGAACCGACGATGTTGAGCCTTTCAAAGAAACCCTCGATCTGCGCGTGGCTGTACCCCAGCTCCCGCAGCACGGCCACGGCCGATACCACATTGTAGATATTAAAGACGCTTTCGTTCAGTAACCGATACCGGCCCGTGCCATCTTTGTCTTTGACATCGATCTGCATGCCGGCAAGATCCACCCGGCAGCCCGCGTAATCATAAGCCGGAGCCTTGAAGCCGCAGTGCGGGCAATAGGCCTTGCCGATATGATTGTAGCGGCGGTATTCGTATTCCAGTCTCTGATGGCACTGCGGACAGATCTGCAGGTCGTTGATGAGATTGACACATTCCTGCACGTCGCCGTCCATTTTTTCGATGCCGAAATACACACGCGGATTATCCGGCGCGATCGCGCAGCAGATCAGGTCGTCCGCGTTGAGGATCAGCTTCGTTCCTTTCGGGATGTAGCGGGTCAGGATATCGCGGATGTATTCCGGATGTCCGTTGCGCATGATCGAATCGCGGGAAAGATTGGTGATCAGCATATAATCCGGCTTCAGATACGGATAGATGCGCAGCGCGGAACGTTCGTCGATCTCGAAGAGTCCGAGCTCGTATCTGCATCTGCCGCCCAGACCCGCGCCGTAGATCAGTGAAGACGCGATGCCGGAGTTGATGTTGGAGCCCATTTTGTTGTTGAGCACCCGCTTGCCGTCCGCGGTCAGCATATCCAAAAGCAGGTTGGAAACCGTCGTCTTGCCGTTAGTCCCGGTCACGGCGATGATCTTTTTGGGTTTTCCGATGTAGCGGAGAAAATCCGGGCACAGTTTCAGTGCCAGCACACCCGGGAAGTTTGTGCCGTTATGCCTGGTGATCTTGAGCGCGATGATAGAAAGCTTCGCGGCCCAAAGAGCAAAATAATATCTGAGTTTTCCCATGATGGTTCAGCATCCTTTCGTTGATCAGTATTTAAATTCCGGTATGATCTTGTGGATCGTCGGCATGATGCCGATGCCGCCCGGCGTCTGTCCCGGCAGCTGCCAGAAGTCATGCGCGCAGTAGTTGTTGCCCTCGATGATCGCCGGTCCGTTCGGCGTGATCGCAACGTCCCAGCCGACATAACGCATCTGCGGGACTACCAGCGCCGCCTTTTTGACCATTTCGGCCGCTTCCTTCATATATGGCACATGGTAGCCGATCAGCGGCTGGTGCGTGTTCGGATGCTCGGTATAATGCTGACCCGCGGTCGTATCGCCGGAATGCGCCGGATAGAGGAACTCCCCGGTCTCCAGATCCACCGGTCCGTGCAGGCCGTAGTTGTCCACCACTCTGCCGTCTCTTCCCATCTTGAAGACCGCGTAGATCAGGTGCGGCTCGCCTTTGGCGTCGATCATCGTCATCATCCGCATGGTATTGACGGAATACGGATACATCTTGGCAACGTCCGGATGGTTTTCGATCACGTCCTCAATCGTCGCGAAATGCTTTTCTTTGATATAAGCCAAAAACGCGTCGCTGTCCGCGAATTTTTCCGTTTCCAGAAGCTCGCAGCCGATGCCGCAGGAAAGGTCTTTCATCTTGGCGAAGATCTTCTTGCGCGTGTCGAAGAAATGCTTGACTTCCGCATCGGTCGCCGTTTCCAGATCCAGACATTCTCTGCCGATGAAGTCTTTGAACACCTTGTTGAACTCGTTCTTATTGTTGAAAATATGCGCATAGCTGTGGTCGTTCATGAACATCATCAGCTTCTTGCTGCGGAAACGCGTCAGATAAGTATCCCGCTGCTTAGCGCTCAGATTCCAGAATTCAAAGATGACATAATCATTGTAGCCGGCTCCGTAGCGTGCCATGGAACTGAGAATGTCAAAGAACAGATAAACTTTATTTTTGCCGGAACGCTCATGCGCCGTGTCCAGCACCTTAAAAAACTTTTCGAAGCTCGCACCCTTGATGACTCTCCGATAATACTGCAGTTTACTTTCCATAATAAAGTCCTCCCTTGTTGTCTGTTGTCATAGGATATCCGATAAAAGCCTGGAAATCGCTTCTTTAAACTTAATGAAAAAGCCGCGTTTCTGATAATCCGCATAGGTCAGCTCATGTCCGTGATGCGTCATGTCGTGAATGAACGCCCGCTCCATCTGCTGCGCGAAGTCACGGTCAAAGATCACCGCGTTGGTCTCAAAGTTGAGCCGGAAGCTGCGGTTATCGAAATTCGTGGAGCCGATCGTGCCCACCTCGCCGTCCACGACCAGCGTCTTGGCGTGCAGGAAGCCGTCGTCGTAGATAAACGCCCGCGCTCCGGATCTGAGCAGTTCTCCGACATAGGAATATGTAGCCCAGTAAACGAAAATATGGTCGGGCATATGCGGGATCATGATCCGCACGTCCACGCCGGACTGCACCGCCATCTTAAGTGATTCGACAATACTGGGATCCGGCACAAAATACGGTGTCTGCAGATAAACGCGCTTTTCGGCGAACGTGATCATGCGCATCATCGCGCGTTTGACTTCTTCGGCCGGCGATTCCGGTCCGCAGGAGACGATCTGCACGCCGACTCCCCGGCGGTCTTCTTCCTCGCCGAAGGTGTACGGAACGAGATCCATCTGCTCCTTGGTGGTAAACCGCCAGTCCAGAATGAAACGGCCGTTCAGATCGGTGACCGCGTCGCCGGTGATCCGCACGTGTGTGTCGCGCCAGTAGCCGAACTTCTTCTTTTTTCCGATATATTCTCGGGCGACATTATAGCCGCCGGTATAGCCGATCTTCTTGTCGATGACGACGATCTTGCGGTGGTTGCGGTAGTTGAGCTTGAGTCCGAAGATCTTGAATTTCGGCCGGAAAAAGAACCCGACCTTGCCCCCGGCTTTCAGATAGTCCTTCAGGACACGCTCGTTGATCGTGCGGCTCCCCATCGCGTCCAGCAGCAGACGCACCTCGACGCCCTCTTTTGCCTTCTCGGTCAAAAGATTGATCATCGAAAGCCCCACGAAGTCCTTTTTGATGATAAAATACTCGATATTGACGGACTCTTTTGCCGCGCGGATATCATCCATCATTTTTTCTGACAGCACGGTCCCGTCCGTGATCAGCTCGACACGGTTGTTTTCGGTATAATAGGCATGTCCGTAGACCTGGTTCAGCTTAATCAGATGCCGCCAGTTTTTGGTCGTCGGACAGGAAAACGCGTAACGCGGATCTTCCATCTCCTGCATCTGCTTCTTCAGTGCATGGCTGACGACATAACGTTCGTTCTCCGTCAGGCGATTGATCTTGATACGGGCAATGTTCTGGTTAAAAACAATATAGAACACGAAGCCGATGATCGGGATAAAAGCGAGGACCATGATCCACGCCAGCGTTGCCGACGGGCTTTTTCGTTCCGCGAAGATGACGGCGAAGATCAGCAGCAGATTGACCGCATACAGCCCCGCCAGGATCGGCACGGTATTGTTCGGTATAAAGATGGTATTCATGTGTTTTCTCAAAACCCCTTGTCTCTTTTTCGCACCATGACCTTGTGTCACGGTAAGATATCTTTATATTTTATCACACTTTTCGTTTTTTTGCCATAAAAATTCCAAGAATACATAAGATCGCAAAGATCAAAAATACACTGTGCATGGTTTTGACAAAAAGCCGCGGATCGGCGTCCGCGAGCGCCGTATTTCCCAGATAGATCCCGACCGCGGCGGTCACCAGCGCCATACAGCCGGTATGCCCGACGGAGCGCATGGTCGAAAGCACGGAAGACGCCAGTCCGTAATCTTCTTTTTTGACGGAAGACATCACAGCGTTGGTATTGGGAGTAGAGAAAAAAGAAAAGCCGATGCCGCAGACGGTCAGTCCCAAAAGGATCTGCCACAAGGCGGGATCTTGGGACAAAAGAAAGAAGCCGCCCAGCGCGCAGGCAGAAACGGCCATGCCCACGGCGGATAAAAGATGCGGGGAGTACCGATCCGACAGCTTGCCCATCCAGGGAGCCAGCAGCGCCATGACCGCCGTCTGGCAGAGCATGATAAAGCCTGCAGTCTGCGGCGTATAGCCCTGCACGATCTGCAGATACAGCGCCAGCAGGTAGGTCACGCTGAAATTCGCGCCGTAGTTGATCATCGCCGCCAAATTGGAGCACAAAAACGGCGGATTTTTTTGAAACAGCCGCAGCGGCAGCACGGCGTCCCGGCGCTTTCTTTCTATGTGCAGGAACAGCCAAAAAAGGCCCGCTCCAAAGAGCAGGATCAGGATCGCGCGGCTTCCCTGTCCGATACCCGAAAGTCCGTACATCGACGCCGTCATTGCCGCGGCGAAGAGCACGCTTCCGATAAAGTCATAGTCGGCCTTTCCGCGAGTTTGTGCTGCTTCGCGCTCTTTTTGCGTCGGATCTTTCCGCTGTTTCCTGCCGATACCGAAGACCGCCGTGAAAAGCGCCGGTACAGAAACCGCTGCCGTGCAGAAAAACACAGAACGCCAGCCGAAGCTGCTGTTCAGGATACCGCCCAGCACCGGTCCCGCCGACAAGCCCAGATAATTGGCGCAGGCCGCATACCCCAGCATCCTGCCCCGCTGCGCCTCGTCAAAGGCGTCCACCAGGATCGGCAGGTTGGTGCTGAAGATCATGGACGCGCCGACTCCCTGCAGGCCGCGAAAAAGCAGGAGCATCCCGATGCTTCCCGCAAAATAAGCGCCCGCGGACGCGCCGCAGAAAATCGCGAGGCCGATACGCAGGATCGCTTCGCGGCTGCCGCTGTCCGCCAGATGTCCCAGCGGCACGGCCAGCGCGGCGCAGGTCAGCATATAGACGGTGACTGCCCAGCCTACGGTCTGTCCGCCGACTTCAAGTTCCCTGCCGATCGACGGAACGGAGAGATTGAGGGCACTGCCCATAAAGGTGGTGATGAACGAAGTCATCACCGCTACGATCAAGATATTCCTTGCTCTCCTTTTTTCTTTTGTTTTCGTTGTTCCGGCGCTTTTTTCGCCTGTGCGTACATTCTTCATGGGATTAGTATGCACGCTTTCCTTGGCTTTTATAAAATGATGCAGATGAAATAATCTTTTCCTTCGTCGCTGATCTTCTGCAGGGATTTTTGTACCTTGCCGCGCAGGTTTTCCGGAACGTTGCTGACCTTGCTCGCCATCTGCTCCGTGACCATTTCTTTCAGACTCTTGCCGAAAAGGTTCGTCTCCCAGATTTCATTTTCCCCATTTGCGAACTGTTCTGTCAGGTTGCGGGCCAGATCGACAGACTGGCTTTCACTGCCGACGACCGGAGATACCTCGGTGGTGATGCTGGTTTTGATGATGTGCAGGCACGGTGCTTTGGCTTTCATACGCACGCCGTATTTGCTGCCCTGCTTGAACACTTCCGGTTTTTCCAGGACCATCTGGGAGAGCTTCGGCGCCACAATGCCGTACTCACAGCGTTCCGCTTCTTCCAGCGCGCTGCGGATGCCGTCATAGGCTTTTTTAGCCTCGGCGTATTCCCGCAGCAGGAAAAACAGCTGGCTGTCGTTCTCGACCGGTGCGCCCATCAGTTCCTCGATGACCTTGTAATACAGGCCTTCTTCCAGTTCCGGTCTGAGGATCACGATGCCCTCTGCCGGATCGGCCTTTTCAATACGGATATCGCGGATCACGGTTCCGTCCACGATCTGCCGACAGGAATCCGCGGCCTGCCCGATGGTCTCAAATTCTCCCATCCAGCTGCGGATGTGCTCGATCATCGTTGCCTTGATCCAGTGGGAGCCCGGCAGCGCGTCCAGATAGCCCGGCAGCATGAAGTCGATCTCGCAGGCCGGGAACTGCAGCAGCAGGCGATGGAACAAAAGATCAAAGTCTTCTTCGTTCATGCGCTGGCAGTTCAGCGCCAGGGCCGGCACCTGATACTTTTCCTCGAGCTGTGCGGCAAGCTCCCGCGTCTTCGGGCTCTGCGGCGTCGCGGAATTGAGGACGATCACGAACGGCTTCTGCAGCTCCTTGAGCTGCGCGACGGTTTTTTCTTCTGCCGCGCGGAAGTTCTCGGCCGCCAGTTCTCCGAAGCTGCCGTCGGTGGTCACGACCACGCCGACGACCGAATGCTCGCGGATCACCTTTTCTGTGCCGATCTCGGCCGCTTCGCCGAAGGTCATTTTTTCTTCCGACCACGGCGTGGATACCATGCGTTCTTCGCCGTCTTCCTTATCGCCCAGCACGCCCGGGACCAGATAGCCGACGCAGTCCACCAGCCGCACCCGCATCTGCACGCCGTTTCCGGCCGATACGAGCACCGAATCCGGCGGGATGAACTTCGGCTCGGTCGTGGTGATCGTCCTGCCCTCGCCGCTCTGGGGCAGTTCATCCATGACCCGCGTCTTCTCATAAGTGTTCACCATATTCGGAAACACCAGAACATCCATAAAACGCTTGATAAAAGTAGATTTTCCGGTTCTTACCGGTCCGACGACTCCGATATAAATATCGCCGCCCGCGCGTTTTCCAATCTCATCATATATTGTCCGACTGATCATATCATTAACCCCTCCGTAACAGACTGCCTGCAGCGATCCCTGCAATATTTTTCTATTGGTATATATATGCGGCTTCCGCGGTTTTAGTATGGTTATTTCAAGAAAGCAGACCCTTGTAAAATTTAATAAGATATCGTATAATATTTGTAATTTCCTACAAACACCTTAGATAAAAAATAGAGTACAATAAAAGGGAAACAGGAGGATACCAAGATGGCGTTGACCGTACGAGACCTGATGAAACTGCAGTGCTTCACGCATCTGCATCTGGTTGCCGGTTCCAAAGGGCTGGACAAAAAAGTTTCCGGCATGGGCATTCTGGATTATGAGCTGATGCCGGAGTTTATCGATGAATTTCTGCCGACGTTCACGCCCGGCGACTTCGTGCTCTGCAGCTTTCTCTACCAGTACTGTCTGCATAAACCGGAGGAGATCCTGCCGATGGTACGCACGCTTTGCAGTTACGGCGCCGCCGGGATCGGATTCAAGTCGATCCTCTA
The DNA here is from genome assembly GCA_934271235.1 of uncultured Clostridia bacterium. Taxonomy (GTDB): domain Bacteria; phylum Bacillota; class Clostridia; order Peptostreptococcales; family Anaerovoracaceae; genus CAG-238. The sequence continues at coordinate 49,992 of CAKQQT010000013.1, read as the reverse complement.
TCCCGAGCTTCCGCCCGAAGTGCTGGAATTCGCGGATCGGCACAAACTTCCGGTATTTCAGTTCGGCAAAGAGATCTATTATGAAAATCTGATCTATGAGATCTCCGACGCGCTGCAGACGGATGACCGCAATCTCCTGACCTCTGAGAACATCGACAGCATGATCCGCGCGGATATGCCGCAGAACCGGGTCTACACCATCGCCAAGAATCTGTCGCTGTCCTTTAAGGACCACTGTCTCACGGTCTTTCTTACCCAGGAAAGTGAGGATTTTCAAAACAACATCGACCGTTACTGCAAAAACTTTTATCTGAACCGCAGCCTCGGCGACAAGGCCATGATCACGCCGTATCAGAACGGCATCTTCCTTATTCTCACGGCCGCAAAGAACGATAAAAAAACGTTCCGCGTCATTCTCGATGAGATCCTGTCCTACCTCAATCTGACGGACAGAAAGCAAGGGTTTTACTGCTGCTTAAGCCGTGTCCACAAACCGTTCGAAAGTCTGGACCGCTGCTTCAAGGAAAGCTACAATACCTACCTGGCCTCTTTGGCAGAGGGAAAGAACATCACCGATTACGACAAACTCGGCGTCTACGAGATCCTCGTCACCGACTATCATTCTTCCGAGCTCGGCGAATACATGGAGCGTTATCTTGCTCCGTTCTATGACCGTCCGGATTACATCGACACCGCGATCGCGCTGGAACGCGCCGGCGGAGACATTGCACGGGCGGCGGAGATCTTCGGCTGCCATCAGAACACGATCCGCTACAAGCTGGCGCGGATGCGGGAAGCCATCCGCATCGAGCATGACACCGAGCATGAATTTTATATGAATCTTTCGCTTGCCGTCCGCATCTATCAGCTTCGGCAGGCTGCAAAACGGAAAGGAGAACTATTACGATGAATCAAAAATTAAAGGCAGATCTGCTGCTCCTGCTGACCGCTGCGGTATGGGGCGCGTCTTTCGTCTCTCAGGTCAGCGGCATGGAGCATGTCGGCCCGTTCACATTCCAAGGGCTGCGGCTGATGTGCGCGGCGATCGTTCTGATACCGGTCGTTCTGATCTTAAACCGCGGCAAGGGTCCGCTCTTCGCCCCGGAAAAGAAAGAGGAAAACCGTAAGATCCTGCGCGGCGGCGTCTGCTGCGGGCTTGCCCTGTTCACTGCCTGTATCCTCCAGCAGTTCGGCTGTGTTTACACGACCGCAGGCAAGGCGGCTTTTATCACCACCCTCTATGTCGTGGTCGTTCCGGTCTTCAGTCTGTTTTTAAGGAAACGTGTCCGCCCGATCATGTGGCTGTGCGTCGCTTTGGGCGTCATCGGTCTGTACCTGCTGGCGATGCCGAACGGCTTCGGCAGCGTCTCCAAAGGGGACTTCTTTGTCATCCTCTGCGCAGTCGCCTACGCAGTACATATCCTGGCCTGTGACCACTTTGTCGCGGACAGCGACGGCGTCAAGATCTCGCTGGTCCAGTTCCTGACTGCGGGTCTGCTCGGCTGCATCGGCATGTTTATATTTGAAACGCCGAGCCTGGAAGCCATCCTGACCTGCGCGATCCCGATCCTCTACGCAGGCTGCATCTCCGGCGGCGTCGGCTATACGCTGCAGATCGTTGCGCAGCGCGATGCGGAACCGACCGTCGCTTCCCTGCTCCTGAGCCTGGAATCCGTCTTCGGCGTCCTGTTCGGCGTTCTCCTGCTGCACGAAGTCATGAGCGGCAGAGAGATCATCGGCTGCTGCACCATTTTCGCGGCGGTCATCATCTCCAACATCCCGGAGAAACAAGCCAAACTCAAGGACCGCTGAGCCCTTGTGTGCTGACACATCCGGCCTGACCGCTGCATCCGGTGCGGCCAGGATACCCAGCATGCCCAGCGCTGCCTGCGCGGTCCGCTGAATCCATCGTTCAAAACAAAATTTACCCATAATCCCCGTGGCTGCGCCGGTTTTGTGCTCCGGCACAGCCACAACCACACAAAAAAGCAGGCTGTCCGACATGCACTTTGTCGTTCAGCCTGCAATTTTTTTCCGCAACGCCGCCTCTGCCCGCTCGCCTCAAAACGACACCAAAAATTGTTTGATGTATAGCACTAGATCTAAATTGCCGTTTTCTGCAAAAAAAAGCATTGTTCAGGCAGTTGTCCGCTCTTTTTCCCCTCATAGAAGCCGTTTTTCAAATCAAATTTCACTATTATTTTAAGTTTGTTGTTTTTTATAACAGCTTATTTTTAATATCGTTATTGTAATTCACAATCTTATTCAAGGGAATCTCCAAGGTCTCGGCAAGCCATGCTTTTTTTTGCCGAAAACCTCGATTTGATAGCAAGTTTATACATCAAAACAGAAAACCTGCATCCGGATTTTTCATTTTTCCATCTTAATCCTATTCCATGACGCGGCCGACGAGGCTGAAGGTGTTGGCGTCGGTGATCTCCACGGTTACGATCTGCCCGATCATTTCCGGGCGGCCTTCGAAGTTCACGAGTTTGAAGCTCTCGGTCCGACCGCCGTAGGTCTTGGAATTATGCTTGGACGGTCCGTCGACAAGCACGTTCTCGATGCGTCCGATATAGGCCGCGTTCTTTTCGGCGGAGATACGGTTGATGACTTCCACCAGACGGTTGAAGCGTTCATGTTTGACTTCTTCCGGGATCTGGTCCTCGAACTTTTCGGCCGGCGTTCCCTTGCGAACAGAATACAGGAACGTAAACGCCGAATCATAGCGCACTTCTTCGCAGAGGCTCAGGGTCTCCGCGAACTCTTCCTCGGTCTCCCCCGGAAAGCCCACGATAATGTCCGTCGAGATCGCGATGTCCGGATCGACGGCTCTGAGTTTCCGCACCTTTTCCAGATAGCTTTCCCGTGTATAATGACGGTTCATCTCCTTGAGTACCTTGCTGGAACCTGCCTGCACCGGCAGGTGGATGTAATGGCATAATTTCGAACAGGTGCCGTACGCGGCGATCAGCTTATCCGAAATATCCTTCGGGTGGCTGGTCATAAAGCGGATCCGCGCAAGTCCCTCGATCGCGTTGATCTGCTCGATCAGATCGGCAAAATCGACCGGCTGCCCGGTCTCGGCACTGACGCCGCGATAGGAATTCACGTTCTGTCCCAGCAGCATCACTTCTTTCACGCCGTCCTCCACGAGCCGTTTGATCTCGGTTATGATGTCCTCCGGTCTGCGGCTGCGCTCCCTGCCGCGGGTGTACGGCACGATGCAGTATGTGCAGAAGTTGTTGCAGCCGTACATGATGTTGACAAAGGCTTTATGCTTATATAAACGTTTCGCCGGCAGACCCTCGATGATCTCCCCGCCGTCCGGCCAGATCTCCAGCTGCTTTGCTTTTTCGCGGTAGAGATTGTCCAGAAGTTCCGGCAGCTGATGCAGATTGTTCGTTCCGAAGATCACATCGACCCATGGGTATTTGGCCTTGATGGTGTCGATGATGTGCTGCTGCTGCATCATGCAGCCGCAGACGCAGACGGTAAAGTTTTCGCCCAGCTCCATTTTTTTCTTTTTCAGTTGTCCCAGCGTTCCGAAAAAGCGTTTGTCGGCGTTTTCACGGATGCTGCAGGTGTTGAAGATCACAATGTTCGCGTCTTTGCGCTCTGCCGCCGGTCGGTATCCCTTTGCCAGAAGCATCCCCGCAAGGGTTTCCGAGTCATGCTCGTTCATCTGGCATCCAAAGGTTGTGATATGAAAAGTTTTGTTCTCTGTCAATGTTGTTCTCCCAAATCTTGCTGCCGAAGGTATGGATCTTACCTGTCGGTCACAAAATGATATTTTCTTTTTTTCGTTCTCTGCCCATCAGGAGATCCACCGCTTCCTGCGCGCTGACGCTCCCTTGGATCATATGATAAATGCACTGTGTGATCGGCATTTCGACGTTCAGCTTTTCGGCAAGCGCGGTTGCCGCCTCCGCCGTGGAAAGTCCTTCGACTACCATGCCGACTTCCGCCGACGCGTCCGCCACGCTCTTTCCCTCGCCGATGAGGATGCCGCAGCGCCGATTGCGGGAGTGCATACTGGTACAAGTCACGATCAGGTCGCCGATCCCGGCCAGTCCCGCAAAGGTTTCCGCCTCGGCTCCCAGCGCCAGACCCAGCCGCGTCATTTCGGTGATCCCGCGGGTCATCATCGCAGCCTTGGCGTTGTCGCCGAATTTCAGGCCGTCCGAAATGCCGGCCCCCAGCGCGATGATATTTTTGAGCGCCCCGCCCAGTTCGACGCCGATCAGATCTTCATTGGTGTAGACACGGAAGCGGTCTGTGCTGAAGATATCCTGCACTTTCATCGCCAGCGCATGGTCGTCACTCGCGGCCACGACCGTGGTCGGAAGCGCACGGGCGACTTCTTCCGCATGGGACGGTCCCGACAGGGCCGCGTATCTTACATCCGGCAGGACCTGCCGCGCGACCTCGGAAAGCCGCAGCATGCTGCCCTTCTCAATGCCCTTGGCGACATTGACGACCGGGATCCGCGGATCCAGATAAGCCGCAGCCTGTGTGAAAACGCTGCGAAAAGTCTGCGTCGGAACGGCCATCAGGATCAGATCCTTTCCGGCGATCGCCTGCTCCAGATCATCGGTAAAGCACAGTGCTCCGGGAAGTAGCGCGCCGGGAAGATAATGCGCGTTCTGACGGGTGAGCCGCATTTCTTCGATCTGCTGCGGACGGCGCGCCCAGAGTGTCACTTCATGACCTTTTCCGATCAGCGTCATCGCCAGTGCAGTACCGAAGCTCCCGGCTCCGATGACCGCGATTCTATTTTTTTCATCCATCTTTTTCTCCAATTCCTCAAGTGGACTTTGTTCTATTTTATCTTGTTATTTCTTCTTAAAAATCCCCATCGGCGGTTCTTCGCCGTGCAGAAGCCGCACGATGTTCGTCCGGTGCTTGAACAGGATGATCAGCGCCATCACGGTGCCGACAGCCATAAAATCCGGTTCCAGGATGTGGCATACGAGCGGGAACGTGATCGCTCCCATCAGCGAACCGACCGACATCCGCTTGCTGGCGAACAGGCCGATCGCTACGATCGTCAGCGCCGTCAGTCCCAAGATCCAATTGATGGACAGCAGCGCGCCGAACGCGGTCGCTACGCCCTTGCCGCCTTTGAAGCGGTACAGGCACGGCCAGATATGGCCGCAGAATACCGCCAGCGCGCACAGTGATCCGATCTCATAACCGCACAGCATACCCAGACGTACAGCCAGAAAGCCTTTGAGGATATCCACGACCAGCGTGATCATCGCGGCTTTTTTGCCGAGCACGCGCAGGACGTTGGTCGTCCCGGCGTTTCCGCTGCCCTCTTTTTTAATGTCGACCCCGCGGATCTTTCCTAAGATGATCGCCGGTGAAATGTTTCCGATGAGATATGCCGCAAGGATCGCGAGCACATCATATAAATCAACCTGCATCTATTCTACCGATTCTCCTTTTTCTCTGAATACGAATTTGATCGAGGTCCCCTCGAAACCAAAGCCCTCGCGGATCTTGTTTTCCAGATAACGGGAATATGAAAAATGCATCAGTTCCCGCCGGTTGATCTGGAAGCTGAACAGCGGCGGTTTCACGCCGACCTGTGTCACATAGTAGATTTTCAGTCGTCTTCCTTTATCCGACGGCGGCTGCTTCATGAGGATCGCATCCTGGATCAGACTGTTCAGCTGTCCGGTCGGAACGCGCAGCGCGCGCTTTTCGGATACATATTCCGCCATGGCGATGACCTGATTGACGCGCTGCTTGTCTTTTACGGAAATAAAGACGGACGGCGCGTAGGACATGAACTGCATATCCGCTTCGATCAGCCGCTTGAAGTCGCGCATAGTGTTGGTCTCTTTTTGGATCAGATCCCATTTATTGACCACGATGACGATGCCCTTGCCCGCCTCATGCGCCACGCCGGCGATCTTTTTATCCTGATCGGTCAGACCCTCCGCGGCGTCGATCATCAGCAGGCAGACATCGCAGCGCTCAATGGCCGCGACCGCGCGGATGACGCTGTACCGCTCGATGTCCTCGTTGACCTTGGACTTGCGGCGGATACCGGCCGTATCGATGAGGATATATTTCTTGCCGTCCTTTTCAAATGGCGTATCGATAGAGTCACGAGTCGTTCCGGCGATCGGGGAAACGATCACGCGTTTTTCGCCGAGCAGGCAGTTGATCAGGGAAGACTTGCCGACATTCGGTTTGCCGATGACCGCGATCTTGGTCACATCCTCGTCTTCCTCGTAAAGATCATCCGGGAAGCTGGCTACGATCTCATCCAGCACATCGCCGAAGTTCAGCATATTGACCGCGGAGATCGGGATCGGTTCACCCAGCCCCAATTCGTAGAAGTCATAGAAATCGTCCGGCAGTTTCCACGGCGCGTCGACCTTGTTGACGACCAGGATGACTTTTTTGCCGGTGCGCATCAGCATATTGGCAACTTCCCGGTCCGCGTGCGTCAGCCCGTCCTTGCCGTCCACGATGAAGAGGATCGCGTCCGCCATATCCATGGCGACCTGCGCCTGCTCCCGCATCTGAGAAAGGATCACATCCGCACTCGACGGTTCGATGCCGCCGGTATCGATCAGTGCAAAATGGACGCCGTTCCATTCCGCCTCCGCATAGATCCGGTCGCGCGTCACGCCCGGCGTATCTTCGACGATGGAAACCCTTCTGCCGATGATCTTGTTGAAGAACGTAGACTTTCCGACATTCGGACGGCCTACGATCGCTACAATCGGTTTACTCATTGAAAATTCCTCCTATAAACTGCTCCGGTACGAATTCCGCAAGGTCTTCGATGCCCTCGCCGACGCCGATAAACTTGATCGGCATGTCGAATTCGTCCGCGATCGTCACGGCAATGCCGCCCTTGGCTGTGCCGTCCAGCTTGGTCAGCACGATGCCGGTGATGTCCGCTACCTGACCGAATTCCTGTGCCTGCGATACCGCGTTTTTCCCGGTCGTGGCGTCCAAGACCAGCAGGGTTTCGCGTTTCGCGTCCGGGTATTCTCTGGAGATCACTTTGTTCATCTTTTCCAGTTCGTTCATCAGATTCTTTTTATTCTGCAGTCTGCCGGCGGTGTCGCAGATCAGCACGTCGATATTTTTTGCTTTCGCGGACTGAATGGCGTCAAAAATGACCGCCGACGGATCCGCGCCTTCCTGATGCTTGACCACATTGACGCCGTTCCGTTCGCCCCAGACCGCAAGCTGCTCGGCTGCCGCCGCCCGGAACGTATCCGCCGCGGCGAGCATGACGGTCTTGCCCTCTTTTTTGAGGCGATGCGCCAGCTTGCCGATGGATGTCGTCTTGCCGCCGCCGTTGATGCCGATCATCAGAATGACTAGCGGCGTATCCTGACATAGCTTCTGTGCTTCCCCTTTATCGACCGCCGCGGTCATGATGCGCTGCAATGCCTTTGTCACTTCCGACGGCTGTGAGATATGTTCTTTTTTGACTGCTTCGCGGAGCTGCTCCATGATCTTCATCGTAGTGTCCATGCCGATGTCGGAGGTGATCAGCACTTCTTCCAGCTCGTCCATCAGTTCCTCGTCGACCTGTCCGCGCAGCATGATGGTATCGGTGATCCTTTCGGAAAGTCTGCCGAAGAAAGATTTTTTTTCTTTAAATAATGACATCTTGTCCCCCTTTTTTCCCTTATAGTTCGAAATCATCGCCCAGACGCAGCGAAATGACTTTGGATATGCCCTGTTCCGGCATCGTTACGCCGTACAGTACGTCCGCGTGTTCCATCGTGACTTTCTGGTGTGTGACGACCGCGAACTGAATTTCGTGGAAATTCTTCAGATAGTTGGCGAAACGGTCGATGTTCGCGTCATCGAGCGCTGCCTCCACCTCATCAAGGATGCAGAACGGCGTCGGCTTTGTCTTCAGCACCGCGAACATCAGCGCGATGGCAGTCATCGTTTTTTCGCCGCCCGACATCAGGTTGATGTTCTGCAGTTTCTTGCCCGGCGGCTGCGCGATGATCTCAATGCCCGCCTCCAGCGGATTATTTTCGTCATCCAGCCGCAGCTCTGCCTGTCCGCCGCCGAAGAGTTCTTTGAAGATGGCTTCAAAGTGGATCACGACCTGATCGAAGTTTTCTTTGAACTTGGTCTTGATGGTCTTGTCCATATCGGCGATGATGGTCTGCAGTTCCTGCATCGCGTTCAGAATGTCCGCCCGCTGTTCCGTCAAGAAGCGGTAGCGCTCGCTGACCTGTTCATATTCCCGGATCGCGCCGACATTGACATCGCCGAGCTCGCGGATCCGGTTCTTGACTTCTCGGCTTTCTTTGGTCGCCGTACTCATGACGAAATCTTCTTTTTTGAATGTCACGGCCTGCGCGTAGGAAATTTCGAATTCCTCCCACAGTTTCTCCTTCAGCGTATCCAGCTGGGTCTCATTTTTGGCAAGTTTGATCTCCTGCTGGTACTTCTGATCCTGATACGCGTTGAGCTTCTCGCCCATCGAAGCCTGCTCGTCCGTCTTGGCATTAAGGCTCACGGTCAATGCGCTCTTCTGGGTGGAAAGTCTTGCGATATAGTCTTCCAGTTCAGCCTTTTCCCCGCTGCGCTGTTCGAAAAGTTCCTGCCCGTTGTCCGAACTGAACAGGATCTCATGCTGTTCGCGTTCCATATCCGCCAGCTTCTGTCTCCGCTCGGCGATCTGCTGCCGGAAATCTCCGGCTGCGCTGCGCACCCGGTCAAGAAGTCCCTGACCTGCGTCGAACTTACTTTCTTTCTCTTGTCTGGCAATCCTGGCTCTTGTGATCGCCTCGTTGGCCTGCTCCGTCCGGAGCTTGGCAGCTTCCAGCTGCTTCATTTCCGCGGCGATCTGCTGTTCCAGTTCGGCAGTCTGCGCTTCCGCCTGTTCCGCTTCCTGCAGGATCTCCGCGATCACGGTTTCCATCTTGGCGTATTCGTGCTCAATGGAGGAAAGCTCGCCTTTGTGCTTCTTCTTCGCCTCCTCGGCGCTGCGCGTGCTGTCGCTCTGCGCTTCCAATTTGGCGTCCAGCGCGGTGATCTCCAATTCTTTCTTTCTGCGTTCCTCCTCCGTCTGCTGCAGCTCGGCGGTCAGTTTTTCCTGCCGCTCCTGCCGTTCCCGGTTTTCCTGCTTTCCGCTTTCATACTGCGTCAGCAGCGTCTTCACCTGTTTCGTCAGTTCGTCGATCTCGCTTTTGCGCGCCAGCAGATTTGCGGAAGCATTTTTATACTTTCCGCCGGTGATCGCGCCGCCGGCATTGATGACTTCTCCGTCCAGCGTTACGAAACGGATGCCGTTTCCGGCGATCTTGGAAAGCGCGACCGCGCTGTCCATATTATCGACGATGGCGACTCTGCCCAGCAGATAACGGAAGATCCCCTGGTACTTCGGATCAAATACCGCGAGTTCGCAGCCCATGCCTTTGTATCCGGCATGACGACAAACGCCGTCCGGCACCGTGCTCTGCGCGCCTTTCACCGATTCCATCGGTAAAAACGTCAGACGGCCCGCTTTGTTTGTCTTGAGCAGGCGGATCGCCTGTTTCGCATGATCGTCTTTTTGACAGACGATGTTCTGCATCGCTCCGCCGAGCGCCGTCTCCAGTGCCGTTTCATAGCCTGTCGGCGCTTTCATCAGGTCTCCGACAACGCCCTCGATGCCGGAGATCCCTGCTTTCATGATAAAACGAACGGCTCCGTTGTAGCCCTCGTAATTATGCTCCATTTCTTCCATGGTCTTCTTGCGCGCGGAAAGCTGACTGCCGCGGATCCGCAGATCATCCAGTTCTTTGGAAGCCTCCGCGATCTCCTGCGTCAGGCTGCGGATCTGATCCCGGGTCTCTTGTGCCGCTGTTTTCAGCTCCCGGACTGCGGTTTCTGCTTCCGTCTTTGCCGCAAGATCCTTTTGTCTGTTTTCCTGCTGCTGGCGAGTACTTTCGGTAATCTCCGCGTCTTCTGCAAGCAGCTGTGCCTTACGCTTCTGCATGGACTCGCGATAGCTCTCCATGCTCCCGGCTTCGCTGCGTTTTGACGCGGCGCGGCTGTGTCTTTCAAACATATCGCTGCGCAGGTCTTCGATGTGATCGGAAAGCTTCAGCATCTGCGCGGTCACTTCGTTATAGCTTTGTATCTTTTGCTGCAAGCTCTGTTCTTCCTCCGCAAGACCTTTGGAAAGCTCCTCCTGCTGCGCGGCAAGCTCCGCTTCGCTCCGCCGTTCTGTCTTCAGCTTCTGCTCGCAGTCCGCGATCTCGCCTTGGATCCGCACGGTATCCCGCTCCATCGCGTGCAGCCGTTCCTGATCCAGCTGGCTTTTGTTCGTCAGGCGATTGAGTTCCTCGATCTTTTCCATGAGCCGGTCTCTGGCTTCATTGCCGAGCTGCTCCAGATTTTCATTTTGCTGCCGGTCCGCGGCGATCTCGGTATCCAGCGTTTTTTTCCGTTCGCCGAGCGCGTTCACAGATTCTGTGAGCGCCTGCACGTCGCTGCGGATCGTTTCGTTGGAAGTTTCCAGACGCTCCACGTTCTTTAAGGTGATATTGATCTCCAGCTCCCGGTATTTTTCGCGCAGTTCCAGATATTCCTTCGCCTTGACGCTGTCCTCACGCAGTCCGTCGATCCGTCCTTCGATCTCGCTGACGATGTCGTTGACGCGTTCCAGATTCGCGTTGGTGCTTTCGAGTTTGCGTTCCGCTTCACTCTTTTTGCTCTTGTACATCACCACGCCGGCAGCTTCTTCAAAGATCTCCCGTCGGCTCTCCGGCTTGCTGCTGACGATATCGGCGATCTTGCCCTGTCCGATGATGGAATAGCCGTCCACGCCGATGCCGGTGTCCATGATGAGTTCTTTAATGTCCCGCAGGCGGCACTGATTGTTGTTGATCAGATATTCGCTTTCACCGGAACGGTACATCCTTCTGGTAATGGCTACTTCGTTGTAGTCGATATCCAAAATCCCCGTGGAATTATCGATGACCAGCGTAACCTCCGCCATGCCGCGTGATTTTCGGCTCGCGGTCCCCGCAAAGATCACTTCCTCCATCTTGCCGCCGCGCAGCATTTTCGGACTCTGTTCTCCCAGGACCCAGCGGATCGCGTCGCTGATATTGCTTTTGCCGCTTCCGTTCGGGCCGACGATACAGGTCACACCCTCATGGAAGTCGATCACCACCGGTTCCGCAAAGGACTTAAATCCGTGCATTTCTATGCGCTTAAAATACATCTGTGTTTTCTCTCCTCTCAAGCATTTCCAATGCTTGTTTTGCTGCGTTCTGTTCTGCCTCTTTCTTGCTCTTGCCGACGCCTTTTCCCATCACCTTGCCGTTGCAGGAAAGATGCATATAAAAGGTCTTGTCGTGAGCCGGTCCTTCTTCGCGGTCGGTAAGATAAGCGATGGTCACCGGCTTGCCCTTGCTCTGCAGGACCTCCTGCACTTCCGATTTATAGTCGGAAAACAGTTTGCCCTCCACGGCTTTATCGATGATCTTGGAAAATGACCGCGTCACAAACTGCTGCATGGCTTCAAAGCCGCCGTCCATAAAAATGGCGCCGATCACCGCTTCCATACTGTCTGCTAAGATCGACTCCTTGTCGCGGCCGCCTCCGGTCGCCTCTCCGTGTCCGAGGTTCAGATAGCTGCCCAGATCATAGCCGCGGGCGACTTCCGCCAGCGCGCTCTCGCAGACGATCAGCGCGCGCGTTTTGGTCAGCTTTCCCTCGGTCACATGCTGCATGCGCTCAAAGAGTTCCACGCTGATCACCGCGTCAAAGAACGCGTCGCCCAGAAACTCCAGCCGTTCGTTGTCCTTGTGCTTGGTGTTTTTTTCTCGGTTGAAAGAGCTGTGCGTCAGCGCAGTCTCCAGATAATCTTTGTTTCGGAACCGGTACCCGATCTTTTGCTCAAATTCTCTAATTTTCAATTAATGTGCTCTCCTCAACTTCCAGAACCGAATTTTCAATGGTCTTTACAACGTTCTCGGTCACATAAGGAATGCCTTTTAAGATGGTGTTCTTTACCGCGTTGGCGCTGGAAGAACCGTGCATTTTGACGATCGGTCCCTTGACGCCGAGGATCGGCGCGCCGCCGTATTCGGAATAGTCGAATTCTTTTTTGAACCCGTTCAGCTTATCGATCAAAAGCGCCGCTCCCATCTTGGCTTTGATGCCCTCGGTAAATTTACGCTTGATGACCTGCAGGATGTTCCACGCAAGTCCTTCCGTCAGCTTCAGGATGACGTTTCCGGTAAAGCCGTCGGTCACGATGACATCGCAGGCTCCTTTCGGCACCTCGCGGGCCTCTACATTGCCGACAAAGTTCAGATTGCTCTCCGAAAGCATTTCGTAGGTCACCTTGGTCAGGGCCGAACCTTTTTTTGCTTCTTCGCCGACATTGACCAATCCGACGCGCGGACTCTTGCGGCCGATGACTTTTTCCATATAAATGCTGCCCATCACCGCAAATTCCAACAGATTTGCCGGTTTGCACTCGGTGTTCGCGCCTGCGTCGACCAGCAGAGACGCCTGCCCGCCGATGATCGGGTAAATCGATGCCAGCGCCGGACGATCCACCCCGCGGATACGGCCGAGGATGAACAGACCGCCGCAGAGCAGCGCGCCCGTGCTGCCCGCGGAGATAAAGATATCGCCTTCACCGTCCTTGACCATGTTAATGCCGCGGACGATCGAAGAGTCTTTCTTTGACCGGACTGCCCGCACCGGCGCCTCGTCGTTGGTGATGACTTCACGCGCGTCAACGACCGAAAGTCTCTGATGATCATATTTATGTTTTTTTAATTCGGCTTCGATCAGTTCCTGCTGACCGACGATGACGATCTCATGTTCCATTTCTTTCATGGCCAGGATCGCGCCCTCTACCACGCTTGCCGGAGCATGGTCGCCACCCATTCCGTCTAAGATTATTTTCATATCGTTTTCCTCCTTATGAAAGGCTGCACAATGATTTATCTCGATTTTTGCCTTTTGCCAGGCTCCTGCATGACCGACGCTTCGCTCAGTATCCGTCGATCTGCACATACTCATACAAATTAAACTATATCACAATTCAGGGAAAAAGCCAAGGAAATGCAAGGATTTTATGCAAAAAAAAGACGTGATCCTCTCGGATCACGTCTTTAGATGAATGGTGGAGCATAGGGGGCTCGAACCCCTGACCTCTTGACTGCCAGTCAAACGCGCTCCCAGCTGCGCTAATGCCCCGCATCTATTCTAGAGTTTACCACAGAATCGGCTGCTTGACAAGCGCTATTTGCGCTTATCCGGTCTCTTTCGCAAACAAAATTTCCGCGGTCTCGTCAAAAGGGTTAAAAGACAGCTTGCTTTTACCGACGCCTTTGTGCTATATTCAAGTCATATTCTACACAGCAAAGGAATCGAACTATGAAAACACAACCGGACACTTCCCTGCAGCAAACCTCCAAGCTCTCACCAAAGACCGCCAACCTGCTCCTGCTTTTGGTCGCGATCATCTGGGGCGGCGGCTTCATCGCCGGGAAAGTCGCGCTCGAGACCGTTTCCCCGCAGTGGATCCTTTTCGTTCGCTTCAGCCTTGCCGCGCTCTGCATGGGACTTCTCTTTTCCCGGCAGATCAAAACGGCGGCCGCCGCTTGCGTCCGCTGGGGACTTGCGCTCGGCATCCTGCAATACGCCGGGCTTTTCGTCCAGCTCTTTGCCCTGCAGTATACAACGACCACCAAGCAGTCGTTTCTGGCCGCGACCTACGTTCTGTTCACACCCTTCGTCGCCTGGCTGATCTTTCGCAGAAAAATCTCCCTGCAGAGCTATCTGGCCGCGGCGCTGGCGCTCTGCGGGATCGCATTTTTAAGCCTCGGCGATATCCAAAAGATCCAATCCGGCGATTTTCTCACGCTCGGCTTCGCCCTGATCTTTTCTGTACAGATCGTGCTCGTAGGAAAACTCTCGCAGCGTTTCGCGATCATTCCGCTGACGTTTTACCAGATGCTCGGAGCCGCCGTCTTCGCGGGCGTCACTGCCTGTCTCAGCGGGCTGCCGGAGCAAGCCGTCAGCCTGCGCTCGGTGCTGGGGATCCTCTATCTCGGCATTCTCAATACCGCCGTCGCGTTCGGCCTGCAGAATTTCGCCCAAAGATTTACCTCTGCCGCCCACGCGGCCCTTCTTTTAAGTCTGGAATCCGTCTTCGGCCTCGCCTTTTCTCTGCTGTTTTACGGCGACCCGTTTACACTGCGCATGGGCATCGGCTGTGTGCTGATCTTCCTGTCGCTTCTGGTCAGCAACCATAACCCCGGCCGGCAGGCCGACGGGCGGCACAAGGCAGATGCATCTTGATTTTTGACATCGAGAAGCGTAAAATAAAGATATCCCGATACAAATGAAGAAAGCGAGGTACTATTATGGAAAAGGTTCTTGAATTTTTGAAGCAGGCAGGCGTTTACTATATCGCGACCGTTGACGGCGATCAGCCGCATGTCAGACCGTTCGGCACCGTCAATCTGTTCGACGGCAAGCTCTACATCCAGACCGGAAAGTCCAAGGATGTCGCCAAGCAGATCGCCGCGAACGGCAAAGTTGAGATCTCTGCCATGGTCGGACAGGATGCCTGGATCCGTCTTTGCGGCACACTGGTCGAAGATGACCGCAGAGAAGCCAGAGTTTCCATGCTGGAAGCTTATCCGAGCCTCAAGGCCATGTACGATCCGGATGACGGCAATACTGTCGTTTACTATCTGACCGACGCGACCGCTACGTTCTGCTCTTTCACAAAACCGGCAGAAACCGTTTCCTGGTAAACAGCCCGGAATCGCGGCTTGACTTTTTCGGCCGTTTCGCGGTATAATGGGACATACCCCGATAGGTATGGAGGATATTATTATGAGACAATGTATGGACGCAGAAAATCTGCACAGAAGACTCGCCAAGATCATCGGTCAGGTCAAAGCCATCGACCGTATGGTGGATGATGATGTGCCCTGCGAAGAAGTGCTTTCCCAGATCAATGCCGCGAAATCTGCGCTGCACAAGTGCGGGCAGGTCGTGCTGGAGGGTCATATCAAACACTGTGTCAAGGACGGCATCGAACACGGCGATGCGGACAAGACCATCGAAGATTTCACAAAAGCCGTCGAGCGTTTCGCCAATATGGGCTGACGCTTGTCACAGCAAAAAAATAACCAAAACCGCCAGAAGTTCTTTTCGGCTTCGACGGTTTTTCGTTTTTTGCAAGGTTGATGAATCGGGTCGATGTTTTTCATCGGATCGGCACATGCAGACGCGCCAGGATCAGATCCTGTCCCGCAAGGTCCCCCGGATCCAAAAGTCCCTCCGCAACCGGCGGACTGTCCGCCGCCTCCATCCCCTCGGCTTCGAGATACTCACGCAGTTTCCGGATTTCTTCTCGGTAATCAACATGGTCTTTCCGCAAAATGCAGCTGATCGTCTTTTTCCTCGGAAACCACTGCACCGCTTTTTTCTGTTTCTCCGTTTCCGGCAGATCCACCGGACAGATCAACTGGTTCTTCCCTTTTCGATTCGGCTCCTGTTCTTCATACAAAACGATGCGCATGCCGGAGTTCTGCCGCAAGCCAAGCTCATCACGGCTTTTTTGCAAAACCTGCGCGTGGTAAGCGAAGATCCCCTCTGTGTGGAATTCTTCAATTTCGGTGCACAGCGCATAGGTCGCGGGCAGCGAACTGCGTTCGATATTTTCTGGTGAAAACACAACCTCCGCATGATCCGTACCGATGCGGAAATATTTTTCCAAGCTGCGGATCTGCCGCAGATCGCCCTCCAATTTGCGATGCAGTTCCCCCAGCTTCGGCAGGATCACTTCCGGCTGCGGATGCTGCACCAGGTACCGGATATCTTCCAGCGAAAGCCCTACGGATTTCATATTGCTGATAAACTGCGTCTGGAACATCTGCCGTCCGGCGTAGAGCCGATAACCGTTCATCAGCTTGACTTCCGGAGAAAGCAGTCCGATCTGATCGTAATAGCGCAGCGTCGGGACCGAAAGCCCGGTCAGCTTCGCGAATTCTCCGATTTTGTACATCTGCTGTGCGGAACTCATGGTTTTCCTCCCTGCATTTCGTCTCATGATCTGTTCGGATGGTCTCATTGTAACGGACTCTGTCCGCAAAGTCAAGCCGGATCACATCGATGGTCATGACCACAAAAAAGTATTTCTTTTTTTGTTTTTAAACCCATTTTTTCACTTGACTCTCAAGTTTGCTTGAGGGTTAGAATGTTGTTAAGAAAACACCGACAGGAGGAAAAACATATGGTAATTCTGGATCAATACGTAAGAACTTTTTCAAAAGAGCATGAACCTTGCTACAAGGCAAAAGACGGAGAAACCGTACAGTTCCGCACCCTGGACTGCTATTCCGGCCAGGTAAAAACAGACGCGGACTTTCCGTCGGATCTGGATGCGGAAACATCCGACCTCGCAACCGGATTGCTCTATGTCGAGGGCGCGGAACCTGGCGACGTGCTGGTCGTCGATATCCTTGACGTAGAAGTCGATCCGCAGGGAGTCTGCTGTGCCATCGGCGGGCCGCTGGTCGAGACCTGCGAGCCGCGTACCAAGGTGATCCCGATCAAAAACCGCATTGCGACCTTTAATGACCTGCAGTGGGAAGTGGACCCGATGATCGGCGTCATCGGCGTCGCGCCGGCCGGAGAAGAGATCGCCTGTGTACAGATCGGAGATCACGGCGGCAACATGGACAGCAAGATCATCAAAAAAGGCAGCAGGATGTACTTCCCGGTACAGGTTCCGGGCGCTCTGCTCGGCATGGGCGATATCCACGCGTCGATGGGCGACTGTGAGCTTTGCGGCAACGGGATCGAGATCGCCGGCAATATCACCGTCCGCGTCTCGGTGATCAAGAACTTTGAACTGCACCATCCGGTGACCGAAACGCCGGAAAAATGGTATGTCAACACCGCTCGCCCGGAATACGAAGAGGCGCTCAAATGTGCCTGCGCGGAGATGCAGCGGCTGATCATGAATGCCTACGGCTGGGATGCGACCGACGCGTTCCTGTATATGTCTCTGCAATGTGACATCGAGATCAACCAGTTCACGCTGCCATGCCCGATCAATATGTGCATCCGCGCGGGCGTTCCGAAGATCGCCGGCAAGGCTCTCGTAAAATAAGTTTCACAACATCAATGCAAACGGAGGAATGAACAATCATGATGGAAGATAACAAACAAGCGGCTGCCGCGCAGCAGCCCACGTTAAATCGGTCTCTAAAATTAAAAGACCTTGTATTTTACGGCATCGTTATGATGACCCTGATCGCGCCGATGGCCGTTTTCGGAGAAATCGAAGCTGCCAGCGGCGGCTTTGTTTTCGTCGTAGAAACCTACCTCGCATGCACCATCCTGCCGGATTGGCAGAATACTGACGCCGCAACCGGTTTCTACGATGCAGCTTCCTTGGCGATCGGCAAGTGGTTTGAATTCTTCATGGTGATCATCACCCTGCTGGCTGCCGGGATCGCCAACACACTGGTCGCGCAGTCATCCGCCGCGCGTTTGCTCTTCACGATGGGCCGCGACAAAGTGCTGCCGGGATTTTTAGGCGCGGTACATCCGAAATTCCAGACACCGTACAAGGCGATCGGCTTTCTGGCCGTATTCTCTCTGGTCATTGCCATGGTCATTCCGGTCAATACCCTGGTCCGTCTGGTAAACTTCGGCGCGATCTTCTCTTTCATCATGCTAGATATCGCGGTCATCGTCTATTTCTTCGGAAAAAAGAAACAACGTGACGCGCACGGCATTTGGAACTATCTGATCCTGCCGCTGATCGGCGAAGATTTCGCGGCCGGTGAAGTCGCGTTCATCATGCAGCTCGGCGCTCTGTTGGAAGACCTGACCGTTGCCAAGGCCCGCGCCGGCATCGAAAAGCTGGTGCATCTGACGCCGCAGACTGCAAGACGGATCCTTGGCGGAACAGAAGAGATCGTTCCTGCCGCAGAGGTTGCGGTCGGCGATGTGCTGCGCGTCCTGCCGGGAGAAACCATTCCCGTTGACGGCGTCATCCTTTCCGGACAGACTTCCATCAACCAAGCGGTGATGACCGGTGAATCCCTGCCGGTCGATAAAGGACCGAATGATGAGGTATCCAGCGGTACCGTCAACCAGTTCGGCAGCTTTGAAATGAAAGCCACCAAGGTTGGCGAAGACAGTTCGATTCAGCGCATGATCCGTCTGGTGCAGTCCGCCGACGCGGGCAAGGCGAAGATCGTCGGTATCGCAGACCGCTGGGCCACCTGGATCGTTGTCATCGCTCTGACTGCCGCGGTCCTGACCTGGCTGATCACCGGGTTGATCATCCGCGCCGTCACCATTCTGGTCGTTTTCTGTCCGTGCGCGCTGGTCCTGGCAACGCCGACCGCGATCATGGCAGCCATCGGCAATGCCACCAAGCACGGATTTTTGGTCCGGGAGGGCGACGCGCTCGAACGGCTCGCCGGCGTCAAAGTTGTCGCTTTCGACAAGACCGGCACCTTGACTTACGGTACGCCGCAGGTCGTCAGCATCCAAAGCCTGCATCCGGACTTTCCGGAAGGAGAGCTTTATAAGCTGGCGGCAGCGGCCGAAAAATTTTCCGAACATCCGCTCGGCAAAGCGATCGTCGCTTCTTACCGCCGTTACCTCGACACGCCGTCCGGCGCGGAGACTGCAGCCAAGACAGACGCATCTGCGAGCCCGCAGGCGGATCAAGAAAGTCCTGAAGTTTCGGACTTCCGCATGATCCCCGGCCGCGGCGTTTCCGCCACGGTAAACGGCAGAGAAGTGCTTGCCGGAAGTCTGGCGCTTCTCCGCGATCATCACATCGAAGCCGCTTCACACACAGCGGACGCTGCGCTCCTGCAGCAGGGCTGCACCCTTACTTACCTGACAGTAGACGGTACCTACTGCGGATACCTCGCCCTTTCCGATATGCTGCGGGAAGACAGTGCCGACATGATCCAACGCCTGCATGCGCTCGGGATCCAGCCGCTGCTGCTGACCGGAGATAACGAAAACGCTGCCGGCAGCATCGCCCGGAAGCTGCATATTTCCGATCTGCACGCGGAATGCCTGCCGGAAACCAAGCTGGCGATCATCGACGAATACCAGCAGTCCGGTACGCAGGTCTGCATGATCGGCGACGGGATCAACGATGCGCCGGCGCTCAAAAAAGCACTGGTCGGCATCGCCATGGGCGGCGTCGGCAGTGACATTGCGGTCGATGCTGCAGATATCGCATTGGTCGATGACGAGGTCAAAGAACTGCCGCATCTGCTTGCCTTATCTAAGCGGATGATGACGACCATCAAACTCAACTTAACGTTCTCGATGACACTCAACTTTGTTGCCATCATCCTGGCGATCACCGGTATCCTGAATCCGGTCATCGGCGCCTTAGTCCATAACGCAGGCTCCGTGCTCGTCATCATTAACTCAGCATTCTTATTAAACTGGAGGAAAAAATCATGATCATCAGTATTCTCGGAAACTTGATCGGCACTGCCGTTACCGGCGTCGGCCTGTACTATCTCAAAAAAGAAAAGGATGACCCGGAATCCAAAAAAATCTATTCCGTCATCAGCGGCGTCGGCGCCGTCATCCTGCTCATCGCCGCGGTAAAACTGATCCTGCAGCTGCAGTAAAGTCCGCTTTCACCGCCTGACAGTTACCCGGCCGACCATCGTCTGTCGGCGAAACTGCCGAACGCACGTCAAAAAACCGGATGCAAGTCTGCCCCGCAAGGCAGCATGCACCCGGTTTTGATTTTCAATCAATCCCTGTAAACTACAATTCCTCAATTTCTTCTTTAAGAAAGGCCGGTTATACTTTCGCAAAAGAGAGAGTGATCGCTCACTCTCTGATTTACAGAAATTTCAGGCCCATTTCCTTAAGCTCCCGGCGGATGCGTTCTTTTCGCTTCAGATAACGGATACATCCGTAGAGAAGCAGCAGCGGCAGCAGAAGCAAGGCGCCGGTTTGCAGGAAACCATGACGGCTGATGCTCGTATCCCCAAAAAAAACGTTTTCGTCTGTCACAAAATCTTCCGGTACGCTGTCCCCTTGCAGTGCGTACTTTTTAGCAAACTTGGACGCAGCGCTCGGATAACGCGAAAGGATGGTTTCGCCCTGTATCCGGATCTGATCGGTATCCCGCAGTGTTCCGTCCTGATCTTTGATCGCAAGATCACTGAACGCGATGTTGTTTTGCTTTGCATCCTGCTTGATCGCCATTTCCGCGATCATCCCGTTTTCCATCGGATAAGCATCCGTAAAGGTCTGATAGCCTCTATACTGTTGTTCTGTGTAAATTTCCAGGCCGCAGGCGCAGAGCCAGATAACGAGAAGCGGCACAAGTCCTGCCTGCCATGCTTTCTTTTTTGATAAGTAAAATTCCAAGATCAGAAGCCCGCTCCCCAGGCATAAGCTGATGCATAGACTGATCATCCAGTTCATATTTCTACCCCTCCTACAGATCCGTCAGTTTCATTTTTTTCAGCATTCTTTCCTTTTTACGTTTCCGCGACACGAGCAGCCAGCGCAAGATCAGGATCAGTTCCGGCAGAAACACCAGTACTGATTTCAAGACTTCTGCCTGCGGCATCCCGGATGTGCCCGACGCGGTTTTCCCCATTTCTGCAAGCAGTTCCTGATAAGAAAGAGAACGCCCGCTGAACCCGTCGGTTTTGATCTTCTGTTCCCGCATCGTCTGTGTGATCGCTGCCGCATAGTTCGGTTCATCCTCACAGATAAATTTCCCCTGCTCTGCGCGGACTGTCAGATACCGGCTGTTGTCGTCATCCTGCAGGATCAGTTCACCTAGTTCGATCAGTTCTTTTTTTGTGCTGCCGCTGCTTCGGTCGATCATCGCGATCTGTGTGCCCGTGGTACTGCCATCGATCTTTACTTCCAGCTTCACAATATCGTGCGGCACGGCAGTCCGGCTCACCGGACAAGCCAAAAAGACGCAAAAGGAAAGCACGCCCACGATCAGCAGGAAGAGCAGCAGACTGCGGCGGCTGCCTCTTTTCAGCAGCAGACTTTCCGTTATCACAAGACCCGCCCCAACGCCGAGATAAGTCACGATGAAATAAAAGAGCAGCAGATTTTGTATCACCAGTTCCATCATCTTCATTTGTTTTCCTCGCTTTTCTCTTTCCGATAAGTGCTGATCAGGATTTTCGCCGCTTCAAAATCGATACGGTCCTCCAACGCCAGTTTCTTGATCAGTTTGACATAAGGTGCAGTTTCCTCCTGCTCCTGTGCCCGAATCTTGTCGATCAATTTGTCCAGTCTGAGGCGCACGGTCGGATAGGTGACTTCATAGCTCTCGGCAAGTTTTTTCAGTGACCCGCTGTACAGAACGAACTTTTTAATGAAAACAAGGTCTTCTTCTTCTAAATTTTCCATCCATTCCGGGACGGTCGTGATTGCCATATGTATTCCCCCTTTTTTTACTTTTCTTTAGTATAAACTTTAATTTTATTAAAGTCAAGTTTAATTTTATTAAATTTCAATTCTTTTTTCTTTCATAAGAAAGCAATATATGAAAGCACAAAAAAAGCACCCTGCTTTGCTGTGCAAGGTGCTGATGCGGTTTTGCGATGTTTTTCTGTCGTTACACGCACCTTCAAAGAAGCGGTGTCATATAGAGCGGCAGATAGGTGATCCCATCCTCTTCTTTCCGATCTCCGGTATGCAGGACATAAGGGGTATCTGTTTGCTCCGCGTACTTGTTTCGAAACTTCTTTAGGGATGTCAGGGTATAGTTTTTGCCGGATTTCACTTCGATCGGGGAAATATTATGGCGGCTGCTGATTTTGCTTTTGGCGATCAAAAAATCGATCTCCATTCGCTCGCTTACCTCATCACGGGATGGATTGGAATAAAAATAGAGTTTATGGCCGGCGGCAGTCAGCATTTGCGCCACAAGGTTCTCGACGATCATCCCTTTGTTGAACTCGAGCTTATCAAACAATAGCTTTTTGTAGATTTCCTCGCTTACAATACCGTTTTCGTCAAATGCATGGCTGATGAGCAGGCCGGTATCTGCCATATAGCATTTCAAAGTCAATCGGTCCATGTTCAGTTTCAGTCCGATGCTCGGCGCCGTGGAATTGTAGCACAGATTCGCGATCATGGCGTCAGACAGCCAAAACAGCGCGTCGTCATACTCCCTGAAACGCGCTTCCTTTTTTAAGGACGACAGCTTGAATTTCTTGTCGTGTTTTTGAAGCTGCGCGGGAATATCGTCAAAAATCTGTTCTACTTTCATCTCGTATCCGGCAGCATGTTTCACGATATCCGCGCGATACAGCTCAAGGATTGCCCGCTTCACCCGGTCCACGCTGTCAAAATCGTGCGTCTCAACATATCGCGCAACCGCCTGCGGCATGCCGCCTACGATCATATACTGTCTGAAATAGTCCATGGCCTTGCGATGGAGCGCCTGCCCCATCGGCTGCCTTTTTTCGTAGCAGTTCTGTATCAGCGGCATCAGAGTTTCATTATCCAGCGCCCACAGAAATTCTTCAAAATCGAGCGGATACATTTTAAGATGTTCTTCCTCGGACGGAATCAGGATGTCTTTCACGTTTTTTTTGATCGACATCAGGGAACCTGTTTCAAGGTAGTCGTAACGTCCGTCTGCCACAAGATACTTGATGGCAGAGCGCGCACGCGGACATAACTGCACCTCGTCAAGAATGATCAGCGTTTCCCGTTCATACAGCTTCGTGTTGTAGAAGCCGGAAAGATACATAAACAGAGTGTCCAGATCATTCAAATAATGGTCAAACAGCTCTGTCACCTCTTTGGGCGCCCGGTTGAAGTCGATCAGGATATGGCTCTTATATTCCGCCTCTGCAAATTTCTCCGCAATATAGCTTTTGCCGACACGCCGCGCTCCGTCGATCAGGAGCGCTGTCTGCCCTGCACTGCTTCTTTTCCATTTCAGAATATCTTCATAGATCTTTCTTCTCACCGCTGCTTCCCTCCTCAAAAGAAAATGTAAAACTTTTATACTTTGATTTTAACACGAAAACAAGATTTTTTCAATTCTTATTATACACGAAATCAAAAGTTTTTATAATATAATTCTTACACAAAATCAAGATTTTTTTGTTATTTTTTAAGCAATATTGTGAGAAAAAAATGGCGCTGCACGCACCATCTTCCTCTCATACTGTATCTATTGCATTCGGGCAGAGCTGTAAGCCGGGTTCTGTATTTGACGATCATCTATCTCGACTTGCCATTGCTGACAAGCTCCAGCGACCTACCTACCGGGAGGTGACGGGCAGCCACCCTTGGCCCCTCTTTGGTCTTGCTCCGGATGGGGTTTACACGGCCGGCATGTCTCCATGCCGCCGGTGAGCTCTTACCTCACCATTTCAACCTTACCACAGCCGTACTGTTTCGGCGGAATGTTTCTGTTGCACTTTCCCTATAGTTACCTACGCCGGACGTTATCCGGCATCCTTGCCCTGCGGAGCCCGGACTTTCCTCATGGATCACAAGGACCCACGCGACCGTCTGCTCTGCCCGAAAAACAATATCCTAGTAAAATATCGCGCCTACAAAAGTGACGCTGTATGTAACCACGACAGCCGCGATCAAAAGGATCACAGCGATCTGGACGATTCTCTTTTTCTTTTTTTCATTCATGCTATCTCCTGCCTTTCCTCTCAGCGGACCCGCGAGCCGCGTCAGACGGCGCCGCTGTCCTTGCTAAGCCGTACAAACGGATTCAGATCCACGCGCGACAGCAGCAGTTCCGGTCTGTCCTGCGGATGCAGACGTTCGGTCAGCTGCGCGGTCAGGTTTTCGACAAAGATCCGTTCGGTCGCGTAATGGCCGCAGTCCAAAAGGTTCATGCCGATGTCTCTGGCGTGCTGTGCCGTATGGTATTTGACATCTCCGGTCAAGAACAGATCACACCCGGCGTCAAACGCCGCGTCCAAAAAGTCCGCGCCTGCGCCGCTGCACCAGCCGATCTTGCGGACCATATCATCCGCGGTTCCCGCAAAGGAAAAAAAGTCCGGGCTGATCTGAAAAGCCTCCGCCGCATAGAACACAAAGGCTTCCGCGGTCATCGGCTCGGCAAGCATGCCGGTCCGGCAATAGCCGTCCTGATCTTCTTTCATCGGTTCCACAGCTTCAAGTCTGAGCCGCCTGCCGATATCGTCATTGTTGCCGCCGCTGCATTTATCAAACGGCGTATGTGTGGAATACACGCTGATCCCGTTCTGCACCAGTTTGATCACGGTGCTGCCGAGGACCGTACCGCAGTCGATCTCCCGCAGCGGTCCGAACAGGAACGGATGATGGGTCAGGATCAGATCTGCCTGCAGGCGGACAGCCTCGTCCGCGACCTGCTCATTGATCTCCAGCGCCGTTAAAACCCGGCGCACCTCTCCGTCGGTCAGCTTCAGCTGCCACCCGGAATGGTCCCACTCCTCCTGCAGTTCCAGCGGCGCGATCTCTTCCACGACGCGCGCAAGTTCATCGATCTTCATTCTGGCACCTCCCTAACAGGCTCTGCAGATAATACACCCGATATTCCTGCCGCTGCAGTTCTTTCGGCGTTGTCAGTGCGCCCATTTTCATGGACTCCAGGATCTCCCTTTCCAGCCGCAGCTTACCCTGCAGATATTCCTCGGTCAGGTCGTTTCGGAACCTGACCAGACCCAGCGGGAATTCATACTCGATATCGTCCGCGTTCATCTGACGGGTAATAGCCACTTCTTTCGGCACGACCGTCAGGATCTCGCAGATAAACTTACCCTCTCGGACAAGCTGTTCGTTGACGATGCTGAAACCGTTGTCATACAGCCAGAAACGGAGTCTGCCGATGTGCCTGCGCGGCTGCAGGATGTACTTGGAAAACGACCATGCTTTCTGCAGGTCTTTTCCCAGGAGCTCGCTCATCAGGATACCGCCCATGCCGGCCAGCACGACCGTATCGACTTCTCCGGGCGCGAGGACTTCCAGTCCGCTGCCGAGGCGCAGATCAAAGGTCTCATCCGGCCGGAACATCCGACAATTGTCTGCCGCCTTATCCAGCGAGCCTTTGCTGATGTCCGCCATGATCACCTTAGGCGAAAGGTTCTGCTCCCACAGATACAGCGGCAGAAAACCATGGTCGGTTCCGATATCCGCCATGGTTTCTCCCGGTTTGATCTCATCTGCGATTTTTTGCAGTCTCGGTGTCAGTCTCATCTTTTTTCAGCAGTCCTTATTCCAAATAGTCTTTCAGTTTTTTGCTCCGGCTCGGATGCCGCAGCTTACGCAGCGCCTTAGCCTCGATCTGTCGGATCCGTTCACGGGTAACGTCGAATTCCTTGCCGACCTCTTCCAAAGTCCTGGCTCTGCCATCCTCCAGACCGAAACGGAGTTTCAATACCTTTTGCTCCCGCTCGGTCAGGGTATCCAGCACTTCGATCAGCTGCTCTTTGAGCATGGAAAACGCCGCAGCCTCTGCCGGTGCCGGTACATCCTCGTCCGGGATGAAGTCGCCCAGATGGCTGTCTTCTTCCTCGCCGATCGGAGTCTCCAGGGAAACCGGTTCCTGCGCGATCTTTTGAATCTCTCTGACTTTTTCGACCGAGATGTTCATTTCCGCCGCGATCTCTTCCGGGGTCGGTTCCCGCCCGTAAGTCTGCAGCAGCTGTCTGGATACGCGGATCAGTTTATTGATGGTTTCCACCATATGCACCGGGATACGGATCGTTCTCGCCTGATCGGCGATGGAACGCGTGATCGCCTGACGGATCCACCAGGTCGCATAAGTCGAAAACTTGTAGCCTTTGCGGTAATCAAATTTATCAACGGCTTTGATCAGTCCGAGGTTGCCCTCCTGGATCAGATCCAGGAACAGCATGCCTCTGCCGACATAACGCTTCGCGATGCTGACGACCAGACGCAGGTTCGCTTCGCAAAGACGTTTCTTTGCTTCCTCGTCACCTTTTTCCATGCGCTGTGCAAGCAGGATCTCCTCGTCGGCCGACAGCAGCGGCACCTTGCCGATCTCCTTGAGGTACATTCTCACAGGGTCATCGACGGCGATCCCTTTCGGGATCGATGCTTCCAGATCAAGATCTTCGGCTTCATCCATGATGGCATCCGGGTCTTCGGTAATGTCCACATCAGCTTCCAGCAGAACATCAAAATCATCCGGCTCGTTTTCGGAAACGATCTCGATCCCCTTGGACATCAGCGCTTCATACAGATCGTCAACCTGGCTCTTATCCAGATCCGTGTTTTCCAGAACATCAGCGATCGTGGTATAAGTCAGCTGATTCTTGGACTGCTTGCCTTTTTCTAAAAGGGCGTTCAGCAGTTCCTGCCGTTTTTCTTCCGGGGTTTGCGTCACACTTTCCGTCTGAGCAGCCGCTTTTTCAGCCTTTTTGCTCTGATTTTCATTTACTTTTTTTTCTGTTGTCATGAATTAGTTCCCCCATGAGCATTCATTTTTTTCTGAACTTCCATCAGTTCTCTGGTCAGTTCCTGTAGTTTCTCTCCATCTGATTCTTCGTCTGCCAGCGACAGACGATCGATCAGTTCGCGTTCTTTTGCAAGCAGTCTGCTGTGCTCTTTTTTTTGCAGGCATTCCGCAAAGACCTGTTCTTCGTTGCCCGCAATGACGATCCGCTCCAGCGTCCGCAGCAGCATCTGGCTCTCCTCCGGATCCAGACGATCCAGGATCTCAGCCTTATCAAAATCCCCCTTGGTCCCGTAAAGCTCAAACGCCGCGTTCATGATCTTGCGTCCGAAACGGCTCTCGATCAGATCTTCGTGTTCCAGCAAGGTCTCGGAAAAGAACGGGTTCATCAAGAGGATCTTGATCACGGTCGCTTCCAGTGTCGAAAGTTCCGCTTCCTGCGGTTCCTGTTCTGCTCTGCGCTGCGGGTGTTCCCTTGCCTTTCCCGGCTCCGGATGCGCGCCGAACGTCTCCATCCGGATCGCGCCCTCCGAGATCTTGAGATCCCGCGCGATCTTCTGTATATAAATGTCGGCCTCCACCGGTCCCAGACTCTGCAGGACCTGCGAAGCCTTTTTCATAAAGTCAAGCTTGCCCTCTTCGGTCGAAAGATCCAGTCCCTTGGCCGCGCCCTGCAGCTTATAGTCGATCATCGGAAGAGCTTGATCCACCAGCTTGAGGAACGCGTCCTTGCCGTTCTTTTTGATAAATTCGTCGGGATCTTTCCCGTCCGTCACATGCAAGACTCTCACTTTGCAGTCCTGCTTGCTCAAAACCTCGATGCCGCGCAGCGCCGCATTGCGCCCCGCATTATCGGCGTCATAGGACAATACGACATTTTTGGTGTAACGGTTGATCAGCCGCGCCTGATTGTCGGTCAGCGCAGTCCCCAACGAGGCGCCCACGTTGCGTACACCGTGCTGATACAGCGCGATGACGTCCATGTATCCCTCCACCAGAATGGCATAGCCTTCTTTACCGATGTCCTGTTTGGTCGTGTTCAAAGCATACAGATTGTTTTTTTTCTGGAAAACCTTGTTTTCCGGAGAGTTCAGGTATTTCGGCTCGGCCTGTCCGATCGTTCGTCCGCCGAAGCCGATCACTTTGCCGCTGGTATTGATGATGGGAAACATGACCCGTTCACGGAACTTATCATAATATTTCCCGTTCTTCTCGGAAATTAAACCCAATTCCAGCAAGATCTTTTCAGAAATTCCTTTTTTCTTGAAAAATTGGTATAGGCTGTCCCATTTTTCGTCAGCATAGCCGATACCGAATTTTTTGAGGATCGCATCGTCGATCCCTCTTTTTTTCATATAGGCATACCCTGCGTTTCTCTGCTCGGTGAATGCCCGGTAAAAGAAGCGCGCGGCCTCTTTGTTGATCTCATAATATTTTTCACGGTCTCCGCCGCTTTTATGAAAATTTACGGTCAGGCCGTTCTCGGCCGCCAGTTTTTCGACCGCTTCCTGAAATTCGAGATTGTAATAGCGCTTGGTAAACTCGATCGCATCGCCGCTGGCTCCGCAGCCGAAGCAGGTAAAGATCTGTTTCTGTTCCGAGACGACAAAAGAAGGTGTCTTTTCGTTATGAAACGGACACACCCCTTTAAAATTTGCGCCGGCACGCTTGAGCGGCACGACCCTGCCGATCACATCCACGATATTCAGTCTGCTTTTCAATTCCTCCAAAGATGCGTTCGGAAAAGATGGACTCATGCGCACTCCTTAAAAAAGCTCTCGATTTTCGCACTGCTGCGACCGGGGAATCCGAACGGAAAGCAATGCTTCTGTATTTAATATACGATAAAAAATAGGTGTTTCCTTTTTTCTTTTCTTCTTTTTTTGTGAAGATTATGTGAAAATTTTTTCCAAAAAAATACCGAAGCTTCCGCTCCGGCATTTTCGGTCGATTCGTTTTGTAATTTTAGTAGTTAAAGTCGGTCTTTGCTTTTTCCAGCTCCGCAAGTCCGTCGTCGATCGTCTTTGCGATCTCTTCATCGGTAAACTTACAGCCCTCTCTTTCGGCATAACCTTTCATGCCGACTTCCAGCGTTTTTCTGGCAACGTCCGGTTCCAAAGAATTCGGATTCAGATCGTTCATAGCTTCTTCAAACGCAAATCTCAAAAAATCATTCTGTGTCATTTCAGCGACCTCCCTTTTTTTTACCTTCAAATGTTCATTCATAGGTTACGAATCTCGCCTTTATTTTACACAAAAGGTACTTGTTTGTCAATAATTAAACGAAACAAAAGCATCGAAAGTCCGTCATCGCATCCGCGTCATTTCCAGGCTTTCGGAACGAAAAGATCGGTGTAGGTGCTCAACGCGAAACGGTCGGTCATGCCGGCGATATAGTCCTTTACGGCTTCTTCCGGTCCGTCCGTTCCCGCGATCTCCTGCAGATCCTGCGGCAGTTCGGTGATATGCTCCAGGAAATAGTCGTACAGCGAGCTCAGCACCACGTCGACTTTGTTCAGATCTTCCTCGCGTTTTACCCGGCTGCTCTTGTAAACGTTCGCGAACATAAAGGTACGCAGAAGATCCAATTCCGCCTTGTAGGCGCTGCTCTGACAGATGCGGTCTTTGCCGTCGCTGTTTTCGATGACGTTAGTGACCATATTGTTGATGCGCTCCCGATGACTTCTCCCGAAAAGATCCAGAGAACTCTGCGGGATATCGTCCAGACGGATGACGCCGCTGCGCATCGCGTCATCGATATCGTGATTGATATAGGCAATGCGGTCACTGATCTTGACCACCTGTCCTTCCAACGTGAACGGAAGCTGCGGACCTGTATGGTTCACAATGCCGTCCCGGACTTCCATGGTCAGGTTCATACCCTTGCGGGAAGCGGTGCTCTCCAGTACATCCACGACGCGCAGGCTCTGCACATTGTGCTCGAAACCGCCCGGATGGATCTTGTTGAGGATCTCCTCGCCGTTGTGTCCGAACGGCGTATGTCCCAGATCATGGCCGAGCGCGATGGCTTCGGTCAGATCTTCATTGAGGTTCAAGGCTCTGGCGATAGTCCTGGCGATCTGGGATACTTCAAAGGTATGCGTCAGTCTGGTCCGGAAGTGGTCGCCCTCCGGTGCCAGGAACACCTGCGTCTTGTGCATCAGCCGGCGAAAGGCCTTGGAGTGGATAATGCGGTCGCGGTCTCTTTGATAATCGGTACGGATCGCACACTTTTCTTCCGGGAATCGTCTGCCCTTGGATTCTGCGCTTTTGGCCGCGTTCGGGGCCAGGATCAAAAATTCCCGCTGTTCTAGGTCACTTCTGCTTAACATATGTTTCCTGCTCCTCTATTTCTTCGCGGTAACCGGTATGGCCGAAGCCGCCTGCTCCGCGTTCTGTTTCACTGATGGCGTCGGTCAGGCAGAATTCCGCTCTGTCCCACCGGGAAAAAACCGCCTGCGCGATGCGGTCGCCGTCGTGGATCGTATAGGCTTCCTGCCCCCAGTTGATCAGCGGGATATTCCACTCTCCGCGGTAATCGCTGTCGACCGTGCCGACGCCGTTCACCAGGCCGATCCCATGCTTGATGGCAAGTCCGGATCTGGCGCGGATCTGTGCTTCCACTCCCTGCGGGATCTCGACAAACATCCCGGTAGGGATCAGCCTGCGCTCTCCCGGCTGCAGGGTGATCGGTTCTTCCAAACAGGCGCACAGGTCGGCTCCCGCGGAGCCGGCGGTCGCGTAGGTTGGGATCCTGCCGCTTTTGCTGACGATTTTTATTGCAATCTTTTCTTCTATCATCCTTGCTCTCTTTTTCTCTTTCCTTATTATGTATGATTCTGTATCCATCAGGCTTTCCACATTTTTTTCAGGTCGACACGCTTGCCGCTGACACAGACGCCGCTGTAGCTCTTCGGATCGGCGATGCGTTGCTTTACCTCTGCCAGATCGGCGTCGGTCACGGCGTCAATGCCCGCCAGGACTTCCTCCGGCATAAAAATACGGTTGTTCAGCAAGAGTCCCTTGCCGTTCGCGAACATCCGGCTGGCGATGTTTTCCTGGCCGAATGTATAGCCCGCTTTCAGCTGCTCCTTGGCCATCGAGATCTCATCCTGCATGATCTCACCGTCCGCGAGGGCCGCAAGTTCCGCCAGAATGCCGTTGACAGCATCGTGGATCTTGTCGTGCGCGACGCCGGCGTAAATGTTGTAGTAACCGTCGTGGCTGTAGGCCGTGAACATGGAGTAAACGCTGTACGCCAGCCCCTTTTCCTCACGGATGTTCTGGAAAAGGCGCGAGCTCATGCTGCCGCCCATGATGTTGTTCATCACGTAAAAGCTGTAGTAGGCCGGATCGGTGAGGCTGACGGCTTTGGTCGCCAGGCAGAGATGGCTCTGCTGGATCTCCTTGACCAGGACTTTGAAGTCCGGCGTGTACGGTACGGTTTCTGCGTTTTTCGGTGCTTTGGATGCTTTGAGGTTGGAAAATTTATCTTCCAGGAAGCTGCAGAAACGGTCCTCGTCAAAGTTTCCGGCGATGGAGACTACAACGCTGTCGCAGGTATATTCCTTTTCTTTATAGGCGGTCATCACATTGCGGCTGATATTGCGCAGCGAAGTCACATTGCCGATGATGGACTTGCCGAGCGGATTGCCTTTGAAGACCAGCTCGGTCACCGTATCGTGCGCCAGATCATCCGGCTGATCGGTGATCATTTTCATTTCCTCAAAGATCACCGTACGTTCCTTGGTCATTTCATGTTTGTCAAAAACGGCGTTGTTGACCATATCGAGGATGATCTCCGCGCCTTTTTCGATGTTGGCGCCGATGGTCTTGACGTAATAGCAGGTCGCCTCCTTGCCGGTGAACGCGTTCATCTGTCCGCCAATCTTATCCATATCTTCTGCGATCTGTCTGGCGTTTCGCTTTTCGGTCCCCTTGAACATCATATGCTCGATGAAGTGGGATACGCCGGAATTTTCTCTGGTCTCGTCGCAGGCGCCGGCTTTGACCCAAACGCCGAAAGCGGCCGACTGCACATAATCTATTTTTTCCATCACGACGCGTACGCCGCAGTCTAAAGTCCGAATATCGATCTTGCTCACGTTTCTATTTCTCCTTTCTTGCTCGGATCAGTCCGATCACCAAAATGACAGCGATGATGCCGAGGGCAATGTTTTCGCCGATCTTGCCGAACGATGCGCCCACGGAGTCTGCCGCCCATAAAATAAGACAAAAGCCGAATAAAACGGCTATGACGATCCCAATGCTTGTTTTGTTCATTCTTGCATCCACCTGTGTTGATTTTAGTTCTTTAAAGAATACCATTTTCATATTGTACCACATTTCTGATCGGTTGCATATATTAAGAATGAAAGATATTGGACTATTTAAGGAGGTAAATTTATGAGCTGCTTTGGTGGAAGAGTATCCCAAGACCTCTATCAAAATTGCTGTAATGCCAATGTCCTCTGTGAGTTCGACGGTGATATGAGCCGCGTCGTTTCCGAACCGATCTATGTGCAGAAAGTGTACGATGCCGTACTGGTGCATCTGCAGGGCATGAAAACGGTTCAGAACCAGTGCTTTTCTCCGGCGATCCCCTGCGGACATCGTGTCAAAAGAGTAATAGATATCAGATGCAGACGGAGCTTTAACCCAGAAAACGTAGATGACCCTACGAACCTCAAACTGGATGTGAACACCTCGATCTCCGGGGCTTCTTTCCTCAAAAACGCGTCCGGCGATGAACTGACTGTGGTCGGCGCCGACGGAAACTTCTCAGAAAAACTGCTGTACGCGGAAACCGGCGAATGCGATGACAAGTGCATGGGTACGCCGATCTTCGGTACACAGAATATCACCATCACCGGCAATGTGATCATTGAACTGGATCTGCTGCTTGCCGACAGCTGCGGGAGCGAATCGGTATTCACCGTCGCCGCGACCGTCAATGTCGCGGATGCCTGTCAGCCGCTGGTACTTACAAACTTTTTCGAGATCTGTATGCCGTCCGTCACGGACACCGCGTTCCTGCCGCGGTTCACGGAGTTCTGCAATTCCGCATGCGAAGCCAGACTTGCGACCAACAACTGCGGAAGAGATCTGTCCATCGACGCGGACGGTCGGGTAAGCGGCAACCTGATCATCGCGCTCTGCGTCAGCTGCGAAAAAAAGATCGTCGTCCCGGTCCAGCTCTGCGTCCTTTCGACCGGCTTTGTCTCGCTGGAATCCCAGCAGAACGCGATCTGCACGACGTTCCCGAGTCTGTTCCCGAAACAGATCAAGCCGTCCGACACGATCGAAAACTGCGGCGCGGTTTCCGACGATACGGATGAGGACGAAGCTTGCAGACCTTGTGATCCATGCTGCGATCCGTGCAAGCCATGCGATCCGTGCTGTGATCCTTGCCGACCGCAGCCGGACCCTTGCGGATGCGGCGAACACCATCATAAACGGCCGCAGCCGAGAAGATAACACGTTCGCTGCCCATTTCGGCAAGCAGACCCAAGGCGCCGTCCTCCCGCAGGACGGTGTCTTTTTGCCTATACAAAACACTTTTTAGAAAAATGTTTAAAAAATGTTTCTTTTTTTCTTTACATTTGTATACCGGTATGCTATCATGATAAAGTGCTAAACTAAAAACAAGCAGACTATAGGAATATTTAACGGAGGAAACTTATGAAAAAGAACTTCTCGAAGATTTTATCTCTGATCCTGATCATGCTCATGGTCTTCACATTCGCTGCCTGCGGAAACAGTGACAGCGGCGACGGCCCTGCGAACTTAAGCATCGCGACCGGCGGTACATCCGGTACTTACTACGGTTACTGCGGCATCATCGCACAGGTGTTCAACCAGGAACTCGGTGATGTTATGAACCTCTCCGCAGTTTCCACCGGCGCTTCCATGGCGAACATCCAGCAGCTGCAGGTCGGCGCGAGCCAGATCGCGATCGTACAGAACGACGTTATGGACTACGCGTACAACGCAACCGACCTCTTCGAGGGTCAGGATCCTTACACCGACTTCTCCACGATCATGGTATGCTATCCGGAGACTATCCAGATCATCGCACAGAAAGACATCACTTCCATCGACCAGTTAAAAGGCAAACGCGTATCCACCGGTGACGCAGGTTCCGGCGTAGAATTCAACGCACGTCAGATCCTGGCCGCTTACGGTCTGGACATTGACTCCGATATCGTTAAGAACAGCCAGTCCTTCGCAGACTCCGCCGACGCGCTCAAGAACGGTCAGATCGATGCAGCTTTCGTCGTTGCAGGCGCACCGACCACAGCCGTTACCGAACTTGCTGCAAGCGGCTACAAGTTCAACCTGCTTGAAGTCGACGCGGAACACGCGGACCTGTTAAAAGCAGACTACGGTTTCTACACTGACATCACCGTTCCGGCCGGCACTTACACTCCGGTTGACAAAGACGTAAAGACTGTTGCGGTCATGGCAACTCTGGCATGCAGAAACGACGTTCCGACCGAAGTCGTATACGAATTTACAAAGGGTATGTTCGAACTGAACGACAAGCTCGGAGCAGCCGGCTTCAAGGATAAATTTGATCTGGTCGATCCGACCACCGCGGTTACCGGCTCCACCGTTCCGTTCCACCCGGGCGCAGAACAGTACTTCAAGGAGATCGGCGCGCTGTAATCAGCCTGTGACTTGTGAAAATGTCAAAACAAAAGAAATTTTTCATCAGCATAACCGTAGTGCTTCTGTGCGCTGCGGTTATCGTTGTAATCGCGTCGAAAAAAAATCCGAACGAAACCTTAACGATCACAGATGTTGACTCCGGCAAAGAATACGCTGCCCTGCCGCTTCCGGAAAACCGCGAGTTTTCCATCACCTTTATCCACTCTGTCAACAAATCACCCGTGACAGACGTTTACATCGCGCGGGACGGCGATATCTATCTGGATCGGACTCTTTACTATGGGTTTGGCGCCGGCGTTCCGACAACGATATCCGACGGTCAGACCTTTTCCTACGGGGAAAACGGCGAAATGATCATCTCGGGCTACAATATGTATATTCCTGATCTTCTCTACGTGGTCGGCACAGTTTCGGACCATGTTCTCGCGATCGGCGATGAAGAAATCAGCCTGCGAGAGCTGTGCGGACGCAACGCCAAGATCAGACTGCAAATATGTTAACACCATCCCCTATCAGAAAGGAGAATGCAATTTGACTTTTTTAAAGAAACAAAAAGAAGAACCGGTTCAGGACATGCCTGAAACCGCTTCCGTCTCCACAGACTTCGATGAAGAACTGACCATGGAAGAAATGGAAGCCAAGGTTCAGGAGGTCATGGAAAAATATGACCGTGAATCCAACACCCGTAAATGGACCGGGATCCCGAACAAGGTGATCCGCTACCTGATGGTGGCATTCGCGATCTACTGCGTCCTGATCAACTTCCTGTTCAACTGGGAAACGCGGATCGAAAGAGCGTCGTTCGTCGGTTGCATCATCGTCTTCATCTTCCTGCTGTTCCCGGCCAGAAAGAATTCCAAGAAAAAAGAAAACTACGTTCCGTGGTATGATGTGCTTCTGGCGATCGCCGGCGGAGTTTCCTACTTTTACTTCGCGTTCAACTGCACCAAGATCATCAACCAGGGTATCATGATCGGTACCGTCGAAGTCGTTCTCGGCATCATCGGCATTCTGGTCACACTGGAAGCCTGCAGACGTTCCGTCGGTTTTCCGATCGTCATCGTCGCATCCTGCTTCATCATCTATGCCCTGACCCAGCGGACGCTGCTCTTAAATGTGTACAACCTGTTTTATACCACAGAGGGTGTCATCGGTACCCCGATCCGTGCCTGCTCGACGTTCATCGTGCTGTTCGTTATGTTCGGCAGCTTCTTAGGAAAAACCGGTATCACGGACTTCTTCATCGAACTGGCGAACTCCATTGCCGGCAGTTCTGACGGCGGTCCTGCAAAGGTTGCGGTTATTTCCTCCGCTCTCTGCGGCATGGTTTCCGGTTCTTCCGTCGGCAACACGGTTACCACCGGCGCCGTTACCATCCCGATGATGAAGCGGACCGGCTACAAACCGGAATTTGCAGGTGCTGTCGAAGCAGCCGCTTCTACCGGCGGACAGATCATGCCGCCGATCATGGGCGCCGCAGCGTTCCTGATGGCGGAGTACGCAAGTACGCCTTACAGCACCATCGCAGTCAAGGCCATCATTCCGGCGTTCCTGTACTTCTCCGGCGTTTTCATCGCCGTACATCTGGAAGCGAAGAAGACCGGACTCAAAGGTCTTTCCAAAGAACATCTGCCGAACTTCTTCCAGACACTGTTTACCAAAGGCTATCTGCTGGTCCCGCTGATCGCGCTGGTCATCTTCATTCTTAAGACCACCATGGCGATGGCGGCTATCATCGGTACCCTGCTGGCAGTTGTGATGAGCTTGTTCCGCAAGGAGACCCGCATTACGCCGACCAAATTCTTTGATGCTCTGCAGGATACCGCAAAGAGTACTTTGACCGTAGGCGCTGCCTGCGCGGTTGCCGGTATGATCGCCTGCGTCATCACCACCACCGGTATCGGTTCCAAGCTGATCTCCGCCATCGTCGGTCTGGCCGGCGGCAATTTGTTCGTCGCGATGATCCTGACCATGGTGACCTGCATCATCCTCGGCATGGGCGTTCCGACCACCGCGAACTACGTCATCATGGCGACCACCTGCGCGCCGATCCTGATGCAGATGGGCATGCCGGTGCTCTGCGCGCACATGTTCGTATTCTACTTCGGTATCGTTGCAGACATCACGCCTCCGGTCGCGCTTGCGGCTTACGCAGGCAGTGCGATCGCAGGTTCCAGACCGATGAAGACCGCGCTCAACGCGACCTCGCTGGCCATCGCGGCGTTTATCGTTCCGTACTGCTTCGGTCTCAATCCGGCTCTGCTGCTGATCGATCTGGCAAGCCCGCTGCAGGGCGTACAGGTCATCTGCAGTGCGTTCATCGGCGTCTTCGGCGTTGCCGCAGGTCTTCGCGGTTATGCCTTTGACCACATGAAATGGCCGCTCCGCATCGCAATCATCGCCGGCGGACTGCTGCTGATCGATCCGGGCGCAGTCACAGACCTTGTCGGTATCGCCATCGTTGTCGGCATCTGCGCCGTTCAGGAAATCACAAAGAGACGCAGAAACGCAGCTGCGTAAAATGCGCCCCTGGCTTCCGCAAAAAAATCCAGAGTACGATCACCGAAAAACCGGCCGATCGTACTCTTTTTTCTTTCTTTGCTTCTATCCTCGATTTTAAAGATGTATAGCACTAGATCTAAATCGCCATTTTCAGCGAAAAAAAGCATCATTCAAGCGGTTGTTCTCTCTTTCTCTCTCTGTAATATCCGTTTTGGTCCGTTTTTAAAGCTAAATTTTTCCATTATTTTGAGAGCTTTATTTTTTGTCACAATTAATTCAAAACACCTTTGTTAAAGAACACAGTTTTATCAAGAGATTTTTTCATGTTCCCGGCAAGCCATGCTTTTTTTTGCCAAAAACCTCGATTTGATAGCAGGTTTATACACCAAAACCGAAAACCTAGTTGTTCGATCTCTTCCTGTGTCAGGTCGGTGATCTTCGTGACGATCTCTTTTGTCATACTCTCTTGCAGCATACTTTTTTCAATCTCGCGCACAAAGTAAAGGACCCCTGACAGTTCTTCCTTGCCGGGGTCCTATATTTAGTAAGATAGGTTTCTTTACGCGGTCTGCTCCTGCAGCGCTTCTTTTGCCATCTGCGCGCCCAGGTGCAGCGCTTGGATGTTCTTTTCTTCGGTTCCTTTCGGGATATGGTTGAGGACCGCTTCTTCCAGCGAGGCTTCGGACGCCAGCTGCATGATCGCGTTGACCGCGCCCACCGAAATGATGTTGGCCGCCATCGGATTGTGGATGACTTCCACCGCCGAATCCAGGATTGGCAGGCTGATGACCATATGCTTTGCTTTCACGTCTTCCGGTACGGTCAGTCCGCTGTCAACCAGGACCACGGCGTCTTTTTGCAGACTTCCGACATATTTGTCCAGAGACGCCTGCGTTAAGGACAGCAGCAGGTTCGGCAAAATGACCTTTGTATAGCTGATCGGTTTTTCGTCGATGATGCATTCCGCTTTGCAGAGTCCGCCTCTGGCTTCCGGACCGTAGGACTGTGACTGTACCGCCTGCAGTTTATCCGCGTAAGCGGCTTCTGCCAGAATGATGGTCGCCATGATGACGCCCTGACCGCCGGAACCGGTAAATCTTAATTCTGCTTTTTTCATTCCTTGTCACCTCCGCATTTGTGGATGATCTCCAGATACATGTCGGTATATTCCGGCTTTTCGCAGCGAGACATCTCGCCGATCAGGATCTTGCCTTCCAGTTCTTCTGGCGTCATCTTCGCAGCTTTCGCGTTGTCGACGCAGTGATCTTTCTGCCAGTTGTACATATCGACGGCGCTGCCCTTTTTGTTCTTGCGGCCGTAATAGGTCGGGCAAACGCTCAGACCCTCGATCACGGATAATCCCTTATGTTTGATACCGTTTTCGATCAAATGTATCATCTGCGGGGCATGGAACGCGGTCCCTCTCGCAGTGTAGGTCGCGCCTGCGGCCTCTGCCAGCTTCGGGATGTCAAAGTTATAGTCGATGTTGCCGTAAGGCGCAGTCGTACCCTTTTCGCCGTGCGGCGTGGTCGGCGAATACTGTCCGCCGGTCATACCGTAGATATTGTTGTTGAATACCACGACGGTCAGGTCGATGTTCCTTCTGCACGCGTGGATCAGATGGTTGCCGCCGATCGCGGTCGCGTCGCCGTCACCGGTGATGACGATGACATGAAGCTCCGGATTGGCAAGTTTCACGCCGGTCGCGAAAGCGATAGCTCTGCCGTGGGTGGTATGTAAAGTGTTGTAGTTCATATAGCCTGCTGCTCTCGAAGAACAGCCGATACCGGAAACGATGACCACTTTGTCAGGGTCCAGTCCGCAGTTTTCGATGGCCTGTGCCACATCGCGCATCAGGATGCCGTGCCCGCAGCCCGGACACCAGATATGCGGAAGCCGGTTCACACGCATGGTTTTTTCGATCAGTTTGCTTGGCATCTTAATACACCTCCTTGATCTTTTTGAGGATCTCTGCCGGCGTGATCGTCGTTCCGTCGATCTTACCCAGAAAATCAACCGGCACTCGGCCCTCGACGATCCTCTGGACTTCCAGAAGCATCTGTCCGTCGTTATGTTCGCAGACGATGATCTGTCTGAGATGTTTGTTGTCACGGATGATCTTGAGCAGCGCTCTGTCCGGGAACGGCCATACCGTGATCGGACGGAAAATGCCGACGCGCAGGAAATCGGTCTTCTTCGATTCCTCGACCGCGCCCGCGACCGCTCTCGCGGTGCCGCCGTAGCAGATGATCAGAGTTTCACATTCGTCGCAGTCCGTTTCTTCCCATTTTTCGATACGGTCTCTTCTGAAACGGATCTTGTCGAGCAGTCTCCGCTCCTGCGACTGCGTCATATTGTTGTCGTTAGTCGGGAAGCCGTCCAGATCGTGGAACAGACCGGTGACGTTGAAGTGGTCGCCCTCGCCGAACGGCGCGTATTCCGGCACATAGTTGCCCTCCTGTACCGCGTAAGCCAGCGTGCCGTTAAACTCGCGGTCGATACGACGGTTCTGGATCTCCAGCTCTTCGGTCGGGATCAGCTCGCAGCCTTCCCGGAGATGGCCGATGATCTCATCCATCAGGAAAATGACCGGTACCCGGAAGCGTTCCGCCATATTGAACGCGCGCACGACTTCGTTATAGCATTCCTGCACGGAAGACGGAGAAATGACGATGATCGGGTGATCTCCGTGCGTACCCCAACGGGACTGCATCAAGTCGCCCTGTGACGGCGAAGTCGGAAGTCCGGTCGACGGACCCTCTCTCTGCACATCCACGACCACGATCGGGATTTCCGCGATCGCCGCGTAGCCGATGTTTTCCTGTTTGAGCGAAAAGCCCGGGCCGGAAGTCGCCGTCATGGCTTTGAGTCCGGCAACGGACGCGCCGAGTGCCGCCGCGATCCCGCCGATCTCATCTTCCATCTGGATAAATTTACCGCCGACCTGCGGCAGTCTGATCGCGCTCCTCTCGGCGATCTCGGTCGAAGGGGTGATCGGATATCCGGCATAAAACCGCATGCCCGCCGCAATCGCACCTTCCACACAAGCTTCATTTCCTTGTAATAACTGGAATCTCTTTGCCATTACGCTTCCTCCTTCTCGATATATATTGCATAATCCGGACAGCGCAACTCGCAAAGCCCGCATTTGATACAGGCTGCTTCGTTCTTGACGCTGACCTTTTCATGGACGATTTCCAATACGTCTTTCGGGCAGAACGCCGAGCAGATGCCGCAGCCCTTGCACCATTTTTGATTGATGATCAATCGTTTGTTTTCCATTTTGAACCACCTCATATAGAGCCTTGTAAATTTTTCAATACAGCCATCATACCACACCTAGACTATATTTCAAGGATTTTTCAGAAAAAAGACTTTTTTCAAACAATTCGACAATGTAAAAAAAAGTGTACAGAAAACGCATTTACGCTTCCGTACACTTTGTATTTCATCGGATTTTTCGTTTCTTTACCGATTTCCCCGGATTCCGTCGGACTTTAAATCCTTTCACGCAGTTCCTTTTTGGCCTCGTCCAGGATCTGCGGATTCTGC
This sequence comes from uncultured Clostridia bacterium, assembly GCA_934271235.1. Lineage (GTDB taxonomy): Bacteria > Bacillota > Clostridia > Peptostreptococcales > Anaerovoracaceae > CAG-238. Next base: position 9,815 of record CAKQQT010000013.1, on the reverse strand, counting down.
AGCGCTTCCAGCGCGATCTCGGTCATGGCGCGCGCGACCGCGTGCAGGGCCTCAAAGACACAAGGATCTTCCAGAAGCGCCAGCGAACTTTCGGCATGCGGCAGGAACGGCTGCGGCGCATTCGGCGGCGCGACTTCCAGATACATGGTCGGGCAGACATGGCTGACATTGCCGATATCGCTGGAACCGGCGGCCGCCGCGGCTTCTTCATCGGTCAGTGTCGGAATGAAGCCCTCCTCGCGCAGATGACGTTCCGTAAGTTCCTGCAGGATCGGCAGATGCACAATATCATCCATCGGCAGTTCCGGATATTCGACTTCCAGCTTCGCGCCGGTCATCAATTCGGCGCCCTTGGCGATGTTGAGCATCTTTTCCACCAGCTGATCGGCATAGCTGCGTTTGGCCGCGCGGATATAGAACAGGGCAGAAGCGCTGTCCGGTACCGTATTCGGCACATCGCCGCCATGCGTGACCACGCCGTGAATCCTGGCGTCCGGACGGATATGCTGCCGCAGCGCGTTCACGCCGGCAAAGACCAGCTGCACCGCGTCCAGCGCGTTGATACCGTCCCACGGCGCGATGGAAGCATGTGCTGCCTTTCCTTTGTAATGGAATTTCAGGGAGGATAGCGCCAGCCCGTGTGTCCGTACCGAGGTGCGGCTTTCCAGATGCGCCTGCAGGCACAGGTCGATATCATCCAGCCGATGGCTTGCCGCCATTTCCACCTTAGTTCCGTAGCTTTCCTCCGCCGGCGTGCCAATCAGCAGCACCTGCGCGTCGATCCCGGCTTTTTCACAGACCTCCGCGAGCGTTACCGCCGCGCCCGCCGTAACGGCTGCGATCCAGTTATGCCCGCAAGCATGCGCGTTGTGTTTATCCGGTCCGTAACCCGGAAGTGCATCGTATTCCGCCAAGAACGCGATCTTCGGTCCCTTGGTGCCTTTGGACGCGCAAAAGGCGGTTTCAAACCCGCAGTATGGGTGTTCGACCGAGAAGCCCTGTCCCTGCATATATTCGATCAAGCACCGAGAAGATCGGAATTCCTGCATGCCGATCTCGGCAAATCGCAGGATCTCGCGGTGAATCGTTTCAAATTCCTCTTGGTGCTGCCGCTCGATCTCCGCGGTCAGCGCTTTTAACTGCATTTGGTTCATGCTGCTTCTCCTCTCTGTTCTTTCTGTTATTTTCTCTTCTGCAAAAAAGGACCTCGCATTTTGCGCAAGGTCCTCGCTTTCGTAACTTTTAGCAATAGGAAAGAAAACGTCCGAGTCTGTCGTTGACACGCTCGCCGTCTTTTAACGCGATCTCGCCGCCGATCAGGACATAATCGATGCCCTCCGGCTTGCAGAGCTGTGTGAAATCCGCCTTGTCGATGATGGTATCCGGATCAAAGATCGTGATATCCGCATCACAGCCGAGTTGGATCCTGCCTTTGTGATCCAGTTCCAGACGTTTTGCCGGTTCCAGCGTCATCTTACGGAGCGCGTCGATCAGCGGCAGCGCTTTTTCCTCTCTTACATACTTGCCGAGCACTCTCGGGAATGTACCGGCCGCGCGCGGATGGCCGCTGCCGTTATTGAGGATCGCGTCGCTGGCTACCATGCCGTTCGGGTTGACGATGGCTGCCCGGATCTCATCTTCATTCATCACAAACGCGACCGCCAGCATGTTCGGATACTCCGCTCTTGCCTTGCGGAAGATCTCCTCATCGCAGAAAACATTCTTATACGGATCATCGGTCAGCAGGATATCCTTGTAATCCTTGCCCCAGCCTTCCAGGCACCCGTCTTCAAAGACAGCCGAACCGATCTCGGTGGAAAACGCGTTGTACGGATAGGTATCGTAATCCAATGTCGGATCTTTTTCCATCGCCGCGTTGATGCAGTCGAGCGCTTCTTTCATGCTGCCGGTCGCCGAACAGCTGGAAAGATGCGAGATCTGGAATTTCTGCGGGATGTCCTGCGAGAAACGGATCATCTCTTCAACCGGGAACAGATCGTCTTTTTTAGTCTCGTCGCGGTAATGCGCGGAAACCAGAAGATGCGGGTCGTCGGATGCCCGGACCGCCCAAAGCATTTCATCATAAGTGATGCCCGGATCGTATTCGATACCGAACGAGATTCCGTATGCACCCTCTGCGAGTTCCCGCTTCATGATAGCCTGCAGCGCATCCATCTGTTCCTGTGACGGATGTTCGTATCGGCCGATACCCATCTCGGTACGGAAATGGTTGTAACCCGCCAGAATGATATAGTTTACCGGACTTCCGCCCAGTTCGTTGAGCACGGATTTAAAGACGGACAGCGGCTGTTTCTGCACGCCGCAGTTGCCGCCGACTGCTGTGGTAACGCCCATCTCCAGCATCATGTTGGCGATGATGAACTGTTTTCCCTCGTGCACAAAGTCTTCTTCATGCATATGGATATCGATAAAGCCCGGTGAAACGACTTTGCCATCCGCATCGATGACGGTTTCAGCTTCCGGCGTCTCCGCGCCGATATAAGCGATCTTACCGCCCTCAATGCCGATGTTGGCTTTCACCATCTGTTTCTTTTCATAATCCGGATAAACTCCGTTGGTGATCAATAAATGAAGCATGTTTCTTACCTCCTTTTGTCTTCCCTGTCTGCTCTCATTCTGCTTCAGATTTTCTTCGCGTGTCGGAAATGCTTAGATGACTTTCTTGCCGCCCTGTGCTTCAAAGTCTGCTTTCATCTGCTGCACTCTCGTTTCGTCTGTAAAGATCTTCGCGATCTGCAGCGCGATGACATTGGCGCCTAAGCCGATGATCTCATGTGCCTTGTCGGTCTTAACAGCCGCCGCGAACTCTCTGGTGTGGATCGCGACGCCGCGGTCGACCAGCTGCAGGGTCGGATGGAACGTCGGGCATACAAAGCTGACGTTGCCGGCATCGGAAGATCCGAATATCTTTTCGTGGTCGCCGTTGATGTCGATGCCCAATTCTTCATAAACTTCACGCAGCGCGTCTTCGCCCGCGTAGTTTCTTCTCATATTTGCGTAAACCGCCGCGGTCGGTTCTTTTTCCCACGTGGTCTGGGTCGCCAGAGCCGCGCCTGCCGCGCAGTCGTCGACCTTCCGGACAACATCCATCATGTAGTCCAGATCCAGCGCTCTGACATAAAATTCCGCGCTGGCTTCTTCCGGCACGATGTTCGGTGCTTCGCCGCCGTTGCGGATCACGCCGTGGATCCTTACATCCGGAGTCACATGCTGACGCAGGCAGTCGGTCGCGTGGAACATCAGCTGCGCCGCGTTCAGCGCGTTGACGCCGTCCCAAGGAGCCGCGGATGCATGCGCTGCCTTGCCGTGGAAAGTATACATATAGGAAGCAAGTCCGTTGAGCGTACAGTAGATCAGGTTTTGGTCATAAAGGTGGATCATCATCGCCATATCGTAATGGTCGAAAACACCTTTTTTGATCATCGCACACTTCGCGCCGTCGGTTTCCTCGACCGGCGTACCGATCACATCAATGTCCGCGTCCAGTTCGTCCTGCAGCTGCGACATCGCAATGCCGGCCAGCACGCTGATGGAACCGCTGACGCAGTGTCCGCAGGCATGTCCGATGCCCGGAAGCGCGTCATATTCCGTCATGATCGCGATTTTATACTTATGGTCATTTCTTCCGTAGGTTGCTTTAAAGGAGGTCGGCAGCCCCGCAAACGGGTATTCCGTGTCAAAGCCCTTGCTCTTTAACAATTCTACGATCTTTCTCGAAGACTCATATTCTTCGCCGGAGAGTTCCGGATGATCCGCCAGATCGTCGTTCAAAGCGATCGCGTCCTGCAGGTTCGCTTTTACCGCCACCGCGATCTTTTCTTTTAATTCCAAATACTTGTCCATGATGTCCTCCTTGATCTTTCATTCTTTCAAGATGCCTTTATCATATCACACTTTGGTTTGGTTGTTAAGTTTTTTTCGGAGCTGGTTGATGATAATTTTTGTATTTAAGGCATAAGCCGCAAACGGCTGCGCCTCGTTTCGCCTTTCGTTCCAATAACGACGCATGTGGACCTTGAGCACTTCCTCGTCCGAAAGACCCTGCCGGATCGCGTCTTCCAGCATTTTTTGTTCCAGCTTGGCTTCCTTGATAAAATCGTCAAAGAAGCGGGCGTTGCGCCGCGGCGGCAGAACGCCGTAATGCGGGATCATCAGATCGTTCACGTCAAATTTCTTTAAGCGCTCCGCCGAAGCGAAACAGTCCTCATAGCTTTTGAGCGGAGAGGTATTGATGAGTTCCGGCGTTGCCTGCATCCCCGTGCTTTCACTGGTAAACAGGATCTTCTGCGGCAAAAGAAGGTAGCTAGCCGAGCAGTCCGTATGTCCCTTGGTTTCATATGCCGTGATCGTTTCCGCCCCCAGACAGATGCTGTCGCCGTCCGCGAGCACACGGTCAACGCGCATGCCCTCCGCGGTGATCTCGATCCCCTCCATGCCGTAAAGCTCCTTGGCGTTGTTTCCGAGCCGCTCCATGGTCGCTCTGGCGTTCGGATGCGCAAAGACGTCTTTTGCTTTCTGCAGGCCGCAGACCTGTGCTTCCGGCCATACTTTCAGCACGTAAGGCAGCGCCCCGATGTGGTCGTAATGGGTATGGGAAAGCAGGATATAGTCCAGCGTTTTTCCCTCCGCGTCGAGCACGGTTTTGAGATTGGCGATCAGGTTATCCGCAAAGCAGGCCATGCCGCAGTCGTGCAGCGCCGTTTTCTCACTGCCCAGGATCAGGATCGCTTCCCCGCCCGGCCCTCCGGTCACGCGTACCAACGGACTCGGAAAATCCGTTCGGTCGTGTCCCTCGAAATTCTCAAAAAAAGCCGGAATAGGTTCTCGCTTCATATTGCTTTGGTATCGCTTGCGTTTTCGCTCCCGCTGCCATACCTGCACAAAGTTCACGACCAGCAGGATGACGATGGCAAAGCCGAGATAGCCTTCGATCGGAAACATATACGCGACCACGTTTTTGAACCCCACCAGTCCCAGCAGGAACGCCAGACAGACAGCCAGGATCACCCTGCGGCTTTTCTTGCCGTCTTCCTTGAGTTTGGTCGTAAACCCGTAAAAATTGCTGGTGGCGGCTGCGTAGATCGCCAAAAACAGCAGAATGCCGTAAGCGGTCCCCGCCGCTTTGGAGATCCGTCCCGCGTAAGCCAGCATCGGCATGTCCATGGCCTGCGCGAACTGCATGTCTTTCTGCAGCGCCAGCACGATGATGAAAGCCAGAACGCCCAGAAAAATACCGCCCAACCCGCTTCCGAGGATCGCGGCTTTTTCGTTTTTCGCATTGACCGACGAGGTCGCCACGATCGGCACCATGGCCAGAATGTTATAGGAGATATAAAGGCAGGCCGCCAGTCCCCAGCTTCCCGCGATCGGCGACGGCTTCACTTCCTCTTGGATCGAAGACGTTCCCAGATCCGACGCGATCACCAAAAGGCTGATCAGCACCACGGCCGCGAACAGCACCGGCATGATGTAACGGAAGACTTTCGAGATCCGCTCGAATTCTCCCAGCACCGTCAGGATCACCAATACGCCGATCAGGATCCCGCCGATACTGCGATGGATACCGAAGTTCTGATGCAGCATCGCGCCGCCCGCAGCCGTCATATTGATCAGGACCGTAAACAGCATGACGGCCATGAACCAGCTGATGAGATTTTCCAGTTTCGCATTGCCGCCCGGCGCGATGATGCGTCCCATGTCGTTGGTCCCCAGGATCCGCGCGATGTAGGCGGTCATCATGCCGAGGACTACAAACAGCACCGCGATCACCAGCACGCCGATCCTGCCTCGGCTGCCGAACACGCCGAAAAACTGCCAGATTTCTCTTCCGGACGCAAAACCGGCTCCCATGATCGCGCCGACAAACATGAGAGCCACATTCAGTAAATTCAGATTGGTCTTTTTATGCGTTTTCACTTCTTCCACTGTCTTCCTCCTCGTATTGGGTCCGTTTCATTTCGCTGTATTCTCCGTAGCTGAAAAAGACCAGACCGATCCAGATGATCGCGAAGGCGACCAGCTGCACGAAGTCAAAAGGTTCTTTGAAGAGGAAAATACTGATGAACAGGCTGATGGTCGGCCCGATGTATTCGGTCAGTCCCAGCGCGAACAGATTGATCTTGTTCGCCGCGTTTGCAAACAAAGCCAGCGGAAAAGCCGTAAACAGCCCGCACAGCAGCATCAGCGCGTACTGATACGGCTGTCCCACGCCGATCGCTCCCTGCTGCGTGATCTCCAGATAGAGCACGATCCCGATCGCAAACGGCGCCAGAAAGATCGTTTCGTACAAGAGCGACAAGATCGGCGGCATGGTAAAATTCTTTTTGATCGCTGCGTAGGTCGAAAACGTGACGGCCAGCGAGATCGCGATCAGCGGAACTTCTCCGTAATAGAAGATGACCGTCGCCACGCCGATGAACGCGCAGAAAAAAGCGATCTTCTTGTATTTTGTCAATTTTTCCTTAAACAGAACAATGCCGAAGATGCAGACCATCAGCGGTTCCATATAATAGCCGATGCAGGTCTCGATCACAAAGTCCGCGTTGACGGCCCAGATATAGATCGACCAGTTTGCGGTGATCAGGATCCCCGCGATGATGTAGCGGATCATGACCCTTTTTTCTTTCAGCGGTTCCCAGATCTCCTGCCAGGTATGTTTGCGCAGCGCCGCGATCAAACAGACGCCGGCGACCAGAAAGATCCGGTAAAAAATAATGACGGCGGAGTCGATCGGCCGCAGCCAATGCCAGTAGATCGGCATGATCCCCCACCAAAAACTGCAAACGAGGGCTGAAATCAGCCCTTCTCTGTATGTTGATGATCTTGTCTGCATGTTGTTCTGTACTGCTCCTTATGCTCGTTCGTATTTTTGACTCTCGTTATTCCGCGTCCAGATCATTCTGGGTCTGGTAGGCGAGTTCCTTGATCTCGTCTCGGTTATCGCTCAAGGTCTGATTGATAGCGGAAAACGTCTTGTCGAGGTTGGTGTACATTTCGCCGAAATACTTGAGGTTCAGCTCGTCCATCTTCGCCTGCATATCGTACAGCATCTTATCGACGTAATCATAGGTTTTCATCTTCAGCATTTTGGCGTGCAGTTCCGCATCTTCCCGGATCTCCTGCGCCAGTTTGGTCGCACGGAGTGTGATATCGTCCGTTTCCACCAGATAGTCCGCCTGCTTTTTCGCTTCACGGATGATCCGCTCATATTCGTTCTTGGCATCCGCAAGGATCCGATCCCGCTCGTCGCGGATCCATTTTGCCTGCTGCACATCGTCCGGGAGTGCCAGTCTGATCTCTCTTACGATATTAAAAACATCCTCTGCTTCCAGCATGATCTTGCTTGTCAGCGGTACGTTCGTTGCTGCGTCTACGATATCTTCCAATTCTTCGAGAAGTTCGAGAACTTTCATTGTATCTTCCATTGCTATTCCAATCTCCCTTTCATCATCTCTAAAACGTACGGCGGCACAAGCATCTTGCCCTCTCCTCCCAAAGAGATCACCTGCTTGGCCATGGTTGAACTTATAAAAGCGTATTTTGCGTCAGACATCAAAAATACGGTTTCGACATGCTCTTTGTACAAATGTTTATGAAGCTGCGCCATCTGCTGTTCGATATCAAAATCCCCGACGCCGCGCAGACCGCGCACCACTACGTTGAAATCGTGCCGGTTCACGAAATCCGCCAGCAATCCCTCGCATTTGTCCGTCCGGACATTCGGCAGGTGCGCCGTGACTCGGCGGATCATATCCATGCGCTCTTCGAAAGAAAACATTGTTTTCTTTTCCAGATTCACTACGACTCCGACTGTTACTTCATCAAATATATTCGCGGCTCTTTCAATGATGTCCAGATGACCTAACGTCAAAGGATCGAACGAGCCTGCATACAGTGCCTTTGTTTTCATCACTGCCTCCAAGTCCCTTGTCTTTTCCTGTGTTTTGCCTATACTTTTTCCTATTCAGAAACATTCTAGCACAAGGCGGCCTCTGAATCAACCGTAAATCGTGACAGCGATCGATCCGTAGGTCCGTTCTTTCAGCTTTTCAAAGCCCTCATAAATTTCCGGAAAAACATCTCGCTCTCCGTGTTCGGCAACGATGATGCCGTCTTCGGCCAGCAGGTCATATGCACGGATCAGCGCGAAGCAGCGGTCATACAGCCCCTCGCGATACGGCGGATCCAGAAAAAAGATGTCGATCTTTTCTCCCTTGTCAGCCAGTCTTCCCAGCAGCTTTTCAAAATCTCCCGGGATCACGACCGACCATTCCTCGGCCCTGCACATCGCGATATTGCGCTTCGTCAATTCCAGACTTGCGCGGCTGTTATCCCCGAAATAGCACTTTTCGGCGCCGCGCGACAGCGCCTCCAGCCCCAGATTGCCGGTCCCGCTGAAAAGATCCACGCAGACCGCGTCATACAGATTGCCCGCGATCATGCTGAACAGCGCCTCTTTCACTTTTTCCGTTGTCGGACGAATATCGTTTCCCACCGGCATCTCAAGACGCCGGCCCTTAAAATCACCTGTAATAATTCTCATAAACCGATCATTTCCTTTATCGACGTGTTTTATCTTATTTATTATACAAAAAAAACACTGCGCACGCAAGCCCCATAGACCGTGCTGCGGCAGTGTTTCCGTATTTCTCATTTGCTCCGATGTCACACTTTACTTTTTAGGTACAAACTCGATCTTAAGGGTCATACCCATTCCGTCCGCCAATCGCTTCAGTAGATTAACAGATGGATTTCTGGTGCCGTTCTCAAGCTTACTTATATCAGCCTGATGAATGCCCGTACGCTCCGCAAGTTCCTTTTGTGTAAGATTTTGAGAAGTTCTCGCCTCTACAATCGCTCTGATAACATCCATTTCCGGTTGAATCCTCTCATATTCTTCTGCAAATACAGGATCCTGCATTTGTTCCGCTTTCAACTGCTGCAAAGTTTTCATCGCTTTCCCAACCTTTCCTTATAATCTTCCCTGCGTTTTTCTGCAAGCAAAAGTTCTTCACGTGGCGTTTTTTGTGTCCTTTTTATAAATCCATTTGTGAGTATTATTTTGCCATCATAATAAAAGAAATATAGAACTCTTGTAGTATGATTCCCAACTTTACATCGAAGCTCAAAAATCCCGTTTTCTATCGACTTGCTGTACGGTTCTCTAAGCAAATTTCCCTTTTCTTCTAATAACTCGAGTAATCCTATCATTTTAACTCGCGTTTTTACATCAAGAGAAGAAATAAATTTTTCTACCGGACACTCACCGTTTTCTTTTTCATAAAAAAGTACTTCAAATTTCTTCATGTACTCCCTTTCTATTATATGTCATATATGCCATGTTGTCAATTTTCTCTTTTTACTAATTCATCATATCACGATATGTAATTTATTTCAAGTAATATATTGGCATTTTTATTTGTTTTTTTATGATTTCATTTATTACGGATTTGCCTTACTTGTTAAAATAAATAACAGCAGATAGCAGTCATGAAAATAGGCCTTGCCAAACGACGCCAAAATCACCAATTATTACATAACATAATAATCTGCTTGCGAGTCAAACTATGAATGTAATAGGAGGTGAACAAAACATGTCATTACAAGATAAGATGAACGTTAGTGCAAAACCTGCATTAAAGAGTTTAAAGACTGAAGTTGCAAACGAGCTTGGTTTAACAAACTACGAACAGGCTGACAAAGGCAACATGACAGCTAGACAGAACGGTCACGACACATAAGTATATTGCAACGAAAAAAGCCGCCAACGTACGGCGACTTCTTCGGAAAGTGTG
>CAKQQT010000012.1 GCA_934271235.1 uncultured Clostridia bacterium | reverse complement strand
CCATCACAAACTTTATGTTCTTTTCGCCCATGAACTGACCAAGATCAAACCAGTAGTGACCGGTTGGCTCTATTCCTACCAGTGCTTCTTCAAGTTCACTTTTCTGTATCAGTTCCACAATCGTATTGTAAAAGCTGTTGAATCCCTCCATAGAGTTTGAAAACGCTACAGGCTTTCTGGTAAGCTCGATGCCTCTCCAGTTAAAAGCTCTGAAATAATGCTTTTCACTGCCAACATCAATGCCGACAATCATTGTTGTTTCTTTTACTTGCTCAATCTTCTTATTTCGTGTAGAATTCATTTGTAGATACCTTCCTTATTCTGTTCATTTGCTAACTGGCCGGTCAGTAATGACAGTTTAACTTAGGTATCTATTTTTGTAAAATCATTTACTCTCTACACTTTGAATTATACAGGAAGCTACATAATAAAACAGCCGCAGCCCTGCGTGCGCTCTCGGCATGAGCCGAGAGGCCTCGTGGGCTGCGGTTGTTGTTCTCACAGCTTCCAGCCGACGGTCTCTTTCTTGCCGCCGACGAAGTCTGCGTAGATGCCAGGCTGGGCGATCAGTTCTTCGTGCTTGCCCTGCTGGACAATGCGGCCGTGATCGATGACAAGGATCCGGTCTGCGTGGCGTACCGTTTTGAGCCGATGCGCGATCATGATAATGGTCTTGTCGCGAGTCAGAGCCTCAATGGCTTTTTGCAGGCGATCTTCGTTTTCGGGGTCAACGTTGGCGGTCGCTTCATCCAGAATGACGATCGGCGCGTTTTTGAGCATCGCGCGGGCAATGGAGATCCGCTGCTTTTCGCCGCCGGAAAGGCTGGCGCCGCCTTCGCCGATGACGGTCCGGTAACCGTCCGGCAGCGCTTCGATGAAGTCGTCACAGCAGGCAGCTTTCGCGGCTTCGACAATCTGCTCATGGGTCGCGTCCGGGCAGCCGAACTTGATGTTGTTCTCAATCGTATCCGCAAACAGACAAACGTTTTGGAACACCACACTGATCTGATCCATCAGAGATTCTAAGGTATAATCCCGCACATCGTGACCGCCGATCTTGCATCTGCCGCTGTCGACATCCCAGAAACGGGCGATCAGATTGCAGAACGTTGTCTTTCCGCTGCCCGACGGGCCGATGACCGCAGTCGTAGTCTTATCCGGCAGCGTCACCGAAATATCGTGCAGGATCGGTTTTTCCTCATACGAGAAGTTGACATGATCGAAAACGATGTCATGTTTCTCCGGAACAAGCGCCTTGCCGTTTTCGTCCATGCGCGGCATCTCTTCTGTTTCTAACGTACGGTCGATGGCGGCCGCGGTCATGCGCAGCATGGAAACGCCCATGCCGAAAGCCTTGATCTGATTGAATACCAGGAAGGACATGACGAAGGTCATCAGTGCGTTGGCAATGCTCATACTGCTCTGCATCCAAAGCAGGACAGCTGCCAGCATCATGCCGACGCTCGCGACCTGCAAAACGCCCTCTTCCAGCGCGGTATACGGCGTGAGTACCTGCTCGACCTGCAAGCTGCTGCGGCGATTGTATTCCAAAGCGTCCTGCAGCTTTTTATCGCCTTTTCCGGTAAGATTGAACGACTTGATGACGCTCATGCCCTGGATCGCTTCCAAGACTGCCTCGATCAGCGCAGTCTGCGACTTTTGCGTATCCTCCGCAATGGTGACGGACTTCTTCTCCATGGCGGAAACCGCACCCAGATAAAGGAGGATGCCTGCCAGAACGATCAAGCCGATGCGCCAGTCAAAGAGTAGAATCAGTACCGTAAACACCGCGGTCGTGATCAAGCCGCCGAGGATATTGACCAATACCATCGGTACCATGCCCTCGATGCCGCCGACGACAGTCGTGCAGACGCCGGAGACCTGACCCAGGCTGTTTTCGTTGAAAAATCCCATCGGCACGCTCTTTAAGCGATCCGCGATCGAGATGCGGCGGTCTGCCGCCATGAAGTAACCGGCATGGGTCTGCAGCATTTTGGAAAAGCTCGCGCTCACCGCGCCGCCGAAGATGCTGATCAGCTCGCAGATCAGCGCCAGCCAAGCTGTCCTGCCGCCTTGTGTGCCATCGGTCAGCGCCAGTACGACAAAGTAGATCGCCGCGACCTGGAACATCTGCAGCGCAGCGTTGAGAAAGCCGACCGCGACGGATTTGTTGATATTCTTTTTTTCTGCTCCGGCAAACTGCCAGATCTTGCGGAATGCCTCTATCATGCTATGTCACCATCCTTTGCTCCGATATGTGCCTGCCACATTTCGCGATAAAGCGCGCAGTCCGCGAGCAGGTCTTCGTGTTTTCCCTGTGCCTCGATGCGTCCGTCATTGACTACGGCGATGCAGTCTGCATCGGTAATGGTAGACAGCCGGTGGGCGATGACGATGACGGTCTTATCCTTGACCAGCGCGTTGACCGCCTTTTGGATCACCGCCTCGTTTTCCGGATCGATATAGGCGGTTGCTTCATCGAGGATGACGATCGGCGCGTTCTTGAGCATCGCGCGGGCGATCGCGATCCGCTGCCGTTCTCCGCCGGAAAGGTGCGCGCCGCCTCCGCCGACCATCGTATCATAGCCGCCCGCAAGTTCTGCGATAAAGCTGTCGCATCCGGCCGCATGCGCGGCCGCTTCCACTTCCGCATCCGAAGCGTCCATGCGTCCCATCCGGATGTTTTCGCGGACGGTATCATCGAACAGATAATTATCCTGCGAAACAAACGCGACCTGATCGTAAAGCTGCGCCAGCGGGATCTCTTTGAGATCATGTCCGCCCATGGTGATCGTGCCGCGGCTGACGTCCCAGAAACCGGTGATCAGCTTGGCCAGCGTCGATTTACCGGAACCGGACGGACCGACCAGCGCGGTCATGCTGTTCTGCGGAATGGAAAGGCTCACGCCATGGAGGATCTCCTGCTCCGCATGATAGCCGAAGAAAACGTCCTTGACTTCAAGGTTGTGATCTGCAAAGGCAACATTCTCCGCAGCATGTTCCTGTTCTTCTGCCTTGAGGATCTCATCGACCTGCGCGACCGTCGTGTTCACCTGCGCCAGCGTATCGACAAAGTTAAAAGCCGCGACGATCGGGGCTGCCATACCGAGGGCGAGAATGATCACGGTGATAAAGGTTTCCGCAGTCAAGGTTCTGTGGGTGTAGAAGACCCAGCCCAGCGGCAGCACGGTCAGCATCTGTGCCGGGAAAAAGGCGTAAGCCATGGACATGCCGAGCTGGCTTCGCCGCATCCAGTCGTAGTAATATTGTGCGTTGGCACGTACTTTATCGATCAAGCGCGTATAGGACTGCTTGCCCTGATTGAACGCCTTGATCACCTCAATGCCGTTGATGTATTCGATCATGGTACCGCTCATTTCGTTGGTGGCCTTGACCGCGCCCTCATAGTCCTTGGCGTAATTGCCCATCACCATCATCATAAAGACAAAAGCGATCGGGAAGACCGCCAGCGACAGGAGCGCCAGACGCCAGTCGAGGACGAAGAGGTAAATGACCATCAGCAGCGGAGCTGCGACATTCGCGGTCATTTCCGGGAAAAGATGCGCCAGCGTCGTTTCCATGCCTGCGACCTGGTCTACGATGGTCTCCTTGAGCTTGCCGCTCGAGGTATCCATGACAGTGCCAAGCGGCAGACGCGGCAGTTTGGCAAGCAGCATCTCGCGGATGGTCTTCAAAATGCCAAAGGTTGCTTTATGTGAAATGCCCAGTGCGCCGTTGTAAAAAACGGTGCGGGCAAGAAAACCTGCCAATGCCGCCAAGAGCCATGGCAGATAGGCTGCCGCAGCCTTTTCGCCTGCCAGCAGCAGGACGATCATCTTCGCTGCCGCGAAATACGGCACCATGCCGCAGATGACGCCGAGCACGGCAAGGATAACGGCTGTGATGAGTTTGCCGTGTTCCTGCTCACCCAGCTCCCAAATACGCCCAACCGGGCTTTGTTCTTTCATATATGATCCCTCCTTGTAAATTAGCGGCTGCTAACCGCCGGTCTGATGAAAAGGGCTGCCGCGGAAGTAAAAGATCCCGCCGGAGCAAGCCCTGTTTTCGTGTGGTTTATGTGTTTTTTGATGCAGCCTGCGGATCCGCAGCTTTCGAGCGGCTTGTCCGATCTGCGCCGTGCGCATCATCGGCACCCGTCGGGCCGCCGGAACCGAAGATCTCCAAAAATCCGGTGCGGTGATAGCGGCTCAAAAGGTCGATATATTGGTGTGCTTCTTCGCGGCTCATGCCGTGCCGGATGACTTCAAAGATACTCTCAAAACGCGAAGTGGTGACAATGTGGAGCAGCTTTTCGGTCAGCGCATCGCCGAACTGTGCCGGGCAGCCGACCGTCTCCATATATTTGTAGGTGTATTCCACCTCGATCCGCACCAGCTGGTCTACAAAGTTATGAAAGCGTGTGCCGTAGGAAGCGTCCAACAGCAAACGAAATTCATCCAGATGGTCGTACATATAATCCAGCAGCTCCGCGGTACCGCCGTCGGCATATTCCGGCATCTGTGCGGCCTGCGCAGCGCGGTCCTTCTGATGAAAATCCTCCTGGATCCGGATGAACCGCTCTGCCATTTCGCTCAGGACCGGCTCCACGATCGCCGAGAACAATCCCTCTTTATCACCGAAACGGACATAGATGGAATTGGTACTGGTTTCGGCGGCAGCGGCAATTGTGCGCAGCGACGCATCCACATACCCCTTCTCTAAAAATTCCTGCTTGGCTGCAGCGATGATCCGTTCTGCGACCCCCTCGATCTGTTTGGCCATTCGTTTCTCCTTTGATTCATAACGCCGTTTCATAACAGTGTTACTTATTATATAACCGCAAAACAAAAAAAGCAATATCAAATTGCTTTTTTTCTTTGCATCTTTTGGATCTTTTTTCTTTCTTATTTCTTATTTCTGTTCCGCAAGCTCCGCACCGTAACTGCACAGCAGAGAAGCGAGGATGAACATCACGCCCAGCTTCAGGACTTCACTGCTGCCAAAAGCCGCGGTGATCATGCCGAGGATGCATCCGCAGAAACCTACGATCGAACATACAAACGCGATCCGGCTGAGTACCTTCGCGATCTGATAAAGTTTTTGAATGGTTTGAAGACTTTTCATAAATGGATTCCCTCCTGATTTCCGATTTGATGCTACTATTATAGCGGCTGAACACCCCTTTGCTCTAGGCGCATTTTGCAGTCGATTGTGTCAGATCTTCAGATTGCCGGATAAGCCTGCCCGCAAAAATAAATGTCCGATCGGGATATTTTCGTCCGTTCGGTATAGACAAACGGAGCAGAACACGCTATACTATGCACCAGTTAGCAAGAACTAACCGAAAGAAAGGAAGTTTTCCGAATCATGCATGAGAAAAAACAGAACGACCAATCGAAAACCTTTACTGCGCAAGGGGCGATCCTGCTGGCACACAGCGACGGCTGCACCGTATGGCAGTTTCGCAATGAGACCGGAGACGGCACCATGACTGCCTACGATGTGTTTCCGGGCGTTATGCTCTGCTTTAACGATTTTCACATGGAGCATTACGAAAGCTGCTATGTTGCAGACCGGCGCATCCTTGCCATCGACCACTGCCGCGAAGGGCGGATGGAATATGCCGCCGGAGATGGCATGGTGGCTTACACGGCAGCGGGCGATCTGAAACTGGACCTGCGGGAGCAGCATACCGGGACTTTTCAGTTTCCGTCCTGTCATTATCATGGCTTGACGGTTGCGTTTGACCTTGCGGTCATCCAGAACACGCTGGCTGATGAGGTAAAAGATTTTCCGGCAACGCCTGCGAGCATCATCGAGCGGTTTTCACTGGGACCCTATCCACGGGTGCTGCATGATGCGGCAGGCATGGAACCGATTTTTGGCGAGATGTATCGCGTCCCGGAAAAAATCCGCATTCCGTATTTTAAGGTAAAGATCTTGGAGCTGCTCCTGTATCTTGACGCCATGACGGTGCCTAAAGATGCGCCGGAGCATCCGTATTTTTATAAAACGCAGACCGAAAAGGTCAAAGCTATCAAGCACTTTTTGGAGGCACATATGGCAGAAAATTTCACGCAGGAGGAGCTGTCCCACCGTTTTGATATGCCGATGACTTCCATGAAAACCTGTTTCCGTTCCGTCTACGGACAGGCGATCGGTGCCTGGCTGACCGGGTATCGCATGAACCGGGCGGCAGAACTTTTGCTGCGGGAGCCGGAGCGGAGCATTGCCGAGATCGGCAGTCTGGTCGGCTATGACAATGCAGGCAAGTTTACCGCTGCGTTCAAAAAGATCATGAAACTGACTCCGTCTGCGTATCGGAGAGAAAGAGGGATAAGCTATGAAAAATGAGAAAAAGAGCTGGCTGGACGCACTGTTTGCTTATGCCGGAGAGGAAAAGAAAAAGCTGGTTTTGTCCGTCATACTGTCGGTGCTTTCCGTCATCACAGGGCTGGTACCGTTCTATTGTATGTATCAAGTCATCTGCCTGTTTGCGGCAGGAAGTGCAGCAGCGTCTGCATCCGCTGTGGCCGGCTGGTGTCTCTGGGCGCTGGCGGCTTACGTCGTCAAGATCCTGCTGTTTACCTTGTCAACAGGTGTTTCACACAGCATGGCTTATGCGATCCTGCAGGCATTGCGGCTGCGGCTTGCAGATCGGTTCCTGCACGCACCGCTGGGGAATGTGGAGAATCATACCATCGGCGAGATCAAGAATATGATGGTCGACAAGATTGAAAACCTGGAACCGCCGCTGGCGCATATGATCCCGGAAGGGGCCGGTCATGTAGTGCTTCCGATCGTCAGTATTCTGGCACTGGCGGTGATCGACTGGCGGCTGGCATTGGCATCGCTGGTGACGTTTCCGTTGTCCCTTGTGTGCATGGGGCTGACGTTCAAGATCAGCGGGCAGAATTTTGCGAAGTACGACCAGTCCGCCAATGCGATGAACAGCACCATTGTGGAATATATCGAGGGGATTGAAGTGATCAAAGCCTTTGGCAGGGCAGGGGTTTCTTATGAAAAATATGCTGCGGCCATCACGGATTTCCGTACGTTTGTTGTGAAGTGGCTGACTTCGACCTTTGTCACGATGAAATTGAGCTTTGCACTGTTTCCATCGACCTTGATCGGCACGCTTCCGGCGGCACTGGCCCTGGCAAATAGCGGCACGATCACAGCGGCGCAGGCGGCCCTTGCTGTCATGCTTTCCATCTCCATGGTCGGGTCGCTGGCAAAACTGGAGGTGTTCTCCGAGAACATGCGGCAGGTAAAATTTACAGTCGAGAGTCTGGAAGAATTCCTGGAAATGCCGGCACTGCCGGAGCCTGCGGTGCGTGCTGACGTGCAGCATACCGATGTTACACTGAAAGACGTGCATTTTTCCTATACCGGCGAGGTGCAGGATGAAGTTCTGCATGGTATTGACCTCCAACTGCCGGAGGGCAGCTTTACGGCACTGGTGGGACCGTCCGGCGGCGGAAAATCTACCGTAGCCAAGCTGATCGCTCGTTTTTGGGATGTGTCGGCAGGCGAGATCAGGATCGGCGGTGTCAATATCAAAGAGATGCCGCTGGCACAGCTTTCGGAGTACGTCAGCTTCGTGACGCAGGATAATTTCCTGTTCCGCTGTTCCTTTCTGGAAAACATCCGTCTGGGAAATCCGAACGCAACCGATGAGGAAGTGAAGGCGGCCGCCAGAGCAGCGCAGTGCGAAGAGTTTATCCGCAAGCTGCCGCATGGCTATGATACCCCGGCCGGTGAGGCAGGCAGACGTCTTTCCGGTGGTGAAAAACAGAGAATTGCCATCGCCCGCATGATGCTCAAAAATGCCCCGATCGTCATTCTCGATGAGGCGACGGCGTTCACAGATCCCGAAAATGAGGACAAGATCCAGCAGAGCATTGCAGCCCTGACCAAGGGCAAAACGCTGCTGGTCATCGCCCATCGGCTGTCTACCATCAAAAATGCAGATCATATCGTGGTACTGAAAAACGGCGAGATCATCGCCGAGGGAAAACAGGACGACTTGCTTGAGTCTTGTCCGCTGTACCGTGACATGTGGGAGGCGCATATCGGCGCGAAGAACTGGGCGGTATCAACCGCATCCAAGGAGGTGTAGAGGATGTTCAGAACTGTAAAACGAATCATAGACTGGTGCGGAGACTTTAAGGGAAAGCTGTATCTGGGCTTTGTCATGACCTTCTTCTCGCATCTCTTTACCGCTATGCCGCTGGCACTTGCGGCTTATACCGTCGGCCTTTTGATGGAGGCAGAGCAAAACGGAACCACCTTCGATGCGGCGTGGATCGGCAGGAGTATTCTGATCCAGGTGGTGCTCGTATTCTTCCGCTTTCTGTTTGACTATTTCCGTGCGCGGCTGCAGGAGCCGATCAGTTACCAGCTGACTGCCCGCGACCGGCTTGCCATCGGCGATGCGCTGAAACGTGTGTCTCTCGGTTATTTTCAGACCGTCAGCACAGGCAATATCCTCAGCTCCATTACGACCGGACTCTCCACCTTGGAGGGCATGGGCATCCGCATGATCGATAATTTTGTCGGAGGCTACTTAAACTTCCTGGTCATTTTTATCTGTCTTACTGTTTGCAGCCCGCTGACTGCATTGATCGCCCTGGCAGCAGCCGCCTTGTCCCTCTGTTTTATGCTGATCATTTCCCATTACAGCCGTGTTAATGCACCGGTAGAAGCACAGGCCAACAAGGATATGACCGGAGCGGTAATCGAATATGCGCGCGGACTTGCTGTTGTGAAGTCTTTCGGCAAAGCAGGTGCTTCGATGGAGGCTGTGACAAAAGCCATCGAGGACAGCAAACGGATCCATCTCAAAATCGAGTGGGGCTATCTGCCGGGCAATGCACTGCACCTGCTGGCGCTCAAATGCGGCTCTGTCGGACTGGCGTTTGCCGCCGCCTGGATGTGTCTTGGCGGAGAGATGCAGCTTTCGATGATGCTGATGTTCGTCTTTTTCTCCTTCAGTATTTTTGCCAGTCTGGAACCGATCAGCGACAGTGCGCATACGCTGGGGGTCATCGATGACGCCATGGATCAGCTGGATGCTTTGCAGGATGAAAATTTCATCGATGCGGACGGTCACGATATCAAGCTGCAGCATTATGATATTGCATTTCAGCATGTCGATTTCGGCTACGACGCCCGACAGGTGCTGAGGGACGTCAGCTTTTCCATCCCGGAAAAAACATCGACTGCCATCGTCGGTCCGTCCGGTTCCGGCAAAACGACCATCTGCATCCTGTTGGCAAGGTTTTATGATCCGCAGGCCGGCAGGATCACGGTGGGCGGTCATGATCTGCGGGAATTTACCTGCGATAGTCTGCTGGCGAATATTTCTATGGTATTTCAGAACGTATATCTGTTCCACGATACGATCCGCGCCAATATCTGTTTTGGCAAACCGGATGCAACGGAGGAGGAAATGATCGCAGCAGCCAAAAAGGCTCGCTGTCATGACTTCATCCAAGCGTTGCCGCAAGGCTACGATACGATCATCGGCGAGGGCGGCGGCACGCTTTCCGGGGGAGAAAAGCAGAGTATCTCGATTGCCCGTGCCATCCTCAAGGACGCCCCGATCATCATTCTGGACGAGGCAACTGCCAGCATCGATCCGGAGAATGAGCACCTGATCCAGCAGGCAATTTCCGAACTGACCTGCGGCAAAACGATCATTACCATCGCCCATCGTCTGGCCACGATCCAGCAGGCAGACCAGATCCTGGTCGTTGCGGATGGTCGGATCGCACAGGCAGGCACCCATGCGGCACTGATGCAGGAAGAGGGTCTTTACCGGCACTTTACCGAAATCCGTCAAAAAGCCGAAGGCTGGCGGATCAGTGCCGAAGCTGCAGAGTAACCCATCACCGCAGCAGGATCCCGGCCAAAAAAGCGAGGACCCTGTCAGCGAGCTGCTGCAGACGGCTCACCGGCAGGGTCTTGTATTTTATGATCTACTTATTTTTCAGAATGCCCATCAGCCCGCGTTTGAGGATCTGTCCGCCTACCGACACCAGCTGGGTTTCGATCTTCGCCTGGATACGTTCCGCCTGCTTCTTGGCAGCTGCTTCTTCGCGTTCCCGCTGTTTCTCCGCTTTCTTTCGCGCCTCGTCTTCCAGTTTCAGCTGACGGCGGCGCGCTTCGTCTTCCAGCTTCTGCTGACGCTTGCGCTCCTCATCCTCCAGTTTTTCCTGTCGTTTGCGATCCGCGGCTTCTTCTTTCAGGCGCTGCTTTTCCTGCTCCTGTGCTGCTTTTTCCTGTGCCTTGCGCTCGATCTCCTGCTGCTTGGCTTCCGCCGCGGCGTTCGCTTCTTCGCTCAGCACCTCGTAAGCCGAAAGATTATCCACATAGTCGTCATACTTTTCCATGCCGTCGTGCATCATCACTTTCGCGCGGACCATCGGTTCCGGCGCTCCCATCAGACTCTGCGGACAGATGATCTTCGTGCGCTGCACCATTGCCGGGACTCCGCTTTCGTCCAGGAACGAAGTCAGTGCCTCGCCGACGCCCAGTTCCATGATCGCGTCCTCCGCCTGAAAATCCGGGTTGGCGCGGAAAGCCTGTGCCGCAACACGCACCGCTTTCAGCTCGGCCGGAGTATAGGCGCGCAGCGCGTGCTGCACCCGGTTGGAAAGCTGCGCCAGAACGGTATCCGGAATATCGCTCGGACTCTGTGTCACAAAGAAGATCCCGATGCCGCGGGAACGGATCAGCTTAACGGTCTGTTCGATCTTCTGCACCAGTACCGCCGGTGCGTCACGGAACAGCATATGCGCCTCATCAAAGAAAAAGACCAGCTTCGGCTTTTCCAGATCACCGGCTTCCGGCAGGCTCTCAAAGAGCTCAGACAGCATCCACAGCAAAAAGCTCGCGTACAGCTTCGGGTTCTGTACCAGTTTCACACAGTCCAGAACGTTGATCATCCCGCGTCCGTTTTCATCCGTGCGCATCCAGTCCTGCATGTCCAGCGCCGGTTCTCCGAAGAACAGGTCGCCGCCCTGCTGTTCCAGCGGAAGCAGCGCGCGCAGGATCGCCGCGACTGACTGCGGCGTGATGTTGCCGTAGCTCAGCATATATTCTTCCCGATGCTCGTTCACATAGTTCAGCATCGCACGCAGGTCTTTCAGATCGATCAGCAGCAAGCCTTTATCATCCGCGATCCGAAAAACGATATGCAGAATGCCCTCTTGCGCCGGGGTCAGATCGAGGATCCGCGAAAGCAGTTCCGGCCCCATTTCACTGACGGTCGCCCGCACCGCGTGGCCGCCGGTCTGATAAATATCCCAGAATGTCGTCGGATAACCCCGGTAGGAAAAGCTGCCGCGTATCCCGAACTTGTCGATGCGCTTTTCCATGCCCTCGTTCGTCTCGCCCGCCGTGCAGATGCCCGCCACATCGCCTTTGACATCGCACAGGAATACCGGTACTCCCGCATCCGAAAAGGACTCGGCCATCACTTTCATCGTGATCGTCTTGCCGGTCCCGCTCGCTCCGGCGATCAGCCCATGGCGGTTGCACATATTCAGAGCCATTTCCACGCGTGCATCGCCCGCAAGGCCCATATAGATCCTACCGTTCTCGTACATTCTGTTTCCCTCCGTTTTCCTTATGATACTTGTATTATACGTGATGCGTCGGCGCGGCGCAAGCGGTTTTCACAGTGCTCGGTCCCGGAAGGGTCCCGGAAGCCCTTGAAAACTCGAAATCCCTTGAAAGTTTAAAATCCCTCGAGAGTTTGAAACCCCTTTACCCTCAGTACTTCCAGAATTTTCTAAGTATGCATAATGTACTGCTTTTGAGTCATTTTTGAAAAAATCTGCACGGATTTTCGCAGGATTGGCGCAGGATTTCTGCCTGCTCGAGTACACTTTTGCTCATTTTTTACATTTTCTTCAAGGTAAATCAGGCTGCATGATCTCTGAGCCGCACTCGCTTCGACAAGCATCGAGCATGTTCAACAAGGTTCGACAAAAGAAGCTCTGGGGTGACAGGAGACTTTTTCTCTATTTGTAAAATTCTCTCATCCATATAGTCCCTGCCGCGTACAAAATTTCGAAAACCCGCCGAAAAGCAGTACATTATTCATCCGGAAATTCTGCTCATAAAAACGATCAAAAAAATGCAGGCCGTCCGACATTCTCCTTGTCGTTCAACCTGCAGTTTTTACTCTATCGCTTATAGTTCTGCGACTTCTTCCGGTGTCAGTCCTGTGATCTCAGCGATCATTGCTGTTTCCAAGCCCTTGGCTTTCATGCTTTTTGTGATCTCACGCTCCTTCTGTGCCGCGCTTTCCTCGCGCCCGACTTTCTGACCATCCTCATATGCGCGCTCTGCTTTCTCTTTTACATAATACTCGAATGTCATAAACTTGCGCCTCGTATTTTATTTTATTAGTTAAATAGAAAGACTCCCTCTGCTCAGCTAAACGCCAAACAAAAGAAGTCTTGCTTTTTTGTTTCTATCTGAAATTTGTCTGTACGCGAAAACTGCAGACTTATATGTCTGCTTGCTTGCTTGCTTGCTTGCTTGCTTGCTTGCTTGCTTGCTTGCTTGCGCAAGAATTATACCAGTTTTAATCCGGTTCATCTGCTCTGCGTACATGGGGTTATCCTCTCTTCATCGTTTGCAATTCCCATTCTAACCGAAAAAGATCGAATTGTAAAGCCTGTTTTTTTCTCACGATCTTTATGCTCTCTCCAAGCTTCCGCGAGCCAGCATGCCCGCCTTAAAAAAGTTCTTTGCTGCATAGAACTAGATCTAAATTGCAATTCCCGTCAAAAAAAAGTATCGCTGCCGCGGATGATCGCATCTTTTCCGGTCCAAAAGGCCGCTCTCTTGGGAAAATTTTTCTTTCCCTCCTCTATTTTTGTTTTTCAGAACAATTAATAACCATTTTAATTGTTGTGTCGTCCAGTTTCTGCGCAGGCAATTTTGTTGACTCCCGCACGCCATGCTTTTTTTTGAAGAAAATCTCGATTTGATAGCAGGTTTATACATCAAAAAGAGAACCTGCATCTGGATTTCTCATCTCGATGCAGGTTTCCCCGGTTGCTTTTTATGAACTTGCTCTCTACGATTCTCTATGCTTCTCTAAACTTCTCTACGATTCTCTATGCTTCCGTACGGCTTCTGCCATGCGTACGAGACCAGTTTCCAGTACCGCGCGCGGCATTGCCAGGTTCAGGCGGATGTAGCCCTTGGCGTTGCCGACAAACAGCTTGTCGCCGCCCTCCAGCAAAACGCCCGCGTTGTTTGCAAAGAACAGCGGCAGGTCCTCCACGTCCGGCAGTACCTTTGACAGGTCGACCCATGCGAAGTAGGTCGCTTCCGGGATCTCGAATTCCGCGTCCGGCATCTCGGCATTCAAAAATTCTTTTACAAACGCAAGGTTCTGATCGATATAAAGCTTCAGCTCTTCCAGCCACTGCAAGCCGTGCTCGTAGGCAGCTTTGTGGGCCGCGATCGACAGCGGATTGGCGGCGCCGATATTTTTATCCCGTGCTTCGAATCTCGCGCGTTCTTCCGGGCAGCGGATGATGATGTTGGAAAACAGCATCCCGGCGAGGTTAAAGGTCTTGCTTGCGGACATCGTGGTGATCAGCTTATCATAATCCGGCATGATCTTGCCCATCGGGATATGCGAAAGACCGGTACGGATCAGGTCGCAGTGGATCTCGTCCGAAACGACCCAAAGATCATTCTTTTCAACGATCTGCGCGATCTTTTTCAGTTCTTCCTCGGTCCAGATCCGTCCGGACGGATTGTGCGGATTGCAGAGCATCAGCATTTTGACCTGCGGGTCTGCAGCTTTTGCCGCGAGATCTTCAAAATCGATCACAAACCGACCGTTCTCCTTTTTGAGCGGGGATGTGACCAGTTCTACCTCGTTGTATTCACACGCATGCAGGAAGAATCCGTAAGCCGGCGTCATCGTCAGCACCTTTCCGTTGTCCGGTTTGACCAGATCCTCGACCAGTTGGTACAATGCAGGGATCACGCCCGGAGAGAATTCCAGCTGTTCTTTCGGGAACTCCCATCCGTAATGACTGCGGCACCAACCGCGCAAAGCTTCATAATATCCGTCATCGGACACGATCGTGTAACCGAGGATCTTGCGATCCACACGTTCCTTGATCGCCTCGCGGATCTCCGGCGCGACCGCGAATTCCATGTCCGCAACCCACATCCGGATAAATTCATCATCCGCATAAGGGAACTTTTTTTCCGGTCCGCACTTAAAAATGTACGGCCGCCAACCATCCACATTTTCGGAATTTGTGTGTGTCCTGTCAATGATCTCGTCAAAATTGTACTTCATGATACCGACCTCCTCTTTTTTCGATCTTATATAATTAAGTTCCTTAACTATTCGGACAACATTCTGCACAGCGATCAGTCCCGTGATGCCGATCACCGCAGCGGTTCCCTTTCTCGGGAAGATCTACAGCTTCCGGCTTTCCTCTACATCCAGAGCAAATGCGCGGTTCAGGCATTGCTGGATGCGGATATAGGTCTGAAGTTCCTCCTTTGAGATCTCTCCCAGCATCGCGAAGGTCCTCCGGTAGCAAGCTGTTTCAAACTTGTGATGTTTCTCAAAGATCTTCATCCCCGCCTCGCTCAGGAAAAGATGATATTCCCGGCTGTTCTCAGGATTTCTCTGTTGCAAGACCCAACCCTTGCTCTTGAGCTTACGGATCAGCTGCGAGCACGCACTCGCCGTTTTGCCGAAACGGTCCGCGAGCAGTGCTGCCGTAATGCCCGGATGACTGCCGATCGCCTTGATCATCTGTGATTCCGCCTGAAACATTTTTTCGCCGTCATAATCGTGCAGCAGAGCGTCATAGGCATTGATCAGTTCGACGCCTTCGTCCAAAACCTCGATCGCCTCACAGAAAGTTTGATAGCGCTCCTCTTTATCGTTCATCGCTGTTCCTCTGCCTTCTTCATAAATAAGCTGCTAAACAATTAAGCGTATTAACTATATACAAAATATCATAGAATCTTCCCCGCGTCAAGATATTTTTGAGTACATGCGCATCACAAACGCGGCAGCAGCACTGCTTTGTCCAGACAGTCATGCTGCATAGCGCGGAACAGGGTGCCGGCGAGGGGCGGCAGGCTCTCCTGCATGTACCGGGCTGTTTCGCTCTGCTCGCGCAGAAACGCCGCCTGCGCCCGGCTTGCTTGCCTTTCCGGACTTTCCGAGCTGTCCGCTGCGCTGCGCAGCTCCGCAAGGAGCAGCGGCAGCGCTTCCCGCAGCAGCGTTTCGATCTCTCTTTTGCTTTTGTCGTTCAGGAGACAGCGCAAGACGCCGCGGTCGCAGATCAGTTCCTGCGCCGGCTGTCCGGTCAGCACACAGCACAGCGCCGCGGTCAGCACCGGTTCGTACAGGTTCAGCGGGATCTGCGCGTAATTTTCGTCCAGCCCGCGCAGGAGCGCGTGGATCCGCTCGGGCGCGAACAAGCGGCAAAAGCGGTTTTCACAGGTCAGTTTTTGCAGGTAGGTCTCGATAAACTCCACGCCGCACGGATCATCCTGCGGCAGGAAGACCGGATAGTCCGCGGTGATATGCGTCTCCTGCGCAAACAGCGCCGGTCGGTACAGCTTAAAAAAGCCGTTGATCCCCTCTACGATCGTCGCGCGGTAAAAAACATTGGGCGTCCGGAACAGCTCTTTTTTCAGCTGCTGCTGCATAACGTTCGCGGCCAGCAGCCTGCGCCGCAGGATATGCTGCCCCTGCTGAAATAATTCCGCAAGCGGCCTTTCCCGCAGCGTCCGTAATGCTGCCTCCGGTTCCGCGAACTCCTTGAGCGCCGTGCCGACGGTATAAAAGATCGATCCCAGCAGTTCCTGCGCTTTCTCCACGCGCACCGAACTGCTCTTTTCGCCGCACAGCAGCTTGACGCTTTCCGCAAGCAGTTCCAGACTTTCCGCTTGGATGCGTCCCGCGTCCGCAGCGGAAAGCATTCCCCACCGTGCGCCCTCGGCAAGCAGGTCGGCAAAAAACATTTTGCCGCTGAGCCGCTGCGCGTCTATGCGCGCTCCGCCCCCGACCGTCAGCGGCAGCGACTGCCGCCCGTCCTCTTTTCCCCATTCATCCTTTCTCGTATCCCACATCTTGGTTTCCTCTCTATTTCTTCCTCTATACAGAACCTTTCTCCAAGGAAAACGCTTTTGTCTGCATGCGGCCGACTTTGCGGGCCAAGTTCGGTAAAGCGTCTTCGGTCAGCAGCCGTACCGACCCGCCGCAGGGACCGTCGAACTGCTTCCGCAGAAAACGGAGCAGCGCGTCATCTCCGATGCAGTCTGCCGTTTCATTCTTAAAAAGGTAAAAGCATTCGAGCAGTTCATGCAGGACTTCCTCGTAATTTTCGCCGGACAAGTACGGTGAATCGCAAAAGGCAAGGATCAGCTTTTCGGTGATCCCGTCGCCCAGCTCGATCCGGCCGGCCTTGGATAACGCTTCGGCCCGGGTGACCGTCAGCGCCTGCGCCTGCAGCGGCGTCAAGGTGAGTCCGTACTGCGCGGTCTTTTCATTGCAGGCCAGCAGTTTTTCGCTCTGCTCCTGTATCGTACTGCCGCAGAGCATCCCGGACAGCGCGGCCGCTAGTTCCTGCTTCATCGTCCGCACCTGCTTTCCCCGCAGTCGGCAGACCCGCCCGCGATCCCGCATAAAATCCGGCGGAATCCATATTCCAGCATTGCTTCTTCACTCAGGTCCAGACTGCTGCGGATATAGCTGCCTTTCGTTTCACACAGTTCCAGAAACGCGGTGAGCTCCGCGGACAAAATATATACAGTCAGATCCGGATCTTGTTCTCGGCTGACCACGCCCTCTTTTTGACCGCGGCGGATCCATGCAGCGAGCAGCGCGTGGATCTCCTCGCCAAGCCGAAAGATCTGCTGTACGGCCGGGGAAGCCGCGGACTCTTCCTCGCCGGCAGCCCGGTCTTCGGGATCCGGAGCGGCAGCCGGACGCTTTTGGGCTGTCGGCGTGTGCATGACAGTCTGCATGGAACACGGATAGCGGCGGTAATACGCCGTCATGGCCGCGCAGATCGCCCGGTACACCGTATAAAAGTCTCCCTGCTGCACCGCCGCTGTCAGATCGTCTTTCAGCGATGCCAGACCTTGTACCAGGATATGGTGCAAAATATCTTCTTTATTCTCGTAATAGGCGTACAGCGTCCGTCTGCTGTACGCCGACGCCTTGGAAATGTCCTCGATCGAGGTCTGCGTGAACCCTTTCGTGCAGAACAGCTCCTGCGCCGCGGCAAGGATCTGCGCGCGATGCAGGGCCGCCACCGCTTCTTTTTTGTTCTCTCGTCCCATAACTTTCTCCTTTTCTCGTGATCCGACCGGATCTTCAGCTTTTACTTTCACATCTATTTTATTTAGTATACTTTAAGTATACTAAATTCACAAGCACCTGTCAACCTCTTTTGCGCGCAAGCGAAGGCAACCGATATGCGTGCGCACAAGAGGATGCCTGCGTGCGCATACGTGCGCACAAGCGAAAGAACTGTGCACGCCACGCAAAAACAGCTGCCTCGGCGTTCGTTTCCGATACGCCGAAGCAGCTGCTCCGTTCTCTTTTATTCTGTCCTATCCTGCTCGATCCGATCGGGGATATTCTCTATTTTGTCCAGATGCGCGCCGCGTAGTTACATTGCGTCAGCTTGCTGTAGGTCACCAGCGTGCCGTCTTCGTCGTAGACCATGACGCGCGCCTTATAGTAGTAGCGGGTGCCTTTCTTGCCGACTGTGTTGACGTAAGCCGCATTGCTCTTAGTGGACTTCGCCTCGTAAGCCGTGCTTGGCTTCAAAGAGCGGAAGAATTTGTACTTGACCGTATAGCCCAGTTCCTCGATCGACGCGATATCGCCCGCGCTCACTTCCAGGACCACCTTGATGCTGCCGGCCGCCGTCTTGGAGGAACGCGCCTTGAGCCGCAGCGCGCTGACGCGCTCTGCCAGTTCTTCTTCCCGCGTTTTTTCCGGGATCTCATTTACGGTCAGCGTTACGATCTTCTGTCCGGCGCCGTAGTATTCGGTTTCAGCCGCAGTAACGGTAAACTGCACCACGCCGGCGCCGCCGGTCAGTTCGACCTGTCCGGTCTGGTCAATGACGGCGATCGATCCGTCGCTGGAAGTATAGCTGAGCGCGCCGTCGCCGTCCGTCTTGGCTTTCAGGTTGAAGCCTTTGCCGCCGACTTGACGGGTATAGCGGGTATAGGCGGTCGTGACGGTCTGTGCCGCGCCTTTGACTTTGAGGACAAAGGATTCCGACGCCGCCGCATAGTCTGTGCTCGCCGCGGCTTTGACGGTGATCGTCGTCTGCCCGCTCTTCTTCGGAATTACGGTCCCGTCTGCCGAAACCGAGGCCACGTCCGGATTGCTTGAAGTATAGGTCACTTTACTTCCGGACGCGGACAGGGAAACATTCAGATTGAACGGCCCATCACTCAGGAAAGTTTCCGTTTTGCGATTGCCGATGGTGATCGTCTGTCCGGCCTTTTTGATCTGATAGGATGTCGTCAGTCTGCCGGTATAGTTTCCGATCAGCTGCACCGTCACGGTCGCAGTCCCGGCTTCGATCGCGTTGCTGACGGTCCAGGTATAGTCCAGACCCTCACGCAGGGTTTTGCCGGAAGCATCCTTGACGGTCAGCGAGGTCGGTTTGTTCTCTTTGCCGGTGTAGGTACGATCCGCCGGTTTTGCGACCGTGATACCGGAAATATCAGAGGATGGCTGGATGGTAAACGGCACCAGCTTGTAATCCGTGTACATGCCCATGCCGAGGATCATCGCATAAGCGGTCCCGCCCTGCGTGTTGCCGATATAGCGAACCTTATAGTCCACGCCCTCGATCAAGGAGCGGCCGCTGTGGTAAACGGTCACCTGCGGGGTGAACGCTTGTCCGTTATGATATGTAAAGTTTGTTGTTCCAACGATGCTCGCCTGTGCGTCAACCATAGAATAATAGGATGTTGACGCCCGATAAGGGTCCACATACCACACATTCACGTCCGTTCTGCCGCTGATGCCGGAAACACTGCCGCTTGAGCTGTACTGCCAGAAGTCGTAAGCGTTCGCGTAGCCGCAGGATTTGTTGTACTGCGCGACCCAGATCGGATAAGACTGGCTGAGGATGTTGCCGTCCACCGTCTTGTTGAGGAAGTTCAGATTCGCGTAAACGCCGGATTCATACTGACTGTTTTCACGGATGTAGTCGCAGAACGCCTGCGCGTTTTCGGTCGCCTGCAGCTTCGTGATCGTGCCGCTGGTAAAGCGTCCGCTGGAGGACGTCGAAAATTCATAGTCCATAAAGATCGGCAGGTCCAGGTCATAGCTGCCCAGAAGCTCCAGCGCGTAACGCGCTTCGGCTCTCGCTTCCAGCGTGTTCAGCGCCTGTGAAAAGAAATAGACGCCGACCATGATGCCGGCTGCTTTAGCGCCCTCGATATGCGACAGGAAACAATTGTCCGGCTGCATATTTCCCGCTGCGCCATAACCGCGATAACCGATACGGATGATCGCAAAATCAACGCCGCTGGCTTTTACCGCCTGCCAATCGATCTTTTCCTGATACGCCGACACATCGATCCCATTCGCGAGGATACAGCTGTCGAACCGGCTGTTATGCGTATAAGTGCTCCCGGTATATCTGGATACACTCGTTCCGGCAAAGGCGAACGCGGTGCTGAGCACCATCGCGATCGCCAGAACGCATGCCAAAATTCCTTGTTTTTTCAGTTTTCCCAATTTTCTCAATTTCCTCATGCTCCCCCTCCTGCAAAGAAGCGTCCCGGCCGCAAAAGCCGGGGCGCGTGCGTTTTTATTTTGTTTCGTTTTATTTGGCTCTTTTTTCTATTATAATCTTCTCTGCTCCGAAAAGATATTGGAAATTATGCGTAATTTTTCGCTTCTTCCTCTTCCAGAACACGGTATGCGACCTTGCCGACCAAAGTCTTCGGCAGGCTTTCGCGGAAATGGATCTCTTTCGGCATCGCGTATTTCGCGACATGTTTTTCGCAGTATGCCAGCAAGATCTTGCGCGCCTCTTCCTGTGAAACCTTGACGTCCGGCTTCAGCACGACAAAAGCGATGACTTTCTGCATTTTATACGGATCCGGTACGCCGATGACGCAGCTCATATGTACCAGCTCATGCGCGTCGAGCACGTTTTCGATCTGCGACGGATAGACATTGTAGCCGCTGGTCACGATCATACGCTTGATCCGCTGACGGAAATAGACGAAGCCGTCCTCGTCCATCATGCCCAGGTCTCCGGTATGCAGCCAGGTCAGGCCGTCCGGATGCTTGCGCAGCGTATTGGCGGTTTCCTCCGGATTGTTGATGTATTCCATCATCATCGTCGGGCCGGTCAGACAGATCTCACCCTCTTCGCCGTAAGGAACTTCTTCCTCGGTGCCCGGTTTGACGATCTTATAGAACGTATCCGGGAAAGGAAGTCCGATGCTTCCCTCTTTCGCCCAGTGCGACGGGGTCAGACAGCTGGCGGTGACGCATTCGGTCGTGCCGTAGCCCTCGCGGACCGGGATCGCCGCGTTGTGTTCCTTCAGGAACTTGTCAAAGCGCTTTTTCAGTTCGATGGAAAGCGAATCTCCGCCGCTGAAAACGCCTTTGAGGCAGGACAGATCGGCACGTTTCAGGCTCTTGAGGCGCAGCAGTGCTTCGTAGAGCGTCGGTACGCCGGCGATAAAGTTCGGTTTATGCTTTTTGAGAAGTTTCGCGTAGCTTTCCGGATTGAACCGCGGGATCAGCAGACAGCGTCCGCCCTGCGAAAGCATGGAATGGATGCAGACGCCCAGACCGAAGCCGTGGAAGATCGGCATGACTGCCAGCATCTTGTCGCCCGGCTTGAACATCGGATTGGTGGCGATGATCTGCTGTCCGAGCGCGTTGAAGTTCAGGTTGGAAAGCAGAATACCTTTCATAGTCCCGGTCGTGCCGCCGCTGTAAAGGATCGCTGCCGGATCTTTGGCTTTGCGCACGACGTGATACGGACCGTGATAGTCATTGCCGTCGCGCAGGAATTTTTCCCACCATACGATCTCCGCGCTGGCCGGGACTTTTTTGACCTTGCGCCCTTCTGCCAGATAATAGCCTTTTTGTTTGACCGGACTGAGAGCATCCTTGATGCTGGTCAGGATCAGGCTGCGCAGCGGTACGCTGCCGCGGATATTGGCAAACTTGCCGTAGAACTGATCAAGTGTCAGGCAGACCACGCTGGCGGACTGGCGCAGACAAAATTCGATCTCCGCTTCACTGGACAGCGGATGCACCATATTGGCGATCGCGCCGACCTTGTTGACCGCGTAGAACATGATGACTGCCTGCGGCGCGTTCGGCATGCAGATGGTCACGCTTTCTCCCTCTTTGACGCCGATGGCTGCCAGCGCTCTGGCGCAGTCATCCACTTTGCGGATGAAGTCCTTGTAGCGGACCTTGCCGCCCATGAAGTCATACGCGATATAATCCGGGTAATGCACCGCGATCTCGGCCACTTTGTCGTACATACTGCCCTGATAGTAATCCAGATGAGCCGGTACGCCGCCGAGGTTTTTGATCCACGGTGTCTTCACATTCAAATTCTCAAATTGCTCCATAATTGACCTCCTCTTTTGCCGGAGTTTCCAGCAGCTGCGGGTTGTGCAGCAGATATTTCAAAAGCTTCACGGTCTTCGAATAGTAATAGCCGTCCGCGATACGTTCGTCGAGGGTCAATCCCAGCTGCAGCACTTCGCGCATCGTCATGCTGCCGTCTGTCTCCCAGCGCGGCTGCAGTTTTTTCTCGCCGATCACGATGAAGATCGAATTCGTACCCCAGTTGGAAAGGTGATGATAGCCGGCTTTCAGTCCGATCGAGCCCAGATTGGTCACAAAGCAGGTCGCGTAATTCGGATCGGTCTTGACCAGGCTGTATGGGACTCTGCCGTAATAATCCAGTTTATGCAGGATCCACATCACAAAACGCAGGATCGGCCGCGGCAGCTTGCCCAGCATGTCCATACCGGCCGTCGAATTGTCCACCTTGTCGCTCCTGCATTCGTGGATCTCCGCCGCGAGCTTTCGCCGGACATCGTCGATGGTCGTGTCCTTATCAAACTCGATAAAGGCCAGAGCCTCGTGGGCGTCATCTTGAAACTGCTTTTTGACGACAAAAGCCAGGGACAGCTTGTCCCGCTGGTAAATACGGCCGCCTTTGATAAAGCGGTTCATTTTGGGCCGCAGAGTGATCGTCTTGACCAGTGCCGCCAGCAAAAGGTAAAACAGCTTGTACGGTTCTTCGCCCTCCGGGAGCGCGGCGTTCTTCTCCGCCAGATACGTTTCGATATTCTCCAAGTCTATGGTCTCGCTGATAAAAGCTTCATTGTCTGCGCGATTCGGGTAGATGTACGGCAGGAAAACATGCAGCGCGTCCAGATCACGCAGCCACACAGCGTCTCTGCGGTCTCCCCATCGTTTTTTAGTGGTTGTCATGTTTGTCTCCTCTCTGCTTTTTCCAAAAAGAAAAAAGCGGCAATACCCCATAGATAGTTGTAGTATACCACTTTTTAAAACCGTTTTCTACCTGTTTCACGCAAATTTTACAAAAGCGCGGCCCGCGCGGGTCTTCTCAAAAGGAAGGGATCCGCGCGGGCCGCGCCGTTTTGTTTCATAGAGGCCTCAGAGCCTATTGCTTATTGCTGGTTCAGGTAGTCGACCGCAAGCTGTGCGTACAGACCTGCGCCCTTGACCATTTCTTTTTCATCGACTTTGAATTTTCCGTGGTGGTTTGCGTAAACCGCGTCAATCTCCGGATTGCGCACGCCGACCATGCAGATCGCGCCCGGAAGGTCACGGATCATTTCCGAGAAATCCTCGCCGCCGGTCACCGGTTTCAGATGCCGGACTTTGCCCTCGCCGAAGACCTTGGTCACAGCTCCCTGTGCCAGAGCTGCCAGTTTTTCATCGTTGATAGTCGGATCTACGATCGGCGTGTAGATCAGCTTGCCCTCGCAGCGATGCGCCGCGCAGACGTTTTCAACAACACGTTTCATTGCTTCCGGCAGCAATGCGTTGACTTCCTTGGAGTAGCAACGGGTCGTTCCAACCAATTTTGCGGAATCGGCGATGATGTTCCAGCCGGTACCGCTCTCAAAAACGCCGACCGTAATGACCGCAGGGTCCTGCGGGTCGATCTCACGGCTGACGATCTTCTGCATTTCTTCGACGACCGCGCAGCCGGTAGTCAGTGCGTCGATGCCCTGCTGCGGCGCGGAGCCGTGGCTGCCCTTGCCCTTGATCCGGATCTCAAACAGGTTTGCGCCTGCCATGACCGGACCCGGCGCGACCGCGACATAACCGCTGTCGACGTCAGCCCATACATGCAGTGCGAAGCAGGCGTCTACGCCCTCGAGCAGGCCTTCCTTGATCATCAGCTTCGCGCCCTGCCCATTTTCCTCCGAAAGCTGGAAGCACAGGCGGACCGTACCGTTGATCTCGTCTTCCATATCCTTGAGGATCTTCGCACAGCCAAGCAGCATCGCGCTGTGGCTGTCATGTCCGCAGGCATGCATGATCCCCGGCTTGGAAGAAGCATAATCAAAATCGTTTTCTTCCTGTACCGGAAGCGCGTCCATATCCGCGCGCAGCAGCACGCATTTTCCCGGTTTCTTGCCGCCGATGGTGGCAACGGTGCCGTAGTTCGCCATGGTAACGAACGGGATGCCCATCTTGGTCAGTTCTTCCCGGATCTTTTTGGATGTGTTTTCTTCCTGCAAACCCAGTTCCGGATATTTGTGGAAGTATCTTCTCATTTCAATCGTATAATCAGCGTATTTCTGCGCTGCTTCAGCAATGTTCATCTTCTTGTCCTCTCTTTTTCACTCTTAACTTTTGTTCTGCGCTATTTTTCGTCCTTGTTCAGGAAATCAACGGTAACCTGTACGAACAGAGCAACACTGCGTTTTAAGATCCCCTCATCGATATCGTATTTTTCATTGTGGTTGCTGTAGCAGTGTGCGTCGTCGTAGCTGCCCATGAAGCCGAATACGCCCGGGATCCTTTCCAGATACAAGGAGAAGGATTCTCCGCCCATCGTCGGAGGAAGTTCCTCCAGTACCTCTTCTCCGAACAGCTTGACCGCTGCGTTGCGGCTGATGGAAAGCATCTCGTCGTCTGAGTTGATTGTCGGCGGCCACATTTCTTCATAGTCGATGCGCGCGTTCACGCCGAGTGCCTTGCCGGTGTTCTCGACGATCTGGCTGAGGTCTTTCTTCAGGTTTTTGCGGACTTCCGGATCAAAGGTACGCAGCGTACCTTCCATGACGACCTGATTGGCTACGCAGTTCCAGCGCGCGCCGCCGTGGATGGTGCCGATGGTCAGTACCAGCGGGTTCAGCGGATCGTTTCTGCGGGAAACATAAGTCTGCAGGTTCATCGCGATGCTGCAGGCCGCGATAACTGCGTCATGCCCTTTCTGCGGTTCTGCGCCGTGGGAAGCATATCCGTCGACCGTTACGGTGAACATACCGCCGGCAGCCATGATATTGCCCTTGGTGAACGTTGCCTTGCCGCTGTGGCCCGCCGCCCAAGTGTGCATGCCGAAGCAGGCGTCCATGCCGTCCAGGCAGCCGTCCTTGATCATCAAGGAAGCTCCCTGCAGGGTCTCTTCTGCCGGTTCAAAGCAGAGATTGATGGTGCCGCAGAGTTCGTCTTTGATCTCGTTTAAGATCTTTGCCGCGCCGAGCAGGACACTGATGTGCGTATCATGTCCGCACGCGTGCATGCATTCCGGATTCTGGCTCGCGAACGGCAGTCCAGTGCCTTCATGGACGCCCGAAAGTCCGTCGATATCCGCGCGCAGCATGATACCCCTGCCCGGCTTGCCGCCGTGGATGACGCCGAGTACGCCGGTGTGATCCGGGAATGTCTTATATTCGATGCCCATCGCTTCCAGATCTTTTGCGATGGCTTTGGTGGTCTCTACTTCATGCATAGATGGCTCCGGATGCGCATGATAGTATCTTCTTCTGTCTATGATATAGTCCTCATTGGCTTTCGCCATTTCCCAAACGTTTTTCATTTTGAATCTCCCTTTCTGTTGTATTTTTTCTTGCGGAATCTTCCGCTTTTATCATATCAAATTTGTATGCGGCGAGTAAGTGTGTTTCCGGTGAAAACAGGTCGTCTGCGCCGGAAAAACTTCCCTGTCCGCTTCCTGCTGCATGAAAAACACCCGCCTGCAGATGCAGACGGGTGCAGGGTTTGCAATTACAGTAATTTTGCGAATGCGCCCGCGATAAATACGGAAGTGATGGTAACTGTGATGAAACCGCCGACAACCATGGATGGGAACATCTTGCTCAGTAAGTACTTTCTTTCTTCTTCTGTCTCTCCGACGCCGTTGCAAGTGGATTCTGTGATGATCGCGTCACAAGGGAATCCGTATAAAGCGGTCAGGCCGTTTGCGAATGCGAGCGGGAAGGACATCTTTAAGATCTTGGAGATGATGAATGCGAACAGTGCCATACCGGCAACGCCGATCACGATGAGGAGCAGCATTGGTCCGATAATCTGCTTCAGCATATCCGGTGTGCAGTCTTTCAGGCCGTCGAATACGTACATCATCAGCGCGAACATGGTGATCTGGAAAGAGTTTGCTCTGTTCAGCAGGTTGGTGTCC
Source organism: uncultured Clostridia bacterium (assembly GCA_934271235.1). GTDB lineage: Bacteria > Bacillota > Clostridia > Peptostreptococcales > Anaerovoracaceae > CAG-238. The sequence continues at coordinate 55,694 of CAKQQT010000012.1, read as the reverse complement.
AGGAAACCGATGGTCGTGAAGATAACGCCGAGTACCAATGCCCAGATCGCGCCGCTGATGCTGCCGATGACTGGGAACTGAATCTGTCCCATCAAGGTTGCAAACCATGCAACGATACCGAGCTTCAAGAGCATCATGATCGGCGTGTTGTATTTTGCCGGAAGTGCCGGGATCAGCTTTTTCTTGCCGTCGTCGGTCGGCACTGCGGTCATACCGGCGTTTGCCATTTCGAGTCTGTCCTGCTCGGTGATCACGATGGAACCGTCACGCAGACCTTTGACAAGCTTTTTGCCGTAGGACTGCAGACAAAGGGCGGTCAGCGGGTAGCCGATGAAGCCCTGGATACAGTACATCGCGATCGCGAATACCGCGGCAAGTTCCAATCCTGCTTCCTGTGCAGCAGTCTGCATCATAGTTGCAGCGATGATACCGCCTGTCAGAGGCGGAAGGCCGGCAATGATGAGGTTTCTGTCCATGACCAGGCTGCCGACGAAGTAACCGAGGATCATCATACCGGCAAGACCTGCCAGGCAGACAACGATGGTCCTCCACTGCTCTTTGAGCTGCTTCAAACTGATAACGGTACCCATGTGGGTGATCAAAAGATAAATACCGATGCTGCTTCCGAATGGGATCAATACGGAGTCACTGACAACGGTCTTCGGAATGACGGTCCAGTATCCGATCAGCAGAACCACTGCGGTTACGAATACGGACGGGACCCATGCTTTGGTAACGGTTGCGACCAGTTCACCGATGATGTAAACGATGGCGCAGATTACAAATGCAAGTACAAAGTTATACATAGCGTTTTTCCTCTCTTTCGTTTTGTGTTAAGTAATTATATCTTCGCCTCCCGGCACGAAAGCGCTATTCTTTCGCGGACGAGGCTTCAGGCAGCCTGCTTAAGATTCTTGGATAATTGCAAAAAGGGACTGCCCGATAAACAAAGTTATGCATCTGCGCTGTTCAGATATTTCAGCGCTGCCGATGTCATGGCCGTCATGCCGTAAGGCATCGCTTCTTCTTTGACGGCGCATTTCGGATTATGGAGTGCGACCAGCGGACCCTCATGTCCTGCGTAGAGCATCATGTAGCATCCCGGTGTGCCGGTCATCTTCGTGTAATAACTGAAGTCCTCGCTGAAAGACAGCGGTTTTTCAATGTGGATGATGCGTTCTTCACCGAGTGCTTCGCAGACTGCGCTTTCTGCCAGTTCCGTCAACGCTTCATCATTATAGCAGGCCGGATAGCCTTCGTAATGATCGATGTCGAATTCACATCCCGAGATCTTTTCCACGCCGGCGGCAATGTCAAAGACCTGCTTGGTCACATCCGCACGGATGCTGTCCACATAGGATCTTGCGATGCCGCTGAATTTCGCTTCGCCCGGAATGACGTTCGGCGCGTCTCCGCTGTGGATGCTGCAGACCGGGAAGATCACGGTCTCCAACGGATCCACGTAACGAGCCGGGATCTGCTGCAGCAGGACGACCGCCTGGCAGGCTGCCAGGATCGGGTCTTTGGTCAGATGCGGCGTCGAGCCGTGCCCGCCCTTGCCCTTGACTGTTACATCATAAAGGTCTACCGAAGTGGTCAGCGGGCCTGCATGAAAGCCGATCTTGCCGACTTGTTCATCCGGGAAAACATGCATGCCGAAGATCGCGTCAACGTGCGGGTTCTCTAACGCGCCGACTTCGACGAGTTCTTTGGCGCCGCCCGGGAGAGTGTCTTCACTGTGCTGGAAGATCAGTTTTACGGTTCCCGCAAAATCATCTCTGTGCTTGCAGAGCAGCTTCGCGGTCCCCAAAAGCATGGATGCGTGCAGATCATGTCCGCAGGCGTGCATCATGCCCGGTTCCTCACTGCTGTAAGGAAGCCCGGTCTCTTCCGTGACCGGGAGCGCATCGATATCCGCGCGAAGCGCCACACACTTGCCCGGACCCTTGCCGCCGTGGATCAGTGCGATGACCGCGGTCGGTACCGGCGACTGGATCTCATCCACGCCGATCTCCTCCAGTTTTTCGCGGATCAGCTTAGAAGTACGGAATTCTTTCCGTCCGATCTCCGGGTGCCGGTGAAAGGTACGCCGGATCTGGGTGATCTCCTCTTGCAGCTGCTGCGCTTCTTCATATATACTCATTTGTCTGCCTCCTGTTTGGTGACGTTCTGTTTTCAGATTTCTTAGCAGTTCTTTCACATTTGTTTTTGCCAAATCGAATTTTACTCCCGTTTTTGTTTTTTGTCAACTATTTTTTATTATAAATTTTGTTTTTTGGTAACTATTTTCAGTTATTTTACCCATATTTCACAAACCGATGGTTTTTCGGTCCGATTCCTATTTTTTTCACAAACTTTTGCCTTTTTCCATAGTCGGATTGTTCGCTTTTTTCGGCGATCTTCCGGCAAGCTCTTCCGGGCGGCATATTCCGCGGCCGACCTGCATAGGATGTCGTAAACATATGATTTGAGATCATTTAAATCTTTGAAGCGGAGGAAAACGATTTATGGCGGATCATACCAAAAAGAAAGAACCCCGTGAGCGGGGCAGTGAGAAATTCTTTCATAAACCATCCAAAAAAACGATCATCAGCGGCGCGGCGATCCTTCTTCTGGGCGCGCTGACCTATCTGGCCGTCAGCGCCGGGTTTCCGGGTCAGCTTTTCAGCGGCAAGGCCGTCGGCTTTACGCAGCTCACAAAAGAGGAGATCCCGCAGACCATCGAAAAAGACGTGATCCCGGAATATCGCGATCTGGAACGCGCGCTCGGCTGTCTGGTCGACGGCAAGGTCTACGTGGTCGTCACGCGCGGAGAAAAACCCACCGCCGGTTACGATCTTTCCATCGAAAAAATGCTGCTGGAAAAGACCGAAGACGGTTCCAATCTGGTCGTGACCGCTCTGTTCCGAGAACCTGCCGAGGGGGAAACGGTCTCCCGCATCATCACCTATCCGTATCTGGTCGCCGAAACCGATCTCACCGGGCTTCCGGATACCATCGAGCTGAACGTACGGTACGCGGAATAACGTCTGCGCAGGCGCCGGTTATCTGTGCCTGCGCTTCCAGTCTTTGATCTGCGCGAGTCGTTCTTTGAAGCGCGCCTCCAGCCCCTGATCCGTCGGATGATAGTATTCCCGGTCCGCGAGGGAGTCCGGCAGGCACTGCATATTCGTCAGCTTCTCTTCGGTATCGTGCGCGTATTGATAGCCCTTTCCGTAATTCAGTTCTTTCATCAGCTTAGTCGGCGCGTTGCGGATGACCAGCGGCACCGGCTCTGCAAGCTGCGAGATCGCGTCCCGGCGCGCTTCCAGATAAGCCACTTCCATGGCGTTCGATTTCGGCACCATCGCCATGTAGGTCACGGCCTGTGTCAGATTGACCGAGCACTCCGGCATCCCGATAAAGTGGCAGGCCTGATAGGCCGCCACGGCAATCTCCAGCGCGCGCGGATCTGCCAGCCCGATATCCTCGCTGGCAAACCGCACCACGCGGCGTGCCACATACAGCGGGTCCTCGCCCGCTTCCAGCATGCGCGCCAGCCAATAGACGGCCGCATCCGGGTCGGAATTACGCATCGACTTATGCAGCGCCGAGATCAGATTGTAATGTTCTTCTCCTTTTTTATCATACAGCAGCGATTTTTTGGAAGTACACTGTTCCAGCGTTTCCGGCGTTACAATCGTTACTTCCTGCCCGTCCTCCTGTACGATATCGCCGTTCAGTACCGCCATCTCCAAGGTGGAAAGCGCCATGCGCGCATCGCCGTTGGCAAAGTTGGCGATCATTTCCAGCGCGTCGCCCTCCATACGGATCTTCTGTTCTCCGAATCCGCGCGGATCGGACAGCGCCCGGTTCAAAAGCGCAGTCAGATCTTCCGTCTTAAGCCCCTGCAGGACAAAGACCTTACAGCGGGACAGCAGCGCGCCGTTGACTTCAAACGACGGATTTTCGGTCGTCGCGCCGATGAGGATGATGCTTCCTTTTTCCACAAACGGCAAAAAGGCGTCCTGCTGCGCCTTGTTAAAGCGATGGATCTCGTCCACAAAGACGATCGTTTTTTCCCCGAAACGGCGGTTGTTCTCCGCGCGCTGCATGACGGTCTTGATCTCCTTGATCCCGCTGGTCACAGCTGAAAAATCAATGAAAGTCGCTTTTGTGCGGTTGGCGATGATCCTTGCCAGCGTGGTCTTGCCGACCCCCGGCGGTCCCCAGAAGATCATCGACGTAATATGGTCGCTTTCGATCAGCCGGCGCAGCACCTTTCCCTCACCCAAAAGATGCTTCTGACCTGCAAATTCTTCCAGCGACTCCGGCCGGAGCCGCGATGCCAGCGGCTGCTCGGTCCGATTATCGAACATGGTGGTCTGTTCCATGGTTTCTTCCTGTTTCCTTTGTTTTATTTACGTTTAGGATATTCGTCCGGTCGCTGAGCGGCTCTGCTGTCGCTCTCGCTCCGCAGTCGCCTTCGCTCGGACACCTGTCTTGCATCTGCTCTGCCGTCGTTTTCAACTCGGCAATCGCAGTGCCAAGGACATTGGTCCGGTCGCTGAGCGGCTCTGCTGTCGCTCTCGCTCCGCAGTCGCCTTCACTCGGACACCTGTCTTGCATCTGCTCTGCCGTCGTTTTCAACTCGGCAATCGCAGTGCCAAGGACATTGTATCACATTTTGTGACAAGATGCCAGTGCCTCGGGGGGAATTTTGGCACGCGCAGGGAATCCTGTCGGTCAGGCATTGCTTTTTTGAGCAGGTGTAGTATAATGGTGTCAGTGAATCATACCAAAAAAGGAGACAAAGAAATGAAAGAATCCGGTATTATGAAATTCGTTACTTCCTTTATTTATATTCTCTTCGGACTGGCTCTGATGCTCTGGCCGCAAAAAATCGAAAACGTGATCTGTACGATCCTCGCCCTGTGCGTGATCGCGCTCGGCGTGCTCAAGCTGATCGGCTACAGCATCACAAAAGTGGAAAGCCGTATCCTGAACGATACCAACGGCTTCGCGATCGGCGTCAGCCTTGTCGTCCTCGGCGTTTTCCTCTGCTTCAAGGGGACCATGATCATCGCCGCGATCCCGTTCATCCTCGGCTTCATGATCACCTATAAAGGTCTGGAAGGGATCCAGAATGTCATCAACTTCCGAAAATTCGGTTATCCGACCTCAAAAGGCGTTCTGATCGTTTCCGTTATCATCGCGCTTTTCGGCGTTCTGGTCATGATGAACCCGTTCTCCACCGCGAAGCTGCTGTTCTTCATGCTCGGTCTCGGACTTTTCGTCAGCGGCCTTTCCGACTTCGTATCGGATATCTTCTTCACGCGCCAGCTCAAAAAGATCCAGAAAGCAAAGGAAGCCGCAGACGCGCAGCCGGAGGCTCCCGAAGCATAGGTAAGCCGACCTCGCCGATCGGCTCTTCGATAAAAGCCAAAAGAAGCAGCTCGCAAGGCAGAACCTTTTCGTTCTTCCCCGCGGGCTGCTTTTTGTTACGACATTTTTGTCCTTCTTTCCATATTTTTAAATATCGATCTCCAGCGGTTTGTCGATCTCTTCTCCGACATATTTTCCGTTCTTTTTTCGCTGCCGGACGCATTCCGTCAGAAGATATTCGATCTGCCCGTTAACCGAGCGGAAATCATCCTCTGCCCACGCGGAAATTTCCTCGAACAACTTCGCGGAGATCCGCAGCGGTACCTGTTTTTTCTCTGCCAAGCGCTCGCCTCCTAATACAGCGATCCGGAATTGACGACCGGCTGCGCGTCATGATTGCCGCACAGTACGACCAACAGATTGGAAACCATCGCCGCCTTGCGCTCTTCGTCGAGATCGACAATGCCGTCTTCGCTCAGTTTTTCGAGTGCCATTTTGACCATGCCGACCGCGCCGTCTACGATCATCGCTCTGGCGTCCACAACCGCGCTCGCCTGTTGTCTCTGCAGCATAACGGCCGCGATCTCCGGTGCGTAAGCAAGATACGTGATCCGCGCTTCGAGGATCTCCAATCCGGCTTCATTGACTTTGGACTGGATCTCGTCCTTGATACGCTGCGCCACGACTTCCGAGGAGCCTCTGAGACTGCCCTCATCCGCGATGCCGTCTCCGGTCGTATCGATGCCCGGCGCTACGTCATAAGGATAGATCCGCACGATGTTGCGCAGCGCGGAATCACACTGCAGGCTCAAATACTCTTTATAGTTATCGACGTTGAATACCGCTTTGGCTGTGTCTGTGACACGCCACATGACCGCAATGCCGATCTCCACCGGATTGCCCAGACAGTCATTGATCTTCTGTTTGTTGTTGTTCAGCGTCATGATCTTCATGGAGATCTTCTTTCCGCTCGCCTCCGGAGTCTGCACAGCTGCGTCGCCGCCGCCAAGCGCAAGGCTCAGCGCCGCTTTCTTGCCGCTGTCTACGTCACCGGATTGGTTGAGCTTGGTCTGCGCAGCCGGGTTGACGCCAACGCAGAACGGATTGACAAAGTAAAATCCGTCCTCTCTTAACGTCCCGTAATATTTGCCGAACAGCGTCAGCACAAGCGCTTCCTGCGGTTTCAGGACTTTCAGCCCCAGCAGCGGGAACCAGCCGATCGCCAGCCATACAATGCAGACGACGAGCAGTGCGAGCGCTTCGTTCAGGATCCCCAGGACCAGACCGGCAACAGCCGCGGCGTACAGGACAAGTGTCAGGATCAATACGAGCATACCTTTTTTCTTTCCGTGTAAAATCTTCTCTTCCATTTTTGATACCCTCCGTTTGACTTTTGATGTTCTTTCTATTTTCATTCCCCTTTTACATCATAATGATATCATTTTGATATCATCAAGTCAATCGTTTTTCGTTTTTCTTTCAATTCTTTTCGTTTTTTTGGCAGGCGTCCTGCAAATACTCTTTTTTCCCCTGGATGCGCGCATAGCCGTACATCACCACTGCTGCGAGAATGATATTGAAGTTGACGAACAGCGTAGAATCCAAGTTGAAAAAGCCCAAGCCGATGCATAAGTTGGCTGCGCCGAGGCAGAGCAGCATTTTGCTGATACGGTCCAGATGCGCGATCCGTTCCTTGCAGTCCGAGAAAAGATCAAAGTCGCCGAGTTCTTTTTTCTTGCGGAAGTAAAGCCAGGACATGACGTTGCCGACAAATTCCGCTCCGGTATCTTCCAGTCCGTCAATGTACTTCATGTCTTTGTCGTGCATTTCCAGCCGGAGCGTATAGGTGCCCGGTTCACAAGGCACGAACGTATAGCGGCAGAAGCCGACCGACTCCAGCATCCAGCCGTCATCAGCCATCTCATTGAGCCACTTTTCTTCCTTTTCAAAGTCCCATACAAAGAACAGTTTCTGTACTACTTTTTTCTCGTTCATTTTTTCACCTCTTTATTTTTTCTCCGTATCTCCGGTCGCAGCCGCGATCGCCATTCCCCAAAGCGACCCCAGCGCATAAGCGGTTCCTGTGTTATCAAATAAATTCATTGCCGAAACGCCTGCGCCGACCAAAAGTCCCAGCAGCATTCCCACTGCCATACGCGTTTCCAATTTCCGTTCCTTTTTTCTTTCCTTTTCCCATTCTTCCTGATCCTTCGTGCGTTTTGTCTTGGAAAAGCTTGCGCAGATGATCACGACTGCAATGCCCGCCAGCACCCAAGGCAAAGCGGCGGCTGCAAATTCTTTCATGTCTTTCGTCTCTCCTTTGCATATCTTTTTTTGTATTCGTGAAAATACCCCTTTTGTTTTCCCCTTTTCCCTTTTGCGGATGCGGTGTCCCGCATCTTCCTCTTTATTCTATCGGATCGAGGTGTTCTCCGATAGACCCGTTTTGCAGGGGAATGTGTCGGATTTATAGTTTCGGTGTGTCAAATCCCTTCTTCCAGGAAAGCCTTGCGATACTGGGACGGCGTCACGCCCTCCGCTTTTTTGAAAACTTTCGTAAAAACGCGGTAATCTCCGTAGCCGGCCTGCTCCGCGATCTCCGTGATCGGAAGCGCTGTGGCCAGCAGCAGTTTTTTTGCTTTTTCCATACGGATATTGGTCAGGTAGGTGAGAAAATTCACGCCGATCTCATTCTTAAACAGCTGACTGATGTACTGCGGATTGAGGTGGAATTCATCGATCCGGCTCTGCGCCTCCATGCCGTCTGCTGCTTCACCCACGACTTCGCAGTCGTGCGCTTCCCAATCAAAAAGTCGTTTGAACCCCTCACGGATCATGATCTCATCATCGACTAACAGTACACGCAGTTTTTTCATGCTTATAATCCGCCTTTCTGCGAAAGGCACCAATGCGTCATGAAACATCTTGGCTTACTTTCGCTTTTCTAATCTAGCTTCCTTCTGATATTATTATGTTATAAGACTGACACACTACAGAACACGTGGAGGTGCGTGGCGGGGCTGTATAGCGGCGACCTCGCATGCTTATATGTTGTCGGTCATCCGTTAAGGCATCAAGGATTGGCGCATATCGTAGCCCGTAAACTTATCTCTTCCAAAGTCGACTCGATTTAGCCGGATGACCAGTCACTGTCAGTTTTAAAATTACAATTATCAGGAGGTATTTTTTTGTCGTTTAAAATTCTTAAAAATAACTGTTGCGGTCTTGATGTCCACAAAACCTGGATCTATGCCTGTATCGGCATCACGGATTCCCTTAAGCGTACGGAGTACAAAGAAGCTCGCTTTTCTTCCTTTTCCAAAGGTTTGCAAGAGTTGTGTGGCTGGCTTTCCAAATACAACTGTACGGATGTCTGCATGGAATCTGCCGGTAAGTACTGGCTCCCTGTTTTTAATGTCCTAGAGAAGAATAACATCCGGGTTACTCTTTCCCATCCCAAATATACCAAGCCTCAAAAGGGCAACAAAACAGATCGTAAGGATGCCAGGTGGATTTGTGATTTATATATGTGCGGCATGGTAAAACCATCCTTTATCCCACCTGCTGATATCCGTGAATTAAGAGATTTGGTAAGATACCGTTTTAAGCTCACCTGTATGATCACCGGCGAGAAAAATCGTGCTCATAATTGTCTTACTGTATCAAACTTAAAGTTAGATGATGTTTTTTCCGATATATTTGGGAAATCTTCTCGTTCTATTACAGAACAGATTTTACAACACCCTGGGGAAACTTTTGATGTAGCTCCTTTTGTGGATGGCAGGTGTAAAACCCCCATTGAGGAAATACAGGACCATACCGGGATTCGATAAGAACCCATTGACTGCCATTCAGGTGCTATCTGAAATCGGAGGTGATATGTCTGTCTTCCCCACAGCGAAAAACCTCGTTTCATGGGCTGGATGTTGTCCTCGTAATGATCAAAGCAATCACAAAATCAAATCCACTGGGATTTCCCGTGCCGTTTCTTATTTTAAACCAGTTTTGGTGCAAGTTGCAAATGCTTTAATCAAATCCAACTCACAGATTTAAAGCCATATACTTCTGAAGGCTTTCTTGAATCACGTCCTGTGAATGAAGCAAAAGTATTGACTACTTCACAGGCACGGAATCTATTGAAACGACGAGGCTACATTATCAAAGATGATATTGTTCCTGCTCCCTGATTCGGTGTTGTGTTAATATTCAATTTTCAAAACCGGCAATTTCGGTGGTTTATTTGCTATGCCCTTTGTTTCTTGGCTGTCCTCTACTTATTTGTTTCAAACTTCTTCCTCCTTTGCCGGCAGCAGCAGATGGGCTGTCACGCCGCCGTTTTCATTTTCGGTATAAGAAAGTCCGTATTTTCGTCCGCAGACATATCGGATCTGCGGATAGCGGTAACACATCAGGCTCATATAGGCGTCCAAAAGCTCCAGTTCATCTTCCAACGCGACCATCGGCTGATCGACTTTGACGCTGCGGCGGAAAAAATCGACTAGCTGCATGAGCAGGTCCGCGACCTTTTTGTCGTCGTTGAGCTGTGCCTGAATGCGGATCGCGTCCAGTGTATTATACAGGAAATGCGGGTTGATCTGACTTTTGAGATAACGCATCGACATCTGCTGTTCATTCAGCTGCGCACGGAGGATATCCGGGTTTTCCAATGTCAGATAAAAGGCCAGCGTCATCAGCGTCAGTCCCATGCCGCTGATCAGCCAGGTCGGATGCAGTCCCTGCAGCAGGCAAACGGTCAGCTCGATCAGCAGCGCCGCGCCAATCGCCAGACGTTTTTTAAGATGCAGCTGTTTCCAGTTTCCGGCCATCATGCCGACGCAAAGCAGGAGATAGGCCGCCACGCTCACATAACAGATGTCTGCCGCATAGCCGCTCGAATAGTTGCCGGCCGGCGTGATCGTGTAATCGATCGGCAGAAGCAGTGCCGCGATAACCGCCGCTGCAAGGTACAGTCTTGCTGCGAAATCCAGCCTGCGGGGTTTTCCGGTTTCATCCTCCACGAGGACTGCGATGTACTGATAAAACAGATACATGACCACGACCATCGTGCCGATAAAGCAGCGGTGCAGGATGTCGTTCACCGTTTGCGGCACGGTATCCAAACGGTTGACGGTATAGATCGTCACAGCGTCAAAGATCAGATGCACCGGGACCACAAGCAGCAGCGCGCTGAACGTCCGGTGCAGCATACCGGACCTGCGTTTCGCCGAAAAATACATGCAGGCAATAAAGACCAGCACTAAAAACAATGCGATTTCCATTCGTATCATAATTTGTCCACCTCAGCATTCCCATTGATATCGCTTCATGTCTACACAGCCGCTCGGGCGGAATCCCACGCCCTCTTCTTCCAGCAAGGCTCGCTGCATCCGCCAGCCCGGCGCGGTCCGTCCGGCGTGATTCACGACCCGGTGGCAGGGATAATCTCCATAAAACTCCGCCATACTCAAAACCTTGCCGACCAACCTGGCGTTTTTATCACGGCCGATCAGCCGCGCGATCTGGCCATAGGACGCCACGCGCCCTTCCGGGATTTCTTCGACGACCGCCAGGATCTCATAGATCAGATCCTCATCTAAGGTCCGTTTCATGTTTCCGTATCCTCCCCTTCGCTGCTGTTTCTGCTAAAACACATGCTATCAAAATCATATGCGCAAAACGTCTGCTTGTCAACCTCGTTCCGACCCTCGGATCCCTGAGTGCTTCCCCGAAGCGCCGCACGCTTCTTAATTTTTGACTCCGATTTCTGACTAGCTGCGCGCTTCCAGAATTTTCTAAGTATGCATATTGTACTGCTTATATGCCCTTTTTGTAAAATCTGCACGGGATTTTCGCTTGCTCCGACACATTTTCGTACTTTTTTACATTTTTTCAAAGAAAGACAGGCTGAGAAGCTTCCGCTGCATGTTCGCGGTGACATGGATCGAGCTTTTTCAACAAGATTCGACAATAGGCTCGCCTCATTGGTAGGAAATCATTTCTTTATTTGTAAACTTTTATTATTTTAATTTTCCTGCCGCGTGCAAATTTTCGAAAAGCCGCCGAAAAGCAGTACATTATTCATCCGGAAAATGATCTGGCATCCAAAATCCGTTTTCGATCCTCGAAGCGCGCCCAAATCGCAGCGCGTAAACAACACCCTCCCGGCGTCCTTATCATGCGCCGGGAGGGTGTTTTGGAAATGATCTGTAATGTTTTTCTTTTTGATCCTGTTGCTGCTCTGTCCCTTAGATCACCTCATATTCTTTCAAAATCTTCTCTAGATCCGTGCCGCTGATCTTTTTGAGGACCTCATGCAGCGCGATCTTTTCCTTGAAACCAAGATCCATATCGGTGATCTTCTTGCCGTCGCGCAGTTTGACCGTTGCATTCAGCAAGTCGCGGACATCATAGGTGCTGCCCCAGACCTCCGGCACGCCGCGGTCCACATCAAGCAGCGTGTAAACGGCTTCCATACCGGTACGGATCGAATACTCGGTCGTAAAGATCGTATCGCGTGCGGTTTCTGCGAACTGTCCCAGGAATGCGAAGTTGACAGCGCCCTGCGGCACAACGTCCGGCCGGTCGCCGTGCGCACGCGGCATGAAGAATGCGGTGATATACGGCATCATGCAAGGTACCGTGTTGGCACTGTGCTCTGCCATATCTTCGATCTCGTTCTCCGGTACGCCTAAGTGATACAGCCATTCCATGCAGATCTCCTTACCGGTGCAGTCGCGCATCGGTTTCTTGACGAAATCGCCCGGCTGATCCGAGAACAAACCGTAGACCCAGACCAGAAGCTGATCCTTCGGCTGGTCCCGGAACTGCGGCTGACGATTGATCGTCCAGCTGAGCAGCCAGGAAGAATCCTTGACGGTCACGATACCGCCGGTCACGACTTTTCCCGAGAAAGGATCGCGCTTGCAGATTTTCTTGATATACGGTACGATGCGCTGGTCGAGGGTATTGACCGTTGCACTCATCCAGTTGGACTGTTCCGGGTCATAGCAGAACTTGTCCGGGTGGCCGAAGGCCGGATCCTGCGCCGCGATCTTACGCCACATATCCCAGCCGCCTCCCTCTTTGATCTCCTTGTTGAAAGCCGCCGGTTCGTTCTGGCTGCCGATCGCCGAGTTTTCCACGCAGCCGCCGTTGGTGATGAAGACCAGATCGTTTTCCGTCAGATCGATGTGATCGTTCCTGCCGTCCATCTCCACGTCGATGCGTACGGCCTGTTTCTTCTCCTCGCTGCATTCAAATTCCACATTGATCACCTTGACGCCGTAGTGGAACTGCACGCCGAAGCTCTTGAGATACTTTACCATCGGCAGGATCATCGACTCATACTGGTTGTACTTTGTGAAACGCAGCGCCGTGAAATCCGGCAGTCCGCCGATATGGTGGATATAACGCTTGATGTAGATCTTCATCTCCAGCGCGCTGTGCCAGTTTTCGAATGCGAACATCGTCCGCCAGTACAGCCAGAAGTTGGAGTTCAGCACCTCCTCATCGAAAACATCGGTGATGCGCTTATCTTCCAGTTCTTCGTCCGGTGTGAAGAACAGTTTCATGATCTCCATCGCTCCCTTATCGGAGATCGCGAACTTGCCGTCCGTGTGCGCGTCTTCTCCGCGGTTGACCGTCGCCCTGCACAGCGAAAAGTTCGGGTCCTCCTTGTTCAGCCAGTAATATTCATCCAACACCGAAACGCCCTCGGTCTCAATGGACGGGATCGAGCGGAACAGATCCCACATGCACTCGAAGTGATTGTCCATTTCCCGGCCGCCCCGCATCACATAGCCGACATTTTCATATTTATAGCCGTCACAGGCTCCGCCCGGGATCGGATCTTTCTCCAGAATGTGCACATGCTCCCCTTTCATCTGCCCGTCTCTGACCAAAAAGCACGCTGCCGAAAGCGCCGCCAAGCCGCTTCCGATGATATACGCCGATTTCCGATCTACGCCCTCCGGTTTGCGCGGGCGCGCGAATGCTTCATAATTGCCGCTTGCATAATACATACTTGATTTCCCCTTTCATTTCATTTGATAGCCTGATTATAGTCTTTCCGCAAAACAAAACAATAAACAAAAAAGCCGCCTTGATAAAACTTTTATCAAAGCGGCTGTTTTGTATAAATTTTCTGCCCGGACCTCAAGGCCGATCCGTGCGGTAACGTTCCAACGCTGCGCTGACACTTCCCTGCACCAGCAGGCTCAGATCCTCAATGATCCGATGCGGATCCTCTTTCATGCCCTTGCGGATCCAGTCGAGCATCAGTCCCACAAATGCATACTTATAAAAGTCCGCGATGAACGCCTTGTCTTCCTCCCGTACCTGCATGCCGGACGCTTTTTCCTCTACGACCGAAATCAAAAGATGATAGGTGACCTTGTAAAGGAACTGCTCGATCTGTTCCCGGCTGACCGAGTGATAGACATTCATCACAAACGGTTTGTTCGCTAGAACTGCTTCGAAAATGCGCAGAAAACCCTCCTGCCAGGTATCGTAGGTCTTATTGCCCTCGATCACCCGTGAGGCTTCCTCAATGCAGGACCATTCGATCAGGTCGTAGATATCTTTAAAATGATAATAGAAGGTCATCCGACTGATGCCGCAGTCCTCCGCAATATCGTTGATCGTGATCTTGTCCAGCGGCTTTTTCGCCAGAAGATTTTTGAGCGAAGTCTCCAGCGCCCGCTTGGTTGTTTGTGACATACTCTGCCTCTCCTATCGCTCCGCCGACGAACCTTTCGGCGGCCTTTTTATTAGATAGGAAATATCGTTTCGATATTTCCGGAATAACAAGAAAGTCTACCGCTAAAAATCTGATCGGCGAAGCCGACTTTCTTATTATGTGCGCTTTTGTCCTTTTGCTGCCGTCAGTGCGGCAAGATCGCCGGCCTGAATGGCCGGGAGGTTCCGCCGGATCGTTTCTTCATCCCAATCCCACCAACGCAGTGTTTCCAGCTTCTCGACAACTGCATCGTCAAACCGTCTGCGGATCGGCTTTGCCGGGATCCCGCCGACGATGGTATAAGGCGGTACGTCCTTGGTCACAACCGCACGGCTGCCGATGATCGCGCCGTCACCGATGGTCACGCCTGCCAGAATGATCGCTTCATAGCCGATCCATACGTCGTTGCCGACAAGGATATCGCCTTTGTTGTCCCAAGCCGCGGCGATCTTCTCCGGCTCCGGCGAAAGTCCCCATTCTTCAAAGAAGATCGGAAACGGATAGGTCGAAAGGCTTCCAAGTGCGTGATTTGCGGCGTTAAAAATGAACTTCGCGCCGCAGGCAATGGAACAGAACTTGCCGATCACCAGCCGGTCGTGATTACACTCCGGATAATGGTACAGCACATTGTTTTTTTCAAAGTCCCGCGGATCATGGGCGAAATCATCGTACATGGTATATTCTCCGACCGTGATCGTCGGATCTGTCACGACATTTTTTAAGTAAACGGTTGTTTTTCCTTGTGAACGTGGATAAATTTTCCAATTTGGTATCATAATTGTTCCTCCGAATGGTGCTTAGATTTCATGAACTTCTTTTCCCATTCGGCATACTGCAATACAGAGCCTCACCGCATACCACCTCGATCCCTTTTTTGCTGTTTTTATTATATGGCTTTCCATATGAAATTGCAAGGCCTATACGCCTATACGCCGCTTTCGAATATCTGACCCGGCAGCTTTAATTTCTGCTTCGGCGGAAACGTCGCCTCAAACTGCGCAAAGGCTTCCGGATCTTGTGCGCAGACAAAATACCCTGCCGGATCTTTATAGGTACCGGAGATACCCTCCAGGAATCCCGGTGTCAGTTCCTTGATCAGGAAGTAATCCGCGTCCGGATCATCGGCATAGCGAACACCCTTTGTCTTCGCCGGTACGAAACCGGATTTACCGTAAAAGCCGGTATTCCCGGTGATGGCCAGCGCGCCCGCGCCCATTTTCTGTGCCTGCTCCATGGAATAGTCCAGCAGCTGCTTGCCGTATCCCTGCCGCTTATAAGCGGGTGCGATGCTGATGGGACCAAAGGTCATGATCGGTACCGTCCGTCCGTCATCACATAGGATCTCCGAACGCACATAGATGACCTGTCCGATCAGTTCTCCGTCCAGTTCCATCACAAAATTCAGCTCCGGTACAAACGCCGGATCGTTCCGGTAGCAATGCAGTACATAATGCTCCATGCAGCCGGGACGGTATACATTCCAAAACGCTTCGCGTGTCAGATCTTCGTTCTTACGTTGATCCGCCTCCTCCTCGAGACGGATGACGATCTTGTTTTCTGTCATTCTATTTTTTCCCCCTTTTTGCAAAAGTAACCGTTCGGTTACTTTTTATTATAGTTACCAATCGGTTACTTGTCAAGCATATTTTTGACGCTCGTCTTCGTTTTTTCTGCGCTCGAAATTCGTGCTCTCTGATCTTAAAGCGGTACATCAACCGTTATAATTGAAAAATCTCCAAATTCCAGGATTTCTCCGGTGCGATATGGGATCGGCGTATGAAAAATCGGTCCGTTCATCACCAAAGTATGATATTCCCCGTTTTCGCCGCAGATATCGATCCCGCAGTTCTCCATCTTCTCCATCTCCAGATGATAATTTTCGCCCTTTGCCGGAGTCAGCAAAAGCGGAAGCTGTAAAGCCTCTGCATAAGCTTCCAGCATGTTTCGATCCGCTCCATGAAAAAAAGTCCGTTCCGCATCTTCATTGAACATCGTGAGCAGCGCGATCGGCTCATGCCCCTGCGCGATCATATGATGCAGTGCCAGCGTGCTGTCCTTGCCGCAGCTGTAAGACATAACAAATTTCATGATCCGGGTTCCTCCTTTTTACTGCCGTTTCCTTTCAGGCGTTCATCGTCCATGGCAAAGCCCTTGAGCAAGTATTCTTTCAAAATCTTCGTCGCCCAGATCCTGAACTGCACGCCGCGCTTTGATTTTACACGATAGCCCACAGAAATGATGACATCTAAATTGTAATATTCTATTGCTCTTTCGACCTGCCTGTTTCCCTCGCTTTGAACTGTTGCAATTTTTGCAACAGTTGCCTCCCGCTGCAATTCTCCATCTTCAAATACATTTTTGATATGTCGTGAGATCGTTGATTTATCTCGTTGAAACAGCTCCGCCATTTGGTCTAATGACAGCCAAACTGTTTCATCATGCATACTCACACTGATCTTTGTCATCCCATCCTCGGTCTGATAAATGAGCATTTCTCCGTATTGTTCCACGCACACACCGCCTTTCTGTCATTTTTTCGCCTTTTTCTTCTTTGGCTCCGGAAGTTCCTCATACATCGCACGGAATAAGTCCGTCAGAAAATCTCGATCGTCGACTTCTTCCACCAGAAGCATCGGTTTCGCGCCCTCGTAAGGCGGTTCCTGCTGCGCGTTTGGCATCAGCCGTTTGGCCGCCTCGACGGGCTTTGCCAGAAACCGATCATCGCAAAGATAGGCTGCGATCCGGCCTTTGTAATACAAAATATATTCTCCCATCATACTGCGGTAAGTGATGTCTTCCAAGTCCGAAAGCTGTTCCAAAATAAACTCCAGATATTCCTTTGATGTCGCCATGCCGCGCACCGCCTTTCTATTGTTGCTGTTTTCATAATATCATAAAATCCGAGGCAGAACAAACGTTCTTTTTTTAACTCTACGCAGCGTCGGTTTTTCTCGTCGTATTTGTATGTTACGATGCAGAAAAAGCGAAAACAGGAGGAAACAAGATGTACTTTACACCGATCGATCTGCAAACCTGGCCTCGCAGCCAGATGTTCTGCTGCTTTGCCAAAATGGCGCCTACCGGCTATTCTCTTACCGTGCAAACGGATGTGACGGCCCTGCGCAAAACCGTCAAAGACAGCGGCCTGAAATTTTTCCCAGCCTACCTGTGGCTGGTCACCAAACGTCCAAGGCGTGCTTTCACAGCCGCAGACTCCGCCGCCAAACGCCTATACGGTGTCCTGTGTGCCGTGGATCGATTTCACGCATTTCGCGGTCCACAGTTATGAAAACAAGCCGTACTACTTTCCGTCCGTAGAGACAGGCAAGTTCGTTTCCGACGCAGGCCGCACACAGATGCCGCTTTCTCTGACCTGTCACCACGCCGCTGCCGACGGCTGGCATGTCAAATGCTTTTTGGAATCCCTGCAGGAGGACTTTGATCATTTCACGCGATACCTATAATATAATAGCCTTGCCGCCTTGATTTCTTCGCTTGCAGCGGATCTTCACCGGAGGAAAATTTCCGCATGCTGGATCAGCCGGAAGGTCGTCCACTTCTGCGTATGATATCGCCGGATAAAGATCAGCCCGCGGAATACCAAATCCATGCTCATGCCCAGCGCCACGCCGGCGTCGTAGATCGCCAATGCCGGCAGGGACCAAGTTGTAATGCGCAGGTATATACGGCAGGACTCCATGACATCCGCCTCAACCTTACCGAAAAGCAGTGATAACAACGTTCCATCAAACAGCAGGATCAGCGCCGCAAGCGCTGCGGAGATCACCGCGGAGATCATCAGCAGCTGGCCTGCCGACCGCTGCGCCAAGGGCTTGTTTCCATTGCCGATATATTGGCTGATGATGACCGCGCCGCCCGACGAAAGCGCAGTAAATAAGAAGATCATCACCGTATTGAACGAATTGACCAGCGAGACACCCGAAACTGCGGCTTCACCGGCATAGCTGACCACGAACGTATCCGCCATGCCGACCAGGATCAGCAGGAACTGCTCCACGAACAGCGGAAGGATCTGCTGCTTTAAGTCCCGATCGCTAAAGCGCATGCGGCTTGCCCCCCGTCTGTTTGTATCGATCGAGCAGCAGGCCGCGGGTTTCCCGCAGCAGGCGTTCCGCTTTTTCCATGTCCCAGTCGCAGAACCCGGTCGCCAGCATCGAGGCGATGCCATGCGCCTGCATCCAAAGCTGATCGTGCAAAAAATGCGCTTCATCATAATCGAGCTCATAGTCCTGCATAAATCGCTCGATTGCGTATTCCGTCAATCCCCGCAATGCTTCGCGCGCCTCCGCGAACGCGTTCCGACGCATGAACAGGAACCGGAACAGCTGCGGTTCTTTTTGAGCCAAGCGGATATAGTTCATGTCATAAAGGCAAGGGACCTTGTTATCAGCCGTTCCGGTCCGCAAAAGTTCCGCGAAGCGCTGCACCGCGAGCGGTATCAGCGCCCGCCGGAGGTCTTCCATGTTCTCAAACGATAAGTAGATCGGCTGGGTGGAGCAGTGCAGGGCTTTGGCCAGCGCCTTGATGTTTACGGCTTCCATACCGCCCTCCAGGAGCAGCTGCGTCGCTGCCTCTAAAATTTTTTCTCTCGTGATCTGTTTCTTCGCAGGCATCGGTTCACCTCAAATTTCAAGTGTATCATGAAAATAAAATAAATTAATTTATCGATAACTCTATTTATTTTATTCTTTTTCTCAATGATTTTCAAGCCGCACGAAAGTTTGATTGAAATTTGTCAAGAAAAATGCTATGATAGCAGGAATGTATACACACGATTTCTATAAGGAGAATTTTTTATGGACTTTCTTAACAATTTTATCAGTGCGGTGAGCGGCGTGCTGTACCAGCCTTGGTGCGTTCCGCTGATCCTGCTTGTCGGCGGGATCATCCTTACCGTTCGCTCAAAATTCATTCAAGTTCGTTTATTCACAGAATGTTTTAAGGTCATCACGGAAAAGCCCACGACCGAAAACGGGATCTCCTCGTTCGGCGCTCTGATGGTCTCGACTGCGTCCCGTGTCGGTACCGGCAATATCATCGGCGTTGCGACCGCGATCTGCGCAGGCGGCGCGGGCGCTGTGTTCTGGATGTGGATCACCGCGATCATCGGCGGAGCTTCTGCTTTCGTGGAATCTACGCTGGCGCAGATCTACAAAAAAAGGAACGCGGACGGGACAAGCTACGGCGGTCCGGCTTTTTACATGCGTGACGCGCTCAAGCAGAGATGGTTAGGCGTTCTTTTTTCGTTCTTAATCATCCTGACCTATGCAGTCGGCTATAATATGCTCGCTGCCTACAACCTGCAGGATACGTTCTCCGTGTTCAGCTTCTACGCCAAAGGGACCACGCCGCTCATCATCGGTGCGATCCTGGCAGTGTTATTCGGCATCATCGTCATCGGCGGCGCGAAAAGACTGACCCGCTCAACCGAGATCATGGTCCCTTTCATGGGTATCATCTATGTGCTGGTCTCCCTCATCGTGCTGGTCTTGAACGCCGACCGTCTGGGCGAAATGTTTTCCATGATCTTCCGGAGCGCGTTTGACTTTAAAGCAATCTCGGAGGCTTCGGGCCTATTTTCCTGAGCGCGGCCATGACGCTGTTCGCGTTCACGACCTTGATCGGAAACTATTCCTATTGTGAGGGCTGCCTGCGCTTTATCTTAAACCGCGACATCAGCAAGGGCGGGCTTCTGGTATTCCGGATCTTTGCCACATGCCTCGTGTTTGTAGGCGCGATCGCGAGTGCCGGCACGGTCTGGAACCTTGCCGACATGACGCAGGGTCTGATGGTCCTCGTCAATGTCCCGGTCATCCTGATCCTCGCGAAACCGGCGATGCTCTGCTTAGAAGACTACTGCAGGCAGAAAAAAGAAGGCAAGAATCCGGTCTTCATCGCGAAAGACGCAGGGATCGATGCCGATCTGGATTTTTGGAAATAACCGCAGTAAAAAACCTCGCAGCCGAAGCACTTTGCCGGTGCCTGCTGCGAGGTCTTTTTTCTTTGTTATGGCATGTTTATCAGAACGAACCAGAATCGCCTAAAAATGGTGTCATATAAACAGGAATGCAGCAGACATCCCGGTCTTTACTCAAGTCTTTGGTATAGATCAAATATCTTTTTAAAATCCGGCCGGAAAACTTTTCAGTAAAAACATCCAAAGATCGATGCGTTCGATAGGTCGACGATTTCACTTCCAGCGGAATGATCTTGTTTTTTCGCGCCAGAATAAAATCAATTTCATAATTATGTTTCGAACTCTCGTTCATAATGGTATGGTAAAACAATTCATTTCCGCTTGCAGCCAAACACTGCGCCACAACATTTTCATACAGGTAGCCGAGGTTCACACTCAGTTTATCGTTCAGGAGTCGTTCATAGATCTCATTTTCTGTAAAATCCCGATCTTTGAACATTAAGGTGACAAACAAACCTGTATCGCTTAAAAACAACTTGAATTTTGATAGATCTTTCGTATTCGCCAGGCCGACATTCGGATCATTTAAATGATAAGCGACCAACACGGTTTTAGAATCTTTCAGTTCCGCGAGCAATTCTAAAATCTTATCCGACTTTTCTCCGTTCAGAACGCTGCCTGCTTGAAATCTTGCTGCGTTTTTATTCAGCTGCGCAGGCACTGCGTCAAAAATCGCTGCAAGCTTTCCGGTTGGATCGATCTTGGCAAAATCGCTTTCGTACAAGGTTAAGATGTCTCTCTTGACAGCATCCACCTTTCTGAAATTATTGGTTTCGATATACGCAGCCACTGCTTGGGGCATACCGCCGATCAGCATATAAAGGCGAAACTGTCTTAATTGTTTTCGGTTCAGAGCCTCCCCTAATGCCTGATTTTTTTCAAAACACATTTTTAGAAGGGAAAAGGTTGTCGCATCCCCGATCGCCCAAAGGAATTCCTCATAGTCCATCGGAAACATACTGATCCTCCGTTCCTCACTCGGGATCAGAATATCTTTGATATTCTTCTTGATAGAGATCAGCGATCCGGTTTCTATATAATCATATCTGCCATCCGCAACCAAAGCCTTGATCGCCTGTCTTGCCATCGGGCAGAGCTGAACTTCATCGAAGATGATCAATGAATTTCTCTCATGCAAGTCGGTCTTATACTGCAGCTGCAGCTGTAAAAATAAATAGTTTAAGTCCGACACATCGTCAAACAAAGCCCTTACGTCCCGTGATGCTCTTGAAAAGTCGATCAAAATATAGCTCTCGTATTCATTCTTTGCAAAATATTCCGTTACCGTTGATTTTCCGACACGTCTGGCTCCCTCGATCATCAGTGCCGTCTTTCCGTTCGATTCGTGCTTCCACGCAAGCATTTTATCATAAATCTTACGCTTAAACATTTACGCTCTCCTTTTTTCCGCATTTTTTGTTTTTTATTTTTTACAGATTTCCGCATTTTTTATACATTCATTTTACCATATTCCCGCATTTTTTCAAGGAAAATTTGTACCAGCAAAAAACCTCGCAGCCGAAGCACTTTGCCGGTGCCTGCTGCGAGGTCTTTTTTACTCGATCTCTTCAAACTGAGAATTATACAGATTCGCGTAGAAACCGCCCGCTGCAAGGAGCTGTTCGTGGTTTCCTTGCTCGATGATGTCGCCGTCTTTCATGACCAGGATCAAGTCCGCATTCCGGATCGTCGAAAGCCGATGAGCAATGATAAAGCTGGTCCTGCCCTGCATCAGATTATCCATCGCCTTCTGGATCTCCACTTCCGTTCTGGTATCGACCGAAGATGTCGCCTCATCAAGGATCAAGATCTTGTTATCCGCTAAGATCGCTCTGGCGATCGTCAAAAGCTGCTTCTGCCCCTGCGATACATTGCTGGCATCCTCATTCAGCTCCATCCGGTAGCCGCCGGGCAGCGTCTTGATGAAATGATCCGCCCTTGCCGCTTTCGCTGCCGCAATGACCTCTTCATCCGTTGCATCCAGTCTGCCATAACGGATATTTTCCATAATGCTGCCCTTGAACAACCAGGTATCCTGCAGCACCATGCCGAAAGCATCTCGCAGATCCCGGCGGTTAAAGTCCTTGATATTCGTATCATCCAGAAGGATCTGACCGCTGTTCACGTCATAAAACCGCATCAAAAGCTTGACCATGGTCGTCTTGCCCGCACCGGTCGGTCCGACAATGGCGATCTTCTGTCCCGGTTTCACATGTGCACTGAAATCCTTGATGATGACCTGCTCCGGATCATAACCAAAACGTACATGAGCGAAAGTTACCTCGCCGGTAATCTTCGTAATGTCCGCCGGATGTTCCAGAAGCTGCTGCTCTTCCTCTTCATCCAGGAACTCAAACACCCGCTCCGAAGCCGCCGACATAGACTGCACCAGATTGATCACCTGGGCGATCTGCTGGATCGGCTGCGTAAAGTTCTTGACATACTGGATAAACGCCTGGATATCGCCGACCGTGATCACGCCGCGAATGGCCAGCAAGCCGCCGGAAAGCGCCACACAGGCATAACCCAGGTTGCCGACAAACATCATGATCGGATGTATCATGCCGGACAAGAACTGCGATTTCCACGCAGAATCGTAAAGGATGTTATTCGTCTTTTCAAACTCCTCGATGGTATCCTTTTCCCGGTTGAACGCCTTGATGACCATATGGCCGCCGTAAACTTCCTCCACCTGGCCGTTGATATGCCCCAGATATTCCTGCTGTGCGCGGAAAAACTTCTGCGACTTTTTCGTCACCAGTCCGATCAGCCCCATGGAGATCGGCAGGATGATAATCGCGATCAGCGTCATCAGCGGAGAAATGCTCAGCATCATGATCAGAACTCCGATCATCGTTGCCGTCGCTGTGATGATCGTGGTAATACTCTGGTTCAGTCCCTGTCCCAGCGTGTCCACATCGTTTGTGATCCGTGAAAGCACTTCGCCATAGGTTCTGCTCTCAAAATATTTCATCGGCATGCGGTTGATCTTCTGGGAGATCTCTTTTCGCAGGCGATAACATACTTTTTGGGTAATACCGGTCATGATCCAGCCCTGCAGAAAGCTGAGCAGTGCGCTGCACAGATACAGCCCCAGGACAAACAGCAGGATCTGACCGATCTTTCCGAAGTCGATCGCCCCGATGCCCTGGATCTTCGCGATCAGCCCGTTGTACAGTTCTGTCGTGGCATTTCCGAGGATCTTCGGCCCGACTACACTGAAGACGGTAGAACATGCTGCAAAGATCATAACGGCAAAAATACCAAATTTATATTTTCCCATATAACGTATCAACGCTGCCAGAGATTTTTTCAGATTCTTCGGCTTTTCGCCGGGCACCATGCCACGGCCGCCCATCGGCCCACGCGGACCTCTTCTTCTCGGCGGGCGGTATGCACTTTCCTGATTTGGGTTTTGATGGTTATTGTTCATTTCCGCTCACCTCACTTTCTTTCGCAGTATCTTCCAGCCCCAGCTCCTTCGCAGAAAGCTGTGATTTTGCAATTTGCTGATAAACTTCGCAGCCTGCCAGCAGTTCTTCATGGGTACCTCTGCCAACGATCCGTCCATCATCCAGCACCAGGATCTGCTCTGCATGCAGGATCGTGCTGATCCGCTGTGCCACGATGATCACCGTGCTGTCCTTGACATTCTCGCCCAGTGCCTTACGGAGCGCAGCATCCGTCTTCATATCCAGCGCCGAGAAGCTGTCGTCAAAGATAAAGATCTTCGGATCTTTGGCAATGGCTCTGGCAATCGCCAGACGCTGTTTCTGTCCGCCGGAAACGTTGCTGCCGCCCTGTGCGATCGGGCTGTCATATTTTTCTTCTTTTTCCTCAATAAAATCTTCCGCCTGTGCGATCTTCGCCGCACGCCGGATCTGTTCCTCGCTTGCATCATCCTTGCCGAAACGCAGATTCGACGCAATGGTGCCGGAGAACAGTACGCCCTTTTGCGGCACGAAACCGATCTCACTGCGCAGCTCTTCCATCGAGATCTTGCGGATATCCTTACCATCGATCTCAATACTGCCGCCCGTCACGTCATACAGACGCGGGATCAGATTGACCAGCGTGGATTTGCCGCAGCCGGTACTGCCGATGATCGCTGTAGTTGTACCGGGCAGTGCTTCAAAATCAATATCATGCAGCACATCTTCTTCTGCACCCGGATATTGGAAATCCACATGATGGAAACGAACCACACCCTGATGTGCATCCAGCTTTTCCGGCTGCTCCGGGTCCTGAATGGATGATTCCGTCTGAATCACTTCGTCGATACGCTCTGCTGCAACCGCTGCTCTTGGAAGCATGATGGACATCATGGTCAGCATCAGGAATGACATGACGATCATCATCGCATAGGTAATGAAGGCAGTCATCGCACCAACCTGCATGGTCCCCGCATCGATCTGATGAGCGCCGAACCATACGATCGCAACTGTCAGCACGTTCATGATCATCATCATGCCCGGCATCATGAATGTCATCACACGGTTGGTAAAGAGCATGGTCTTGGTCAGCGCACGGTTGGCGTCATCGAACCGTTCTTCTTCCTTATCCTCCCGCTTAAATGCACGGATGACCGAAAGGCCGGTCAGGATTTCCCGGGAAACCAAGTTCAGCCGGTCGACTAACTTCTGCATCAGCTTGAACTTCGGCATGGAAGCTGACATCAGCAGCATCACATAGCCTAAGATGACCAGCAGCGCCAGCGCGATGATCCAGCCCATGCCGGCGCCTGTCTGCATCGCCTTGATCACACCGCCGATCCCCATGATCGGCGCATAAGCCACCATCCTCAGCAGCATGGCCGATACCATCTGGATCTGCTGGATATCGTTGGTACTTCTGGTGATCAGAGAAGCCGTCGAGAATTGATCCATTTCTGCGTTGGAAAATCCAACAACCCTCTTGAAAACGCCGTCTCGCAGGTCTCTGCCGATGCCCGCACCGACACGGGAAGCAAAGAAGCTGACCAGTATCGTTGCCAGACCCATGATCAGCGCCATGCCGACCATCTTCAGACCTGCCGACCATAGATACGAAGTCTGGATCGCATCCACATCCAGTCCGGCCGCCTTGTCACAGGCAACCGCATAAGCGACCCCCATCGACTTGACCATGGAGTTTCCCATCGTGTCGATCGTCTTCTGCATATTTTCGCGCATCGCAGCGACAACCTGCGGATCTATGGATTCCCCCGTCCCTGTGTTTTGCATCTGGTACCGCAGGATCAGCGGCAGCACCAGGTCATCATCAATTTCGTCCAGCTTTTTTTGGGAAGTCTCCGTCAAACGGTAAATCTCCCCATCCTGCGCATAAAGACTCTGCCACAGGTTCGCCTCATCCTCCGTCATCATCTGCTGCACCGTCTCAAACTCCTCCGCCGTCACAGCTTCCGGCACCACATGTTCCACACCGCTTTTTTGGATCCCCACGTCGATAATGTCCGACGTATAGGATGGCAGCGCCAGATCACACATCGCCTGCACGAGCAGCAGCGCCAGGATGATGACCACGGTTTTCCAATACGGCACCATATTCTTAAATATTTTACTCATCCCTTATCCCCTTTCTGTCACTCTGTTTTCTTGCCTCGATCTCGGTCTTCGAGATTTGATAAATTTCGTCTAAATAGCCGATCAGCTGTTTCACGTCGTTTTCATCCAGACGGCTTGTGACCGCTTTGCCGAAATCACACATGATCTGCCGGCTCTGCAGCGTGATCGCACGCCCTTTGTCCGTCAGCGTCACATACGTATTGCGCCGATCTCCTTTGTCCACATTCCGCTCGACATACTGCTGTTCCTCCAGCCCTCTGAGCGTCCGGGAAATTGCAGAAGGCAGTACCTTGGACTTGCATGCCAGCTTTGAAATGGTGATCTTCCCTTCTTCCGCATCCATAATGCAGTTCAGGGTAAAAAAATCCGCCCGGCTGAGCCCGCCCGGCATCATATCGCCCATATGCAATTTACGAAACTGGTTCATCGCCTTAAACAGTTCCATATACAGATCTTCCATAGTATCTCCTTTATTCTTTCCTTGTGGCCTCAGCTTTGTCTGTTTTTTGACAAATATATCACATGGTTATTATTTAACATTGTTACGTTTTATCACCGTCAAATATTATCACTTCTTTTCCCTAATGTCAAGCGCCCGCACAGGACTTTCACCTTATTTTCACCGAATTTCACGATTTCTTTGCATAAAAAATCTCCCCGGTGCCGGTACTGATCTGATGCACACAGGGAGATCGTTTTTTTAAATTAAAATGCAACTTTCATAAACAGCGCTACCAGACAAAGGATCAGCGCTGCCGGAACATACAGGTATCTGCCGACTGCGTACCAGAGTCTGCTCTTGGTGCCGACCGCATCCATCAGCTGATCTTTTTTCATGATGTAGAACCATGAGATCGCGCCGAACGTCGCGCCGATCGGGATGATGTAAATGGATACCCAGTCCATCCAGGTCCCCCACTTCGGGATCGCTTCCATGCCGATGCCGAAGCCCAGACACAGTACGCAGAGGACGATGAGTACCGTCCACCGGCTCAGCTTCGGGAACTTGTGCAGCAAAGATTCCGCGACCGCTTCGAACATATTTTGCAGCGAACTGACTCCCGCGAAGATCATCGCGGCATACAAAATGATCGCAAACAGCTGCCCCATCGGTACATCCTGCAGGATCGCAGGCAGGGTCACGAACAACAGGCTCGGGCCCGCGCCGACGTCGGTGCCGTAAGCAAAACATGCTGGAATGATGACCAGCGCCGCCACGACCGCGGCAATGGTGTCAAAGAGCGCCGTATGCTGTGCGACGCCGATGACGTTTTCCTCTTTCGACAAATATGCGCCGTAGACGATCATCCCGCTTCCGGTCACCGAAAGGGAAAAGAAAGCCTGCCCCATCGCCCAGATCCAAGTCATCGGATCGATCAGCGCTTCCCACTTCGGCGTGAAGATGAACTTGTAGCCCTCCCATGCACCCGGCATCAGCGCAACGCGCACCGCCAGGATCACAAAGATGATAAAAAACAGCGGCATCATGATCTTATTCGTCTTTTCGATGCTGTGCGCACCCAAAAATAACGTCAGCAGTGTGCCGACCACGACGATGATATGGTACGGGATCACCGAGTATGAGGTCATGGAAAAGCTTTCAAACCACGCTGCGGTGTCCACGGTCATCAGATCGCCGAACAGCGAATCCGCAAACGCTTTCAGAATATAGGCGATAATGATGGCATAGCCGATCGCGATGCACAAAGACCCCGCCAATGGCAGCCAGGCGAGAACGCCGCCGACTTTTCCGGCTTTTTCACTGCGTGTTGCCCAGACGCATTGATACGCCCCCAGCGTACCTGTGCCCGCGCGGCGTCCGATGGCGAACTCCGCCGGAAGTCCCACGTAACTGAATACAACGACAAAAAATAAATATACCAGCAGGAACGCGCCTCCGCCGTTGCTCCCCAACTTGTTCGGAAAGCCCCAAACGTTCGCCATTCCGACCGCGGACCCGACCGATGCCAGGATGAAGCCCCATTTGCTCCCGAAATTCTTGGCTCTGTCTGTATGTTGATCACTCATATTTTCAATCTCCTCTTCTCCTAAGTATGGCGACAGCCAATCACCATTCTAACACAGCTTCGAGGAGATTTCCACCGAATGTTTCAGATTCGGTCAACCAATATCCTGCTGACCCGCGGTCACTCAGATCTTGTAAACACGGTTCGGTTTTCGTTCCGCGGCTTTTGGCGCTTCGCCGTCCGCATAGCCGAGAATGCAGTGTCCGATCCCTTCGTATTCTTCGTTGATACCCAGTGACTTTAAGAATCCTCTGCCCCATTCGCTCTCAAATTCCTCTTTTGCTCTGTGGATCCAGCAGCTGCCGAGTCCCAAGTCATGTGCCGCGAGCATGAGGTTGCCGAGGACCAGGCTGCCGTCATATACGCGCAGCGGCCAGTCCTTGCGTGCCAGCACGATCAATACCTCCGGCGCACCGTAAAACGGATCGAACTTTTCGTCTTCCCATCCGCCGATCTTGCGGTTCATCTCCGCAAGCTGATCGCGCACCTTGCGATCCGCGACCTGAACAATGATTACGTCCTGCTCGCCTTTTCCGCTCGCCGCGTAAAGTCCGGCTTCGATGACCTGATCGATCAATTCCTGCGGGACTGCATCCGGTTTATACTTGCGGATGCTTCTTCTTGTTTTCATTTTGCTGATCATTTCACTCATTTTACTGCCTCCGTTTCAGTTTTTCCTGCGGACCCTGACACGGTCAGTGCCCTCGGTGTCGGTCTTTTTTCTTTTGCTGTTTCAGTGCAAACCTACGCTTTGCTTCTTCCAGTTTCTGCTGGCGGCTTTTGACTTTGCGTTCTTGTTTGTTCTGCTCCTGCTGCATTTTTAAAGCCTGCTGCGCTTTCGTACCGATCCCGGTATCCTGCATCTGCTTTTTGGCTTCCCGCTGTCTCCGTTTTGGATTTTTGACATCGTTCTTTGCGGAAGCCGTCACAGCGGGACTGAACTGCAGCTCTTCATAGTGCTTCAAGATCCATTCATAAAGTTCCCGTTCTCGCGGTTCTGTTCCGAACGTAACTTTTGCCGCGAAAAGGCAACCGCCGTCGATCTTCTCAAATACGCCGATCCAGAACGGTTCTTCGAAATATACCATCAGCCTGCCGTTTACTTTGCACATGACAATCCCTCCTTTTTTCATTGCAATGCGCAAAAAACGGACAACCCGGAGGGGCAGGTTACTTACCCTGACAAGCAGGACGGCCGGGCTACCTACCGGCTCTGGTATGCAGGACCTTTGGAAACCTAACGGCTTTGCCGCTGCCCGGTGCTCCATACATACGTTGCGTTTTTATCTTTGCTTTTTCTGATCCCCAGTACTTCTGTCCGGGGTTAATTTGATTATACCATAAGTTCTAAGCTCTGTCTCTATACGATTTCCGCATCGGCTTTGACCGCGAACTGGCTGTTGTAAAGGTCGGCGTAGAAGCCGTTCTGTTTGAGCAGTTTCTCGTGGCTGCCCTGCTCGATGATCGTGCCGTGATCCATCATCAGGATGCAGTCCGCGTCCCGAATGGTCGACAAGCGATGCGCGATCACAAAGCTGGTGCGCCCTTTCATCAGTCTGTCCATCGCCTGCTGGATCTCAAGTTCCGTCCGGGTATCCACGCTGGAGGTCGCCTCGTCCAAGATCAGGATCGTCGGGTCGGCCAGGATTGCTCTGGCGATCGTCAAAAGCTGCCGCTGTCCCTGCGAAAGGCTGGCGATCTCATCGCTGAGCACCGTATCGTAGCCTTGCGGCATGGTGCGGATGAAATGGTCCGCGCGAGCGGCCTTCGCGGCGATGCGGATCTCTTCGTCCGTCGCGTGTTCACGGCTGTAAGCAATGTTTTCTCGGATCGTACCGCCGAACAGCCAGCTGTCCTGCAGCACCATTCCCATGAGCGCGCGCAGATCGCTGCGGTTCATGTCCGCGATATTGACGCCGTCAATGGTGATCCGGCCGTCCTGCAGTTCGTAAAAGCGCATCAGGAGATTGACCAGCGTGGTCTTGCCGGCACCAGTCGGCCCGACAATGGCGATCTTGCTGCCGGCTTGGACATCGATCGAAATGTCTTGCATCAGGATCGCATCATCGCTGTAACCGAACCGAACGTGCTCGAAGCGTACGTTGCCTCGCGGATGTTCCAGAACCGGCGCTTCCGGCTGCTCGGCGCTCTCTTCCTCCTCGTCCAGCAGTTCAAACACGCGCTCCGCCGCGGCCACCGCACCCTGCAGCGTATTAAGGGTATAGGAGACCTCCGTGATCGGCTCGGATACCTGATTGACATACTGAATGAACGCCTGGATGTCGCCGATGGAGATCTTGCCGTTCAACACTGAGATCGCGCCGCGCACCGCGATGGCAACGTAGCCGAACTGGTTGACCAGCCGGATCACCGGACTGATGACATAGTTGGAAAACATCGCTTTCGAGCCCACCTCGTAAAGCTGCTGACTGAGCGCATCGACATCCTCGATGGCCTGCTGCTCCAGATTGAAGGCTTTGATGACCGTGTTGCCGGTAAAAGCTTCCTCGATGCTGGCGTTCAGCTTGCCCAGTGCTTCCTGATTGGCGGCGAAGTTCCGCTCCGTCCTTTTGGCTACGAGCAACGCGACGACCATGCTGAGCGTAATGGTCCCCACGGCGATCAGCGTCAGCAGCGGGCTGATCAGCAGCATCATGCCGAACGCGCCCACGATCCCGATCACCGAAGAAAACAGCTGCGTCAGGCTGTCCTGCATCGTATCGGCTACTTTTTCGAGGTCGCTGGTAACGCGGCTCAGGATGTCACCCTTTTTATGGCCGTCAAAATAACGCAGCGGCAGACGGTTGAGCTTGGCGCTGACCTGTTTGCGCAGGTGCAGGCTCAAAGTCTGCGAAACGCTTGCCATGGTCTTTTGCTGCACGAAAATGAACAGTGCCTGCAAAAGATAAAGCCCCAGCAAGAGGGATAAGATCCAGCCCATGGTCTCAAGATCCACGCGGAAGCTGCCGCCGCTGCGGACCGCAGTTTTGATCCCGTCGAAGATCTGATTGATGGCAATGCCCATGACTTTTGGTGAAAGCAGCCCGAACGCGGATGCGGAAACGGTACTGATCAGGACGATCAGCAGCTTCCATTTCTGCTCCATGAGGTTTTTCAGCAGGCGTCTTGCCGTCCCTCTGGAATCCTTGGCTTTCTCCACGCTGTATTCCTCACCGAAAAGGTCGGCCTGCGATCCCTGCTGCTCTTTCTGTTCCTGTCCGCTCATTGAAGTTCCTCCTCACTTAATTGGGATTTGGCGATCTGCCGATAGATCTCGCAGTCTGCCATCAGCTGCCGGTGGGTACCAATCCCGGCGATCCGGCCCTCGTCCAAGACCAGGATCTGTTCAGCGTCTAAGATCGTACTGATCCGCTGCGCCACAAGGATGATCGCCGCGTCTTTGACTTCTTCTTTCAGCGCTGCCCGAAGCTTGGCGTCGGTCTTGAAATCCAGTGCCGAAAAGCTGTCGTCAAAAACATAGATCTCCGGTTTGCGGACCAGAGCTCTGGCGATCGAAAGACGCTGCCGCTGGCCGCCGGAAAAATTGCTGCCGCCCTGTGCGACTGCCGTATCATAACCATCCTCCAGACCGTTGATGAAATCGCCGATCTGTGCGACCTCGGCGGCATGACGTATCTCTTCCATCGTGGCGTCCGGTTTCCCGTGGCGGAAATTATCCAGGATCGTACCGCTGAACAGGAACGCCTTTTGCGGCACGAAGCCGATACGGTCACGCAGAGCTTCGAGCGAGATCGTCGTGATGTCCTGTCCGTCCAGAAGGATGCTGCCGCTCTTGATGTCATAAAAGCGCGGGATCAGATTCGCGATCGTGGATTTGCCGGAGCCGGTCGCCCCGATGATGGCAGTCGTTTTACCGGCCTCGGCAGTAAAACTGATGTCACTCAAAACCGGTTCCTCTGCGCCTTGATACTGAAAGGTCACATGGCGAAATTCCAGCTTGGGCGCGGTACAGGATGCCGCGGCTTTGATCTGCCGCGCAGTTTCCGCTTCCGGTTTCTGTTCCTGTTCGGATCGCAGTTCCAGGACTTCGCAGATACGGTCAGCACAGGTCTGCGCGCGCGGAATGATCATAGCTACCATGATCCCCATGATCAGATACATCAGGATTAGGAATGCATACTCGATCATGGCCATGATATCGCCGATCTCGATGCTCCCGTTTGCCGCGCTCTGGCCGCCGACGGCGATCAGCAGCACTGTGCAGACATTCATGATCATCATGATGACCGGCATCAGCACAGCAAAGATCCGGTTGACACGGATCGCAGTCGCCGCATATTCTTCATAGATCCGGCCGCTCCGTGCCTCTTCATATCCCGCGCGGTTGAACGCACGGATGACCCGGATGCCGGTCAGATTTTCCCGCAGGACGCGGTTGATCTTATCCAGTATGGTCTGCAGACTGGCAAAGAGGCGGATCGCTTTGGAGCCGACAGCTGCCACGAGCACGCAGACGATCACCATCGCCGCCACGATCAGCAGCGCCATGCCGCTGTTTTTGCGGAATGCCAGCACAAGTCCCGCGACCGTCATGATCGGCGCGGGCAGCAGCATCTCCGTCGCGGCCATATAGCCCTGCTGGATCTGCATCAGGTCATTGGTGCAGCGGGTGATCATCGAGGCCGGGCCGAAGCGGTTAAACTCGTTGATCGTAAGCGCCTGCGCTCTGCGGAAAAAACTGCAGCGGATATCCCGGCTCACGGCTGCGAAAACAGAAGTAGACAGTCGTGTCTCCAGGATCGAGACAGCGGCGGTCAGCACAGCGACAGCCAGCATCGCGCCGCCGATCCTCCGGACTTCGTCCACCATGCCGGTGACAATGCCCTTGTTGACAATGTCCGCCGTCAGGGTCGGGATATATAAAGTCCCCAGTACCTGCCCGAACAGCAGGAAAACCATCAGAGCCGCCCGCCCCTTGTAGGGCCGCAGGTATCTCAGCAGTTTGAACATGTTTCTTCCTCCTTTGGATGATGGATCTTTTCGACCGCTGTCTTGAGCGCATTCGCGTGCTTCCGCAGAAGCGGCAGCAGCAGCGCCTGCTCTTCCTCGGTCAGCGCGGAGAACGCTTCCTGTTCTGCCTGCATCAGAGGCAGCGCGATCTTATCCACCAGCTTTGCGCCTGCTTCCGTCAGATGGATATACTTGTTCTTCTTATTTCCCGGCTGACAGAGCAAGGTGATGAAACCTTTCTTTTCCATATTTTTAATGGCGGTATGGATGGTCTGCAGGCTGTAAGACCATCCGCGGCAGATATCCGTCTGCAGATAGTCTCCGTTATGTTCCGCCAGTGCATAAAGAATGCACAGCTCCGCATCCGTGATCCCGGACGAAGCCGCATAGCGGTCGTAGATATCTTCGATCCGTTCGTATATTTGGATCAGCTCTTCTAATTGGTACTTGCTCTTTGGTTCCATCGTTTTCCTCCAACAAATAAATACTCCGAAATCGTAGTTTTTATGTTACTGCGATTTCGGAGTATTTGCAAGTGATAATTTATTGCTTTTCTTTTATTTCAAGAATCTTAGCGAAAAACACACCTTGCACCGGCGTGTTGGAGCGGCTGAGAACCGGGTTCACTGCCTGATTGATCGCCTCTATGCCGCTGTGAATGGCAGGCGTTGGATCCATGCCGATGTCCAAGGGTATGGTTTCCGCACTCGGGATCAGGCTCCATGCGCTCGCAAGAGAAAACGGACAGATCAAGCGGACCGCGACGATGCCCCAAAGGAAAACCGTCACCCATTTAGGGGCTTTCTTCAAGATCAGTCTGAGCAGCAGCACCGCCGGAATAAGCCAACTCGCTGCGATACTCATATTCAGGATCTTCAAAAAGACGGTGCTCATCGTGCGCCTCCTTTCCGGATGCGGTCGATCATGCGCTGGACCTCGTCAAGATCTTTTTCGGATAGGTCCTGACGTTTTGTAAACGCAACAATAAACGCCGGCAAAGAACCCTCAAATTTTTTCTCCACCAGTTCATCGATCTCACACATCTGCGCTTCGTCTTTCGAAACGAGCGATGTAACGACGCTGTTATCATTCTTTAATACGCCACGTTCCCCAAGGCGTTTGATCACCGTATAGGTCGTGGTCCGTTTCCAGCCAAGCTGCTCCTGACAGAGCTTTACGAGCTCGACCGCAGTCACCGGCTCATGCTCCCACAGGATCAAACAAAAACGATATTCACTTTCGTGGATCTTCGGAATCTCCATCTTCATAGCCTCCTTGACAGCTTTCTTGTCTACACAAGTAAACTCCAATCGCAGTCTACACCGTTAGACAATAAAAGTCAATCGGTCTAAGCATGGTTTACAAAAAAAGGAAGTCTACCACTAAAGATCTGATCGTTTCAATATTGTTTCGTCCGGTTCTCAATAATTTTCGCACCGATCATTTTCGATAGATGCTTAACCTTATCAATATGACCATTTCCTTAATTCGTTGTTTTTTTGAGGGAATGGATATTTATTTGATGGAATCACTTCAATCTGTAATAACAGATGTTCTTCCCGGAGCCTTCTCGTTTCAGTTCACCGGATGCGACCAATTTACGGAGGGCACCTTCGATGGAACTTATACTGAGAGACGGACAAAGTTCACGAATGTCCTGCTTGGTAAATCGACCGATTTTATTCATTGTGGCACGTCTTACGGTTTCCAAAGCAGGCAGTTTTGTTTCTACCAACGCAAAGCGGTCTTCAAAATCCTTGCAGGCAGCAAGAACAGTTCCAAGCAGATATTTGATGAAAGGAACAGCGTCCTCCGTACCTTCATGCCATCCGTTTTGCGCCTGACTGAGTGCGTCATAATATAGGTCTTTGTTTTTGGCAATCTTGGCTTCCAAAGAGATATACTTTCCAACATAGAAACCACTTCTATAAAGCAACAGGGTTGTGAGCAGTCGGCTCATCCTGCCATTGCCATCGTTGAACGGATGGATACATAGGAAATCATGAATAAATACGGGAATCGCAATCAGCGGTTCGACTTCCATATTTCCAATAACACGATTGTATTCCTCACAGATTCTATCCAATGCTTCCGGTGTTTCATAAGGCGCAAGGGGAGTAAACAAGGTCTCCACATGACCGTCCGGGTAAGTCGCGCTGATATAGTTCTGCACACTTTTCGTTCTTCCTGCCATAGGATTATTCATATGGCTATACAGAATTTTATGAAGCTGCAAGATATAATTCTGCGAAATCGGAATCGCATCAAAACTTTCGTGAATAATGTTCAATACATCACGGTAGCCTGCAATTTCCTGTTCATCACGGTTCTTTGGTGTAGTTTTTTCTTCCACCAACTGCTTGATACGGGTGCTTGTTGTTACAATGCCTTCGATAGCGTTGGATGCTTCGGTACTTTGAATTTTTGCAATCTCAACAAGTTTCTCAAGTTCCTCCGGTCTCTGTTTCAGATACATTTCCTGTTTTCCGGCTTCTTTATATATTGCTGCAATCAGACCAAGGATATCTGAATCCCACTTTTGATTCTTAATTTCAGAATAATTAAAATTTCTCATAACCTCACCTCCGAGTCATTCCCTTAAATTATAGCAGAAAATAAGGGTAAAATCAACGAGCTAAGGGGAAGTTTCCTTAATAGTATCGCACTTTTAAGGGAATTTATTCTGAAATTATATAAACAAAATCCAGCGGTCATCGTAGACCGAAGCACTGTTACTGTACCACAGCGGATTGCACGGTCGAGTACCATAATGGTTGCCACCGCACCATCAATCACAGCGGCAAGTTCTGACTTGCCCTGTTTTTTCGGAATTTCAATGTATGCCATATTGAACTGACGGCAGCCGTTTGGTTTGAGCGTTCCGAATACGTCTCGAATAATCTGCTCCTGCCAATCTATCAGTTCAAACGCTTTTCCCGCCCATGTGCCTTTGGTGTGGCACGGATGGCGAGAATCTGCTCCTTCACTTTAGTATTCATCCGTGCAGACCTCCTTGCCAATAAGCAGTTTCGTGTAGATTTTGTGTAGCGTTCACATTCGCTGCCCTCGGAGCCTGCGATGGCACGGAGGTAAAAATCTGCCGCTTCTTTTCTGCTGTCCCAAGTTTCGGTCTTGGTGCGTAATTTCATAGACGCACTAAGGCTCCTCACCACTGAATAATTTCCGGTAATGAGGAGCCTTATTTATTTCTTTTCAGGTGGTTACCAGCCTTTCTCAAAATGCGGTGCTAGAATATACGCCACTTTTCAGCCTTTATTTATCTTTTCTTGACAGCAAACAGACCGTCTCAACATGGCTCGTCCACGGGAACATGTCGCATGGGGTGGCTTCCCGGAATTTATAGCCGTGTTCGCCGAGCCATTTGATGTCGCGTGCCAGAGTTGCTGGATCACAGGAAACATAAACGATGCGGTCCGGGGCGGCCTGTACGACAGCCTGCAGAAGCGGCTGCTCGCAGCCTGCGCGCGGCGGATCGAGGATCGCAACATCCGCGTGTGCGACGCGCAGTGCCTCATCTTTGAGGATTTCCCGCTTGGCCGCATCTTCTCCGAATTTCCTTGCCGCTTCGCGCGCGGCAGCTTCCTCCTGCGCTTTGGTGCGTACCATCTTCGGCAGTTCTTCCTCTGCCTTGCCGCAGACGTATCGCGCATTGACGATACCATTGATGACTGCGTTGCGGTTCGCATCGAGGGCTGCACCTTTGACTGATTCGATGCCGATCACACGGCCCACCGGACTGCTGCGCAAAGCTTGTGCTCCGAAATTTTCCTCCTTTGCTCTGCGGTCCATCTCGGCTGCCGCAAAGAGGCCGATCGTTCCCACGCCGCAGTACAAGTCGAGCACCGTTTCCCCGCCTTTCAGGTCCGCATATTCCAACGCTTTTTCATAAAGCCGCACCATTTGTTCCCGGTTTACCTGATAGAACGACAGCGGTGAGATCTCAAACTTCAGGCCGCCGACTTCTTCCGTGATTGTCGGTTTGCCGGCAATGGTGACGCACTCTTCGCCCAGAATCGGTCCATCCAGAGTCTTGGATTTGTTGATGTTCAGCACCACGCTCTCCAGATTCCATTCTACTCCGGCCAACGGTCCATCTTCATACACCGGAAGCTGATAGATCGCTTCATCCAGCATCTGCACCAGTTTCTGCGCGTTCGGGATCGCTTTACCGTTGATCACCAGGATCACCATGACTTCACCGGTCCCGGCCGCAGTCCGCACGATCAGATGCCGCATCAGGCCTTTTTCCCAGCGCGGATCATAGGATGTGATATGGTCTTCTTCCATGAAACGCCGCAGAGCGTTCGCTGCTGCCATGGCCGGTTCCGATTGCAGCCAGCAATCTTCGCAGTCCACGACCTCGTGGGTTTTTGCGCGGTAAAAACCGATACGCGGTTCATGCACCGGTTTTACGATCCCGCCTTTTTGTGTCAGCAGGCCGCCGGTGCTGACCGGCATCACCGCTTTGCTCCGGTAGCGGAAAGATTCTTCTTCCATACCGAGGATCGGCATGATCACCGGATCCGTAAGCCCTCCCAAACGGATCAGTTTATCGCGTACCTGTTTTTCCTTGAGCGCAAGCTGCGCGTCGTAATGCAGTGATCCGTAGGCGCACCCGCCGCACCGGTCCTGATAGGGGCAGAACGCTTCGATCCGCTCCGGCGATGCTTCGAGCACTTCGATCACCCGTCCGAATGCGTAATGTTTTTTCACCTTGGTCAGTTCCACCTTTACGCGGTCGCCGACGACCGTATCCTTGACAAAGACCGCAAAGCCGCGCGCATCTGCGGTTGCGGCCGCGCCTTTCCCCACGCCGGCCGTACTCGCTGTATCAGCTGCGTCTTTCCCCGCACCTGCCGCACCCGCTGTATCAGCTGCGTCTTCCCCCGCGCCGGCCTTGCCTGCTGTATCAGCCGTGCCTTCCCGGCCGCCGGCCTTGCCTGCTGTATCAGCCGTGCCTTCCCGGCCGCCGCTCGCTACCTTGTCTCCGGCTGCATCGGACGATGCGCTCGCGCCGGCAGCGCCGGCTTCGTACAGTTTGCCGATCCCTTGCCCCTCGGTGCTCATATCTTCTATGGTCAATGTTACAATTTGTCCTTTTTCCATTTTGCTTCTCCGTTTTTTTATTTGCATCTGGTCTGTTTCGCCATTCAAACTTCGCTGCCGCTCGCCTTCGCTCGGGCACCTGTCTTGCATCTGCTCTGCCTGCGGCTTTGCCTTGGCAATCGCAGTGCCAAGAACATTGTATCAAATTGTGGGTAAGATCGCCAGTGTTTCGGCAGAAAAAAGTATGATGCATAGAACTGGTGCTAAATTACGATTTTCGGCAAAAAAAAGCATGGTTCGTCTGTTGAGCAGCTTGTTTTTTGCTTTTTTCTTCCCGGGGTTTGGTTCTCAGTTTCCACATTTTTCCTATTTTTGTTTTTTGTAATAAAAATATTCTTACTTTTTCGTTTCGCAAAACAATTTCCATCTTCCCAGCAAGCGAACAACTGCTTTTCGTTTGGTAAGTCATGCTTTTTTTTGAAGAAAATGCCGAAAAGATAGCAGTCTTATGCATCAAGTTTTCTCAATGGCCCGCTTTGAGGGCACGCAAGGATATCACGGCGCGCAAGGCGTACAATGCGAGCCAAGGGATCAAGGCAGGGCACGGCGCTCAAGGGGCGGCAAGGTGCGCA
The DNA here is from genome assembly GCA_934271235.1 of uncultured Clostridia bacterium. Classification (GTDB taxonomy): domain Bacteria; phylum Bacillota; class Clostridia; order Peptostreptococcales; family Anaerovoracaceae; genus CAG-238. Next base: position 17,334 of record CAKQQT010000012.1, on the reverse strand, counting down.
AGGGCTCAAGGCAGTCCACACCGCGCGCAAAAACAGCATGCTTTCGCCGCGGCGGCGCCGCAGGTCCTGCATGCTGTTTCTGTGAGGAAACTTTCCGGCTGTTATACCGGAATTTTATGAATCCATCCGGCAGGGGCTTCGATGTGCCCCTGCTGAATGGCTGTCAACGTATCATATAGTTTTTGGGTGACAGGCCCCATCTTCTCCATGCCGGCCGGGAAAACGAGTTCTTCGCCGTGGTCGACGATCTTACCGACCGGACAGATGACTGCCGCGGTCCCGCAAAGTCCCGCTTCCGCCATATCCGCAAGCTCTTCCTTGTAGATCGGTCGTTCCTCTACGGTCAGTCCCAGATAATGCTCCGCAACATAGACCAGTGAACGTCTGGTGACCGACGGGAGGATGCTGTCTGACTTCGGGGTGACGACTTTGCCGTCCTTGGTGACAAAGAGGAAATTCGCGCCGCCGGTTTCTTCGATCTTGGTCCGAGACTGCGGATCCAGATACATATTTTCATCATAACCGGCTTCATGCGCCTCAGTAATGTTGCGCAAGCTCATCGCATAGTTCAGACCGGCCTTGATATTGCCGGTCCCATGCGGAGCCGCGCGATCGACATCACTGACCCGGATTGTCAGCGGTTTCGCGCCGCCTTTAAAATACGGACCTACCGGCGTACAGAACATCCGGAACTGAAACTCCGATGCCGGATGAACGCCGATGACCGGATTGCTGCCAAAGATGAACGGGCGGACATAAAGCGTTGCCCCGCTGCCGTAAGGCGGAACGTAAGCCGCGTTAGCTGCAACCAGCTGATCCAGCGCGTCCATGAATTTTTCTTCGGGGATCTCCGGCATCATCAGCCCGCGGCAGGAATTTCGCAGACGTTCCGCGTTCAGGTCCGGACGGAACGTGACAATGCTGCCATCCTCTGTAGTATACGCTTTCAGTCCCTCAAAAGCCGTCTGCGCGTATTGCAGTACGCAGGCGCATTCACTCATCGTGATCATTGCGTCTTCCGTTAAAGTGCCTTCATCCCAAACGCCATCCTTATAATGTGAAACATATCTTTTTTCCGTTTTGATATAATCAAATCCCAGATTTGCCCAGTCAATGTTTTTCTTTTCCATTTGTAAACCCTCTTTTCCAGTCCATTCTTCCAAGTCCATTTACGGATTTATATTCTATGTCACGCCTTTTTCGCGAATAATACCTTGCAGCCGTCAACCGCCAATACGATAGCCAAGGCCAGGATCGGTACGACCAGCACACACTGCAGACCTTCCACGATCATGCTGCCCTCACCTGCCGTCAGAACCTGAATATTCGAGATAAATTTCAGAACAAGCGCCGCGCCGGACGTGATCAGCATGAAAAACATCGGGATATAGAGCATCCCGTGCTTTCTTCCGGCCCGTTTCAGCCAGCAAGCCACTGCCAAGAACGCCGGCACTGCCACCAGCTGGTTGCAGGCTCCGAAGAGCGCCCAGATCTTGGTGTAGCCCGCAACGGTCAGAAGCGCCGCCGCGCCGATCGTGACCGCCGTTGCCACGTACATATTGCTCAGCACATTCGGACTTCCGTCCTTATTGGTCGCGAACAGTTCCTGGAAAAGGAATCTGCCCAGTCTGGTCGCCGTGTCAAGCGAAGTCAGCGCAAACGCGGAGATCGCCAGCAGGAGGACCGTATGCGCCGTGCCCTGCGGAAAACCCAGTTTGCCGAGCATTGCCGAAATGCCGGCCGCGAAGATCTGCGGCGGGTTCATGCCGGTCCACTGGTCCATGCCCGCGCTGCCGACCGCGACCAGCGCTACCACCGCCAGTACGCATTCGATCAGCATCGAGCCGTAACCGATCATTTTCGCATCACCCTCCGTGTTCAGCTGCTTGGAAGTCGTGCCGGATGAGATCAGGCTATGGAAACCGGAGATCGCTCCGCAGGCAACCGTTACAAACAGGAACGGGAACAATGTGCCGCCGCTCGTGGACCAGGAAGTGAACGCCTCCAGCTCCATGCTCGGATTCGTGAGCACAACGCCGATGACAGCCGCGATGATCATGAAATACAGCAGGAAGCTGTTCAGATAATCCCTCGGCTGCAGCAGGATCCAGACCGGCGCGACGGACGCGATGAAAATATATACAAATACGACCACCAGCCAAGTCACCTTGCTGAAATAGATCGGACAATACATGCCGACAGCGATGCAGGTGATCAGCAGCGCAACGCCGACGATCGTGTTCAGCATCAAATGATCGTGCTTGCGGTTAAACAAGCCGAACGCCACTGCCAGCGGGATGAACAGCATCGAAGCGGTCGCAACAGAACCGTTCGCTTCAACCTCTGCCCCATCTGCGTCAAATCCCGCGAACGTCCCGGCTACAATGTCCGCGAACGCCGCGACCACAAGGATCAGGACTAACCAGGCAAACACCGTAAAGCAAAGCTTCGTCCGATGGCTGATGTTGACTTCAATGATCTCGCCGAGCGATTTTCCCTTATGACGGATCGACGCGAACAAGGAACCGAAATCCTGTACCGCGCCGAAAAAAATTCCGCCGATCAAGATCCACAAAAGCACCGGCACCCAGCCGAAGACTGCCGCCTGGATCGGCCCGTTGATTGGTCCGGCCCCCGCGATCGAAGAAAAATGATGGCCCATCAGGACCGCCTTATTGGCCGGCACATAGTCCACGCCGTCTTCCAGCTCATGCGCCGGTGTTGGTCTTTTGGGGTCGACGCCCCAAGCTTTTGCCAGATACGATCCATAGGTCACATAGGCGACCGCAAATGCGCCGATGGAAACCAGCAAGATTGCTACACTACTCATAAAAAACCTCCCTGTAAGTAAAAAATTAAAAATGCCGCAATAACTTATGGTAGTTGTTGACAAGCGATTTACCGGATTGATTCGCAACGACCGTCCGCTCCTTCGTCGACACGAGGACCATCCGCGTTTTCAGATAACCCCGCAGCTGGAAGCGATACGATCTTCCAAAATGATATTTCTTGACAAACTGTGCCGCCGCGGCGTCGATCCCGCGATCCGTCACCAGTACCACCGTCAGATAGGTGTACATATGATCTTTCGGCGGCAGCGCCTCACCCTTTCGCACATAGACCGGCTCCGCAGTCTCCCGCAGCCAGCGGTCCAGCTTCGCGAGCATCCGCGGTTCAAACGGAGCTTCGTCCGTATCCGTCAGCGCAAAGAGATGCTCTTGGCAGTTGGCCTCCCAGAGTTTGGCTTTTTTGGAGAGCACATAACCGGCGTTGTCCACGTTGAAATGCCCGTATACCGGGAAAATCCATCCGCCCGACACCACATCCTCGGTCAGGTCGAACGACGGCGCATACATTTTTTTCAGTTTTTCAAGAAAATCTTTACGGTCGTTCTGCACGGCTCTCTCCTTTGTCGTTTTTAACAACGTTTTTATATTTCTTTTGTTTTATTCAACAATTATTTTATTACTTTAATACAATTTTGCGCAAATGTCAAGGTTTTTTTGAAAAAATCGTAATTTTATTCCATGCAAAAAACTCCCGCCTTTTGTCTGTACAGCAGTACAAACGTGCGGGAGTTTTCGTGGTCTTACGGCACAGCAGCCTACGGCAGATACGTGCTCGGATCGATCGGCTGCTCGTTCAGCCAGAGTTCCAGATGCAGATGCGGACCGGCTGCCATGCCGCTTTTGCCGACCGTGCCGATCTGCGTGCCGGCCTCTGCCTCATCGCCCGCCGAAACCGTCGTTTCTTTCAGGCAGGCATACAACGTGCTGTAGCCCTCTTCATGATCGAGGATCAGATAATTTCCCCATTCCGCGCTGAAGTCCACGCACCGGACCGTGCCGGAGGCTGCCGCCAGTACCGGCGTTCCCTCATCGGCGATGAAATCCATGCCTGTATGCGAAGCAGTCGTTTCCGTATATGGATTCTGATAGCCAAACGGGATGCTGATCCGAAAATCGTCTGCGGTATTTATCCCTGCCTGTTCTGCCGGTTCCGTCTGTTCTGTTTGTTCCTTTTGCTCACTTTGTCCGCTCGCCGATTGTCCAAACAGGCTTCCCAGGCTGAAATGCTTTGCCGCGTAAACACTGCCGCAGCCCAATACAAGTACCAGAAGAACGACCGCCGCCGGCATCCACCGATGCTTGCCGCACCTGCCGGGCTCTGCGTGCTTTCCGTAAGTTTCTTTCTGTTTCATTTCGATTTGCTTCCTGACCCTTTCCAGAGTATCCTCCGGAGCTTTAAGGCTTTGAAAGGCCTTTCTCATTTTTTCCTTATCACTCATATGGATACCTCTTCCTCCAAGTATGTTCTGAGTTCCCTGCGTGCCCGCGCCAGCCGTGTGCCCACCGTTCCCTGCGGAATTTCCAGAAGCTGCGCGATCTCCTGTATCTGATACCCCTCTATATAATACAGCAGCACCACGACGCGCTTTGCCCGATCCAGCTTCATGACCGCCGCAAACAAGTCCTGATAGGAGCGATCCTCAAAGGTGAGCTGCTCGATATAAGCATCGATGTTCTCATGCCTGCGAAAAGCTCTGCGCCAGAACTTACGGCAGGCATTATAGGTCACCTTGATGAGCCAGTTTTTTACGTGTTCGCTGCTTTCAAAAATGTAATCTGTCTCGTAAAGCCGCAGCAGCACCTCCTGCGTGACGTCCTCGGCGTCCGCGCGCGATTTCAGGCAGCTGAACGCGACTCGAAAGACAGTATCCATATAGGCTTCCGCGAACTGATTGAACTCTTCCGTACTCAGCATTGCTATTCTCCTTTGAAAAGCTTTTCATCGGTATTATCCGAAAAGTCGTCTGTTTTTTTCACCGATCTTCAAAAAACACAGGAAAATTTTCGGTTCCGGCGTTTACGGTACAGCAAAACCCGGACAGTCATATGCCCGGGTTTGTCATATCGAAGGTCGTTGATCGGTGTCCACGTACCGTCAGCACGCAGATGCTTATGCCTGTTTCAGCAGGACGGAAGCCTTGAAAAGGTCGCCGTCGACGGTGATCTCAAAGACGCCGTCCATCAGTTTGGTCAGGTCGCGCGCGATGGCCAGGCCGAGACCGCTGCCCTCGGTGTTGCGGGATTCATCCCCGCGTTTGAAGCGCTCCATGAGTTCGTCCGCGGAAATATTCAGGCGGTCTCTGGAGATGTTCTTGACCTCCAGCAGCACGAAGCCATTGGCCGCAGCACCCGCTTGCGCATTTGTTCCGACCGTTTCCGCCTGCCCGTCTGCCGTTCCTGCTGCACCGCTGCCTTTGCGGTTCACGCTGCTGATGTCGAGATAGACGCGGCTGCCCGGCAGCGCGTATTTGCTGACATTGCCTAAGAGATTCTCGATGACGCGCCACAAAAGCTGGCCGTCCGCCGTGACCCGCGGGCCTGCGGACTGTACGCCGCCCTCCGCCTCAAATGCACCGTCAAGTGCAGACGCATCTTCTTCCGACGATGCCTGCCCGACCGGACGGCTCGCCGCTGGATCCCACGCAGCGTTCCCGGCCGGCATATCCTGCGCGCAGTGATTTTCTACGATCACATCCAGATTCTGCGCTGCCAGCCGTTCGCCCATTTCTCCGAGGCTCTGGCTGACCAGCGAACCGAGGTCGATCGTTTCCATGTGGACCGGGATCGCGCCGCTGGACGCCTTCGCTGCTTCAAAGAGATTTTCCGTCAGGACTTTGAGACGCTGCGTTTTTTCGTCCAAGATCTCCAAGTACCCCGGCGCGTTCGGGCTGTCGAGTCCCTCCTGTTCCAGCAGGTCGATATAGGAGACCATTGACGTCAGCGGTGTTTTCAGATCGTGCGAAACATTGGAGATCAGCTCGGTCTTCATGCGCTGGTTTTTGAGCTCGTTCTGCACCGCCAGATTCGACGCCTGCGAGATCTCATTGATATCCGCCGCCAGTCTGCCCAGCTCGCCGACGTTTCCCCTGCGGTCCGTCTCGACCGGGATCTGATAGGTCAGATTCCCGTTCTTCACTTCACTGACGCCGCTGCGGATCGCCAGATACTGTCTGACCAACTTCGGCACACAGAGCAGGATCACCGCCAGCACAGCCGCCGCGCCGATCCACGTCATCGAAAGCAGCATGCCGCCGATCAAAAGTGCCATGACTTTAAACATCGTCTTATCGCTGGCCGCGATGCTGCGGTAGATCGTCAGCACGATGCCGCCGAAGAAAGATTTTTCCCAGAACATCTTCGCCTTGATCTTCTTGACCAGTGAAACGAAGCAAAGCACCGCCAGGAAGATGCAGACCACCATGCCCGCGATGCACAGGATAAAGGTCACCGTGTTGCTCGGCCCGAAGACATAGGCATCCTGCATGCCCGGTGTGTAAACGCCCTTGATCAGGATGTGCGGCCACATCTCATACAGCGGCATCGCCAATGCGACCGCACATCCGCCTGCCGCACAGCCGAGGATCAGCAGTGCCTCCGACCAGATACGGTCAAAGCGGTTCAGATGCAGACTGCCGTCTGCTTCCCGATCCATATGGCCGGTCTGCACGCACAGCATGATCAGCGCCGCCGCAAACACGATCACCAGCCCCGTCATGACCAGCAGCAGCGCACTCAAGACGTCTGCCTGCGTGTTTTCATCCGCAAAATGCACCACCCAGCGGTTGCTTTCGATCCATTCCAATGCCCGCTGTGCTTCCGGCTCTGTGATGGTAGTGTCTGTACCGATCCAATCATTATACACGCGGCGGTAATCGCTCATCGAGCTGAGCGCCACCGCGAAGCTGCCGGCGATCCCCAGCGCAGTCCCGCTGAGAACGGCCAAGACCCACATCAGGGTGTTTGAGGCCCGCAGCCCACCCCTGTTTTTGATTTTTACTTCCATACTCATACTCCTTTTTTTCAGGAATCATGCATCTGCCTTTCCTGACAAGGCGCCGCGCCTGCCGCGAGCACTTTTAACAATACGTCTCGCGTCCCTCGCTACATTTTTTCCATTTTATAGCCGATGCCCCAGACAACTTTCAGATAACGCGGATTCTTCGGATCGATCTCGATCTTTTCTCGAATGCGGCGGATATGTACGGCGACCGTGTTTTCCGGGCTGTATGCCGGTTCGTTCCACACTGCCTCATAGATCTGCTCGATGCTGAACACTCGTCCCGCGTAGCGCGTCAGATAGCACAAGATCCCGAATTCGATCGGCGTGACCGCGATCGGCTGTCCGTCCATGCTCACAGTCTTCTGATTGTCGTCGACGACCAGCCCCCCTGTGACATATACCCCTTCTCCTTGTCCGGACGCCTTTTCTCCGGCTGCGCCGTCGATGCTCCCAAGACGCACATAGCGCCTGAGCTGCGACTTGACCCTGGCGATCAGTTCCAGCGGATTGAACGGCTTGGTGACATAATCGTCCGCGCCGACGTTCAGGCCGGTGATCTTGTCGTAGTCTTCGGATTTCGCGGAAAGCATGATGATCGGAATGTTTTTTTCTTCGCGGATCTTCATGGTTGCCTGCACGCCGTCCATCTGCGGCATCATGATATCCATAATGATCAGATGCAGCGGCTGCTCCCGCGCGATGCGCAGCGCTTCCACGCCGTTGTATGCTTTGAAGACGTGATAGCCCTCGTTGCGCAGGTAAATTTCAATGGCCCCCGCGATCTCCTTATCATCGTCGCAAACCAGAATGTTGCTCGTATCCATCGTTTCTGTCATGTTTTCTGTTCCTTTCCGGCTGATACCCCTATCATAAGATCCATTTCTTACAAAGGCACGCACGCAATTCTTAACAAATTCTGACGAATCGCACGCCGCAGCTCGCTGCGTGCTCAAATCCTCCCGCAGCGCCTGCGCCCCGCACGTAAAAACAGGCGGCCCCTTGCCTAACCTGCCGGGCCGCCCTTGCCTTACCTGATCCTGTTACTGCGGATCGTATGGAAAACAATCCATATATTTGAGTTTAAACTGATTGAGCGCATGCAGGCGATCGATCTTCGCCTTGATCTCCGCGTCGTCGATCTCGCCGGTGCGGATATAATGATCAAGCACCGCGTAGGTGAAACCGAGATTTTCCTCATCCGTCTTCGGCTGCAGACCGTCGATCGGCGTCTTATCCACGAACATCGACGGCAGGCCGAGTTCCCGTCCGATAGCCTTGACTTCCTGCACTGTCAGATGCGAAAGCGGACTGAAATCGCCGGCGCCGTCGCCGTATCTGGTCGCATAGCCGACCCAGTCTTCCGACAGGTTGCAGGTGTTCGCCACGCGGCCGTTATTAGACTGCGCAACTGCATAGGTCGCCGCCATTCTCAGGCGTGCCGGCAGATTGGTGATCGTCTGCGGCTGGATCGTCTCCGCGCCGAGCTGCGCCGTCAGTTCGTTCACCAGACCGTCGTAACAGTCCTTAATATTCACGGTATAATTTTTGATCCCCAGATGCGCTACCAACGCCTGCGAAACGTTGATATCAAATTGTTCACCTTTCGGCAGGAGCACGCCGATGACACGCTCCTTGCCGAGCGCTTCCACGCAGAGCGCGGCAGCGACTGAGCTGTCCTTACCGCCGGAGATCGCAACGACCGCATTGCATCCCTTGCCGTTTGCCTCAAACCAGTCGCGGATCCATGCGACAACTTCCTCTTTCACTTTCTTTGCATCAAAACTCATGTCTGTCTCTCCTTTATTTCTGTTGTGTATGTTGTGCTTTTTGCTGTATTTCGATTTCTGATCCTGCGCTTTTTACCTGCCCGCGCAGTTTTTAAGCATTGTCACAGGCATTCCTATACCATTTCCGTCCAGAGTTCAACATTTCAAAAGTACAATTTATTATACACCCATTTTTCCGCATCGTCCACCCCCTCTTGCAGCTGCCGGCAAAGTGTGCTAGGATAAATACAGTACAGCAAACAGATCCGGACATCCAAAAGAAAGGTTTATAGGTTTTATCATGATCCACTATACAGCATTATCGGCAGAAGATCCCGCGTGGATCCGTGAAATGTCCCAAATGGCGACCGCCATCGTCCGCGAGCATTTCGATCCGCTCATCGGCAAAGAACAAAACGACTATATGCTGCGCATGTTCCAAACGGAGCAGGCGATCGAAGAACAGCTAAAAAACGGCTATCAGTATTTTTTCGTGCGCGAGGATGATCGGAACCTTGGATTCCTTGCGTTCTATCCCAAAGGCGACGCTCTGTATCTGAGCAAATTCTATTTATACAAGGCCGAACGCGGCAAAGGCTACGCGCATCAAATGTTAGATTTCGTCATCTCCAGCGCCAAGAAACGGAACTTAAACAGCATCGAATTGAATGTCAACAAGCAGAACAGCGCCTGCCGCGCTTATGAAAACCTTGGTTTCCGAATCCTGCGCGCCGAAAAAAACAGCATCGGGCACGGATTCTACATGGACGATTACGTGTATCGCCTGGAACTTTAACCGAAATGCCGCAGCAGCGCTTCCGCATTTTGATCCCCGAAGCGCCGTGCATTTCTGCATATCGACCCCCGAAGCGTTGAGCATTTCCAGAATTTTCTAAGTATGTAGAATGTACTGCTTTTACGTCCTTTTTGAAAAATCTGCACGGCCTAAAGCGAGATTTTCACTTGGTCCGGCACATTTTTGCTCATTTTTTACATTTTCTTCAAATTAAATCGAATTAAAAAAGTTTTCTGACACGCATGCACTGCGACACGCATCGAGCATTTTTGATAAGGTTCAACAAGGTTTGACAAGGTTCGACAACCTTCGACAAACGAAATTCCGGAGTGACAGGAGATTCTTTCTCTATCTGTCAAATCCTTTCATCCGCATGCCCCCTGCCGCGTGCAAAATTTTGAAAACCCGCCGAAAAGCAGTACATTATACATCCGAAAATGCGCGGGCGTCCTCTTTTGGTCCGGCGCACTCTTTTGATCCGGCACCCTCTTTTCATCCGCCGTGCTCTTGCATTTTTTCTGTTTTTTTGGTATACTATGTTAGTTAGATTGGAAAGGTCTTCACAAGCTGAGAAAAATTCTTAAAATTTTTTAATTTTTGTGTAACCTTTCAAGGGGTAAATTTGAGTTATTCATGTAAGGAGGAGAAAGGATGCAGGATCATACTTTCGTACAAGATGAAAGTATTGAAACCATAATCCAGCGTTATAAAAGCACCATTTACGGCGTGGCACTGTCCTACACCAACAATCGCAGCGATGCGGACGACATCTTTCAGGAGGTTTTCCTGATCTATTTCAGAGTCAGACCGCAGTTTAACGATGAAGAGCATCGCAAGGCGTGGCTGATCCGAACGACCATCAATTGTTCGCTCCGTGTGGTTGACAGCACTTACCGCAAACGTACCGTGCCGATGGACGAAATGGAGGAAGGTTCCTTTCAATTTCAATCCAAGGAAGAGAACGCAGTTCACTTAGCGCTGCGCCAGCTTCCGGAAAAATATAGAATCGTTCTTCAGCTTTTCTATTTCGAGGATATGTCGATCGATATGATCAGCCGCACTCTGCAGATCAAGCCGGGTACGGTCAAGGTCCAGCTCAATCGCGGCCGCGAGATGATGAAAGCGAAGATACGGGAGGTAGACGCATGATGACTGACGATAGGATTCGCAGCATGAAAGAACAAATGGTACCGTCTGACGAGGTGGTCACCGACTTGCTGGCGAAGATTGCAGCATTGGATGCTTCCCCGGAAACATCAGAACATGTGGTGTCCTTTGACGATGTGAAGATGCGCAGAGCATGCGAAGATCTGACCGTTTCGCAAAGACCCGCAGCAAAAGCTAAGAAGCATACAACTAAATCAATATGGTATTACAGCACGGCAGCAGTTGCCGGCGTTATCGTTTTGCTGTCAACCTTTACTGTTTTCGGCTCTGCATCCGGAGACCGCGCCTGGGATTTCATCCATACGGCGATCGACAACCCGACGGTTGTCACCTCCCCGAACGATCAGAACCCGAACGCAGTGACCGACCCGGATGCCGATGATCTGATCGATGCAGAGAACGGTTCCGGCGACGGGCAAGATCCCGCCGACGAAAACAAGGGCGGTTTTCTCAGTAATCTTTTCGGTAATCATACGAATGACGAGCAGCCGCAGGATACGGACGGAAACGATTCCGGAAACGGCGGTTCTCAGAATGTCAAAGATCCGGCAAGCACAAACAATGGACAGAACGGTTCCGATTCTTTCAAAGGCGACAATCCGCCGCCTGTTCCGGCAGACAATGATTCCGATTCTTCCAACGGCAATACCGGCAAGGACAACAACTCCGGAAACAATTCGGGTACCGTTGCTCCTCCGGCCCCGGATGACGGCAATGGCAATTATGTCGTCGGCGATGACAAGGTGACGCCGGGCGCTCCGGGAACAGGCGATATTGCTTTTAACCGCGAGATCCTCGCAGAAAGCTCGGTTTCCACGCTCACGGTTTCCGGCAGCAACTATGTGGTTGAAAAAGCAACGACCACAGCGGCGACCGCATCCGAGATCAAAACGATCTCCCTCGAGATCCCGGAGACCTCAACGACGAACCATGCGACACTGAGCGCGAAAGTCCGGAAAGTCAAGAATGTTTCTTCCGACTTCCTGATCGCAGTCGATGTCGACGGTTTCAGCCAGACGCTGCTCTACATGAGCGACGACTATGTACCGGAAACGTTGGGACAATTCTTGTCCGATGCAGGGCTCAATTCCTCCGCATCGTTTGCCAAAGCTGTATTCTGTAAAGGCGCGCAGATCGGTTATTCCTCTTATCACAGGTTTAACGTCAGCAGCATTCAGGAACTGGTTTCCTCCTATGCCTTTGCAAACGGAAGTGCTCCGCTGGCAAAACATTCCGCGTACGAAAGCGGCAATGTCCATGTCACGTTCAAATCGACCAGCAATCCGACTGACTCCGTCATCAATTTCGGCGTCAGCGACAACGGATATCTGTTCGTGAAGATGAACTCCGGCAAGTCCTTTACGTTCCATATCGGTGCAGAAAATGCTTCCGCTTTTATCAGCCATGTGACGGGAAAGTGATCGTACAGACAGACGATCGGAAACAGACAAAAAACGATCGAGCAGGGGCTAACTTGTAGCCCCTCTCACACCACCGCGCGTGCCGTTCGGCACACGGCGGTTCAATTCAAATAATAATCCAAACAGCAAAGAAGTCCTCGTTTCGCGAGGATTTCTTTGCTCATGAGACGCAATCCTGTAGTTCTTGCGGCCGCTTGAGATTTTCTTTCATACTTCCCATTCGTAATTGATCCACCCACGGATAACTTGATTCAATCTTTTGATTCGTTCGTCCATTGTCACGGACCAGCTTCGCTTTTTCAGCTGCTTCAGCTTCCTCTCGAATCTTTTGATGGAATCTTGGTGGGGTCTTGCCTTCCTTCCGTCTTTGCTACGATCTTCCTCGTCGGGTATGGATGCGGATTTTCACAAGTCCATTTGACTTGAATTGTTCAGCCCTTCGCTCGGTCTCCATTACAGAGACTTCCTCGCTGCTATGGCTTCTGCTGAGGGCCTGCCCCAGCGCAGCGAGGGTACTCCTCACAGTTCGTTGTTACTACAGGTACACCTGCCTATGAGGTCTCACGGGATAAGCCGCTCATCTTTCCTCGCCTGCCTGCTAATCTACCTGCATAGGTTACGATTGCCTTTTGGACTTCATGGCGCTTTGCCCACTTATCCGCTATGCAAGCCTTCATATTAGGTTTCTGTCCGCCAAGTTTCTGTCCGTCAAGCTACGATTTCGCTGTTGCTTCTTCTCGCCCGCACCTCACGATGTGAACCTTGCAAGTTGCTGTCGGGTTCGCTGGCAGCTGCGCCCCTTGTGGCCTTTCACCACAGACGAACGGCATGCCTGTCATACAAAGAGCATCCCCGCGGCCTTTGTTTGTCGGCCGCGGGGGTGTGCAAAAAAGAAAATTGAACCATGTGTATTGCAGTTGATAGCAGAGGATTTAGTTGGCTGCGCTTTCTTTCACAAAAAGATTTTCAATCAGCCGCGTAATCTGTTTCGCGTCCGGATAGGCCGGCGCGCAAAAATCAGCGGGCATGCCGCAGTCCCGCGCGTGGAGCTCGTCATGGTCTGTCAGAAACACAATGCGTATCTTGGGATGCTTGCTTCTGATCTTCTGCGCGGTTTCCAGCATGTTCGAAATATCATCGCGCAAAATGACTGTGCCGTAACGGCAGCAATCGAGTGACTGCAAAAGGCCGACCGTATCCGCGAACTCTACATATTCCAAATATCTTCGCTGTTTCAGTGTCTCCTCAAGCAGCTTCCGGCATATCACGGTTGAATCATTGATTTTTGAAGTAAGTACAGCAACTCCCATATCTCTCACATCTCCTTTCGTATTTCATCATAGGTCCGGACGCTGAGCGTCATCGGCTTCGTCTTTCGGCTCGCCGCTTCCTTCGCTCGGACACCTGACTTGCGTCTGCTCTGCCCGCGCGTCCCGCTCGCCACTCGCAGCGCCAAGGTCATAGGTCCGGACGCTGAGCGTCATCGGCTTCGTTCTTTGGCGTCCGCAGCATCACGCAGGCGCAGAATTCTTTTTCCTCCGCGTCAAACTCCGTCATGCCGTCATATTTCGCCGCGGTTTCCCTCACCGAAAAAATCCCGATACCGCGTTCAGCCTCTTCTCCGCCATGCGCGCGGACAAAACGATTCTCTCTCCTTTGAACAATCCCATCGAAGGAATTGCGGATCACAAGGTACAGCTCCGCGTCTTCTGTAACATCAATCGAAAGCTCAAGGTGCCGTTCCGACGCAGGTACGGTCAGGCAGCCGTTGATCGCGTTTTCCAAAAGATTGCCGAGGATCAGCGACAGGTCCACCTCGCTGACGGTCAGCGCTTCCGGCAGGCTGACCACGCATTTTGTCCGAATCTGCCGTTGCCGCGCCAGATTGATATAGTGGCTCAGTACAGCGTTGATCGACGCTTGCGCGCAAAAGGAAAACTGTTCCTCCCCAAAAGCCGAGACGGCTTCATATTCTTCCAGAAACCGGCCGATCCCGTCATAGTCACCTCTCTTGCGAAGCTCCTGCACAGTGCGGACGACATGCTTGTAGTCATGCCGCATCTGCCGCGTGCGGTCAAAATAAGCCCGCAGCGTCCTGTACTGCTGAGCCTGCAGCTGCAGCACGAGATTCTTTTTGTTGATTTCGATTTTTTCCAATGCCGCGCGCAGCACCTGATAAAAGATCAGCTGCAAGAGCACAAACAAGAGCAGGCGCAGGAGCGCCGCGGCTATCAGTGTGATCATGACCTCGCGGGAATGCAGCACCTCGTAGCTCGTCGGCACCAACAGCGTATTGCAGACCGCGATTGCCGCCGATGGGATCCACGCGTACCTCCAGATTTTTTTACTCTCGGAGTGTTCCGCGATCCAGACAAAATTCTTATGTAAAAAAAACCACGCCGCCGCTGTCATCGGCAAAAGCAGCGCCCATTGAAACACAAGTCCCCAAGTCGTCGGCAGGAAGCTGTCCTTTTCCGGAAACAGCCACGCCTCGAGCAGAACCTTTCCCAAATGGGTGAAAGAGACGAGTGCCGCGGCCGAGGCAAACACATACATGAGCTTATGCCGCTGCAGAGAGACCATGCGGAAGCAGCACAGCAGCATGATCAGCAGAACTACCCATACAGCTAAAGCACTGAACCGGTTCCGGTACGTTTCCAGCGCGGCCAATGCCAGTACGGTAAGCACGAGTGTCAGCAGTATAGCAGGATAAAAATTTTGTTTTTGGAATGCGATATGGTTTTTGACAGGCGCCAGCATCAATACCGCAACCGGCAGGATTACGGCATTCTCCACAGCCGCCATGAAAAATTCATGTAGGTGCATCGCGATTTCTGCCTTTCTTCAGGATTCTTCAAGCGGTGCCTGCGGCATTTGGGCCAGCCTTTTCCGCCTTTGCATAAACCGGTATTTTGTAAAAACGTCTTGGATTTCACTCTTTCTGCGCGCGTTGATCGGAAAAGTTTCTCCGTTGCTGATCCTGCAGATGCCATTCTGCATGGAAGTAATCTCATCCAGGTTCACCAGAATTCCGCGGTTGATCGTGCAGAAGCGCGTGTCCTCCGCCAGCATTTCCTCAAACTTCTGGAAGGTGATCCGTACCCTGCAGGTTTCCTCTTTGGCATGCACCACGCAATAATTCGCGTCCGCCGTAATGTACAGGATTTCGGAGTGTAAAAAATAGATGGTGTACTTCCCCGCGTCGAGCGCAAGATAGCTTTCGATTTCCGAAAGGACTTTCGCCACATCTCTCATCACGCGCAGAATCTCACCGTCCGCGATCGGTTTGGTAATATAGTCGAACGGATGGTATGGAAAGGCTTCTGCCATATGCTCATCGCTGGAGGTCACAAAGATCAGGATATTATCCATGGTGTTTTGCCGCATGAGCGCCGCGGTTTCAATGCCGCTTAAGCCTTCCTGCATGTAAATATCCATCAACACGACATCAAAGATCTCTCCTTTTTTTACTGCCGCCAGGAATTCCTCACCCGAACTGAACTTTTGATGGAGGATCCGCACATGCAGAATGTCGCTGACAATCTCCAGTTTTTCTTCCAGCTTCTTCTGTTCGCGCTTATCATCGTCTACAATCGCGACTCTCATGGCTATCCCTCCTTTTTCGCATTTTTTCTATCTTACCTTAAAATGCTGAGGCTGTCTACACTTTCTTTTTACACATTCATCCCTGTTTTTTTGCTCTTATCCCTTTTCTTTCTGCTACAAAAACTCCCGCGCGGGAGCACCGAAGGTCATACACCAGAAACCGCTGCCCACTGAAGGGGTCAGCAGGCAGGCGGTTTCCAATCTATGGGCCGCAAACCGCAGTTTGCATCACCTGCTTACAAGGAGTGTCGGATCATTCATTTGCATGGTTGAATCATCCTCTACCTATATTATACCTTCATATAGGCCATATCAAAAGCGCGGTTTATCCCTGAATCGCGCCGTTCCTCCCGCAAACCTAAAAACTTCCCGCCGAAGCTTTACATACGCTTTCTGACTTCCTCGATCGCTTCTCCGCGGCTGCCGCACTGCATCTTGCCGAACATCCTGCGGATATGCGTCTTGACGGTATTTTCACTGATAAAAAGTTCCTCCGCGATCTTTGCGTTCGTATGTTCAAAGGAGAAAGCCCGAAGAATCTCCAGTTCCCGTTCCGTCAAACCAAAATCCCTTTTTACCGCCTGCAGCGCAGTTTCAAAATCGGATGTTTCTGAATTTTCTCCTTTTTCTCCTATTTCTCCTGCCGCCCGCGCAGGCTGCGCCTCCGGTGCCATAATCCCTTTATACAGACTCAGTCCGAAGGTCAGTGCGGCGATCAGCCCCCAAAACCAGATGGTAAGGTGCGTGTCCGGGGTCGCTCCGCGGGGATGATACATATAGCTCGCGTAATCTGCGAGCAGCAGCAGGCTGACCGCGATGCTGTACAGCAAAAACAATTGATCGGCAGATTTTCCCCGAAGCTGTTCAAATCCCGAGGCGATGACATGAAGCAGCAAAAACAGCAGCAGGAGCAGCTCCAGATACCACAGTACGATTTTGTCCGGCAGCTGCGGCGTATTTGCCAGAATCCATACGCTCAAATACGTGATCAGATACAGGCGGCACAGCTTTCGCACCATACTTCCCAGCCGGCTTGTGACAACGCAGCGCTGCATTTCAATCCAGAAAAAAACGCAGAGATCGCACAGAAGATTGCAGAGCATCAAAGAAATATCCCGCTGCACAGACGCGAATACGATCTGGTAATAATGCAGCATCATATTAAACAGCAGCGCGAGCAAAAGGAGCAGAAGGAAGCCCTGAATATGCGCGAAAAAGACGTCCTCCGTACCGTTCTGGTTTTTGCGGATCAGTACGATTGGAAAGGAGGCCGCCAGCAGCAGACAAGAAATCAGATATGCAAGCGCGATCGCATGTTCCATCCATTCCACCCCCTCATCAGCAGCGATTTTCCGGCGCGTGCGAGCGCCTTCTCATCATTCATTCCTCTTCAAGTGCCTTGCAAATATGCTTATTAAAACTATTTTAACATGGCTGCGCGTATTTTTCTTCTGCATTCATCCCTATTTTACGCTTTTCGTCCCATATCCGCCATCTCCCGCGCTTTCCCGCAGAGCGCAAAACGAGGGTCAGCCGCTGCGAGAACGCGGCAACTGTCCCTCGCACCCCGCGGCGCGAAGCCGGGCGCGCGCAAAATCCGCGCGTCCTTGCCCCCCCTCGCCTTTCTTTCACGCAGCGGATCGCGACCGCACGGGGCTGTCGCATTAACGGAAAATAACCGTTAGGGCGCAGCCCTCTTTCTTTCAGGGTCAGCCTATGAAATAAGACG
>CAKQQT010000011.1 GCA_934271235.1 uncultured Clostridia bacterium | reverse complement strand
AGGAATAGAGCCAACCGGTCACTACTGGTTTGATCTTGGTCAGTTCATGGGCGAAAAGAACATAAAGTTTGTGATGGTAAATCCGCACCATGTGCATAAGAGCAAAGAATTAGATGACAACAGTCCATCTAAAAATGACAGAAAAGATCCGCGTGTTATTGCAGGGCTTGTAAGGGATGGAAATATCATTCCGATATTTCCGTAATAAGGAAGATAGGACTTGCATACCGCAGGCCTTTCCCTTATAGTAAAGAGTAAAGGAGCAGATACACCGATGAAAAAGGAAACAACGAAAAAAATAATATGCATTGCAGCGATCATGGCCATTGGATGTGCGTCATTCTTTGTGGCTGCACCATTGGCTGAAAATCCGGAAAATTATCAAAAAACTATGGAAACACTTGATTCGATCGAAAATAAAGCGATCGTGATGACCGGGACATCCATTGCACTTGCAACCGCAGCGGCGCTGGTACCGGGCGATGCAACGACTCCGGTAGCAAACAAGCTTGCAGATGTTGCGGGCTATATGATCATCGTGTATGTGGCGATCATCATAGAAAAGTACCTTCTTGCTCTGACCGGGATTGTTACGTTTAAGATATTGATACCGGCTGCGGCGCTGCTGCTGCTCTTGAGCAGCCTGGCGCCGAGGATCGGGAACGAAAATAAGCTAAATAGACTGGCAGCGAAATTTATGGTCATCGGGATCATGCTGTGGGCCTTAGTGCCGGCAAGTTCTGCAGTCATAAATGTAATCACCGATATATACGATACAAACTACGGGACAGGCTTAAAGGTGGAAGAAAGTGCCTTTGAAACGCTTGATGAAATGGAGAATGCGGAGAAATCCGCACAAAACGAGGAGAAAAAGGAAACAGGAAAAGATTTCTCACTCAAGGAGATGTGGAAGGATATCACAGAAAAAACAAGCGAAGTTACCGATTCCGTAAAGGGAAAAGTTTCCGCAGGTGTCGTAGAGTTTCAAAATTCCTTGAATAATATGCTGGAAGGGGTTGCGGTCATGATCGTTACCACCTGCGTGATACCGATCGCGGTGCTGTTTCTCCTTCTATGGATCATCAAAGCGGTGACCGGGATGAATTTCACAATAAGACTTCCAAAGGCATCGAAGGCACTTCATGCGCACAAAGAAGGGAATGGACAATAAAAAATGCCCTATGCAGGAAACAGAGAAATTCCATAAGAAAGTCGGCTTCGCCGATCAGATCTTTAGCAGTAGACTTTCTTGTTATTCCGGAAATATCGAAACGATATTTCCTACATAATAAAAAAGGAAATAAAAAACCGCAGAATCATCAAAATCCTGCGGTTTCATTTTGGTCGGGATGACTGGATTCGAACCAGCGGCCTTTGCGTCCCGAACGCAACGCTCTACCAAGCTGAGCCACATCCCGGCGTCTGCAAGCGAAAAGGTCTTTCGTTTATCGACTTGTATATTGTAGCACTCCTTGGAGATTTTTTCAAGGACTTTCTTTGCAAAATTCAAAAAGATTTTAAATTTTTTTGCGGCATGTCTAAGAAAGATACGGCAGGACCAGCTGAATGAAGTTCCAGAGCAGCTTCAGACCGTAGAAGATAATGACACAGCCGCAGACGACGTTGATCACGCGCAGCGTTTTATCCGTGAATTTCGCGCTGAAAAGAGAGATGATCGTGGAGATCGACAGAAACCACAGGATCGAAGCGCTGGCAAAGCCGCCGACGAAGAAAAAGTCGGTTCCTGCCGGCAGGGTCGCCTTAAAGGCGCCGAGCATCATCGAGCCGTCGATCAAAGCCTGCGGGTTGAACCAAGTGACAACGCAGGCGGTCGTAATGACCTTGAGGATCGGGATGTCGACTTTCGTGCTGGTATCCATCGTATCATGTGCCCGTACCAGTCCGACGCCGATCCAGATGACGATCAGCGAGCCGATGCCCAGGATGACCATTTCCAGGATCGGAGAAGCGCTCATGATCGCGCCGATCCCGAAAAAGCAGGCCAGCCCCAGCGTGACATCGAAAAAGATAACAATCAGAGCCGTTGCGTAGACGCGGCTCTTGCGCTGTGTCAGAGCAGTATTGATCACGAATAAGTTCTGCAGGCCGATCGGTGCGACATAAGCCAGTCCCATCGTCAGCCCTTGTAAGTAAATGTCCATAAAAATCAGATCACCTTTCTGCAAGTTTTGCCCGGATGCGAAGAATTGTCCGAAAAATAAACTTGCTCTTTTTTTCGTACTTGCTATAATAATGATTATAGACGGAATACCACCAAATTGCAATAACGCAAAAAAAGGTGAGCAGGTAAGAAAAAACTTACCTGCCCGGTGTGGGATCGCAGACAGACGATCCTGATCGATCGGGCTTTGAAGCAAGGCCCGCTGCAGGAAACACATCGCAAAAATACGATGAGAGAGGAGACGCTATGTTAGAGACACATTATGACTGTCCGTGTCTGGATCGCTGCCCGCTGAACTACGCCATGTCGATCATCGGCGGCAAGTGGAAGATGCAGATCATCTGCGCGCTGAACAATCGCGGCACACTGCGCTACAATGAACTGCGCCGCAAGATGGACGGCATCTCCAATACCGTGCTGGCCAGTTCTCTGCGGGAACTGGAGGAGGAAGGACTGGTCATCCGCAAAGAATATATGGAGGTGCCGATCCGCGTGGAATATTCCACGACGGCACTTTGCGACAGACTGATGCCGATCCTGGAAAGTCTCAGCGATTGGGGAGAGGCATTGATGAAAGAACGCGGCCTGCCGACGATCGGCGAAACGCTGTAGGATCACCGGGTCGAAAGCAAATAGGACAAGAGGGACAGAAAGGACAGAGAAAAAATGAAACTGATTTCATGGAATGTCAACGGACTGCGGGCCATCATGGGCAAAAACTTCATGGATTTTTTCCGGGAGGCAGACGCGGACATCTTTTGCCTGCAGGAGACCAAGCTGCAGGCCGGGCAGATCGAAATGGACCTGCCCGGCTATCACCAGTACTGGAACTACGCCGAGAAAAAGGGTTATTCCGGGACGGCGATCTTTACCAAAAAGGAGCCGCTTAACGTCAGTTACGGGATCAATATCGCGGAGCATGACCGGGAGGGGCGTGTGATCACGTTGGAATTTGAGGATTTTTACATGATCGATGTCTATACGCCGAATTCGCAGAATGAGCTTGCGCGGCTGGATTACCGCATGACTTGGGAGGACGCGTTCCGCAGCTACCTGCTCACGCTGAAAGCGAAGAAACCGGTGATCGTGACCGGAGACATGAATGTCGCACATCAGGAGATCGACCTCAAAAATCCGAAGACGAACCGCAGGAACGCAGGCTTTACGGATGAGGAACGCGGCAAGATGACGGAGCTGCTTGCAAGCGGTTTTATCGACACCTTCCGCTACTTTTATCCGGACCGGACCGAGATCTATTCCTGGTGGTCCTACCGCTTCAAAGCGCGCGAACGGAACTCCGGATGGAGGATCGACTATTTCTTGGTCTCGGAGGAAATGAAAGAGCGTCTGGCAGATGCCAAGATACACACGGAAGTAACCGGTTCCGACCATTGCCCGGTGGAACTGGATCTGAAATAAGGAGGAAAACAAAATGAAAAAAATCGGCTTTATCGGCATGGGAAATATGGCACAGGCATTGGCGATCGGTTTTATCCGCAGCGGGAAAGCGGCAGCCGCCGATCTTTACGCGTTTGCGCCGAATCAGCAGAAGCTGAAGGAAAACGCGGCGCGCATCGGGTTTGTGCCTTGTACATCGGCAGAAGACGCGATCGAGGCGGCAGATCTGGTGATCCTTGCCTGCAAACCGTATCAGATCGAGGATGTCCTGCAGCAGAATCAGGAAGAACTTGCAGGGAAGCTTCTGGTCAACGTCGCTTACGGCTGGACCTTTGAAAAAGCTCTGCCGCATCTGCCGCGCAACGCGCACTACCAGTTTATGGTACCGAATACGCCGGTCTCGGTCTGCAGCGGCACCCTGCTGGTGGAAGAACAGAACAGTCTCACCGAAGCGGAAGAAAAAGAGATCGAAGACCTGTTCAGCGGCGTCGGGATCTATATGAAGCTGGCGACCCATTTGATCGGGGCAGCCAACGCGATCTCCGGCTGCGGTCCGGCGTTCATGGCGATGGTCATCGAAGCGCTGGGAGATGCCGGCGTAAAGCACGGTCTGACCAGAGCGCAGGCTTATCCGCTGGCGGCGAGCCTGATGGAGGGGACCGCGCGGCTGCAGGCAGAAACCGGGCTGCATCCGGGGCAGCTCAAAGATCAGGTCTGCTCTCCGGGCGGCGTGACGATCCGCGGAGTTGCGGCGTTGGAAGAAGCCGGTATGCGCAATGCCTTTATCAAAGCGGTCGACGCTACATTTTTGAAATAGCCGGAAAGCAATAGGAAAACAGAATGGAAAGAAGCACAGAACAAAAGATCCGGCAGCAGCTGCGAGAAATGCAGGATCTTGCTTATCGTAATTTTCACGCGAAGCTGATCCCGAATATCGACAAGGAAACGGTTATCGGCGTGCGGACGCCGGCACTGCGGGCTTACGCAAAGAAGCTCTGCAAGGAGGAACCGCAGACCGCAGCCTGTTTCCTCCAAAAACTGCCGCATACCTATTATGAGGAAAACAACCTGCACGGCCTTTTGATCGGGCAGTCCGCCAAAACGCCGCAGGAGGCGCTGGATCAGATCGACGCGTTCCTGCCGTATGTGGACAACTGGGCGACCTGCGATATGCTGCCGCCGAAGATCTTCCGAAAAGACCTGCCGCTCGTGCGCAGCCGGATCCTGCCGTGGCTCGCGAGCGAAGAGACGTATCGCGTGCGCTTCGCGATCGTTGCGATGCTGACGTTTTTTCTGGATGAGGAATTTGAAGAGTCCGATCTTACGCGGCTGGCGGAGATCCACAGCGGAGAATACTATATCAACATGGCGATCGCATGGTATTACAGTTTTGCGCTGATCAAGCAGTATGACCGGACGATCGGGCTGTTTAAGGCCAAAACGCTGGCACCGTGGATCCAGAACAAATCCATCCAGAAAGCGATCGAGAGTTATCGCATCGCGCCGGAAACAAAGGCGTATCTGCGGACACTCAAGAGCAAAGGATGATAAAAAAATCGAAAAGGGAAAAGGGGATACAAAATGGAAAAACAGCAATATCGGGAACAGCGGCGGCTGGATACCTATCAGGTCGACCGCAATAAGATCGGCAAGCCGTCCGGGCTGTGGCAGGTGATGCAGGAGGCCGCGTGCCACCAGATGGACACGCAGAAGCCGTCTTATTCGGATCTGCTCGACGAGGGAAAAGCGCTGATGCTGGCGCGTGTGGATCTGGCGATCCCGGAGGAGGCCTATCTGGACGACATCGTCGTTTCCAGTTCTTGGCCGTGTCCGAGCACGCGGGCAACGTTTTTGCGGAATTATACGCTGGAGCGCGGCGGAGAGCGTGTGGCAGCCGCGGCGACGCAGTGGAGTCTGGTGGATGTGGAAAGCCGCAGGATCCTGAAAGTGCAAGACGCGGATTTTTCCCGTTACTGGATGGGCGAATATCTGGAGCTGCTGCCGGACAAGTTCCGGATCGATAAGGAAAGCCTGCCAAAAATGCAGGCAGTCGGACAAAAAACGGTCGGTTACAGTGATCTGGATTATAACGGGCATATGAACAATACCTACTATTTCGACGTGCTCTGCGATCATGTGCCGGAACTGGCAGCCGGCACGCATCGCGTCAGTTTCGCGCGCATGCATTACAGTAAGGAAGCGCCGCTGGGCGATGTCCTGACCATCCTGCGCGGCGATGCGGTCATGCTGACGGCGGCGGAGGCGGCGCAGTACGGCGTTCCGGCGGATCGCAAGTATTTGTTCCGCACGGTCAAGGCTGACGGTGAAATGAATATCCAAGGCGAACTGGTGCTCTGCCCGATCGCGGGTTAAGCAGCAGGAGCGAGAAAAGAGAAAAAACAAGGCCCGCACGCGATCTTCGCATGCGGGCTTTGGTCTGCGGCATTGTGTCTATTCCATCAGCGCGACGCTTTCGTCACCGTCTACTTCGGTGACTTTTACAGCGATCAGTTCGGATTTCGCGGTGGGAACGTTTTTGCCGACGTAATCGGCACGGATCGGGAGTTCCCGATGGCCGCGGTCGATCAGGACCGCGAGCTGGATGGTCGCGGCGCGGCCGTGCTTGGCGGCAGCGTCAAGGGCCGCGCGCACGGTACGGCCGGTATAGAGGACGTCATCAACGAGGATGACGTCTTTTCCGTTGATGTCAAAATCGATGCGGCTCGGATGGATGACCGGGTCCGGCTGGATCTCCGTCAGGTCGTCGCGGTAAAGGGTGATGTCCAGTTCCCCGACCGGCACCTGCACGCCTTCGATGACGAAGATGTTCTTGGCCAGACGCTGCGCGAGCGGCACGCCGCGCCGCTTGATGCCGAGCAGTACGATGTTGTCCGCACCGTGGTTATGTTCGATGATCTGATGGGAAATGCGTTTGAGGGCGCGGTTCATATCTTCGGCCGTCATAAGTTCTGCTTTTACGAGCATATCGTTTTCCTCCGTATCCTTTTGAAAAAAAGCCGCCGGGAATGCCAGCGGCTTTTTCAGTTGATTGTATTTTTTTCAAGGAAAGTCTTGTTGTAAGCTTTTTAGTATTTTCCGAGGGAAGATGCCAGCGTTTCGTCCGGATCTTCCGCGAAGTGATAATCTTTGCCCGGCAGTACGG
The DNA here is from genome assembly GCA_934271235.1 of uncultured Clostridia bacterium. Lineage (GTDB taxonomy): Bacteria > Bacillota > Clostridia > Peptostreptococcales > Anaerovoracaceae > CAG-238. The sequence goes on along the minus strand of CAKQQT010000011.1, from coordinate 79,828 downwards.
CGTTCAGGATGATACCGACGATGGAGGCGATAGCCAGACCGGTCATGTTGATGGTGATGCTGCCGATGACGATCGGGATCGCTCCGAGGTCGGAGAAGTTGATGCCGACAGCCAGACCCAGGATGATCGCCGCGATGATGACGTTTCTGGATTCCTGGAAGTTGGTCTTGTTTTCTACAACGTTTCTGACACCGATGGCAGAGATCATACCATAGAGGATGATGGATACACCGCCGATGGTCGCAGTCGGCATGACTTCGATGATGGCTGCGAATTTCGGGCAGAAGGAAAGGATGACAGCGTAGATGGCAGCCAGCTTGATGACGAACGGGTCATAAACCTTTGTCAGCGCCAGAACGCCGGTGTTTTCACCGTAGGTTGTGTTTGCAGGAGCTCCGAAGAGTGCCGCGATGGTAGTTCCGATACCGTCACCGATGAGCGTTCTGTGCAGGCCCGGATCCTTGATGTAGTTTCTGCCGACCGTGCCGCTGATCGCGGAGATATCGCCGACGTGTTCCATCATGGTCGCGAAAGCGATCGGCACGATGGTGATGATGGAAGTCATGACCATGCCCCAGTCCGTGTTTCCGCCTGTGAATACGGACAGTCCGGTGCGTTCCCAGACAACCGGAAGGCCAAGCCAGTCTGCTTCCTTTACAAGGGTGAAGTCCACGTTGCCGCTGACAGCCGCAACGGCATAGGACGCGATCACGCCGAGCAGGATCGGGATGATCTTGATCATGCCTTTTCCCCAGATGTTGCAGACGATGACGACAACGATGGCAACCAAGGCGATCCACCAGTTCGCGCTGCAGTTATTGATCGCGGACGGCGCCAGATTGAGGCCGATGGAGATGATGATCGGACCGGTTACGACCGGCGGGAAATATTTCATAACGTTCGAAGAACCGCACGCTTTGCAGATGGCGGAAAGTACCAGATACAGAAGTCCGGCACAGGCAACGCCGACGCAGGCATAGGTCAGGGAAACCTCATCGGTCATACCGGCAGCGACGCCTGCAGTCTTGACTGCGGCATATCCGCCGAGAAACGCGAAAGAGGAACCCAGGAATACCGGAACTTTGTTCTGCGTTACAAAGTGCATGAACAGAGTCGCGAGACCTGCGAACAGCAGGGTCGTGGAAATGCTCAGTCCGGTGATGATCGGCACCAGTACGGTCGCGCCGAACATCGCGAACATGTGCTGCAGTCCGAGAACCAGGGTTTTGCCGGTTCCCAGTTCCCGTGCGTTGAAAATAGCTTCGTGTTGTGTTTTCATAATCGTCCTCCTAAAATAATGGGTTATTTTTTTGAAGGAACATCTTGTTTTGGTTGGTTTGATTTTTTCCGCGGCAGGCGCTTTCGGTAAAAAAACAGCCCTGCATTCGCAAGACCATACCGAAAATCCCCGCAAACTGCTGCGGAGTCCTAATGTCAATCTTGCCGGTCTCTCTGTACCGATTTAAAGATGTTCTTTTCAACTACACATGATAAGGGAAAAGGGGTGGGTTGTCAAGGTTTTTTTGGAAAAGGTTTGCAAAAAATCCCCGACGCTCCGTGCGGAGTGCCGGGGAAAGAAGATACGAAGCTTGATGTGGGCGGATTTTAGCCGATCAGGCTTTCTGCCAGCACTTCATCCATGAATTCGATGATGCCGTCCGCGACTTCGTCTTTGATCTCCGCATAGTTGTGGATCTCATGACGGAAGCCGGTGTAGAGTTCGGTCGTCACGTCCTCGTGACCGGTTTCAGCCAGCCAGTTGGAAACCTGGTAAACGCCCTCGCCGTACATGCCGACCGGATCCTGATCGCCGGCGATGTTGTAGATCGGAAGATCTGTCGGAACCTTCGCGGCCCATTCTTTTCCTTCGATGGACTTGATCATTTCCACGAAGTATTTCATCGAGCGGTTGGTCGTCGGTTTGGTGAACGCGTCAAACGGGTCTGCCGCATGATCCTGCTGAACATAAGAGTCGTGGCAGATCCACTCGTTGCCGATCTTGATCTCGCCGCAGCGGCCGCACATCCAGCCGAGCAGTTCGCCGCCCAGATCCGGATCTGCCGCGTCGCCTTTGCCCTCATCGAGCAGCCGATCGATCTTGGCAATGGTCTCCTCTGCGATCGGAAATACGCCGCAGGTACCGCAAATGGTCGCGCCCGTCAGTTCTTCGCCGTATTTGGCCATAAAGTCGCGCACGATCATGGAGCCCATGCTGTGACCATAGAGGAAATACGGGAGGTTCGGGTAAAGCTCGCAAGTGAGCTCCTTGAGCTGATGTTCATCTTCCATCATGGTGTGGAAACCCTGATGGCCCCAGTCGCCCCAGGTATTGTTTTCGAGCGCGGTCTTGCCGTGACCGACGTGGTCATCCGCCGCAACGATATAGCCGGCTTCCATGAATCTCACGATCATATGAAAATAGCGGCGGGAATGTTCACCGAAGCCGTGGATCAGCTGTACGATGCCCTTTGGTTCGCATGCAGGAACATAGATCCAGCCGTAGACCGTATCGCGTTCGTTAAATGATTTGAAACTAACTTCATGCAGCATAGTGGGATACCTCCTTTTTTTACATCCGTCTGCGAAAAATTCCGGAATCTGCCTTCCGGTTTTGTCAAGTTACTTTATATATTACCATGATTTGGCCGAGCGGACAAGGCGGGAAAGCGAGATTCCGCATACAAAAACGCATACATAAAGACGTAATTTTTCGGACGAGATAGCCCGATCCCCTTGACTTCGACAGGATCCGGCATTATAATATATTCGTCATTACAAATTTAATCTAACCAGTGCTTCTTCGGAAGGTAATAGGAAACCGGGTGCGAGTCCCGGACGGTCCCAGCCACTGTAACGGAGGATTCACCTGCAGGATGCCATTGAGCAGTTACGCTTGAGAAGGCGCAGTGTGGAAGTGATGCCGAAGTCAGGAAACCTGCTGGTCAAGAGTTTGATAGGAGCTTCTGTCGAAAGAATCCATCAGACAAAAGCATTGCGTGTAAACCTATGTTTGCGTTTTTTTTCAGATGCAAACCTTTATCGCAGCTATCAGACTCTTGTTTCATGCATATGGAGCAAGAGTTTTTATGTATGTAGGAAATATCGCTGTGCGATATTTCCGGAATCACGACAAAAGCACCTTGCGAGGCGGCGCTCATGGGTGAGCGCCATGTGTGCATAGAAATCTCTGATTTCGTTATGCACACGCTTGTCCCTCTTTGAAGCTGCTTAGATTAAATACGTCAGATATCGTTAAGAAAGAGAGGATGAAAAACTGATGAACAAGAAGAAATTTTTATCGCTCGCGCTGACTGTTGCATTGACAGCGACCATGGGAACGACCTCCTTTGCGTTTGCTGACACGACAGCCGCGACCACTGCCGCAACGACAGCCGCAACGACTGCAGCTGCCACTGTTTCCAGCGAAAAAGCTGCTGATATTGTGACAGATCTGGGTATGTTCTCACCGGCAAAGGGTACGACCAAGGTTGAAATCGACAAGATGACCGGAAAGGTCAAGGTCACCTTCAGCACAACACCGATGGCAAGACAGTACACCAAGCTCGCGCTTGTGGAACAGTCCAAGACTGCCAAGACCAAAGAAAAATATGCTGTTTCCGCAGTCGTAACACCGGTAAGCGTTGACGGCGCCGAAAAATATGTCAGCACCTTTACGGTTGAAATTTCTGCCGCGGACCTTGGCAAAGCACTGCCGATCAGCATGTATCAGGTATTCACCAAAGCTTCCGGTGAAAAGATCGACGGTTGGTACAGCTTTGAAGCGCAGCACTACTTGACTGTAAAATTTACGCCGGAACTGGTAACAAACCTGACCAGCGCAATCTACTATCAGGAAAGAACCGCCGGCACCGACGTGCTTTGCGAAGCGGCAGGCAGAGGCTGGAATGCTCTGACAGACGCGGAACAGAAAGAAGTTACGGGCTTTGGATACTATCTGGAAGAGGATGAAGAAAAGGGCGGCTATGAGTATTTTGCGGAAGATACCGGTGACGCGTCCAAGGATGACCCTCTGAATCAGGATAAGATCGGCAGCTACGAAATTCTCGTCGGCAGCTTTGGTACCAGCTATAACGATAACAGAGCCGCGAGCATCGGCGCGATCGAAAAAGCGGTAGCGAAAGCAATCCCGAATTTCTCCGTAAGAAGAGGCTTCACTTCCCAGATCATCATCAACCATATCCAGGCGAGAGACAACGAAGTCATCGACAACATGGAGCAGGCAGTAGAAAGAGCCATCAAGAACAAGGTGCAGGTTCTGGTCGTACAGCCGACCACGCTGATGAGCGGCGCGGAATTCGATGAACTCAAGGAAACCGTTCAAAAATACGAGAGCAAGTTCAAACAGGTGATCTTCGCGACACCGATCTGCGACACCGACGCGGACAGAACCAAGGTATCTGACGCGGTTTATAAGGACGCTGCCGCAAAAGCCGGCTTTGAGACGGTTGATGCTGCGAAGGCTGACAAGGAGACCGCGTTCGTATTCATGGGACATGGCACTTCCCACTCCGCAAAAGAGCTTTATACGCAGCTGCAGGAAAAGATGACAGAGCTTGGATATACCAACGCTTTCATCGGCACAGTAGAAGGCAATCCGGAATCCACTTCTCTGGAAGCTGTGGTTGCGGCTGTGAAGAAAGCTGGTTATAAGAAGGTCGTTCTGCGTCCGATGATGGTTGTCGCGGGTGACCACGCCAACAACGACATGGCAGGAGAAGAAGACTCCTGGGCATCCGAGTTCAAGGCAGCGGGCTTCAGCGTATCCTCTCAGATCATCGGTCTGGGTGAACTGAAAGAAGTACAGGATATCGTTGTTGCGCACGCGAAGGCAGCGGTAAAGAAAGCGGCTGTCGCAAAAACAACCACTTGCAAGCTGACTGCAGGCACCAAGAAGATGACGGTTGCCATCTCCGCGAAGAGCGGTATGTCCGGCTACCAGTACAGATATGCGACGACAAAGAGCGGTCTTGCGAAGGCTGCTGTCAAGACAGCTTCCTCCAAGAAGGTAACTGTAAAGAAGCTGAAGTCCAAAAAGACTTATTATGTACAGGTAAGAACTTATAAGAAAACCGCAACAGGCAAGAAGGTTTACTCCGCATGGAGCACCGCGAAGAAAGTAAAAGTAAAATAAGTTTAACTTAGAAAATCATGCAGAGGGGCGGGCGGTGTCTGCCTCTCTGCTTGTATGGAGAAATAAGATGAAAAAGACATTTCAAAAATGGATCAGCGCGCTTCTGTGTGCCGCCCTGGTTGCGGCAGGCAGGGTGGGTGCGTTGGCGGATACGGAGAACGCGAAGGATACTGCGTCGCTTGCGGATGGCAGTTACACCGTCGGCGCGGCGACCGACACTACCGGCGCGGGCAGAATGTTTCACATCGCGCAGCAGGATAACAATACCTGCAAGCTGGAGGTTCAAGACGGCAAGATGACCGCGATCGTCCGCCTGAACGGACAGGGCTATGATAAGCTCTATCTCGGTACGGCGGCAGACGCGCTTAAGGCGGCGGAGAGCGCTTATCTCCCTTATGAGAAGGACGCGGAAGGCATGTACACCTTCCGTGTTCCGTTTGAAAAGTTCGACACTGTCATGGAGCTCGCGGCATACGGCACCAAGGGGAAAGCATGGCATGACCATAACATTGTTTTCTACAGAGAGGTTCCGGCAGCACCAAAGGCATCCTTTGCGTCCGTTTCCGGTACCGTCACCCTCAAATGGAACAAGTCTGCGGAAGCTGATATTTACGGCTATGAAGCAGAATACGCTTTGAGCGAAGATTTTGCAGGCAAAGAACAGGTAACTGTGCAGGGTGCAGCCAAGACTTCTCAAAAATTCTATTTGGAGAAAGGAAACACCTATTATCTGCGTGTCAGAAGCATCAAGACCGTCAACGACAGCAGGGTCTACTCGGCATGGAGTAATACGGTAATCTGCAAGACGACCGCACGCAGCAAGGTGAAGCTGACCTCTGTGACAGCCGCTAAAAAAGCAGCCAGTCTCAAATGGGAAAAGAAAACCGGAATCAGCGGCTATGAGATTCAGTATAGTACCACCGGCAAGTTTACCGCCTCCAAGACCAAAACAGTCAAGGCATCCAAAAGCGCCGCATCCAAAAAAGTGAGCGACTTGAAATCCGGCAGTAAATATTATTTCAGAATCCGTACTTACAAGACTGTCGCGGACGGCAAAAGCTATGCCGCCTGGTCCGCAGCGAAGACGGTCAAGGTAAAATAAAACAAAGGGACAAAAGTGTGCAAAACGGAATCGTAGATTCCTTTGCACACATGCCTGCCATGTATGGCAGGCACTTTACAAGGTGCTTTTGTCGTTATTCCGGCAATATCGCTATGCGATATTGCCTGCGTAATAAAACAATATGACATTCCGGGAGGAACCGTATGAAGAAGAAAATTCCTGCAGTCTTTGCTGTGCTGCTGGCTCTGACATTGACAATTTCACAGGTGGTATGTGCTTTTGCAGAGACTGCCGCGCAGACCGATGCCATCGCTTTCGCGGACGGTACCTATACCGTACCGGCAGATACCGATCAGCGGATGTTCTATATCGTGTCCGATGAGACCAATGGCAGAACTGCGACCTTGACGGTCAAAGACGGGCAAATGACTGCAGCATTTTCTTTGACCGGAACCGGCTATGACATGGCATATATGGGCAGGGCCGAGGATGCTGCGGAGGCAGATGCGGCGCAGTGCAGCGGCTATACAACTGAAAACGGGCATTACACCTATACGGTAGCGGTTTCGGCATTGGATCAACCGCTGGATATTGCGATGCACGCAGTCAAGTCGGGAAAATGGTTCCAGCATACCATCATTTTTTACAGCAGCAAAGAAGCAAAAGAAAGAATCGAAAACGAACAGAAGCAGGATTCGGAGCAGAACCAGAAACCAAAACCGGGTTCGGATACGGATCAGAACACCGACGAGAACACAAATAAAAACACAGACAAAAACACAGACGAGAAAGATAGCGGAAACGCAGGAAACAAAAATAACACGAAAGAGCATACCAAGTCACAGCCCGGTCTTTCTGACGGCACTTATACGCCGGATCAGTTCAGCTGGTCGGGCGGCTCCGGCAGACTGGCCTATATTGCCTGTGACAAGATTACCGTCAAAAAAGGCAAGCCCTACGCGACGATTCGCTTTAGCAGCGCCTCTTACGATAAGGTGCAGGCGGGCGGCAGTACCTATCGCAATACGGGCAGCGCAGAGTCTACGTTCACGATCCCGGTGACCCTCAACGCCAACAACCATATTTCTGCACGAACGGTCGCGATGTCCGCGCCGCATTGGATCGACTATACGATCTATCCGTATCTGGAGGAAGTTGGTAAAGGAAGCGGCGGAGTCAAGCAAACAACCGGGCAGAAACCGCAAGGAAAAGACACAAAGGATAAAGACAAAGACAGTAAAGATAAGAAAGCGGTCTCCGCAATTATCGGCTTGGGCGAGGCAGAGGAAGTTCCGATGGAATATGCCGCGTATTGCAAGCTCTATCGCTATGCAAACGGTATCAAGCTATTGCAGATCGATTTGACTACGGCAAGTGGGCTTAGTTACGAAAAAAAATCCATGGAAGCGCAGACGGAAGTGGCATACGATGAGGACGGCAAGCCCATCGCCAAGCTGCAGAGCGAGATTACGCAAGCACTGTATCAAAACAGTACCGTCCGTTATCTTCTGGTGCCGGAGGGCATAGAGGTTCCGGCAGGGCTGGATAAGGAAATGATCGTGGTCTCCGTTCCGGCGGACAAGACCTGGTCTATATCCAAGCCAGCAAATCAGTTTATGCAGGCATTGGGTTGTGAAGCAATGCTGACCACCGATGCAAGCAAAGCTGAAAATCCGACCAAACCGGACTTCAAATCCATTGTACAGGAAGAAAACAATCTGGCAATCGTACCGTTATCTCTGTTTGAAGACACCGATACAGGGCAGACTGCCGCGCAGAAGCAGTCGCAGCTGGAAACATTAGAGAAACGTTTCGCGACACTGCAGATTCCCGTCATTTTAGATCGTTCGGCAGACGAAACGACCCTGCAGGGAAAAGCAGAGTGGGTCAAGGTTTACGCAGCCCTTTACGGCGCGGAGAATCGAGAAGAAGCGGCGTTGACAGCCATGCAGGAGGAAGCCTTCTGGGACAGCCTTGCAGATGAAGATACCGGAGTCAAAGCGGATCCGGCGTCGGAAGCCTCCACAGAAACGAAAAATCATAACGAAGAAAATCACGCAAATGCGTTTTTATATGCAGCGATTGCTGCCGTCATCGTGCTTTTGGCCGCGACTGCAGGAATCATGATAAAAAAGAACAAGATAAAGAAAAACAAAATAGAAAAGAACAAAACAAAGAAGGGGTAGCATACATGAGACAAAAATGGAAGCGCAGAGACGGTTTCGTATTTCTTCTGATTCTGTGCCTGCTGGCTGCCATCCTGACCGGGTGCGGCAGCGACGGCGGACAGGCGGGACAGGACGGGAACAACGGCGATACCAATGACCGGATCCTGCAGATTGCAGGTCTGACCTACGAAAAATCCGTAACTTTTGACTACGCGCGTTGTCTGGCGATTGATCAGTATGAGGGCGGTTATAGTCTGGTCGATGTTTTTGACGACGCGAAATATCTGGTCGTGCCGGAAGGCGGCAGCGTGCCGAAGGATCTGGATGACAGCATACAGATCATTCAGCTGCCGCTGCAGCATATTTATCTGGGCGCGACGGCGGTCATGTCCCTGTTTGACGCGATCGACGCTCTGGATCATGTCTCCATGACCGCGCTGAAGGAGTCTGGCTGGACCGTTGAAAACGCCGCGAAACGGATGCGGGAGGGGAAGCTCGTCTATGCCGGCAAATACAACACACCCGATTATGAATTGATATTGGCGCAGGGCTGTGAGCTTGCCATCGAGTCCACCATGATTTATCATACGCCGGATGTCAAGGAAATGCTGGAAGAATTGGGCGTACCTGTTCTGGTCGACCGTTCCAGCTACGAGTCCAACCCACTGGGGAGAACCGAATGGATCAAACTTTACGGTGTGCTGACCGGAAAAGAAGAGGCAGCGAACGCATTCTTTGAGAAACAGAAGGAAAGCGTGGCAGAGCTCGAAAATTACAGCAGCACCGGCAAAGTTGCCGCGTTCTTCTATTTGACTACGGACGGTAAGGTGGTAGTCAGAAGCTCTACGGACTATGTACCGTCGATGATCAAGCTGGCAGGCGGCGTGTACGCCTTTGACGGCGTGGTGGACGAGGACGGCAAAACCTCCGTATCCATGACCATGGAAAGCTTTTATGAGAAAGCGCGGGACGCGGATTATATCATTTACAACGCCAGCATTGACAGTTCGGTAAAAACCATCGAGGACCTCATCAAAAAAGACGAAGTTTTGAAAGAGTTCAAGGCAGTTAAAAACGGCGCGTGTTATACGACCGGAAGCTCGATGTACCAGAGAACGGATGTGATTGCCAACATGATTTTGGATTTTCACAAGGTCTTTACCGGACAGGATACCAATCAGCTGGAATTTCTGGAAAAAATGAAGGAATCGGAGTAGGAATATGACAGATTTCGTAAACAGCAAAGGGGAGCGCACGCGTGCGCCGGAGAGCTTTCACAGGGAGCTCGCCAGACGCCGTCTGCGCTGGATGATGGTTTTTGTGATCTTGGCGGCAGCGTTCGTTTTGATTACGATTTTGAACATCAATACGGGAAGCGTGCATCTGTCCGCCGGAGAAATCGCGAAAGTCATCTTCAGCAAGGAAGGCAGCAAGACCCAGATGGATATTATCTGGCGCATCCGCCTGCCGCGGATTTTGATGGCTGCCATTTTAGGCGGGGCACTGTCCCTTTCCGGCTTCATGCTCCAGACTTTCTTTGAAAATCCGATCGCTGGGCCCTTTGTGCTCGGCATTTCGTCGGGCGCCAAGATGGTGGTTGCGCTGGTCATGATCTTTTATATGCGGCAAGCCATCAGTCTTTCGTCCTACGCGCTGATTTTCGCGGCCTTTATCGGCTCGCTGATCGCGACGGGCTTCATTCTTTTGGTTTCCCGAAAGATCCGCAATATGGCGGCGCTTTTGGTCGCAGGCATCATGATTGGCTATATCTGCTCGGCGGTGACGGATTTTGTCGTAACCTTTGCCAGCGACTCGGATATCGTCAACCTGCATAACTGGTCGCTGGGGAGCTTTTCGGGCATGACCTGGAGCAAGGTTTCCGTCGGCGCGACAGTGGTCGGCATCGCTTTCGCCGCGACCGTATGCATGTCTAAGCCGATCGGCGCGTTTCAGCTGGGGGAATCCTACGCGCAGAGCATGGGTGTGAATATCAAGGTATTCCGCGCCCTGCTGATCCTGCTTTCCAGCCTGCTTTCGGCTTGCGTGACAGCCTTTGCGGGACCGATTTCCTTCGTGGGCATCGCGGTACCGTTTATCGCCAAGGCATCTTTGGGAACCTCGAAACCGCTCGTGGTCATCCCGGGCTGCTTCCTGTGCGGTTCGGTCTTTTGCATGCTCTGCGATTTGATCGCCCGAACGGTGTTCGCGCCGGTGGAACTGAACATCAGTACGGTGACATCGATTTTCGGTGCGCCGATTGTAATTTATATGATGATAAGAAAGCGCAGCAGAATTTGATGAACAAGTATTTTACCTTCGATCGGCTTTCCGTCGGATATCAGGGAAAGCCGCTGATTCGGGATATCTGTTTTGATATCCAAAAAGGAGAAATCGTCACCCTGATCGGACCGAACGGCGCCGGAAAGTCCACGATTCTCAAAAGCATCACCCGCCAGCTGGAGCGTATCAGCGGCGGCGTGATTTTAGACGGTACGGACATTCAGGCGATGTCCTATAAGGCGCTGGCCTCACGCATGGCTGTCGTTTTGACCGACCGCATCAAGGCAGAGCTGATGACCTGTCACGATATCGTGGCAAGCGGACGCTATCCGTATACCGGCAAACTCGGGATTCTGACCTCTGATGATGAGCAGAAGGTGGAGGAGGCGTTGGCTATGGTGCATGCCGGAGAACTCGGTATGCGGGATTTCGCGAATATCAGCGATGGACAGCGGCAGCGGGTGCTGCTTGCCAGAGCGATTTGTCAAGAGCCGGATGTGATGATTTTGGACGAGCCGACTTCCTTTTTGGATGTGAAATATAAGCTGGAGCTTTTGTCCATCCTGCGCCGTATGGCAAAGGAGAAAAATATTACCGTTATCATGTCTCTGCATGAAATCGACCTTGCGGAAAAGATTTCCGATAAGATTATCTGCGTCAGCGGAGAAACGATTTTTGCCTATGGCGCGCCTGAGCAGATTTTTCGGGAGGAAACGATCCGCAGCCTCTATCACATTGACAACGGGTATTTCGACCCTGTGTTCGGCAGCATCGAGCTGCCGCGGCCGGAGGGAGAGCCGCGCGTCTTTGTGATTTCGGCAGGGGGCAGCGGGATTGAGGTCTATCGGAAACTGCAGAAGGAAAACATTCCGTTTGCCGCGGGGATTCTGTACCCGAACGATATCGACTACCAGCTGGCAAGATTGCTCGCCGCAGAAGTCATCACCGAAAAGCCTTTTTGCGCCATGTCGGAGGAAACGTACCGGCGGGCGCTCATGTGCATGAACGCCTGTGAGCAGGTCATCTTTGCCGACACCGCGGCAGGCGATATGAACCGAGCCGTTTTCCGGCTCAAGGAAGAAGCGGAGAAAGCAGGAAAACTGATTTGCTATGAAACATCAGACCGGAATTGAAGCCTATTATATCATCAAAAATAATCAAAAAATGCGTTTCGGCTATACCACCGGAACCTGCGCGGCTGCCGCAGCCAAAGCAGCCGCACAGATGCTGCTGAGCGGTGAAAAAACTGATTTCGTGGTGCTGACGACGCCTAAGGGCATTACGCTCAATCTGGAAGTGGTCGATTGCGTCATGGCACAGGCGTTTGTGTCCTGCGCGATTGTCAAGGACGCGGGTGATGATCCCGATGTGACTCATGGCATTAAAGTTTATGCCAAGGTCGAAAAAACGGAATCCGGTTTTACCATTGCCGGGGGCGCAGGCGTCGGCAGGGTAACGCGGCCGGGGCTGGAGCAGGCGGTCGGGGAGGCCGCGATCAACTGCGTGCCGCGGCAGATGATCACCGAGGCGCTGCAGGAAACCGCGGCGGCATACGGCTGGCAGGGCGGACTGCGCGCAACGATTTCTGTGCCGGAGGGCGCAGTTCGCGCCCAAAAGACGTTCAATCCGCTGCTGGGTATCGAAGGCGGGATCTCTATCTTAGGGACCTCCGGCATCGTAGAGCCGATGAGCGAGACCGCGCTCTTAAACAGTCTCCGCGTCGAAATGAAGCAGCAGCTTGCCCTGGGACGAAGCTATCTGGTCGTCACGCTTGGAAACTACGGGAAACATTATCTGGACGAGCTGGATTATATGCCGATACGGGATGCAATCAAGTGCAGCAATTATATCGGTGAGGTCATCGATATGGCTGTGAACCTTGGCGCGAAGGGCCTGCTGTTTATCGCGCATATCGGCAAGTTCGTCAAGGTTGCAGGCGGCATTATGAACACGCATTCGCAGAACGCGGATGCCAGAAGTGAGATCATGGCGGCGGCGGCACTCAGAGCCGGTATCGACCGGGACGGCGCGATGCGGATTTTGGATACGGTTACGACAGCAGAAGCGGTTGAGATCGTGGAAGAAGCCGGATTGCTCGAAGAAACCATGCGGATTCTGACCGACAAAATCGCGTTCTATCTGCAGCATCGATGCTACGGCGCGATTGAAACCGAGGCCTTGATCTTTTCCAACGAAAAGGGTGCGCTGGGAGAAACCGCGGGCTTTCGCGATATGCTTGCCAAAATAGAAGCAGAAGCCAAAGAAACAAAAGTTCAAAATGAAATCTAAGCGAATTTTTACGCGCATCGCGGCAAAAGTTCGCGGCGAAGGGATCAAGCGATGAAACAAAGAGGAAAATTATACGGCATCGGCGTCGGTCCGGGAGATCCGGAGCTGATGACCATCAAAGCCGTTCGAATCATAAATCAAAGCGATGTCATTGTCGTGCCGGGCAAACAGGCGGAGGATTCCGTCGCTTATCGCATCGCGGCAGGTATCTGTGAGAAGCTCACAGAGAAACAGCTGATAGCGGTGGAAATGCCGATGGTGAAGGATGAGGCGGTATTGGAAGCAGGACACCGCGCAGCGGCGGAGCAAATCGAAGACCTGCTGGAGGATGGGCTGACGGTCAGCTTTTTAACTTTAGGAGACGTTACGGTGTACGCGACCTATATGTATGTGCACAAGCTGGTCGCGGCAGACGGCTATGAAACAGAGATCATCAATGGCATCACTTCCTTTACAGCAGCCGCGGCAAGGCTTAATACCGATCTGGTCGAAAAAGACCAGCCGCTGCATGTGATCCCTGCCAGCTATCGGAAGGACAGTGTGTCGGAGCTTTTGGCGCTGCCGGGAACGAAGATTCTGATGAAGGCGGGAAAAGAAATGAAAGCGGTGCGCGCGGCGATTCTCGCGAGCGGGCAGGATGCCGTCATGGTAGAGAACTGTGGGATGGAGGGAGAAAAAATTTATGCGAATCCGGCGGAGATCCCGGACGATGCGTCCTACTATTCCGTCATCATTGTCAAAGAAAAGCAGGAGGAACAAGCATGAAAACCATTCATTTTGTAGGGGCAGGCAGCGGCGCTGCTGACCTGATCACCCTGAGAGGAAAGCAATACTTAGAAGAAGCTGATACCATTATCTATGCAGGCTCTCTCGTCAATCCGCAGTTGCTGGACTACGCGAAAGCGGGCTGCAGCATCTATAACAGCGCGCATATGACCTTAGAAGAAGTGCTGGAGGTGATGCGGCAAGATGTAAAGGCAGAGAAACAGGTAGTGCGTCTGCATACCGGAGATCCTTGTCTGTACGGCGCAATCCGGGAGCAGATGGATGTGCTGGATGCAGAAAATATCCCTTATGATTACTGCCCGGGCGTCAGCTCTTTCTGCGGGGCTGCCTCGGCGCTGAATCTGGAATATACCTTACCGAATATTTCCCAAAGTGTCATCATCACCCGTATGGCAGGCAGGACGCCGGTACCGGAGAAAGAGAGCATTGAGTCCTTCGCCGCGCATCACGCGACCATGGTGGTGTTTTTGAGCACCGGACTTTTGGAGGAACTATCTGCAAGGCTCATTGCCGGCGGTTACAGCGCGGACACACCGGCAGCCATCGTCTACAAGGCAACCTGGGAGGACGAAAAGTCCTTCGTCTGCACTGTGGGAACACTCGCAGAAACCGCGAAAAAGAACGGCATTACCAAAACCGCGCTGATGATTATCGGAGACGTGGTAAGCTGCAGTCATTATGACCGTTCCAAGCTGTACGATCCGGGCTTTACCACCGAATTTCGAGAAGCGAGTATGTAAGTATGTAAGTAAGAAAGGCGCGGTATGAAACAAGCATCGATTCTTTGCTTCAGTCCGCCGGGAAAGGAAACGGCACGAAGGCTGAGGGAATACTTAAAAAGTGCATATCCGGATTGGAATGTCAAGGTTTTTGCCAAAGGGCGATTCGCCGCGGAACCGGAACCGGATGCGCGTCCGGAAGGGCTTGCGGCTGCGGAAACAGCGACCGAGCGCGCGGATGTGATACCGCTTACGGCGTCGCTGACTGACTGGGGCAAGCAGCATTTCGCGCAGGATGACTGTCTGATCTTCGTCGGGTCCGCGGGTATTGCGGTGCGCACCATCGGACCGCTGGCAGTCAGCAAAAAGACCGACCCCGCCGTCCTCGTTGTCGATGACCGTCTGCAATATGTGATTCCCATCCTGTCCGGACATCTGGGCGGAGCGAATGCAATCGCCTGCCGGCTTGCGGCGATGACAGGCGCCGAAGCGGTGCTGACGACAGCCACTGACGTGCACCGGAAACTGGCGCCGGATGTTTTCGCACAAAGGAACGGACTCAAGATCATGGACTTTACGGCAGCGAAGCTGGTCGCAGCAGCGCTGGTGCGGGGCGAAACCATCACGATTTATACAGATGCCGCCGTAGAAGGCGCAGTGCCGGACGAAGTGCGACTGGCAGGACTGGAAGCCTTCGCGGACTATCATGGCGGCGGCGCGATGCTGATTTCACCGCGAAAGCCGGAGCTTACCGATAAGCCGGAGGTTTTGTGGCTGGTGCCGCAGACGGTGTATTTAGGCATCGGATTGAAAGCCGGAAAGCCGGAAGAAGCCGTAGCGCAGGCTGTGGAGGCTTGTCTTGCGCAAGCGGGCGTAGCTCCGGCAGCCTTGGCAGGCGCAGCCTCCATCGACATCAAACGCGAGGAAGCGGGACTCTTGCGGTTTGCCGCAGAGAGGCAGCTGCCGCTGCAGTTCTTTACCGCGGCGGAGCTGAACCAAGTGGAAGGAAGTTTTACGGGATCAGCTTTTGTCAAGCAGATCACCGGGACAGATAATGTTTGCGAACGCAGCGCTTTGCTGCTGGCCTCTGTGGATACCGAAGCCGGAACGCCGCAAAACAACGGCAGCGCGCTGCTGCTGCAGCCAAAAACAGCCATGGACGGCGTGACTGCCGCCTTGGCGATGAAGAAAGGAAGCATACGATTTGAATAAGATTTATGTTGTCGGCATCGGGCCGGGCGCTTACGAAAAAATGACCATCGAAGCCTGTGAAACCCTAAAAAACTGTGATGTCATCATCGGCTATACGGTCTATGTGGATTTAGTCAAGGAACATTTCCCGGGGAAAACTTTCCTCACGACACCGATGCGCAAAGAAAAAGAACGCTGCGTGATGGCATTTGAAGAAGCAGCAAAAGGACAGACGGTAGCCATGATTTGCTCCGGTGACGCCGGCGTTTACGGGATGGCGGGACTGATGTATGAGGTTGGCAGCGCGTATCCGCAAATTGAAATCGCGGTCATTCCGGGCGTGACCGCTGCCATCAGCGGCGCGGCGTGCCTGGGTGCGCCTTTGATCCACGACTTTTGTCTCATCAGCCTCAGTGACCTCCTGACGTCGTGGGAGCTGATCGAAGAACGTCTGCGCAGTGCGGCAAAAGGGGACTTCGTTGTCTGCCTGTATAATCCGTCCAGCGTCAAACGCGCTGATTATCTTGCCAAAGCCTGCGATCTTCTGATGGAGCATAAACCGAAGGAAACCGTCTGCGGCATCGTCGGCAACATCGGCAGAGAAGGCGAGCAGATGCGGGTATTGAGTCTCGAAGCGCTGCGCGATACGAAGGTGGATATGTTTACGACTGTATTTATCGGCAATACCCAGACCAAGGTCCTAAGCGGCAAAATGGTGACGCCGAGAGGTTATCGAGATGTGTAAGATCCTTTTGTTCGGCGGAACGACCGAGGGCAGAGAGCTTTCGGCGTTTCTCGTCAAAAATAATATACCGGCGATTGTCTGCGTTGCAACTGCATATGGTTGCAAGCTTGCGTCCTCCTCTGACGCGGTGCGGGTGCTGACGGAGCGGCTGACCGCCGCGGAGATGGAAGCTTTGATGCGGACAGAGCAACCGGAGCTGGTCATCGATGCCACGCATCCTTATGCGGCTGCGGTGACCGAGAATATTCTGCAGGCGGCGCAGCGTACCCATGTCGAATATCTGCGCGTATTGCGGGCGTCTGCGGACAAAGGAGCGCAAGAAGAACAGCATTTGCTGTCGGAAGATGACGGCGCGATGGGCAGTGTCGTCTATTTGGACAGCATGGAAACCGCCATCGACTGGTTAAACAGCCGAGCGGGCAGGATCCTCGCGACCACAGGCAGCAAGGAGCTGCAAGCCTATACCGCGATCGATGACTGGCAGGAAAGGGTCTTCGCGCGGGTGCTTTCTACGGCGGAGTCCGTACAGCATTGCGCGTCCATCGGTTTTGAGGGAAAACATCTGATCGCCATGCAGGGACCGTTTCCAACGGAGCTGAACGAAGCGCTGCTTCGCACCTATGACATTTCCTATCTGGTAACCAAGGATACCGGACAAGCCGGCGGCTTTGCCGAAAAGCTGCTTGCCTGTGAAGCCGTCGGCTGTACGGCAGTCGTCATCGGCAGACCGCGCAAGGAGACCGGTATTTCGGTCATGGCTTGTAAAGCGCTTTTGGCAGAGCGGTTTGCGCTGCAGCCGCGGGTAAAGGTTTCGCTCATCGGCATCGGTCCCGGTGGACAAGGCAGCATGACAGAAGAGGCGGCGGCAGCGCTCGCGGATGCAGATTATGTGATCGGCTCCGGCAGGATGCTCGACCTTGCGCGAGGAAAAAAACCGATTTTGGACGAATATCGCAGTGCGGTCATCGCGCACTATATCGACACACACCGCGCGTATGAGCGTTTCGCGGTGCTGCTTTCCGGAGACACCGGATTTTACAGCGGGGCAAAAAAGCTTTATGAACGGCTGACCATGCTTGGAGAAAGTGTCGAGCTTCATGTGATCCCGGGGGTTTCCTCCGTATCTGCGCTGGCGGCAAGGCTTGGGACCTCCTGGGACGACGCGGTCATTGTCTCCAACCATGGCAGGACACAGTCGCTGGTTCCGTTGATCCGCGACCACGCAAAGGTTTTCTCCATTCTCGGGAAGCCTGCCGATGCGGCTGAATTAGCGCAAAAACTGGTGGATTTTGAGATGCCGGAGGTGAAGCTGTCGGTAGGCGAGCGGCTTTCTTATGCGGACGAAAAAATTACGATCGGCGCAGCAAAAGACCTATGCAGCTTCCGGCACGATCCGCTGAGCGTGCTCTTGTTGGAAAATCCATGCGCGGCGGAAACGAAGATCAATCCACTGCACTGCCGCAAGGATGAAGAATTCCTGCGCGGCAAGGTACCGATGACCAAGGAGGAAATCCGCGTGTTATCTGTGGATCGCCTGCATCTGACCGAAGATGCCGTTTGCTATGATATCGGCGCGGGAACCGGCTCTGTATCGGTAGAAATGGCGCTGCGCGCCTCCAAAGGCAGAGTCTATGCGGTAGAACGAAATCCGGAAGCGATCCGGCTGCTACAGAACAATCGACGGAAATTCAAAACAGATAATCTGCATATTGTCGAAGGACTTGCGCCGGAGGCGATGCGGGAGCTTCCGCCTGCAACGCATGTTTTCATCGGTGGGTCAGCAGGCAATATGGAGGCAATCGTTGAAGCGGCATTGACAAGACTTCCGGAGAACAAGGAAGCTGCAAGCGAAAAGGATGCTTTCGACCTTGCTGACTGCGGGAATCACAAGCCTGCACAGGTCCGCTTCGTGATCAACTGCATCGCGCTGGAATCGACCGCACAGGCGCTTGCCTGCGCGAAAAAATACGGATGCGGAGCGCCTGAGGTAACGCAGATTTCGGTTGCCAGAGGACATGCAGTCGGCAGCTACACCATGATGAAAAGTGAAAATCCGATCACCATCCTCTGCTTCGATGCAGAAAAACGAGGAACCGGTAAATAACAAGAAAAAGACGATAAAGATACTATAAACGGAGGCATGCTTATGAAAATGCCAAGAATTTTGCTGTGCGCCGGCGCGAGCGGCAGCGGTAAGACCTTACTGACCTGCGGAATTCTGCAGGCGCTGATTAATCGCGGCATCAAACCCGCTTCCTTTAAGTGCGGACCGGACTATATCGACCCCATGTTCCACAAAAAAGTGCTGGGGACGGTATCCGGTAATCTGGATACTTTCTTTTTGGATGACGAAAGTCTGCGCTGGCTGTTTACGGAGTGCGCCAGGGACTGCGATATCGCGATCATCGAAGGCGTCATGGGCTATTATGACGGACTGGGCGGTATCAGTCAGAAGGCAAGCACCTATGACGTAGGCAGAGCAACGCAGACACCGGCCATTCTGATTGTCAACGGCAAAGGGGTCAGCGCGTCGCTGGCGGCACAGATTCAAGGCTTTCAAAACTTCAAAGCGGACAGCGGCATTGCCGGTGTGATCCTCAATCATGTCAAAGAGCCGATGTACCGTCTGCTCAAGGATTATATCGAGGAAGCCTGTGGGATTCCCGTCATCGGCTGGCTGCCGGAGCTTACGGATATCCATCTGGAAAGTCGTCACCTGGGGCTGGTCATGCCAGATGAAGTGGCGGATCTGCGCGAAAAGCTGCAGCAGCTCGCGGAGGTTGTCGCAAACACCGTCGATCTCGACAAGCTCCTTGCCATCGCGCAGACCGCACCCGCCGTCAGCGGCATCGATCCGCTTGCGGCAGGCGCAGAGGAAGCGCCGCTTTTCGGGGCGTGGCATCGCACAGGAGACGCACCGAAGCTGCGTATCGGGGTGGCGCGCGATGCGGCATTTTGTTTTTTCTATGAGGACAACCTCAAGCTTTTGGAACGTTTAGGGGCTGAAATTGTGCCATTTTCGCCGATTTCAGATTGTAAGATTCCGGCGAAGCTCGATGGCATGATTTTTTACGGCGGCTATCCGGAGCTTTATGCGGAGCGGCTTTCGGTAAACCAGACGATGCAGGAGAGCATCCGCAGCGCTTACGCGGAGGGGATACCGATCTTGGCGGAATGCGGCGGTTTCCTGTATTTAGGCAAGTCCCTGCAGGATCTGCAAGGGAACGCTTGGCCGATGGTCGGTCTGACAGAGGGAGACGGCTATCGGACAGAGCGTTTGGGACGCTTCGGCTATATCGACTTGACGGAAAACCGCGCGAAACCGCCCGCGGCGGATGGAAACACGCAGCACGAGGCGGAAACCGGAGACGCGGGATATTTTGATGGATATGGGAAGATCGGCGTGCTCAAGGCACACGAGTTCCACTGTTATGATACCACCGCCAACGGAACAGCCTTTCACGCACAGAAACCGGCAGGCAAGCGAAACTGGGACTGCATCATCAGCAGAGCGAACCTCCTGGCAGGATTCCCACATATTTACTACTACGCGAATCCAAAATTCGCGCAGATCTTTTTAGACAAATGCAGCCGTTTCAGAGGGCTGTAAGAACGGAGACTTCCATGCTCAACAATACAGGTATCGCTTTGATGGCAGGATTCCTTTTGGACCTTGCCATCGGCGATCCGCGCTGGCTCTATCATCCGGTCAGACTGATCGGTAAGGTGATTGACCTGCTTGAAAAAATCTTCAGAAAAATTTTGCCGAAAACACCGCGGGGCGAGCTGGCAGGCGGCGCTATGCTGGTTATCGGTACGTTGGCGGTGACCGGTATAGTAACCTTCGGACTTCTGTATCTGGCATATCAGCTGCATACCGGCATCGGTATCGCGTTGGAGAGCTTTCTGTGTTATCAGATGCTTGCGGTTCGTTCTCTGAGAGACGAAAGTATGCTGGTGTACGATGCACTGACCTCCGGCAAGCCGGAAAGTCTTGCAGACGGCAGAGCAGCTGTTTCCAGAATTGTCGGTCGAGATACGGACAACCTGGATGAAACAGGCGTGACGAAGGCCGCGGTGGAAACGGTGGCAGAGAATTTCGGTGACGGCGTGTTTGCGCCGATGCTCTATATGGCGCTGGGCGGTCCGGTGTGCATGTACCTTTACAAAGCCATCAATACGATGGATTCCATGCTTGGATATAAAAATGAACGGTTTCTGTATTTTGGACGATGCGCGGCAAAATTGGATGATATCGCGAATTTCATTCCGGCAAGACTTGCGGGGCTGATTTTGGTTCTCAGCGCGTATCTCGGACCCTTTGACGGAAAAAACGCTGCGAGGATTTTTTTTCGGGATCGCCGTAAGCATGCCAGTCCGAATTCAGCCCATACCGAGGCTGCGGCGGCCGGTGCGCTGGATATACAGCTCGCAGGCAATGCTTACTACTTCGGGAAGCTTTATGAAAAGCCGTTTATCGGCGATCCGCTGCAGCCGGTCAGACCGGATGACATCCGGCGCGTAAACCGGCTCATGTATCTGGGCGCGTTCTTATCGGCGCTGCTTCTCGGCGGCATCAGCTTTTTCCTTTACGGAGGGGGCGCTTTATGAAAAAAATGATTCATGGCGGTGATATTTACCGCCATCCGGATATGATAGATTTCTCTTCGAATTGCAATCCATTTGGACCGCCGCAGCGCGTACAGGACGCGATCTGCCGGGCAGCAGGTCAGATCGGACATTATCCCGATGTGCAGTGCAGCCTGTTGCGCGATGCCTTGTCTGCAAAGCTGCATGTCCCGGGCACATGGATTTTCTTTGGAAACGGTGCGGCAGAGGTGATCTTTGCTGCGGTGACAGCCTTGAAACCCAAAAAAGCGCTGCTTCCGGCACCGACCTTTGCGGAGTACGCACAGGCATTGGAAACCGTAGGGTGTGAGATCCAATATGTGCATACCGCGGAAGCGGACGGCTTCGCGCTGCCCATGGACTTTGCAGAGCAGATAACGGAAGATATCGACATGGTTTTTCTCTGCAATCCGAATAATCCGACCGGAAACCTGCTTTCGCGAGAGGAAACCGAACGGGTGATTCGACGCGCCGGGGCGCTTGACTGCATCGTCGTGTTAGACGAATGCTTTTTAGACTTTGTGGAAAAGCCGGAGGAATTTACGATGCTTGGGGAGCTGGCGGCGTATCCGCATGTGATTCTGCTCAAGGCGTTTACCAAGCTGTATGCGATGGCAGGGGTACGACTGGGGTACGGCATCTCAAGCAATCCGACGATCATCGAAAAGCTGGAACGCAGCGTACAGCCATGGAATGTTTCTTCGCTCGCGCAGGCGGCAGGGCTCGCGGCACTCGCGGAGGACGCTTATGTAAGAGAAAGCCTCATGACGCTGCGCGCGGAGCGCTCGTATCTTTTGCAAGCGCTGGACAAGCTGGGCTGCCGCACCTATGCTTCGCAGGCAAACTATATTTTTTTTCGCGGAGAGGAAACCCTCGGCGAAAAGCTGCGCGCGGCTGGATTTTTGGTGCGGGACTGCAGCAATTACGCGGGTCTTGGCAAGGGCTATTATCGTGTCGCGGTACGGCTGCATGAGGATAATGTAAAGCTGGTACAGGCGGTGGCGCACATTTTAGATTAAAAAAC
The DNA here is from genome assembly GCA_934271235.1 of uncultured Clostridia bacterium. GTDB lineage: Bacteria > Bacillota > Clostridia > Peptostreptococcales > Anaerovoracaceae > CAG-238. Next base: position 57,782 of record CAKQQT010000011.1, on the reverse strand, counting down.
CGGAGGAAAAAACATGGCAAAAGCAATCATGGTGCAGGGAACCATGTCAAACGTAGGAAAAAGTCTGATTACCGCAGGCTTATGCAGAATCTTTCAGCAAGACGGCTACAAGGTCGCGCCGTTCAAGTCACAGAATATGGCACTCAACTCCTTTATTACTGCCGATGGCATGGAGATGGGCCGCGCACAGGTCATGCAGGCGGAAGCAGCCGGCATCGCACCGGATGTACGCATGAACCCGATCCTCCTCAAGCCGACCAACGATGTCGGCAGTCAGGTCATCGTCAATGGGGAAGTGCTGGGAACCATGAGCGCCCGCGACTATTTTGCTTTCAAGCATAAGCTGGTACCGGATGTGATGAAAGCCTTCCACGCACTCAACGCCGAAAATGATATTATCGTCATCGAAGGTGCGGGCAGTCCTGCGGAGGTAAATCTCAAAGAAGAAGACATCGTCAACATGGGCATGGCGAAAATGGCGAAGGCGCCGGTGCTTCTGGTCGGCGACATCGACCGGGGCGGCGTGTTCGCACAGCTGATCGGCACTGTCGATTTGCTGGAAGCAGAGGAGCGAAAGATGGTCAAGGGTCTGATCATCAATAAATTCCGCGGGGATAAGACCATTCTCGACCCGGGGATTGCGATTTTAGAAGCAAAGTCCGGCATCGATGTGGTTGGTGTCGCGCCGTATCTGCATGTCGATGTGGAGGATGAGGACAGCCTCAGTGAACGATTGGAGTTTCGCGGAAACGGAGAGTCAGCGACCTTGATCGACATTGCAGTGATCCGCCTGCCTCGCATCTCTAACTTTACTGACCTGAACGTGATGGAAACCATTCCCGGCGTCAGCGTGCGCTATGTCAAAAACGCGCAGGAGCTCAAAGATCCGGATATGATCGTGCTGCCGGGATCGAAAAATACCATTTCGGATTTGCTGTGGATGCGGCAGAACGGACTGGAGGCGGCAATCCTAAAACAGGCAGGCAGCGGGAAGGTAGTGTTCGGCATTTGCGGCGGCTATCAGATGCTCGGAGAAACGCTTTCCGATCCGCTCGGGCTGGAGACCTCCGGTACGGTCCGCGGCATGGGACTGCTGCCGATCGATACGGTTTTTATGGAGGAAAAAACGAGAACCCGCGTCACCGGGACCTTCCTTACAGAAGGGACCTTACTTGCAGGCCTGCAAACGCAAAAGCTCGCGGCGGAGGGTTATGAAATCCACATGGGACAGTCCACGCGTAAAGATGGCGCGAGACCGCTGCTGACGCTGACGGACGCGGTAAGCGGAACGGTCAAGCAGGATGGCGCTTACAAAGGAAATGTATTCGGCTCTTACGTCCATGGCATTTTTGACGGCGCAGGCATCGGACAGGCTGTCATTCAGGCGCTGGCGGATAAGAAGGGTGTCGCGATGGGAGAGATGGGCAGCATGACCTATGCTGAATATAAAGAAACGCAGTACGATTTGCTGGCGGCAGGGCTGCGCGAAGCCTTAGACATGGATCAAATCTATCGAATCTTAGAGGAAGGCATTGACGAATAAGCGCGAATGAAGGCAATCCTACATGGATGCATCGAAAGATAGAGGGGAAAGGAACCGACGATGAATTTTAGAGAACAAATAGAAGAAGTGAAACCGAGAGAGATTGAAGAACGAAGCTTTGCGATCATCAGCGAAGAGCTGGGGGCAAGAGCGTTTGCACCGCATACGGAGCTGATCGTCAAACGTTGTATTCATACCTCCGCGGACTTTGATTACGCGGACAACCTGTGCTTTTCGCAGGACGCGGCAGTCAAGGCGATGGAAGCCATCAAACGCGGCGTATCCGTCGTGACCGATACGAATATGGCCAAAGCAGGGATCAATAAGGTTTCTCTCGGCAAATACGGCGGCAGCGTTCACTGCTTCATGGCAGACGCGGACGTGGCAGAAGCAGCCAGACTGAACGGCACCACGCGTGCCAGCGAAAGCATGAAAAAAGCGGCTGCGATGGGAGAGCCTTTTCTCTATGCCATCGGCAACGCGCCGACCGCGCTGGTGACCTTGTACGACTTGATGCAGGAGGGGCAGGTGAAGCCTGAGCTCATCATCGGCGTGCCGGTCGGCTTTGTCAATGTAGTGCAGTCCAAGGAGCTGATTATGAGCAGTGACGTACCGTATATCGTAGCCCGCGGCCGCAAGGGCGGCAGCAATATCGCAGCCTGCATCGTCAACGCGCTGCTGTATATGATCGACAACGATCGATATTACTGGAAGGGATGAAAACTTCTATGTCGGTCTCGATCATGTCGCGAAAGGAGGAGGGCTATCCGAGCGTACTGCAATATGCAGTCAGCTTTTACAAAAAGGACTGTGTGGTGCAAGGAGACTGATTTGCGAACAATTTACTGACAAATTGTTAAAACTTTATTTTACGATTTTACAATACAAAAGATGTATAGATCCTGCGAAAATTAAGGATGACATTCGGCCGAAAATAGAGTAAAATGAAAGATACGGGCAAAGAGATCAGACCTCCGGCTTGCAAGATCGGTCTGAGGAATTTTGATAGATTCGAAGGAGAAAAAGACATGACGGACATTATTTTGTATATCAGCATTATTGTTGTCAGCGGGATCGTCGGCAGCAAGGTGCGGGCATATCGCGACAAACTCGGCTGGACGGGAAAGGTGCAGACCATGGCGATCGTGCTGCTGGTCGTGCTGATGGGCGCGAGAATGGGGGCCAATGAGGAGATCATCGCCAACCTCGGAACGATCGGACTGGCGGCCTTTGTGATGACCGTCGCCATGATGCTGGGATCCCTGATCTGTCTTTTTTTTGCCAGAAAAGCATTCGGGTTTACCAAGGACGCGAAAATTGCCGCACTGCATTGTGAAGAACTGGAAGAAGCCGCCATGGAAGAAGAGCAAGAGGCTGAGAAACACGGCATTAATAAGATGACGCTGATCATACTCTGTTCGGTCATCGTCGGCATGGCGCTCGGCTACTTGGCTGCCAGACCGCTGTTCGGAGAAAATATCGCCGTCTTTGACGATGCGGCCAGTCTGGGCATTAAGATCGGTCTGTGCATCCTGATGGTCTTCGTCGGTCTGGATCTGGGCTTAGAAGGGACCGTTCTGACGATGATGAAAGAAGCCGGACTGCGGATCTTGGTATTTCCGCTGGCGTGCATCGTCGGGACCCTGCTGGGAGCGGCGCTGTGCGGCCTGCTGTTTCAGCTGAGCCTGCCGGAGTCGCTGGCGATCGGCGCGGGCTTTGGCTGGTATTCACTGGCGCCCGGCATCATTATGGAAGCCGGCTATCTGACCGCGAGCGCGATCTCCTTTTTGCATAATGTCATGCGGGAGATCTTCAGCATCCTGCTGCTGCCGCTGATCGCCGAAAAGATCGGTTATATCGAAGCTGCCTGCATCCCGGGAGCTCCGGCCATGGACGTCTGCCTGCCGATCGTCAACCGCGCGACCCACGGCAAAGCGGTTACCTACGGGTTTGTGACCGGCGTTGCCATGAGCTTTCTGGTACCGATCATGGTGCCGATCATGATCAATTTATAGCGTGGGATGACTTTGGGAATTGAGGGATTAAAATGTTATTGTTGTTTTTATACTGGGCGATCATGATCGCCTGTTATCTGATCGCTTCGACGGTGCGCGCGCATGCAGAGAAGTTTTCCTTTATTGAGAAAACGATGAATCTGGTCATTTATCTGCTGGTGTGCATCATGGGTCTGCGCATGGGCGCTAATGAAGAGGTCACTTCGAATCTGGGAACGATCGGGCTGCAGTCGGTCCTGATCACCCTGCTGACCGTCGGCGGAAGCATGCTGGCGGTTTTTGCAACGCGAAAACTTGTCGGACTGGATCGGCATGCATTGCCGGTCGTACGGCAAAAAAGCTGCGTGACTGCGTCAGAAAAAGAGTTTATCGAGGTATCCGCGCTTGCGGAGGAGATGGACGCTGCTGCGGAAAACGCCGCACCGGCGGTCGAGGCGTACGCGGAGACTTATGAGGAAGAAGGATCGGAGTCGGCAGATGATCCGCAGCATGCTTCCGGTGCCAAGACAACGCTGATCATTTTAGGGTTTGTCATCGCCGGTATGCTCGGAGGATATTTCCTGATCCCGCGTTTCTTCACGGATCTTGCGGTATTTCAGGAAATGTCCGGAACTTGGCTGACGATCGGTATCTGTATCCTGCTTGGACTGGTAGGCTTTAACATGGGACTTTCCGGGACCATCGTGCAGAACCTCAAAAACATCGGCGTCAAAGTCATCTTCTTTCCGATCGCGGCAGTCGCAGGCAGCTTGCTGGCAGGGGCGCTTTACGGCATCCTTTCTCCGCTCTCGATCGGCGAGGCGGTCGCTGTCAGCGCCGGATTCGGTTGGTATACGCTGGCACCCAGCATGATCACCGAAGCGGGTTACGCGGTTGCCGGCGCGATCTCTTTCATGCACAATGTCATCCGGGAAACACTCGGGATCATCATCATCCCGCTTGCCGCGCAGAAGATCGGTTATCTGGAATCCACGGCGATCCCGGGCGTTGCAGCCATGGACGTCTGCATGCCGATCGTAGAGCGCTCCTGCAACGAAGAAACGATCGTCTATTCGTTCTGCACCGGCGCTTTGATGTGCGTTGCGGTACCGCTGGTCGTGCCGCTGGCACTCACATAGAGCTGGTAGATATGAAAAAGTTTGTGTGTCAGTATCATATGGAGGAAAAACATGGATAAAAAGAGGGTAGGTCAGATTAAAGAGCAGTTTGATCTTGTTATACATAGCGACGAAACTGCTCAAGTTGAATTTTGGTATGCACGTGACTTGATGTCTTTGCTCGGATATGAACGATGGGAAAATTTTGATAAGGCAATCTCTCGGGCAATGGATTCTTGCAACACCAGCGGCGTTGCGATATCAAAAAGCTGGAACGCCGTGTGAAATCTCAAGAAAAAAGGCTGGCTGCGCAGTCTGGAAAACTTCCTGATAACAAATAGAAAAATGTATGCAAAAAAGGAGCCTTGAGCTCCTTTTTTTGTTGGTTCATGCAATTGCCTCAGCTGAAATAGCGGAACACGCCTTTGACTTTGCCCATGATGCGGACGTCTTTGACGATGATCGGACTCATCGTGTGGTTTTCCGGCTGCAGTCTGACATGGCCGTTCTCGCGGTAAAAGGTCTTGACGGTGGCTTCGCTTTCAAAACCGTCGATCATGGCAACGACGATCTCCCCGTTGTTTGCGGTTTCGGTCTGCTGAACCAGGATCAAGTCTCCGTCCATGATACCGGCCTCGATCATGCTCTCGCCGCGGACGCGCAGCATGAAGCTGGTACCGTTTGCGGCATAGCGGGAAGGGATCGGAAAGCTGTCCTCAATATTCTCTTCTGCCAGAATCGGCGTTCCTGCAGCGACGCGGCCGACGACCGGAATCTCGACGACATCCGGAACCTCCCGGACGGATGTACTGCCCGAAGCAGCGCCGACAGCGGAAAGTCTTGCGGCAAGCGTATGACCGCATGCCTCCTGCGGATCGACCACCATCAGCGCGCGCGGCTTCGAAGGGTCCTTGACCAGATACCCCTGACATACCAGGCTTTCGATGTCCTTATGCGCGGTGGAAGTGGATTTGATATTTAAAGCAGCGCAAATCTCCCTGACTGTCGGAGGATAACCTTTTGTCTTGATCTCCGCTTTCATATAATCCAGAATTTTTTGTTCTCTTTCTTTTAACATTGCTCTGCTCCTTTCTTTCTTTTTGATCACTGCGAACGGCTGTGCATCGGGCGCTTTGCATGTACGCGGCGTGTTTCGGCGGCATGTTCCGTTCGTTCTTCATATGAACAGTTTACCATAGCGCGAACAAAAAGTAAACAGATGTTCCGGATTTTTTATTCTGCTCGCGGCTGTTCGCATGGAGGGACAGGGCCGGCAGTGCGGAAGGCAGAACGGCCACTTCCATATCGTGGAAATGCACAAAAAAACAAGATTTTATTTGTGAAAAAAGTTGACAAAAGAACAAAAAATCTGTAAAATATCTCTGTTAAAAAAAGAAAAAATGAAAAATGATGCAAATGATGAAGTGATAAGGATGTGAATTGGCTGGTCGTGAGGGTTCCGTCAATTCGTGCCCTTATTTTTGTTTTTGCGAGAGAAGAGACGAGAGAAACGAAAAAAGGAAGAGGCATCACCATGAAACAAACCACCAAGCAGACAAAATTTATTTTTGTGACCGGCGGCGTTGTGTCGGGTCTCGGCAAAGGGATCACCGCGGCATCGCTCGGCAGGCTCCTCAAAGAAAGAGGACTCAAGGTTGCAGCACAGAAGCTGGATCCGTATATCAATGTTGACCCCGGGACGATGAGTCCGTATCAGCACGGCGAAGTTTTCGTCACGGAAGACGGCGCGGAAACCGACCTGGATCTCGGACATTACGAACGGTTTATCGATGAAGATCTGAACCGCTTTTCCAATCTGACTTCCGGAAAGGTTTACTGGAATGTGCTGAATAAGGAGCGCCGGGGTGAATATCTCGGAGAGACCGTACAGGTGATCCCTCACATTACCAACGAGATCAAATCGTTTATTTACAATGTAGGCCGCGCGACCGACGCGGACGTGGTCATCACAGAAGTCGGCGGTACGACCGGCGATATTGAAAGCCAACCGTTCCTGGAAGCGATCCGTCAAGTCGGATTGGAAGTCGGACCGGGCAACGCCTTGTTCATCCATGTGACCTTGGTGCCGTATCTGCACGGTTCCGATGAGCATAAGAGCAAACCGACGCAGCATTCCGTCAAGAACCTGCAGGGCCTCGGCATCAAGCCGGATATCATCGTCCTCCGCGCGGATGAAAAACTGGAAGAAAGTATTTTCAAAAAGATCGCGCTGTTCTGCAACGTTAAACCGGACTGCGTCATCGAAAATATCACCATCCCGGTGCTGTACGAAGCGCCGCTGATGCTGGAAGCGCATCATTTCTCGGATATCGTGTGCCGGGAGCTGGGCATTGAGGCGCCGACGCCGGATCTCGCAGACTGGCGCGCGCTGGTGGACAAGATCCACAGTGCGGAGCGCACGGTGACCATCGGTCTGGTTGGAAAATACGTGCAGCTGCATGATGCGTATCTGTCCGTGGCAGAGGCACTGCGGCATGCGGGCTACGCCTACCATACCAATATTGAGATCCAATGGATCGACTCTGAGGGCATCAACGAGCAGACGGTCGAAAGCATCCTGTCCCGGTGTGACGGCGTGATCGTCCCGGGCGGTTTCGGCAACCGCGGGATCGGGGGCAAGATCCTGACCGCCGCCTACTGTCGGACGCATGATCTGCCGTATCTGGGCATCTGTCTGGGCATGCAGGTCGCGGTCATCGACTTCGCAAGACATGTCTGCGGCATGGAGGGCGCGAACTCGGGCGAGTTTGACGAGCTGAGCAAGTACAAGGTCATCGACTTCCTGCCGGATCAGAGCCATCAGGTGGATAAAGGCGGCACGCTGCGCCTGGGTGCTTATCCTTGCAAGATCGCAGAGGGCACGCAGATGTACCGCTGCTACGGAACCGACGAGATCTCCGAGCGCCATCGCCACCGTTACGAATTCAACAATCTCTACCGGGAAGCGCTGGAAGAGGGAGGACTGGTCATCAGCGGCACCTCGCCGGACGGCAACATCGTAGAGACCGTGGAGATCCCGCAAAATGATTTTTATATCGGCGTGCAGTTCCATCCGGAATTCAAGAGCCGCCCGAATAAACCACATCCGCTGTTCCTGGGGCTGGTAGAAGCAGCCCTTGCCAAGAAGGAGACGACGCATGCATAAAGAAATTTACGAGAATCCGCTCTGCGGAAGATACGCATCCAAGGAGATGCAGAGCATTTTCAGCCCGGACAACAAATTTTCCACCTGGCGCAGACTTTGGATCGCGCTGGCCGAAAGCGAAAAAGAGCTCGGCCTCGCGATCACAGACGCGCAGATCGACGAAATGAAGCAGCATATTGATGACATCGACTATGCCAAAGCAGCCGATTACGAAAAGAAGCTGCGGCACGACGTCATGGCGCATATCCACACCTACGCGGAGCTCTGTCCAACTGCCGCGCCGATCATTCATCTTGGCGCGACGAGCTGCTTTGTCGGCGATAATACCGATATCCTGCAGATGAAAGAAGGGTTGCTGCAGATCAAGAAACTGCTGATCAGCTTGATGCGCGCACTGGCGGAATTCGCGGAGCGTGAAAAAGACACGCCGACCCTGGCCTATACGCATTTTCAGGCGGCGCAGCCGACAACGATGGGCAAGCGCGCTTGCCTGTGGCTGCAGGACTTTTTGATGGATTACGAACGTCTGGAGTTTGAACTGGCACATTTAAGACTGCTCGGCTGCAAGGGGACGACAGGGACCGGCGCCAGCTTTTTAGAGCTGTTTGAAGGCGATCAGGATAAGGTCAGAGAGCTGGAACGCAAGATCGCGGCCAAGATGGGCTTTGCGGCCTGCATGCCGGTTTCCGGGCAGACCTATTCCCGCAAAGTCGATAATTTCGTACTGCAGGTACTCAGCGGTATCGCGCAGAGCGCGAGCAAGATGGGCGTAGACCTGCGTCTGATGGCCCATATGAAAGAATTCGATGAGCCTTTCGAGAGCGGACAGGTCGGTTCCTCTGCGATGGCATACAAGCGTAATCCGATGCGCAGCGAGCGGATCGTATCGCTTTCCCGCTATATCATCAACTGCACCGGCAATACCGCAGATACCGCTGCCAATCAGTGGCTGGAGCGGACGCTGGACGATTCTGCGAACCGCAGGATCACGATACCGGAGACGTTCCTGGCTGCCGACGGCATCCTTTCTCTGGCGATCAATGTCATCACCGGGGGAACCGTCTACGACAAGGTGATGGCGAAACATCTGCGTGAGGAGCTGCCGTTCATCGCGACCGAGAACATCCTCATGGACGCGGTCAGCCGCGGCGGCGACCGGCAGGAACTGCACGAGGTCATCCGGCAGTATTCCCAGCAGGCGGCCAGAGCTGTCAAGGCAGAAGGCAAAGAAAACAATCTGCTGTCACTGCTTCTTGCGGATGAACGTTTCGGTCTGACTGAGGAAGGCCTTGCCGAAGTGCTCGATGTCCGCAAATTCGTGGGTTGCGCGCCGCAGCAGGTGGAGCAGTTCCTGACGGAATATGTGCAGCCGGTCCTCGACGCGAATCGCGAACTGTCAGGCGCGGAAGTCGAGATCAATGTATGATCACAACGCTCTGCGCGCCGCTTTTCTAAGGCGCGTGCACGGCGAGATCCATAGAGCATACCAGATATAAGGAGGTAAAACAATGTTAACTGCGATTGTAGGAACAAACTGGGGCGATGAAGGCAAGGGCCGCATGGTCGACCTTCTGAGCGAAAAATATGATATCGTCATCCGTTATCAGGGCGGCAACAACGCCGGGCATACGGTCGTCAACGAAAAAGGCAAGTTCATCCTGAACCTGCTGCCGTCCGGCATTCTGCGCGACGAGACCGTCAATGTGATGGGGCCGGGCATGGTCATCGACCTCGAACATCTTTTCCATGAGATCAAAATGCTGCGTGACAAGGGGATCGAGATCACACCGAAGCATCTGGTCATCAGCGACCGCGCGACCATCTGCATGCCATATCACAAGATGCGTGATATCCTGGAAGAAGATCGTCTGGCAGACAAGAAATTCGGCTCCACCCGCCGCGGCATCGCGCCGGTCTATGCCGATAAATATATGAAAAAAACCATTCGCATGGGCGACCTGCTGCATGCGGAGCATCTCAAGGAACGCGTGGCGGATCTGGTCGAATGGGAAAACCTGACCGTTGCGGGCGGTTATGCGCACGAACCGATTTCGGCTGATGATATGTATCAATGGCTGGAAACTTACGGATTCCCGTTCAAAGACTATATCAAGGATACCACGGTCTATCTGGGCGATGCTGTCAAAGCCGGCAAGAGCCTGATGTTCGAGGCACAGCTGGGCGCGCTGCGCGACATCGACTTCGGGATCTATCCGTATACTTCCTCATCCTCCACGATCGCGGCTTATGCACCGATCGGCGCAGGCATTCCGTTCTGCAAGGAGGACAGCGTGGTCGGCATCATGAAAGCTTACTCCAGCTGCGTCGGCGAAGGCCCGTTCACCTGTGAACTCTTTGGTGAAGAGGCAGACAGGCTCAGAGAAGCCGGCGGCGAATACGGCGCTGCGACCGGACGTCCGCGCAGAGTCGGCGGCTTCGACGTGGTAGCATCCCGTTACGGCACGCTGATGCAGGGCGCGACCGAGATCGCGCTGACGAAACTCGATGTCTTGTCTTATCTGGACAAGATCCCGGTCTGCACGCAGTATGAAGTCGGCGGCGAGTTGATCGACAACTTCCCGACCGGCAGCGCACTGACCGAGGCGAAACCGCACTACGAATACGTAGACGGCTGGAACTGTGACATCTCCGGCTGCCGCAGCTTCGACGAGCTGCCGGAGGCTGCACGCGACTATGTCGAAATGATCGAAAAAGCCGTCGGCTGTCCGATCAAATACGTTTCCGTCGGCGCAGGCAGAGAGGAATATATCGAAAGATAAAAAAGCTTGACATTACAGGCAGTTTAGGGTATAGTATTTAGGTAACGAAGAAGAAGTTATCCGCTTCTCACCTGTGAGGCCGCGTCGCCGCCATGGGTTGATATGTTGAAATTTACGCGGTTACGCGTATTTGAGAGCGGATACTTTTTGTATCCGCTTTTATGATTTTAGGAGGTGCGACCATTAGTAAGGAAAATCTGATCAACGAAGAAATTCGTGATAAAGAAGTAAGAGTCATCGATACGGACGGAACGATGCTGGGTGTGATGCCGACACAGCAGGCGCTGGATCTGGCAGCCGAAAAGAAGCTGGATCTGGTCAACATTTCACCGAACGCCAAACCGCCGGTCTGCAAAATTCTCGATTACGGGAAATATCGCTATGAGCTTCAAAAGAAAGAAAAAGAAGCCAGAAAGAAACAGAAGACGACTCAGGTGAAAGAGATCAGACTGAGCACTTTCATTGAGGAGCACGACATTCAGGTCAAAGCCAATACCGCAGCCAAATTCCTCAAGGACGGCGATAAGGTAAAGGTCAGCCTGCGCTTCCGCGGAAGAGAAAGAGACTATGCAGCAAAGGGCATGGATGTGATGCAGACCTTTGCGCAGATCGTTTCGGAAGTCGGCGTCATTGAAAAGAAGCCGCTGTTTGAAGGCAGAAGCCTGACGATGGTACTGGGCCCGAAATCGGATAAGTAGCCAATCATCAGTTACAAATTTCCATTAGAATTTATCATAGGAGGAAAAATCATCATGGCAAAGAATAAGATGAAATCCCATAGAGGAGCATGCAAAAGACTGAAATTAACAGGATCCGGCAAGATCAAGAGAAACAAGGCATACAAGAGCCATATTCTTACGAAGAAATCCGCTAAGAGAAAAAGAGGCCTGAGAAAAGCAACAGTTTTAACCAGTGCAGACTTAAAGAGAATGCTCAGATCCATGGCAAAATAACGGAAGATATTAGGAGGTAAGACAAATGGCAAGAGTAAAAAAAGGCGTAAACGCGCATAAGAGACATAAAAAAATCTTAAAATTAGCAAAGGGCTTCTATGGTTCCAAGAGCAAGACTTTTAAAGCTGCAAACCCTGCAGTTATGAGATCTTTAAGATCCGCATACGTCGGCAGAAAGTTAAAGAAGAGACAGTACAGACAGATGTGGATCGCGAGAATCAACGCGGCTGCAAGAATGAACGACATCAGCTACAGCAGACTGATGGACGGCCTGAAAAAAGCAGGTATCGAGATCAACAGAAAGATGCTTTCCGAAATGGCGATCTACGATGCACCGGCATTCGCAGCACTTTGCGAGACTGCAAAGAAAGCTTATAAATAAGCAGACGACAGTCATAAGACCGAATCGATAAGGACGGGGGATCCCCCGTCCTTTTTGCGTGAGAAAAACTCTTTCTCAAAAACACATTTTGTGCTACAATGTTCTTGGCACTGCGAGTGTCAAGCAAAGCGCAGACAGAGCAGATGCAAGACAGGTGCCCGAGCGAAGGCAATCGGCGAGCCGAAAGGCGAAGACGGAGCCGCTCAGCGTCCGGGCAAATAAAGCCAAGAGCGCGCGGCTTGCGCGCGAAGGAGGGAAGCTATGGCTTATGCAGATGAATTATTTCGTGTTGTAGACAAATATTTTATGGAGATCGTGATGCCATACGGCAGGACGAATGCGGATGCAGGGCAGTATCTGAAACAGTTCAAGCCTTTTCAGAAGAAAAATTTCGAAGGCTTCATCCAGCGGTTCTCCAAGCATAAAGAAGAAGCGGAGGCACTGACCATGGAGCACATCGAAGTGCCGGAAGAAGACGCGCTGGCGCTGGATCTGAAAGAAAAATTCGCGCAGAGCCAGAAGACGTTTGCAAAGCTTTGCGAGCGGAATATGCGGTTTTATGATTTTCAGAACCGCAAGGCGCAGCACAAAAGGGTCACGACTGAGGAACTGCGGGAGATCTTTACGGCGCTGCAGGCGATCCTCAATTCCGCGATGCGGGATGTGACGCTGCTGGAAGACGCCTACAAGGAACTCAAGGCCAGCCTTGATCCGGAATACGCCAAGGAATACGAGCGGCAAAAAGCGGAGATGGCGGAGAAACAGGCGGAATATGAGGCAAAGGCCGCAGCCAGAGACGCCAAAAAGAACGCGAAGAAAGAGAAAAAAGCGTCCGGCAAGGCGGCCGCGGATGCGCAGAACAAGCCGTTTGAACAGTGCACGGATGAGGATTACGAAGATATTGAGGATATTGAGGATATTGAATGAACATAAGGGGGATGCATGACGGAAATCGTATTGATCTACATTTTAACGGGAATTACAGCGGCAGCGCTGATCTTGCTGATCCTGCTGCTGATCAAATACAGCAATGTGCAGAAAGCGCTGGCGGATCTCAAAAGCGAGCAGATGCGGTCAGGTGCGGCACAGACGGAGGATATGCGGCATCTGGAGCAGGACATGCTGCAGAGCATGCAGCTGATGCAGAACGGCATACAGGGGAGCCTGCAGGCTTTCGGCGAAATGGTCTCCGCGAACCAGAAAGACAGCGCCGAAAATCTGGATAAGCGGCTGGCGGATCTGAATACCCGCTTCAGCCATATGGCAGTCGAAAACGAACAGAAACTGGAAAACATCCGCGTTTCCATGGAGAAAAAGATCGGTCAGCTCAACGAAGACAATCAGAAACAGCTCGAAGAGATGCGCCGGACCGTTGACGAAAAGCTGCAGAAGACGCTGGAAGACCGCATCGGCAAATCCTTCCAGCTGGTCAGCGAGCGGCTGGAGCAGGTGTATAAGGGCCTTGGTGAGATGCAGAACCTGGCAGCCGGCGTGGGCGACCTGAAAAAAGTGCTTTCCAACGTAAAGACACGCGGGATCCTCGGTGAAGTGCAGCTGGGCGCGATCCTTGAGCAGATCCTGACGCCGGAGCAGTATGAGGAAAATGTCAGGACCAAGTCGACCGGAAGCGAACGAGTTGAATTCGCGGTCAAACTGCCCGGCGATGAAGACGGCACGATCTGGCTGCCGATCGACGCGAAATTTCCGGGGGATGCCTATGCGAAATTGGTGGACGCTTATGAACTCGGCGATCCGGCAGCAGTGGAAGAAGCGGCAAAGAATCTGGAACGCATCATTAAATCCGAAGCCAAGGATATTCATGACAAATACATCGAACCACCGTATACGACGGACTTCGGCATCATGTTCCTGCCGTTTGAGGGACTGTACGCGGAGGTCGTGCGCAGAGGACTTTTGGAGACCCTGCAAAGAGATTACAAGGTCAATATCGCCGGACCGACCACGATGGCAGCGCTGCTCAACAGCCTGCAGATGGGCTTCCGGACCCTGGCGATCCAGAAACGCTCCGGAGAAGTCTGGAATGTGCTGGGCGCGGTCAAAACGGAGTTCGACAAGTTCGGCAATGTGCTGGAAAGCGCGCAGAACCGCCTCAATCAGGCCAACGCCGAGCTGGATAAGCTGATCGGCGTGCGCACCAGGAGCATTGTGCGCAAGCTGAAGGGTGTGACCGCCCTGCCGCAGGACGAAAGCAGACAGCTTTTGGATATGCCGGACTTATCCGAGCCGGAGGCATGAAAGCGGTGAGCGAAATCGCGCAGAGACCATTTGAAAGCAGAAAGAAAAGAAACGTATGAAAATATTTGCGATTGGTGATCTGCATTTAGCCCTGGACCCACGTCTGGAAAAGCCGATGGACATCTTTGGGGAGGGCTGGATCGGTCACACAGAAAGACTGTATCAGAATTGGAACGAAATGGTGACAGCAGAGGATATCGTCATCGTTTGCGGCGATATTTCGTGGGCGTTGAAACCGGATGAGGTCATGGCAGATCTGGACTGGATTCATGCGCTGCCGGGCAGGAAAATTTTCATTAAGGGCAATCATGATTTGTGGTGGACTTCTGCCAACAAGCTCAACAAGCTTTATGCGGACGGCACGATGCAGTTCCTGCAGTGTAATGCGCAGATTCTGGAGGTGCCTGCAAATGCAAAGGTGCAAGGTCCGGTCGGCGATGCGGATGCGCAGGGCATCCCTGTGTGTGATATCGAAAGTCCGGCGCGGTACGCGGTGAAACGTCTTGCAATCTGCGGCAGCCGCGGCTGGAACTGTCCGGGTACGGACGGGTTTAGTGCGCATGACCGCAAGATCTATGACAGGGAGGTTCTGCGGCTCAAAATGTCTTTAGACGATGCGAAACGACAGGGCGCCGATGAGCTCCTCGCAGTACTGCATTTTCCGCCGACAAACGAGATGCATCAGGCCTCGGACTTCACGAAGCTTTTGGAAAGCTACGGCGTGAAAAAATGTATTTACGGGCATCTGCACGGTAAGGATAATTTTAGGCGCGGCATGCAGGGCGTTCGCAACGGCGTGAACTACAGCCTTGTTTCTTTAGATTATTTGGATGCAAAACCAAAGGAGGTATACACATGGGAAAAAAAGTGATTTTGATCGTAACAGACAGTCTCGGCGTCGGCGCGATGCCTGACGCGGCGGAATACGGCGATGCGGGCGCGGACACGTTCGGACACATTTGGCAGCATTGTGGGAGGATAGACATGCCGAATCTGCTGCGCATTGGCTGGGGCAACATGCCGGAGGTTTCCTTTCATAATCTGGCGATTTATGATCCGGAGGCAAATGTCGGCAAGTGCGCGGAAGCTTCCAAGGGCAAGGACACGACCACCGGGCATTGGGAAATAGCGGGTCTGCCGACCGATGTACCGTTTAAGACCTATCCAAACGGTTTCCCGCAGGACTTCATGGAGGCATACCAAAAAGCCATCGGCATCGAATGTCTCGGCAACTATCCGGCGTCCGGCACAGAGATCATTGAAGTGCTCGGCGATGAGCATGAAGCGACCGGCAAACCGATCGTCTATACTTCCGCAGACAGTGTGTTCCAGATTGCGATGAATGTCGATAAATTCGGTCTGGATACGCTGTATCATTACTGTGAAGTCGCGCGTAAGATGCTGGTCGGCGACTGGGCATGCGGTAGAGTCATCGCGCGCCCGTATATCATCAATGCGGAGGGCAAGCGCGAACGGACCTCGGACCGTAAGGATTACTCGGTCACACCGCCGGGAGATACCATTTTGGATATGATCAAAAATGCGGGAAAGATGGTCTATGCGATCGGCAAGATCCATGATATCTTTAACGGAAAAGGTGTTGTGAAATCTGTACACACTACGAGCAATATGGACGGCATCGATAAGACGATCGAGGCGATGCGGGAGGATTTTGAAGGCTTGATTTTTACGAATCTGGTCGATTTTGATGCAAAGTATGGGCATCGCAGAGACCCGGAGGGGTATGCAAGGTGTATTGAGGAATTTGATGCAAGGCTGCCGGAGATCATGAAAGAGATGGTCAATGATGATGTGCTGATGATCTGCGCGGACCACGGCAATGACCCGACTGCGCCGGGGACGGATCACACAAGAGAATATATCCCGATCATTACGTGGGGGCATACCTTGAAATATGGTGCGGAAATCGGCATCAGAGACTCTTTCGGCGACATCGGAGCGACGATATGTGAATTGCTGCGTGTGCCGTTTACAGGCGTGGGAACCAGTTTCAAGAAGCAGATCGTCGGATGGTAAGGAGGAGACCCTGTCATGTTCAACATGAGCGATATCATTTATAAAAAAAGAGAGGGCGGAGAACTCTCGCGGGAGGAAATTCAGTTTTTTATCACAGATTATGTCGCGGGGCGCATTCCGGATTATCAGGCAGCAGCGCTTTTGATGGCAATCTTTTTCCGCGGGCTTTCCCGCAGAGAAACTTTCGAACTGACGGACGCGATGCGATATTCCGGCGATACGGTGGATCTGTCGTCGATTCCGGGCATCAAGGTTGATAAACACTCGACCGGCGGCGTCGGTGACAAGACAACGCTGATCGTCGCGCCGCTGGCTTCCGCCTGCGGGGTCCCGATCGCCAAGATGAGCGGACGGGGACTCGGCTTTACCGGCGGCACGGTAGACAAGATGGAGTCCATACCGGGCTTCCGCACCAGTCTGGAGCCGGAAGCGTTCCTCACACAGGTGCGCAAGATCGGCATGGCGGTCATCGGACAGACTGCGCACATCACACCGGCAGATAAGAAGCTGTATGCGCTGCGTGACGTGACCGCGACAGTCGATAATTTCGGACTGATCGCCTCGTCGATCATGAGCAAGAAGCTGGCGGCGGGCAGCGATGCCATCGTGCTCGATGTCAAGGTCGGCGACGGCGCGTTTATGGAAAACGAGCAGGACGCGGAGACGCTGGCAAACCTGATGGTCGATATCGGCGACGATGCGGGCAGGCGTACGGTCGCAGCGATCACCGAAATGGGACAGCCGCTGGGCTGCGCGGTCGGCAACAGTTTAGAGGTCATCGAGGCAATCGAAACCCTCAAGGGTAAGGGACCGGAGGATATCACCGAGCTTGCAGAGCGGCTGGCGGGTATCATGGTTTATCTCGGCGGCAAAGCAGCGACCCCGGAGGCAGGACACGCCATGGCGGCAGAGGCGCTGGCAAGCGGCAAAGGACTTGCGCAGTTCCGCAAGTTTGTCCAGGCGCAGGGCGGCGATCCGGCAGTCGTCGACGATTACACGCTGTTCCCGCAGGCAGCGCATCACCTAGAGTTGCTGGCTGAAACGGATGGCTATGTGCAGAAAATCGCAGCCAGAACGATCGGGCTTGCGTCGCAGCATACCGGTGCGGGCAGAGCAACCAAGGAGGATCAGATCGACCTGGCGGCAGGCGTCTATCTGCACAAAAAAGTCGGTGACGCTGTCAAGCAGGGCGACATCCTCGCGACCTTCTACGGCAACGACCCGGCGAAGCTCGAAAACGGCAGACAAGAAGCAGCAAAAGCCTTTACCATCGGCATCGCACAGCCGGAACACCCGCAGCTTATCAAAAAAATCATCGGTTTGTAGGATTTTCCCGGGCAATCCGATGCCGGAAGCAAAATCACACAGAAAGCAAGATGAGAAAAATTTCAAAATGTTCATAAATCTGTGCTATACGAAATAAAACCGAAACAAAGGGGATGAAAAGCGATGACAGAGGAGAAAATATTTGCGATTGCTGATGCCTTGGATTTAGAGTACGAGGTCGTTTTAGCACCTGTGCTGCAAAGCTACGAAGTATACCAGACCTACCTTCCGGTTTCGAGTTATTTCCAGACTGTTCAGAAGGAGGGTGTAAAAATTGCCTGATTACAGCAAGCAGCAAAAGGACTATGCACGATACAGACTGGATAGAGCGCTGGAGGATCTGCATTCACAATCAGAAACGCTTCAGACTATGATGATATGTTTATTGCCAGCAAGAGCGAGACAAAAGAGCAAATAGAGAATGCAAACTATGTGTATGAGCTGATTAAAAAGTATATTGACAAACAAGCGGAATGATCCGGGGGTTTGATTACTACAAAAAAGTCGAATGATACCGATGTATTGTTCGGCTTTTTTTGTTGCTGAAAGATCCAACGGATATCCTTTTTGGATACTTTTAAATTATTTTTTATCTCATAGTGATAATGAAATCCTAAAATGAAACCGTTATAATGTTAACAAAGGATATCCTAAATGTTACTTTTCAAAAGATGATTGAAAGGAGAAGAATGACAATGGAATATGGTTTTTTATCGCTCCTCCCGCCGCTTGTTGCCATCGGAATGGCATTAATCACGAAACAGACGATTCTGTCGCTGTTAGTTGGCTTATGGGTAGGAACAACAATCATTTGCGGCTGGAATCCAATCGAGGGTCTGCCGACCATGATTTCAGACTATTTTATTCCGCAGGTAGGAAATGAATGGAATGCAGGCATGCTGATGCTGATTACTGCTTGCGGCGGCTTTGTTTATATGTTCAAAGCATCCGGTGCAGGTAAGGCTTTCGGCGACATGATCACCGGCACTGTGAAAAGCAGAAAGTCTGCGCAATTATTGACCTATTTCGGTGCATTTGCATTTATTTTTACAGAACCAACCCTGACACTTGGCTCTGTTATGAGACCGATCACAGAGCGTTTAAGAGTTTCTCGTGTAAAACTTGCTTATATCTGCGACGTCATGGGATGTCCGTTTGCGACCTTATCCCCGATCACAAGCTACAGCTCCTATGCAACTGGTCTGATCGCAGCAGGCTTCACCGCGCTTGCGATCACAGACAACGCATGGATGACTTTCATCAAGGCGATTCCGTTTAACTTCTACGCAATATTCGGTATGCTGGCGCTGCTGTTCGTCATCATCGCCGGCGTTGATATCGGTCCGATGTACGAAGCCGAAAAGAGAGCAGTCGAGACCGGACAGCTGATCGGCGAAAACGATGTACCGATGACAAAATATGACTTAGATGAAGAAGCGATGTTCGCGGGCAAGAATATCACAAAGCTGAACTTCCTGCTGCCGCTTGGCGCATTATTCTTCACACTGCTCGCAATGATCATGTGGACAGGCGATGCAGGCACAAACGGTGTCGGCGGCGCGTTCAGAAACTGCAATATCACCTTATCCATTTCACTGGCCTTCCTGATTGGCGCATTCGCATCCGGCATCTGCGGCGCAAGATCCAAAATCTTCGGATTCAAGGATATCATGGGACAGATCACACACGGTATCGCACTGAACACAGACATTCCGCTGATCTTAGTACTGGCTTGGTCTGTAGGCGGTGTGACCGGAACGATGGATTTAAAGGGCTACATTGTACACTTAGTTGAAGTATCCAATATCGCGCCGGGAATTATGCCGATGGTAATCTTCATCGTTGGTGCATTCGTTGGATTCTCGACAGGAAGCTCCTGGGGCGTATGGGCCATCACGATGCCGATTGCGCTGCCTGTTGCAGCACAGTTCGGTATTCCGATGGAATTGATGATCGGTGCATGCTTATCCGGCGGCGTATTCGGCGACCATTGCTCTCCAATCTCCGACACCACCATTCTTGCTTCTACAGCAGCAGGTGCGGACCATATTCAGCATGTAAGGACACAGCTGCCGTATTCTCTGACAGTCGGAGGCTGCTCCGCCGTTGGATTCCTGATTGGTGGCATGATGTCGCCGACGATAGGACTGATCGCAACTGCAGTGCTGATCACGATCGCATTATTGGCGATGAACAAATATGCGTCCAAAAAATACGGAAAGATTCAAGACATGTCTGCAGGCGCTTAGACCTGAGACACAGCAGGCAGAGATATAGGTGATAAAATGTTAAAAATCAATACTCAAGAAGCAGATACCATCTTCTACGGCGGTAAGGTTCATTCTGTCAATGTGAAGGATGAGATCTTTGAAGCCATCGCTATCAAAGACAATCGAGTGCTTGCGTTAGGTACGGATAGTGAGATCAAAGCACTTGCAGCAGCGAATACAAAGATGATCGATCTGAAAGGCAAGTCCCTGATTCCAGGCATTAATGACGGACATAATCACATTTGGGAAGCAGGCATCATGTATGACGGTGTTGTTGTTTTCGGCATCGATAGCATCTCGAAGCTGATCGACGTTTTGAAAACGAAAGCAGAAAGCCTGGAAGACGGCAAATGGATCCAGGGCGGAAGCTATATCGAATCCCAGTTTGAAGAAAATCGTACACCAACCAGATATGATCTGGACAAGGCAAGTACAAAGCATCCAATCGTTATCGAACGGATCTTCGGCGCTTGCGTAACAAACAGCCTTGCGCTAGAGCTTGCAGGGATCACGAAAGATACGCCTAATCCGGAAAAAGGTGAAGTTGTAAAGAATCCTGAGACCGGAGAACCGACAGGTGAGTTAAAAGGCAATGCAGTACTTTTGGTCAGAAGCGCAATGCCCGGTGCGTTTGGTTCTGATGAATTCGGCGCGGGAACGGGGGAACCTTCGGTCGAACTGATGGAAAAATCCATTTCTCTTGCATTGGAAAAGTATAGGGAATATGGCATCACCAGTGTGACAGAACCGGGTGTCAGCGCGACTGTTTGCAAGGCTTATCACAAGATTCTGGATGAAGGGAAACTGACATGCCGCATCGACTTGATGCCGAACTGGTACGGTTTCACTCTGAAACAGGATGACGAACAATTAAGCAAGCTGATCGATAACTACAATTTCGCATCGGGTTACGGTAATGACTGGATCCGCTACACTGCTTTAAAAATGGCGATCGACGGCGGCTTGACTTCCGGTACCGCTTTAAAATCTTGGCCATACAAAGGGGAGAGCAGTCCGAGAGAGGTCAAATTAAGATTGGATATCGATAAACTGGATGCATACATAAAGACTGCGCATGATGCAGGTTGGAACGTAGGTATTCACGTTATGGGCGATATCGCAATCGAGAAAGCAGTCGATGCCATGTACAAAGCGATCAAGGCCAATCCAAGACCACATCGCCATTACATTATTCATGCATACTATCCGAACGAAGAGACCCTGAGAAAAATGGGAGAAGTGGGGATTATGGCATCTGTACAGGGCTCCTTTATCTATGGAGAAGCAGATGGATATGATGATCTTCTGTCAAGAGATAAGCAGGAATCCTTTTTACCGTTGAAGTCCTATCAGAAGGCAGGCGTGGTTTGTTCTATGAGTACAGATATGCCTTGCGCTGATGTCAATCCATTCTGGGGTATGTATTCAGCAGTGACCAGAAAGGGGATGAGAGGATACTGCCTGGGAACAGATGAATGCATCACGATCAACGAGGCCATCAGAATGATGACTGTAAATGGCGCGATCTTAAACGGCGAACAGGACGAGAAAGGAACTCTTGAACCTGGAAAATTGGCGGACCTTGTTGTATTGAGCGCTGACCTTACAACCATAGATCCTGAGAATTTGAAACATCTTCAGGCTGAACTGACAATGCTTGACGGGAAGATAATTTTCGAAAGAAACGAATGATCTGAGAGCTGCCGGTAAAATGGCAGCTCTTTTACAGAAACTTTGCCATGTCCTGCAAATGCGTACAAATGTAATAGATGCCGCATAAGGTATCCATGCCAGAAGAATGACCGATCTGCCTGAAAGCGGATGCGATTTCATCCGCATCGGAAGCCGTCAGCAGCTTTTGGACTGGGAGACTGACCTGATCGGCCAAGGCACAGCGAAGAAAAGCGGCACTGATGTCGTTGGTATCACACAAATGCAGAGCGATCCTTTCGCGCAGAAGCGCATACAGCTGCAGGCTGCGAGCCTGCAGCAGGGAGGCTCCGGCCAGTACACCGCAGAGAAAATCATCTCCGCTTGGCGTGAGTCCGATACCTAGTCCTATCAGGCTGCATAGCGTGTCTGCTGCCGTTTCCCAATCTTGAGCGTTCAGCGCATCGGTGCATGTATGCAATGTTTGCTTCGCGGCTGTAAGATAAGCCGGCATGGAAGCGGACGGCGTTTTTGCAAATAATCCGGCAAAACCGGAAGCATCCGCCGCCAGCAGAACCTGATGCAGCATACGAAGCAAATGAGCAAGATCGAAATTTTGAGGTAATGCAGTAAAGCTTAGATCCCGGAGTCTGCATCGCGCAGAAGAAATCTGAAAGACAGCTTTCCTGCCTGATGCAGTGAAGATTTGAATTTCGGAGGGGCTGAGCATAACGCGATCACCTGCAGCGGCACACAGTTGGTCCATCGCTGTTTCCGAAAGCTCTGTGATCAGGCTGATCGGCGAAAGCGTGCTGTTTTGAGTCTGCAGCGATAAAATCTCTGCTTTGCACGCAAGATTGATGGTCCGCCGATATACGGAATGGACCAAAGCGTGTTTTGGCTCCGCAAGAATCGAAGCAGCATATGAAGAAAGTTCCTTGATTTCGTATTGCATGACCGCCCTCAGCTTTCAATTTGATAAGAATGTTACTGATTATAACAGAAAAAAGAAACATTTGCAATGAAAAATGACGAGGCCTTGCAGATACAGAGTCTGAATGAATTTGGAGGAAAAGGATGTTTGATACTTTAATCAAAAATGGAAAGATCGTTACGGCGGAAGAAATTTATCAGGCCAATATTGCGATCAAAGACGGAAAGATCGCGGCGATCCTTGCAGAAGACATTGCTGTCGAAGCGGATACAGAGATCGATGCAGAAGGAAACTATGTCTTTCCCGGATTTATTGATACACATGCGCATTTAAACGATCCCGGCTATGAATGGCGTGAAAATTACAGCTGCGGCACAGCAGCTGCTGCGGCAGGCGGCTATACGACGATCATTGACATGCCGGTACAGAACGAACCGGCGGTCGTGAACGGCGCAGCTGCGGACGCAAAAATTGCGGCAGCAAAGGAGAAAGCCTATGTTGATTTCGCGCTGTGGGGCGGTTTGATCCCCGAAAACTTTGACTGTTTGCAGGAGATGGAGGAACGCGGATGTGTCGCCTTCAAATCTTTTGTCAGCCCTACCTCACCGGGTTTCAGTCCGCTGAATTACGGACAGGCCTACGAAGCGATGCAGGTCCTGAAACAGTTTGGCGGCAAAGCCGGTTTCCATTGCGAAGACTTTTCGACAATCGTGCATTGCGAAAAGGTCCTGAAGCAGGCGGGAAAAACCGATTGGAACGCATTTTTGGATTCCAGACCTGTTGTGGCTGAGCTGATCGCGACCACAGCGATTATCGAACTGGCCAAAGCGACCGGGTGCAAAGTGCATATTTGTCATGTCAGCAGCCCGGATGTCGCCCAAAAGATCAAAGAAGCGCAGCAGGAAGGCTATGATATAACCGCGGAAACCTGTCCGCATTACCTCTCCATGAGCAGAGAAGAAGTGATCGCAAACGGTGCGTTGTTCAAATGTGCGCCGCCGCTGCGGAGCAGAGCGGAGGTGGAACGCCTATGGGACTATGTAGCTGATGGAACGTTCAGCGGCATCGGAAGTGATCATTCGCCGTCCACCTACGAAGAAAAGTTTGTTGAGATCGATGGGAAGAAGATCGAAAACGCTTTTGACCCGTGGGGCGGTATGAGCGGTTTACAGACTGCGGTACAGACGGTCTTTTCGGAGGGGTGTGTTAAGAGAAACCTGTCACCGACCTTTATGGCCGATGTGATGGCAAAAAAAGCAGCCAAAGCATTCGGAATCTACGGGCAAAAGGGTGATATCAAAATCGGATTTGACGCTGATTTTGTATTCATCGATCCGCATCAGGACTGGCAGTGCAAAGCAGAGGAGCTTTATTACTTGAACAAAATGTCTGCGTTTGTCGGCAAGAGCGGCAGAGGCGCAGTTGTCAAGACGATCCTGAGAGGAAATGTCGTGGCCGAAAACGGCAAAATCGTTGGACGGAGTGGCTATGGACAAATGGTAAAGAAGCAGAAATAGACTGCTTCCTTCCATTACAAATGCCGTTCCAAAAAAGAGGATGCAGTACGCAAAAGCCGTTTCGCTGCAGAGCTGCTTTCAATCCTGTCAAAGTCGTGGAGCGTACCGGAAGCGATAAAAGAATCCGCTGCATATTTTTCCCTGAGCGCAGAAAATTCCGCGAAAGGAACATCCGGATCACCGATGCTGTGTGCGCAGAAAAGCGAAGCTGGTAAGGTATCGCAAAATCGCAGAGAGTAATCCTGATAAAAGGATTTCATCGGTTCATGGTAAAGCAGCTTCGGCCACATGCCGGTCTGCCTGCCATAGACATAAAGCGAAAATCCTTCTTCCAAAGATCGTTTCATGACCGGAGGCTGTGCAGCGCCTGCCGGGTTCTGAGACAGGAAGGTAGACGGCAGTACCACGGATGGAAGCTGACAATAATGCGGACTCGGAACGTCGAACCAATGATCCGTCAGAAGACCGTAGCCGTAAAAAGAAAGCAGACCGCGCGGGAACGCCTGCAGCCGGCCGGAGGCCAGCGCCAGCAAGCACAGATACGCGCCTGCCGAACGGCCCCAAAGGAAAAACGGCAGAGAAGCCGCAGACGGATCGACGCTGCCCTGGATGTACGCATTAACAGAAGCGATGACATCTTCGAGGATCTCCCCGATGGAGGCCTGCGGCGCCAGCGGATAATCGAAAGCAATGATGCGGAAGCCTTGTTCACACAGCGTTTGCAGGTGCAGCGCCGGCAGATCGTCTTTCGAGCCGTAGACCAGACCGCCGCCGTGAAAATATAAAAGACAGGCGCGGCTCTCCGTTTCGGGGTCATAGTAAATAGCGGCAGCCTTTGTACAAGGCATCGTATAAAAAATAAATTCGTCTTTTTTTATCATGATAATGTCTCCTTTTTCTTTAAGGATAACACATTTATCGTGGGATTGTAATACATATTTAGAAAAAAATATATTTTTTAGGAGGAAAAGAAATGGGATACTTAAACAATCAAATCGGCTACAGAGAAGATTTACTGGCAAATCGCTCCGTTGTTAAAAAAGAGAACTACGTGATTTTAGAAACTGACGGACTGGTCAAGAATGTCGTACCCGGCTATGAGAACTGCGATGTAACGATTTTAGGCTCTCCGGCCATGGGCGCAAGCTTTGCAGACTATCTGGTACACGCAAATGCAGACGGTAAAAATACAGGCATCGGCGGAGAAGGCATCGAATCTTTCCTGTATGTACTGGAAGGCAGCATCTCTGTAAAGAACGATGATACCGAAGCAGAATTACAAAAGGGCGGATACATCTATTCACCGGAAGGAAACAACATCACCTTCGAGAACAAAGGACAGAAAACAGCCACGCTGTATGTTTACAAGCGCAGATACGAAAAGCTGGAAGGCTACAGCGCCCGCACCGTAGTCGGCAATGCATTCGAACTGCCGTGGGTGGAATATGAGGGCATGGAAAACGTCCATGTTGTGGACTTCCTGCCAAAGGACTTAGGCTTTGATATGAACATGCACATCCTGAGCTTTAAACCGGGCGCATCGCATGGATATATTGAAACGCACATTCAGGAGCACGGTATGTATTTCTATTCGGGCAAGGGCATGTATTATCTGGATGATGAATGGGTACCGTTGAAAAAAGGCGATTACGTATTCATGGATTCCTATTGCCCGCAGGCCTGCTACGGCGTCGGCAAAGACGAAGAGTTTGCATACATCTACTCCAAGGACTGCAACAGAGATGTTGTGCTGTAATGGATGAAGGATGAAGAATCATGAAACTTGCAAGAAACGAATTAAAAAATTTAATGAAAAAAAAGCTCATGCAGGCGGGCCTGCAGGAAGCGCATGCCGAAACCGCCGCAGAGATTCTGACCTGGTCCTCTGAACGAGGCTACCATTCGCATGGTGAAGTTCGGGTAGAATACTACTGTGAACGGATCGCCAAAGGCGGCATGACCATTCATCCGCATTTTGAATGGAAGGTGACCGGACCATGCTCGGCGATTTTTGAAGGCGACAACGGTTGCGGATATGTTGCCGCGAAAGATGCCATGGAAAAAGCAATCGATATGGCTTCTGAGAACGGCATTGCGGTCGTAGGCATCCGCAATATATCCCACAGCGGATCGATCGGTTATTATACAGAAATGGCAGCAAAAAAAGGAATGCTTGCAATTTCGTTTTGTCAATCCGACCCGATGGCTGTCCCGTACGGCGGCACAGAACCATACTACGGAACCAACCCGATCTCCTTCGCCGCGCCGACTGCTGATGAGCGCATCGTTGTCTTCGACATGGCCACTACCGTGCAGGCCTGGGGCAAGATTTTAGACCTTCGTTCGCAGAACAAACAGATCCCGGCGGACTGGGCTGTGGATGAAAAGGGTAGAGCCGTTACCGACCCGCATCTGGTCAATGCACTGATGCCGATCGCAGGTGCCAAGGGATACGGTCTGATGATGATGGTAGATGTTTTCTCCGGCGTGCTCTTGGGCGTTCCGTACGGCAAACATGTGAGCTCCATGTATCATGACCTGTCAGAGGGAAGAAATCTCGGACAAATGCACATCGTAATCGATCCGGAACGTTTCGTCGGCAGAGAAACATTCTGCAGAGTCATGTCGCAGGTCTGCGATGAACTGAGCAGCATGGAACCTGCAGTCGGATTCTCCAAAGTATACTATCCGGGAGAAAGAGCCGCGCTGCGCAGGCAGCAGACCGAAGCAAACGAAGGCATCGAGATCGTTGATGACATTTACCGTTACCTGATCAGCGATGACATCCATTACAACCGATATGATCATAAAAACAGATTTGCAGACTAGGGAGGGCAGGACACGATGATAAAAACCGTAATTAAAAAAGGAACCTATCATGATTCTGTTGTGTTGATGCTTTTAACCAATCAAATTTCTGCGATCAAGGGTGTGAAGAAGGTGTCCATCATGATGGCTACCCCTGCGAACAAGGACATTTTTAGGCAAAGCGGTCTTGAAACAGACGAACTGCTCCATGCATCGGCAAACGATATGGCAGTCGTGATGGATATTGAAAAGGAAGAGCTGGTGCCAGAGGTCCTGACGGAGATTGAACACTTTTTCGAGCAGAAAAAAAACAAAAAACCAAATACCGTGCTGCAGAATGTGAACTCTTGGGAAAAGGCGCTGGCACAGCTGCCGGACGCAAACCTTGCAGTCATTTCCGTTCCGGGCGCTTATGCAGCGCTGGAAGCAGATCGGGCTCTCGATGAGGGGATGCATGTTTTTATGTTCAGTGATAACGTATCCCCGGAAGAGGAACTGAGGCTGAAGCAAAAAGCGCATGCAAAAGGGCTGCTCGTCATGGGGCCGGATTGCGGGACCGGTATCATTCAGGGCGTACCGATCGCCTTTACGAATTATGTGGAAAAGGGTCAAATTGCAATTATCGGCGCATCCGGAACCGGAATTCAGGAATTGACGACCGTCATTGACCGGCTGGGCGAAGGTGTTACGAACGCCATTGGCGTCGGCGGACGAGATCTGAGCCGGACCGTGGGCGGCATCACCATGCTGGATCTCATCGATGCGATGGAACAGGATCCAAATACCAAAGTCCTGCTGATCGTTTCCAAGCCGCCGGCAAAAGAGATCCGCGAAAGGATCTCGGAGCGGCTGCAGCGATGCGGGAAACCGGTCGTCGCCTTGTTCTTAGGTGAAAAGCCGGTTTGCCAAGACAAGAACTTTTATCAGGCTTACACCTTGAACGAAGCGGCGCACGTCGCAGTGGGTCTGCTGCGGAACGAGGCTGTCCAAAAAAGTTATGAAAGTCCGGAAGAACGAAAAATGCTGGAGAGCTTGGAACGATTCAAACCGGAAGAGAAAAAGAGCATTAAGGCCTACTATTCCGGCGGTACGCTCGCAAACGAAGCTGCGATGCTGATTAAGGATGCACTGGACATTGATCTGCCTCCGGAAGATGTGGAGGGCTACATGCTGCAGCTTGGCGGCAATGTCGTGATCGACCTGGGAGACGATGCTTATACGAAAGGCAAGCCGCACCCGATGATCGATCCGGCCAAGCGGATCGAATGTATGGAAAAAGCCATGGACGATCCGACCACAGGTGTCATTCTCTTTGACGTTATGCTCGGCTACGGCTCGCATCCCGATATGGCGGGAGCCTTGCTGCCGACCATTCGAAAACTGCGCGATCAGGCCCAAAAGGAAGGACGCAGGATCTACTTTGCAGCGAATGTCTGCGGTACACGAAAAGATTTCCAGGGTTATGAGGAAGCTGTTTCCAAGCTCCGTCAGGCAGGCGTGATCGTTTGCGAAAATAACAAAACGGCCTGCCGCGCTGCGCTGCAAATCATAGGACATGATTTCACTGAGCCGGCAGCCGGATGCGTGCAGCAAAAGCAGACACAAACGGAAAGCGTACATAAACAGATAGCACCGGCAATACAGACTTTACTGTCGCAAAAGCCGAAGATCATCAATATTGGATTGCAAAGTTTTGCGGAAGTTGCTGAAGATTTCGGCTGTCAGACCGTTCAATATGACTGGAAACCGCCGGCCAGCGGCAATGTGCAGTTGATTAAGGCCCTGCAGTTCCTGCGCGGGCAGGAGCAGGTCACCGAAGGAAACCAGGAGGTGATTGCGCAGATCGTGGCCGCGCAGCCGGTACTTGTGGATACAGTTCCGGCGAAAGAAGTCATCCCGGAAATGGCAGACGGTAAGGTTCTCCTGCATGCAGGACCGCCAATCACTTACGAGCATATGCCAGATCCGATGAAAGGCTCCTGCATCGGTGCCATTCTGTTTGAAGAATGGGCGGATACCGAGGCCGAGGCCAGAACCATGATAGAAAAAGGAGAAATTCGTTTCATTCCTTGCCATCATGTCCACGCCGTGGGACCGATGGGCGGCATTACCTCACCGACGATGCCTGTGCTCGTGGTCGAAAATCAAACCGACGGAAATCGCGCATACTGCACGATGAACGAAGGTATCGGCAAAGTACTCCGCTTCGGCGCATATTCCCAAGAAGTCATTGAACGCCTGCGCTGGATGCGAGAGGTTCTGGGACCGGTCTTTGGCGCGGTTCTTCGTGCGAAGAAAACAGGCATTGCAATCAATCCTTTGATCGCAAAAGCGATCGCGATGGGAGATGAATTCCATCAGAGAAATATCGCGGCATCCCTTGTTTTCATGAAGGAAGTCGTGCCGATGATCACAGCGATGGACTTGAGAGAAAAAGATAAATATGAAGTGATCAAATTCCTAGCGGATACTGACCAATTCTTCCTCAACATCATGATGGCGACCGGTAAGGCCATCATGGACAGCGCCAGAACCGTACCGGATGGAACAGTCGTTACAGCCATGTGCCGCAACGGTTATGAATTCGGTATTCGTATTGCGGGTATGGGAGATCAGTGGTTCACAGGGCCGGTCAATACGCCGCAAGGCTTGTATTTTACCGGTTATGACAGTGACGATGCCTGCCCGGACATGGGCGACAGCGCGATCACGGAAACAGTGGGCGTCGGTGGGATGGCGATGATCGCCGCACCTGCAGTCACACGGTTTGTAGGCGCCGGCGGCTATGGCGACGCATTAAGAACCAGTAATGAAATGGAAGAGATTTGCCTGGATCATAACCCGAATTACGTGATCCCGACCTGGGATTTCAAAGGGACCTGTCTGGGTATCGATGCCTGCCTAGTCGTCGAAAAAGGAATCACACCGGTGATCAACACAGGTATTGCTCACAAAATAGCCGGTTACGGACAAATCGGAGCAGGCACGGTGCATCCGCCGATCACATGCTTCGAAAAAGCTGTACTTGCATATGCCGAGAAATTGGGCTTCGCGCTTCAGGAATAGGAGGCGATCATGAATATTCCTACCAATTTCTTTATGTGGAGCATGGCAGCACTGCCGATCGCATTATTGATCTTACTGCTGGTAAAGTTTCAAGTAAGCGCGACGAAAGCGGCCCCGATCACTTTGGCGGTCACACTCGCGACCGGCGTTCTGGTATATAAGGCTGATGCAGCACTACTCCTTTCGGAGGGCGGCAAAGGTCTGTGGAACGCATTCACCATTCTGCTGATTGTATGGACTGCGATCCTTTTGTATCAGGTCGGAAACGAAGCGAATGCCTTTGCGGCGATCCGCAAAGGGCTTCGGCAGCTGCTTCCGAATCAGCTTTTGCAGCTTTTGGCAATCGGATGGGTCTTTGAAAGCTTTTTGCAGGGCATCACCGGATTCGGCGTTCCCGTAGCTGTTGGTGCACCCCTGCTGATCGGCATCGGCGTACAGCCCTTGTGGGCCGTCATCATCTCCTTATTGGGACAGTCCTGGGGGAATACGTTCGGCACATTAGGCGCAGCCTGGGACGCGCTGGCTATGGTTTCCGACTTGGAAAGCGGGAGCAGCGCATACTTGCAAACGGCGCTTTGGGCTTCTCTGTTCATTGCGGTATGGAATCTGTTTACAGGATTTGTAATGTGCTATCTTTACGGTAAAATGCAAGCCGTAAAAAAGGGAATGCCCGCAGTGCTTGTCATTGCGGTAATCCAGGGCGGCGGAGAAATATTGCTGAGCCAGGTCAATACGACATTAGCGTGTTTCATTCCCTCTTGTATCGCCTTCGCGGCAGTTTTGCTACTGGGAAGGAGCCGCTGCTATCGTGAGAATTGGAGCTGCGCGCGCAGTACAATCATGCAGCCCGTGGAAGATACCGATGAGGCGGATCCCCATGCAGTCAGAGCGCTGCTGCAGGCATTCGTACCGTACATCGTATTATCTGTTTTGACGCTGGCTGCGCTTTTGATCACACCGCTCAAGATGGCTTTGGAAAAGGTATCTTTCAGCTTTTCGTTTCCACAGACCGTTACGGGATATGCTTTTGTGAACGAAAGCGTTGAAAAATTTTCTCCGTTTACGCCGTTTACACACGCAAGTTTCTACTTGCTTTTGTCAGCGGTGATCGGCATCTGGTATTACAGCCGCAAAGGCTGGATGAGAACAGAGCAGATCCGCAGCATTTTTAAAAAATCTGCAGCGATGACCTTGCCGTCAGGCATCGCGCTAATCTGTCTGGTCGTGATGTCGAAGATCATGGATGGAACAGGACAGACTATCATTCTGGCGAATGGCATCACGCAGGTGCTGGGAACGATCTATGTGCTTCTAACGCCATTCGTGGGTATGCTGGGTTCCTTTATGACAGGGAGTAACATGAGCTCTAACATCCTGTTCGGCGGTTTCCAAGTTGCGACTGCCAAAATCCTGCATATCTCGGCTCCGGCGATGTTAGGGGCCCAGACAGCCGGTGGTGCAATTGGTAGCATTATCAGCCCAAGCAAAATACTCTTAGGGACAACGACGGCGGACCTCCTGGGAAGCGAAGGAAAAGTTCTGCGCGAAGTTTTCCTGATCGCAATCCCAGCAGCTTTACTTATTGGTTTCATATTATATGGAATCTTATGTATATAAACAAATATCAAATTGATGCACAATGTGCATGCTTACTTAAAGGAGGACAACATGGCAATTACGAAAGATTTTAAAACGATTAGACTGACCGATATGTTAGAGGCTACCGGCTTAAGAGGAAAAAACCTGAATTTCCTGACCGATCTCACAAAGGAACAGCTGCTGAACTTATTCAAAGCAGCCGAAATGATCGAACCCTACAGCAAATCCGGCTTAGAACTGATGAAGGGCAAAGTACTCTGCACGATGTTCTTCCAGCCTTCCACTCGTACCCGCTTCAGTACCGAGACTGCGATGCTGCGTTTAGGCGGAACCGTGATCAGTGAATCCAATCCGCTTTCCAATTCTTCCGCAGCAAAAGACGAGTCTCTCAGCGATACCCTGCGCGTTGTGTCCGAGTATGCGGATATTATCGGCCTCAGACATTTCAACGATACGACAATCTTCGATGACATTCAGTCCGCGACCGTGCCGGTCATCAGCTGCGGCTACGGCAATATAACGCATCCGACACAGGGCTTATTAGACATGTATACAGCATATCGCGCATTAGGCACGCTGGATGGCATCAAAGTGCTTGTCACCTCACCAGATTTGACTCGCGCAAGAAGTGGACAATCCTTCGCGATGGGCCTTGCTCGTATGGGCGCTGAGATCATATATTCCGGTCCGAGCGAACTGAGAACACCGGAAACCATTCGTGAAAAGCTCGACTCTACCGGATGTAAATACACAGAGCATTTTGACCTCTCCGAAAAAGAGCAGGAAGAACTGATTCAGTCCTGTGATCTGGTTTATCTGCCTGGCTGCAGTGTGCCGAAGGGACAGGATGCAAGAGAAACCTTCATGAAAAAAGCAAAGAACTATTATATCAAGCTGGAAACGCTGCAGGAAGCAAAAGAAAAGTATGGCAGAACGATCGGCATCATGCATTCCCTGCCGCGTTTCGCCGGAGAATTCGACTTCAACATCGATAAGACTGAACATGAACTGTACTTCAAACAGATCGGCTTCAGCGTACCGCTGAGAATGGCCTTGATCGCCGCAATGGTAGGCTGCTGATTTTACAATAAAAGGAGAATAATAGATGAAAGAAAAACTTATTATCGCGCTCGGCGGCAACGCCCTGCAGTCCGGCAAAGCAGAACCGACCGCAGAAGCGCAGCTGGCAGTGGTAAAACAGACTTGTGAACGCATCGCAGAGATCAGCCAGAGAGGCTATGAGATCGCCGTAGTACACGGCAACGGACCGCAGGTCGGCAGAATCCTGCTCGCCTCTGAGACTGCAAAGGACGTCACACCGGCAATGCCGTTCGACGTTTGCGGCGCGATGTCACAGGGATATATCGGATATCATCTGCAGCAGTCCTTGAAATATGCACTGAATATCCGCAACAAGAACATTCCGGTCGTGACACTGGCGACACAGATGGTCGTTGAGAAGGCTGACCCGGCGTTCGAGAATCCGACCAAGCCGATCGGTCCGTTCTACAGCGAGGCGGAGGCGAAGGAGCTGGAAAGCACGAAGGGCTATACCATGAAGGAAGATGCCGGCAGAGGCTGGAGACGCGTTGTTGCTTCTCCGCTGCCGAGAAAGATCGTTGAAATCGATGCGATCAAGCAGCTTTGGGATTCTACGATCGTCATCGCATGCGGCGGCGGCGGTATTCCGGTTATCGAGAAAGCTGACGGTACGATGGAAGGCGTGGCAGCGGTCATCGATAAGGACTTCGCGGCAGAGCTGCTCGCAGAACAGGTCGATGCTGATGCACTGATGATCCTGACCGAGGTCGAGAAGGTAGCGATCAACTTCAACAAGCCGAATCAGGAGAACCTGTCCGCCATGTCTCTGGCAGACGCAGCGAAATACTGCGAAGAAGGACAGTTCGCACCGGGCTCTATGCTGCCGAAGGTACAGGCTGCGATGAAGTTCGTCAGAGCAAATCCGGACAAGAAAGCGATCATCACGTCTCTCGACAAGGCAATTGATGCACTGGAGGGCAAGACCGGCACAGTGGTCACATTCGCATAAATTGTTTGCCTAACAATATACAACATACAAGTAAAGCCCCGCAGGATATTTTTCACGTTTCACGTTTGCACCTTTTGCGGGGCTTTTGCTGTATCAACTTCAGTCAAGGTTCAAGATCTTTGAATTTTTTTTAAGATCTAAAAGCTGGATCCCCAATTCGATGTAGAGGCGGGAATTGGAGTTTTCAATATCAATCCCGAAATTGTTTTTGATTTTATCGAGACGGTGCAGGATCGTTTTATAGTGAATATAAAGTCTATCTGCAGCTTTTCTTGCGTTGCAGTTGCAATCCAGGTACATTTTGAGCGTTTCATACAGCTGTTGCCCGTTTTTTTCGTCGTATTGATAAAGGCGGATCAAATTTTCGGGAATGATCTCACCCAAAGCTTCGGTTTCTTGTAAACGGCCGAACAGCTTTAAAAAACTGTTATCTTGATAAGAGATAATGAAACCCTGTTTTTTGCCGTAAAGAATCTCACCGTATGAAATCGCTGCCCAAGCTTGCTGGAAACTGCCGGATATATTGATCAGACCGTTTACGATGCCACCGATCCCGATCTGGAAGTTCATTCCGTCGAAAAGTTCGCCTAAGATATTATTGAGCTTGTAACAAAACTCTTTCATATCATACAGAGCGGACTTTTCGTCATGCGGTCGGTCCGGCGCCCAGGATATTTTGTGCAGAATGTATGTTGCATTGTCGAACTTTGAAACAATATCCTGAGGGAATGTCTTCGTGTGGTAATTCTTGATATTGTTCATAATGCGGTCATACATAAACTCGTGCTGTGAAATATATCCATTGGTGTCGAGCCGAAAATTTGCAATCTGGCCTAACGGATTGATTGCGATGATGCAGTAGTCCGCGTTTTTTTCGATATTCAAAAGGCTTGCTTTTCGTGTAATCTCGGCAATTTTATCAGTTTTACGATAGATTACGTCATAGAGAAAGTCGCTGATAAACTTGGTCTCGATACTTTGCATGGAGAGTAAACGCTTCATTTCTACGAGAACAGAATTCGAAAAGATCTCCAGCAGCATGAGATCCATTTCTTCATATGGTGTTTCTACGTCAAAGATGGCCAAATAACCTTTGGGAATATTATCCTCGAAAGTAACAGGAAACAGTAAACGCGTACATTCCTTTACAGGCGCGGTCTCCTTCAAAAAGGTGACCATCTGCTTATAATAATACGTATTTTTGATATAAAGTTTTTGGAGTGTGTCCTCATGCCGGGCATAGAGATCCAGATAGGTATCCGTGCTGACTGTGATATTCCAGAATTCGTCGTAAACAATGACCGGATTTTTCATAATATCATTGAAGCAGGTGATCATGTGCATGATATTCGGATCTTTTAATGTAATATTGCCGAAGCGCAGGAAAGTATCGATGATTTTTTCGTACCAATCTTTTTCGTGATCGCGCAAGAGCAAGGAAAAGTAGTAGGACAGCGTAAACATTTTCTGCGCGTCTTCGAATATCACAAGATTGCCGTCTGTTTCGTAATCGATGCAGTTTCCCTCTTTGAAATACAATGTGTTGTCTTTGGCAGGCGGTTGTTCTGCTGAATCTAGGATAATCACCGCATCAATCTGTTTCAGTGTGAGTTTATCATCAATGTCCTGGATAAAAGATACCAGCTGTGTAAATTTTCTTTTCTGCGCATCCGCAAGGAGTTGCGCTAAGGTGGTTGCCATGTAAAGTCCTCCTAACAATATGATGACCGTTAAGATTATTGTATAGGTAGAATCCCTTCATTGCAACCGTAAATTTTGCGATATATCAAAGCTTCTGCGGAGTGGAAGGCATATTTCATACAAAAGCCCCATATACTTTACCACGAAATGGGAAAGGGCGGGGCTTTTTTATGTGGAAAAGAATCGTATCATCGCTGGTAGGCGTTAGTTTGCTCCTTTGCGGATTTGTCGGCGTTTCAAAGTTTATGGGGAAACTTCCGGCGCAGGAACCGATCGAGGTGGAAACGGTCAAGGATGCACCGGCCGGGGAAAGCGCTCCGAAAGCCGCATTTGCGGTTGCCGCAAAAGGAGCGGTCCTGATCGATGCGGAAACCGGTGAAGTGTTGTTTGAGCAGGATGCACATAAAGAACTGCCGCTTGCTTCGGTTACGAAAGTCATGACGATGCTGCTGGTCATGGAGGCGGTGGACAGCGGGAAGATCACGCTGGACGATTCCGTGACGATCTCGGAGCGAGCCGCGTCGATGGGCGGCAGCCAGATGTACATGGAACCGGGTGAAGCACACACGGTGGCCCAGCTGATGGAAGGCGTGGCGATGGCGAGCGCCAATGACGGATGCGTGGCGCTGGCAGAGTTTGTGGCCGGCAGTGAGGAGATCTTTGTAGAGCGGATGAACGCACGGGCTTCCGAGCTTGGCATGCGTGACACGCATTTTGTCAACACCAACGGTCTGCCGGTGGCAGATCATTATTCCAGCGCATATGATATAGCAGTGATGTCCTGCAGACTCTATGCCTTTGAAGAAACACACAAGTGGTTTACGACCTGGCAGAGCACGATCACCGTAGGCCTTCCGGGCAAGGAAAAGGAATTCGGCCTGACGAATACCAACAAGCTGATCAAGGCCTATCCGGGCTGCAACGGCATTAAGACCGGATTTACAGCGGAGGCCGGTTATTGTCTGAGTGCTTCGGCGACCCGCGAGGATACGCATTTGATCGCGGTGGCGCTGGGCTGTGAGACTTCCAAGCTCCGCAACGCGCAGGTC
Source organism: uncultured Clostridia bacterium (assembly GCA_934271235.1). Taxonomy (GTDB): domain Bacteria; phylum Bacillota; class Clostridia; order Peptostreptococcales; family Anaerovoracaceae; genus CAG-238. Next base: position 21,583 of record CAKQQT010000011.1, on the reverse strand, counting down.
GCGAAACTGTTTGACTACGGTTTCGCCAATTTCGGCAGCAAGCTGGTCGCGGACGAGGGCGAGGTGCTGACGCGTATGAAAGTCGAACGCGGGACTCCGCAGGAGATCAATGTTGTCAGCGGAGAACGGGTGACTGCGTTGGTGCAGAAAGGCAAAGAGGACAGTATTACGACAAAACTGGAAATTTTTGACGAAGTACCGCTGCCGCTCGCCGCAGGTACTAAGGTCGGAGAACTGCATGTGATGAAAGAGGGCAAGGAAGTCGGCGTATACGACTTGCTTGCAGAAGAAACCGTCGAAAAAGCCTCCTTTAAACAATTGATCTTACGCGCGCTCTCCTGATGGGATCTTCGGACAGAAGCAGAGGTCCGTTACATACAAGACCGATAAGACATGAACGCAGACTGTACCGAAGTTTCGTTTATGACAGAAACCTGAAACAAAGGGGGTTAAAAGATGATTCAGGAATATGTGATTTCATTTTCGTCGTTTTATAAGGCGGCCTACGCCGAAGATATGCTGGAGGAGGCGGGGATCGCGTCGACGTTGAAAAAACTGCCGACCGAACTGGTACGTTCCTGCAGCACCGGACTGTATCTTCGGACCGATGATATCCTGCGGGTGCGGAGGGTCCTAGCCGGCAAGCAAATCACGCCGAGCGGCATTTACCGCATCCAGCGCGATGAAGACGGTAAAAAGGGATATGTGAAGGTTCGGTAAAAATGTTTTTTAAGTTACTTGTCCGCACGAACCGATGCGTGTGGATAAGTAACTTTGTGCTTTGCAAAATCTGCGGAATCTGCGTGGAAACTCTGGTGCAAAACAGAAAAATATGATAAACTGGGGTTGAAAAAACGAGGAGGGACAAGCAATGTCGTTTGCATCGGAAACCAAAAATGAACTGGCGCGTGTGCAGCCGGAAAAAAAATGCTGCATGCTGGCGGAGATCTCGGGTTTTCTGCGGGTTGCCGGCAGCATCGGACTGCAGGGCTTCGGCAGATTCAAGATCATCGTGACAACGCAGAACCCGGCGGTGGCCCGGCATTACAAAAAACTGCTGCAGGACTACTTCGGGATCGAGACCAAACTGGAGATCGGCGAGGGCAAGACCGTCGGCAAGGCGCAGGCGGGGCAAAGGTATGCTTACAGTTTGACCATCGACGCGGACAACCGCAGCGAGCAGATCCTGCGGGAAACCGGGATCCTTTTGGTACGCGAGGGCAACAACTATATCTCGGACGGGATCTACAGCGGGATCGTCGGCAGCAAATGCTGCAAAAAAGCCTATCTGCGCGGCGTTTTCCTGGGCGTCGGCACGATGAGCGATCCCGAAAAGGGTTATGATCTGGAATTTGTTCTGGAATCGCAGAACATGGCAAACGACCTCAAAAAGTTGATCAACTCCTTTGTTGATTTGAGCTGTAAGGTCGTGCAGCGCGGCAAACGTTATGTGGTCTATCTGAAAAAAGCCGACTATATCAGCGATATGCTGGCCATCATGGGCGCGAGCCATCAGGTGCTTTCGCTGGAAGAGACTCGTATCAAAAAGGGGATGGTGCATTCCGTCAAACGCACGGTCAACTGCGACAATGCCAACATGGACCGCGCTATCGAAGCTTCCATGAAACAGATGGAGGCGATCCGCAAGATCGAACAGACCAAAGGACTGGATTTTTTGCCGGACAAGCTGAAAGAAGCCGCGCGGCTGCGGCTTGCCAACCCGGATATTTCGATCACGGCGCTCGGCGAGCTTTGCGACCCGCCGCTCAAAAAATCCGGCATCAACAAACGACTGATGCGCATTGAGGAAATTGCCGCCAAATTGTAAGAAATGTGAGTAAAAAAGGAGAGAAAAAGAATGTGCTGCAGTGAACAAAAACAGATGCAACAGCTGGAAGAAGTGATCAAAAAATACAGAGATACGCCGGGCGCTTTGATACCGGTCCTGCATGAGGCGCAGGATATTTTCGGATATCTGCCGCCGGAAGTCATGAAAAAAGTGGCAAGAGGCTTGGATATCCCGGAGGCCAAGGTGTATGGCGTGGCAACGTTCTATTCACAGTTTTCCTTGACACAGAAGGGAAAATACCGTGTCAGCGTCTGTCTGGGAACGGCCTGTTATGTCAAGGGCGCCGCGGAGATTTTAGATAAACTGAAAGAAAGACTGATGATCGAAGTCGGGGAATGTACGGAAGACGGACTTTTTTCGCTGGACTCCTGCCGCTGCATCGGCGCCTGCAGTCTGGCGCCGGTCATGACCGTGAACGACGAGGTCTACGGCAGACTGACCGTTGACGACATCGACGGCATCATCAGCAAATACGAAAAGATGGAAAGGGAAGGAGCGTAAGGCGCATGGCTGAAAGGACGATGAAGACCGCAGGTGCGGAGAAGATACAGACGACAAAAACGGTGCGCAGCAAATTGAAATCGGCGGAAGCATTAAAACAGATCAAGGAAGAAACACTCGCGCAGATCGGCCACCGCTTCGACGAGCAGGCAGAAAGCCATGCCGGACTTTCGCTCATGGTCTGCGGCGGAGGCGGATGTCATTCCTCCGGTTCCGGCAAGCTGATCGCGCGCCTTACCGAACTGGCCGCGCGCGACGATCTGCAGGAAGAGATCGAGATCGTACGGACCGGCTGCTTCGGACTCTGTTCCGAGGGACCGATCCTGGTGCTGCAGCCGGAAGGCATCATGTATACCAAGGTTTCGGAGGAAGATATCGAGGAGATCTGGGAAAGCCATGTTAAGAACGGCAAGACGGTGGAACGTCTGCTTTCCCCGCACGAAGAAGAATTTTTCTCCAAGCAGAACCGTATCGCGCTCAAAAACTGCGGCCGGATCAATTCGGAACGCATTGAAGAATACATTGCGCTCGACGGCTATGCGGCGCTCGCCAAGGCGCTGTACGAAATGCAGCCGGAGGATGTCATTGAGGTCGTCAAGGATTCCGGTCTGCGCGGCAGAGGCGGCGGCGGTTTCCCGGCCGGCGCAAAGTGGGAGGTAGCCGCGCAGCAGCAGACCGCCGAAAAGATCGTAGTCTGTAATGCGGATGAGGGCGATCCGGGCGCGTTCATGGATCGTTCGATCTTGGAAGATGATCCGCATTCGGTGCTGGAGGCGATGGCAATCACGGCCTACGCCATCGGCGCGCAGTCCGGTTATATCTACGTGCGCGCGGAATATCCGACCGCGGTGGAACGTCTGAAGATCGCCATTGCGCAGGCGCGCGCGTACGGACTTTTGGGTGAAAATATCCTTGGCAAGGGTCTGGATTTTGATATCGAGATCCGTCTCGGCGCAGGCGCGTTTGTCTGCGGAGAAGCGACCGCGCTGATGATCTCCATTGAAGGAAACCGCGGCGAACCGCGTCTCAAACCGCCGTCATCGGCGGTGCGCGGTCTGTTCGGCAAACCGACGATCCTCAACAATGTCGAGACCTTTGCGAATGTGCCGCAGATCCTGCTCAAGGGCGCGGACTGGTTCCGCGGCATCGGCACGGAGAAATCGACCGGCACGAAGGTTTTCGCGCTCGGCGGCAAGATCAACAACTCCGGTCTGGTCGAGATCCCGATGGGCACGACTCTGCGGGAAATGATCTACGACATCGGCGGAGGGATCCCGGGCGGCAAAAAATTCAAAGCGGCGCAGACCGGCGGGCCGTCGGGCGGCTGTATCCCGGCTGAGCATCTGGATACGCCGATCGACTATGAATCCTTGAGCAAGCTGGGTTCGATGATGGGCTCCGGCGGCATGATCGTCATGGATGAGAACACCTGCATGGTCGATATCGCGAAATTCTTCCTGGAATTTACGGTAGACGAATCCTGCGGCAAATGTCCGCCTTGCCGGATCGGCACGCGCAGGATGCTGGACATCCTTACGCGGATCACCGAGGGTAAGGGTACGATGGAGGATCTGGACGAGCTGGAAGAACTGGCGCATACCATCAAACGCGCATCGCTCTGCGGCCTCGGACAGTCCGCACCGAATCCGGTGCTTTCCACGATGAAATATTTCAAAGACGAATACGTTGCCCATGTACGGGATAAAAAATGTCCGGCGGGCGTCTGCATCTCCATGCTGCGCTATGTGGTCGACAGCGAGATCTGCAAACGCTGCGGCATCTGTGCCAAGAACTGTCCGGTCGGCGCGATCAGCGGCAGCAAGGACGAACCGTACAGCATCGATCAGGATAAGTGCATCAAGTGCGGCGTCTGCATGGCAAAATGTCCGTTCAAGTCGATCATGAAGAATGCGTAAAGGGGGAAACTGAAATGGGAAAAGTACATGTAACGATCGACGGGATCCAGGTTTATGTTCCGGATACCTATACCGTCCTGGAGGCGGCCAAAGAAATCAACATCCATATTCCGACCCTCTGCTTTCTGAAAGACGTCAGTGAGATCGGCTGCTGCCGGATGTGTCTGGTGGAAGTCAAAGGCTCCCGCGCGCTGCAGGCGGCCTGCGGTTATCCGGTCAAGGACGGCATGGAGGTACGGACGCACACGCCGGAGATCATGAAGGTCAGACAGAAGACCCTGGAGCTGATCCTCTCAAACCATCCGGCCAGATGCCAGAGCTGCACCAGGACCAACTCCTGCGAGCTGCAGATCCTGACGGACAAGATGGACGTACACTTTGAAAACTATGTGAAATATCAGGAACACGTCACCAGCGACCAGCCGCTGAGTGTCGATGACGGCATCTCGATCCAGAGAGATCCAAACCGCTGCATCCTCTGCAGGCGCTGTGTGAGTGTCTGCAATAACATTCAGACAGTCGGCGCGATCTCGGCGATCAACCGCGGCTATCAGACCGTCATCGGTTCCGCGGAAAACCGCAGTCTGGACGCCACGGTCTGTGTGAACTGCGGACAGTGCATCAACGTCTGTCCGACCGGCGCGCTGCAGGAGCATCGCAGCATCGATGAAGTCTGGGACGCGCTGTATGATCCGGAGAAACATGTCGTCGTACAGACGGCTCCGGCGGTCCGTGCGGTGCTCGGTGAAGAATTCGGCAATCCGATCGGCACCGATGTGACCGGCAAGATGGTGACGGCGCTGCGGATGCTGGGTTTTGACAAGGTCTTTGATACCGATACCGCGGCGGATCTGACCGTCATGGAAGAGGGCACGGAGCTGATCGACCGCATTCGCGGCGGCGGGGTACTGCCGCTGATCACATCCTGTTCGCCGGGATGGATCAAGTTCTGCGAGCATAATTTCCCGGAAATGCTGCCGAACCTGTCGACCTGCAAATCGCCGCATCAGATGATGGGCGCGATCATCAAGAGCTATTACGCAGAAAAGAACGGCATCGATCCGCAGTCGATCTATGTGGTTTCCGTTATGCCTTGTGTCGCGAAAAAATATGAGGCGCAGCGGCCGGAGCTTTCGGTCAAGGGACTGGCGGATGTCGACGCGGTCATCACGACCAGAGAACTGGCGCGTATGATCAAAATGATCGGCATTGACTTCAATGCCGTCGGCGACGGAGAGTTTGACAATCCGCTCGGCATGTCGACCGGCGCAGGTCTGATCTTCGGTACGACCGGCGGCGTGATGGAAGCAGCGCTGAGAACGGTGGCGGATATCCTCAACGGCAGCAGTTCCGACGCCATCGACTATGTGCAGGTGCGCGGCCTGGACGACGGCATCAAGGTGGCCGAGGTCGAGATCGCAGATCTGACGATCCGGGCGGCAGTCGCGCACGGCCTGGGGAACGCGCGTAAGATCATCGAGCGTGTCAAGGCCGGAGAACATTTTGATTTCATCGAGATCATGGCTTGTCCGGGCGGCTGCATCAACGGCGGCGGGCAGCCGCTGCAGGTTTCGGACGTACGCAACTGGGTAGACTTTAAGGAGAAACGCGCCAGCGCCCTCTACAAAGGCGACCGCGAAAAGTATATCCGCAAGGCGCACAACAATCCGACTGTCAAAAAGCTCTACAAGGAGTACCTCGGCATGGCGGGCGGCATGCGTTCCCATCAGCTGCTGCATACGCATTACACTGACCGGAGCGACGTGTAGTAAATGAAGCCCGCGTATGATGACGCGCGTGGCAATATGACAGGAATAAAAAGCGCAAGCGGGAATCTCAGATTTCAGCTTGCGCGCTTTTTTTCAATACAGCTTTTTTGCGCAAAAGATGTCATGACATCTTTGCGCGCTTTTTGTCCATTTGGAAACCTGACTTGCAGCAAGGCCACACGAAGAAAGAACGCTGACGCGCAGCGGTTGGTCGTGTTGCTGCGCGTCGGCGTTCCCCTGTCTTGAAGCGTTAGTTATCTGTTTGGATACCTTCGAGAATCTTCTCCATGGAACGGGATTTCGGATCGACTCGTTTCTCTGCCAGGCCGACCAGGCGGGTCAGGAGGCCGGAGATTAGGAAGTAGATGATTGCCGTAAAGATCAAGGCGAAGAAGGCCTGATAGGTACGTGCTCTCACCAAATCGGAAATCTTTGTTAAATCCTGAATGGCAATATAGCCTGCGACCGAGGTTTCCTTGATCAGCGTGACAACCTCGCCTTTGTAGATTGGCAGGAAGTGTCTCGCCGCTTGCGGCAGCAGGATCTTGAAGAAGCTCTGGTTATTGCTGTAGCCCATCGCGGTGGCCGCCTCATACTGGCCGTTGCCGATGGCACCGAAGCCCACCGCAAGCATATCGTACATCGCGCAGGCGAAGATCAGCGTGAAGCCGACGATTGCGACCAGCGTGCCGCTAAGCCGGGTGGATCCGAAGATGATATAGTAGAGGATCATCAAAAGCAAAACCGTCGGCATGCCTTGAATCAGCCAGAGCATGGCGTTTGTCGCGCCGTTGAGGATCGGGTTTCCTTTGCGGCAGAGCATGAAGACCGCAAAGCCGATGACCGTCCCGAGGATGATGGAACTCAGCGTGATCAGCAGGGTGATACCCGCGCCGGAAGCAAACAGCTTCCAACGGCTCTCCTTGATAAAGGTGTTTTCGAAATTGTCCTTCATGCGTTCCAAGAAACCGACTTGTTCATCGTTTTCACCCGGTACGACCATGAAGATATCGCAGGTATAGTAAACGTCGGAAAGGCACGCGTTGGCGTCTCGTTCATCACTGAGGATGATGTTCATGCCGATATCGTATTTGCCGGATTCCGCGCCCGGGGCGATGGATTCAAAGGCCACGCGCTGGATATTCGGCGTGTAGCCGTATTCCCGGCAGAACCGAAAGATGAAATCCACGTCATAACCGCAGTCGCCGTTTTCGTTGACGTAGGAGAACGGTTCATAGCCGCCCTCGCAGGCAATGATCAGCTCGCCGTTTTCGCCGGTGAAGCCGCCCTGCTCGGTCTTGCTGGTCTCCGCGTCAAAATCTTTGACCCAGTAGTCGTACATTTCATCGAGCATGCCGTCGCCGTTCGGACCGTGGTTGGCGATGAACTCGTTGACCTGCGCTAAAAGCTTTTCCTGTTTTTCGTTGTTTCCGATGATGACCGCCGCTTCGCAGAGGCCGGCGCTTTCCTTCATAGCCGCAAGCTCGGGATGCGCTGCCGCGGTGGCGTAATAGCCGACTTCCTCGATGAGGTAAGCGTCGATCTTCTGGGAGTTCAGCGCCAGGATCATGTCCTGCGGCATGGTGAAATACTGGATCTCCGCATCCGGACACTTGTCCGCGATATGGGTTTCGTAAAGACATCCGGTCTGCACGCCGATCTTTTTGCCGTTGAGGTCAGCGATGGTCTGATATTCCGCCGCATAAGCAGGGGAAAGGGTGCAGGTGAACAGCAGGCCGATCACAAACAGCATCAGCAGGATGGATGCATAGTTCTTTGTTATTTTGTTGCTTTTCATATGGCTACGCCTCCTCCCACTTGAAATTGATCTGGATCAGATTGTTGTAAATACCGAAAGCCGGTTCGATGATCTGGTCGATAAGTTCGGTGGTCGGCTCCTCGAGCATTTCTAAGAACAGCTCATTGTCGGAGTCCTTTGGATCGTGGTGATCACCCTGATAACGAATACTGAGGGTGAGCAGGTCGAGCTTTTCCGAATAGTCCACACGGACCAGAACATGCGGCTCGTCGGTGCTTTCCATGATGTTGTTGACGACGATCTCTTCCAACGCGATCTGCAGGTCACTGATCCGCTCGTTTTCGATCAGCAGCTTTTCGGCGTACTGCTGCAGTTCATCGTAAGCTTCGGTAAAGTCGTAATCGACGGTTTCAATCTTGTAGGTCAGTGAGGTGAGACGGCGGATAAACTTGATAGTATTCGGTTTCTGCGGGTGCTCGAAGATCTCCTTCGGCGTTCCCTCTTCGTAGATCCCGCCTTCATCCATGAAAAGAACGCGGTTGGCGATCTTTCGCGCAAAGTCCATTTCATGGGTGACGATCATCATGGTGATGCCGGACTTGGCCAGCATGCGGATAACCGCCTGTACTTCTCCGATCATACCGGGATCCAGAGCGCTGGTCGGTTCGTCAAAAAGGATGATGTCCGGATCCATGGCCAGCGTTCTGGCGATGGCGATACGCTGCTGCTGCCCGCCGGAAAGATCTTCCGGATAATTGAACGCCTTGGAGCTGAGACCGACGGTGTTCAAAAGGGACATCGCTTTGTCATAGGCTTCCTGCCGGGAACGGCCGAGCAGGGTGATCTGCGGGTTCATGATGTTTTCCAGGACGGTCAGATGGCCGAACAGGTTGAAAGATTGGAATACCATGCCCATCTTTTTGCGGATCTCATTGAGGTCGCATTTGCCGTCGTTGATGACCTGCCCGTCTACGATGATCTCGCCGGAGGTCGGCGTCTCCAGCATGTTGATGCAGCGCAGCAGGGTGGATTTGCCGGTACCGGACGGACCGATGACGGAGATCACGTCGCCGGAGTTGATGGTGACATTGACATCTTCCAGCGGTGTCACGTCTTCAAATTCTTTTCTTAAGTGTCTGAGTTCGATCATTTTGTCTATATAGCTCCTTCCCTGTCGTTCGATGCCTTCTGAGTCAGAGCATCACAAAAAGCCCGGAACAAATCCAGGCTGTAGTTTCTGGTTTCATATTTTACCCAGGTCATAAAACCTTCAAGCGCCCCAACACAAAAGGACGCCGCAGCGGAATTCCTCAGTCCCGCCTTGACCTTAAAGTATTCATTTTCCATTTTAGAATTATCAACTCCTAAGCGGTACCCCCGCCATGTCGCGGGAACCTCGTTTTTGTTTCAGGATCTTGCTGCCTTAATCGATCGTGCAGCCCTGAGAGAGAACGCCTTCCTCTCCTTTGGACGAACTCCCGGCATGCCGGGCCGATAGATGCCCTCATGTGTTTCGGTATCAGGCACCTTCCAAAATTTCCATTTTCATTTCAATTCAGTATACAACAGAATCCGTCGTTTCGCAACGAAAAATATCGAATTTGTTCCGTAAAATTATCAGGAGCAGGGAGTAAATATAAATTTCCTTGTTTGTTTTTTTCGGTTTTTATGATAAAGTAAAAGAAGAAGCAGTCGAAAAAGAAGAAAAGCAGGGGGAAAGCGATGACAGAAGATAAAGGTGTACAATCCATTGACAGAGCACTTGACATTATTGAAGCTGTGGCTGATGCAGGACATCCGATGGGACTGACGGAAATCGCGAATCAGGTCGGCTTACATAAGAGCACAGCATATCGTATCATAGAAACGCTTTTTAAGCGGGGGTATCTTGCGAAGACGGAGGAAGGGGCCTATAAGATCGGCTTGAAACTGATCGATGCGGTCAGCTGCTATATCAACAGTCTGGAGCTGCAGACGGAGGCCAGGCCTTATGTCGCAAAGCTTGCCGCCAAATTCGGGCTGACGGCGCATCTGGGTGTTCTGGATGGAGAATATGTGGTCTACATAGAGAAAATGGATGTCTTTTCATCCGTGCGGATGTATTCACAGATCGGGCTGCGGATGCATGCGTACTGTTCCTCCTTAGGAAAAGTTTTGCTGGCAGGACTGTCGAAAGAAGAGTTGGAATCGAAGATGAAAAACTGCAGTTTTATCCGCTTTACACCGCACACGATCGGAAATTTGCAGGATCTGCAGGAGGAACTGCGCAAAGTGCGGAAACAGGGATGGGCGATGGATGACGAAGAGTACGAGATTGGGAATCGCTGCATTGCGGCGCCGATTTATGATTATTGCGGAGAAATCGTCGCCGCCATCAGCGCCAGCGGCAGCACTATTCAGATTCCTGATGAAAAAATCCCAGAAATCGCAGAGGGTGTCATGCAGACCGCCCACGAGATATCCAGAGGGCTGGGGTACACCGGATAAGAGGACATACATGCACATAACAAAAAACAGCGGTTGATGCAAAAAATCACACACAAACAGGTCATATTTGTGTGTGATTTTTTTTGCCCGGTGCCCTGGCATAGCGCCTTGGCCTATGCCAGAGGCAACCGGGGCGTATTAATTTTTCTTCGTAGTTTATGAGCTTTCACGCCTGACCTAGCAGCTTGTCTGACCGAGCGCGCGTTTTCCCATGGCGTCTGCCTGCAGGATCGCGTCGTACAATTCAATCGGCTGGACATCGCCCGCGAGGTTGTGGATGGTTTCACCCGGTACGCAGGCATGCTCCGCGATGGAAGCAATCTGTTCCTTGGTGGTCACGCCGATTTCCGCCAGTGTGACAGGCAGCCCGACCTCCAGGCAGAAGTTCTGCACTTCATCAAATTCCTCCTGGGTCGCGCCCTCCAAAACGAGCTGTACCAAAGTACCGAAGGCGACACAGCAACCGTGATCCGCATGCGCGATGCCGAGCGCGGTAACACCGTTATAGAAGGAGTGCGCGGCAGCGCAGTTGACATTATCTGCGCCGACACCGGAAAGATAGACGTTCGCTTCCACGATGGCCTCAAGCGCAGGTGTGACAGCATGCACCTTGCAGGCCTCCACAGCCTGTTTGCCGTACGCGCGAAGCGTGTCATAGCAGAGCTTTGCCAGTGCTTGTCCTGCGCGTGTAATACCGGTTCCCTCCAGACTTGCCGATTCGGTTCGGATGGATGCGCGCCCCTCAAAGAAGGTGCCGAGCGCGTCTCCCATGCCGGCGATCAGGAATTTGACCGGAGCGTTGGCGATGACAACGGTGTCAACCAGAACTGCGTCCGGGTTCGTCGGGTAGAAGAGGTATTTATCAAAGCTGTGGTCATCGTTGTAGATGACGGACAGACCGGTACATGGCGCATCGGTAGCGGCAACCGTCGGAATGATGACGATATGCTTGCCGGTATAGAAGGCGGTTGCTTTGGCGGTATCTACCGCGCTGCCGCCGCCAACCGCGACGACCGTATCAATCTTGTCTTCTTCTACGATGGCTTTCATCTTATCAATCTCGCTGTGGCTGGAGACACCGCCAAAAATTTCATAGCGGCGATAATCCTCACGCTGTCCAAAGCTTTCCTCCAGCTTATCATGGCAAGCCTGATAGCCGCTTTTGGAGCAAACGAACAGCCAGCGCGTTCCCATGTAGCCCATTTCTTCCTGAAATTTCAACAATGCATTCCGACCCTGCACGTACTTCAGAGGTTCGCGCATGGCTCTTAATCTTCCCATCATAATAGATTTCCCCCTTTTCTGTGATGCCGGAAACATCGCGGCGCGATATTTCCGACATCACGATACAATCATTTTGCTGCGCGCCTGCCGCGCGGCAGGCACGCACATATCCAATGTTATGTTTAAAGCAGATTAAAGTACATTTTTGAGTACAATCGTCTTGACTCTTGTCATCTCATTAAATGTAGAGAGGACACCCTCGGTGCCGATGCCGCTGTGCTTCCAGCCGCCGAACGGCATTTCGAAGGATCTGAAGAAGCTTGCGCCGTTGATAACCGCGCCGCCGGCTTCCATCGCCGCTGCAACCTTGAAGGCACGTTTCTGGTCTCTGGAGAATACGCAACTGGACAGACCGAAGACGGAGTTGTTCGCGATCTCGATGGCCTCTTCGTCGGTATCAAAGCCGATGATGGAGACGACCGGTCCGAAGATTTCCATATCCTTGGCGACATCCGCGGTCTTTGGAATATCCGTGATGACGGTCGGTTCATAGTAAGCGCCGTTTCTCTTGCCGCCGAGCAGAAGCTTACCGCCCTGCTCCAATGTCAGCTGCACTTCCTTTTCTACCTTGATAGCAGCTTTTTCGCTGATCAGGCAGCCGATTTGCGTATCTTCTTTTTGCGGATCGCCGACCTTGAGCTGTTTGATACGGTCGATGACCTTCTTTGTAAATTCGTCTTTCAGCGAATTGTGGATCAGGAAACGCTTGCTTGCGCAGCATACCTGACCGGTATTGTACATACGGCCCCATACCATTTCTTCCACAGCCAGATCCACATCGCCGTCATCCAGTACGATGAACGCGTCATTGCCGCCGAGTTCCAACGCGGTGTGAGTCAGATTGGCGGCTGCCAGCTTCGCGGTGCCGATACCGACTTCCGTGCTGCCGGTCAGAGTAACCAGATGTACGCGCGGGTCAGTTACCGCAGCATCCTTGACAGCGCCCGGCGCGGTCAGACACTGGATGACACCGTTCGGTACACCGGCTTCAACCAGCATTTCAGTCAGCTTCATCAAAGTCAGCGGATTGTCGGAGGACGGGAGTACAATTGCCGCGTTGCCCATCATCAGAGCCGGCGCGACTTTCTGATCGTATAAGTCGCAAGGGAAGTTAAACGGGATGATGCAGGCAACCACACCAATCGGTTCTCTGGTAACCAACTGCAGCGTTGTTTCCTGTCCCGCCTCGGTGCCCTGCGGGATCAGCGTGCCGTAAAAATGTTTCGCGTGCTCCGCGAAAGCAGGGAAAGCGATGCTGATGTTGCCGATCTCCGCTCTCGCCTCGGTAATCGGCTTGCCGTTTTCGGCGCAGAGGGTCTGCGCGAGCATTTCCTTGTTCTGTTCAACGATTTCCACAAAACGGTGCAGAATATCCGCTCTTTGCGTAACCGATGTCTTAGCCCATTCTTTCTGGCCTTTGACAGCGGCAGTGACCGCCAGTTCGATGTCTTCTGCCGTTGCCTTCGGAACGCTCTCAATGACCTTACCGGTTGCTGGATTGATTACGTCAAAGGTTTCTCCACTGAGACTGTCTACTTTTTTTCCATCAATAATCATCTTCATTGTGATACACTCCTTTTTAGTATGCATGATTTATGGATTACGATCCATCACGAATTACAAATACTCTTTTATCTTTATCCTTGGTTTCAGATCAGCTTTCTGTCCGGCTTGATGATCTGCGGTCTGTGTTTCTCACATGCCGGATACGCGGTTCACGCGGCGTTATTTACCAAACGCGGTGAAGGAAAGCATCAAGCCGCCGCAGGTGTTGCGTCCGTCATCCTCGTAGCCGTACTCGCCGAAGGTATATTCCATGAGGAACGGAATGTCGCCGACTGCTGCTTTGACCTGATCATAGACTTCGTTGATGCGATCGCCGATGCCGGCTCTTCTGCCGCCGCAGTGTACGAGATGCAGACCCGCGATCGGCGCGCCGATCTTGGCTTCGAGTTCTTTTAAGGTCTTGCCGACTGCCGCGATGATCTCATCTACCGAGCCCTCCAGCTGAATGACTGCGGTACCGACTGCCAGATTGTTGCCGATCTTCATGCTGCCGTCATCGTTGCCGTTCATCGGGTGTCTGACTGCGATCAGATCGCCGAGCGGATCTTTGACGCCGAGCGGTTTCTGGATGGCGTAAGCAAGCAGATTGCCGCCTTTCACATCTTCAGCCGATGCACCGGTCCATGCGCGATATTGTTCCAGCGCCGGGATGCCGTTGATTTCCGCGAGGGTACGATCTCCGACAATCTTGGTGATGACGCCGACGTTGGTCGTTTCCCGATAAGCGCCGGTAAAGACGTTCGCGAACGCCTTGTCCGTATAGAAGAACGCGACCGAAATGCCGTCCGCATAGACATTTTCATCGGTATAGAGCAGCCATTCGCCTGCGATCGCATTGTCCGCGGCACTGCCGCCAAAGAACGGAACTCTGCCGATGACTTCGGTAATGCCCTTTAAGTAATATTCTTCTTCGCCGGACGGCGCGGACATATAGAAGAAAGCAGGCGCTCCGGTCTTGCCGGCGTTCTTTAAAGCAGCCTCCGCGACCTTGTGTCCGGTTTCTCTCGCGCTGCCCTGTTTTGCCATGCCGGCAACGCCGACGGTCATATCCGGATCAGAGACAGCCATGATGCCGACAAAGCCATTGTCACTGCTGACGAACCCTTCTTGTGTCATCACTCCGGTAAAGGAGGTATTTCCGATCAGAGGAACGCCGGGAAGCGTTTCCTTTATCGCGTGCAGCATCGTTTTTTGATCATACTGCACACCGCTGTAGACGAAGGCCATCTTCATATCTTTGAGATCTGCTTTTACAGCTTCTGCTGCTTCTTTGCCGGCGAGTGCCGCGTTTGCATTTGTACTGGTACCTGTTTGCATCTTCAACATTGTTATATCCTCCTCATAATGTAATTCTTCCATGAAAGCCCTTTGCTGCGGCTTTCGTTGTTCTTTATCTTTATCATAGTCAAAATCGAAAAAATGTAAAGAGGGGATGTTCTACAATGTAAAAAAGCTGTTCCATAATGCGGAACAGCTTTTGTGAGGCTTGATTTTATGCGGTTTGCAGCGCCCTCCTGCGGGCAAAAAAGTTTATAAAAATTTTGACAATCTTGCGCGCGTGCGCTCTTCACCGAGGATCTGCTGGATTTCCCAGACGTCCGGAGATTGCTGACGTCCCATCAGCGCCACGCGGATGACAGTGCTGACATGACCGACGTGACCCTTGTACTGATCCGGATTTTTCTTAAAATCCTTTGGTTTGACCGCGTAACCAAGTGCGTCAGCGATCTGCCTGATCTTGCCGAACCAGACTTCTTGATCGTCCTTGTGGTCGTAGGTCGCGAGATACTTCTCGATGATCGTCGGCACATCGCCGGCGGCTTCCTGTGGGAAGTCGTCTTCAATCTCAAACAGGTCGTCGAAGAAATAGCTGATGTTTTGGATGATCTGCTGCGCGTAGATGTGGTCTTTACGCGGGTTGCGCTCTTCGTGGCGGCCGATGTCGAGGATTTTTTCCAGATAGGCGCGGTCTTCAAAAATATGCAGAAGCTCCGGCTTGAACTCCTCCGCCCACGCCTTGAGGAAGTCGAACAGGTCGGCAGCGCTGATCTTGAGCAGCACGTCCTTGCTGATGTCGTTCAGTTTGTTCAGATCGAACAGGGCGCCGGAGTTACTCATCTTCTCAGTCGTAAAGGCGAAATCATCGATCGGCGCGTCCGGATTGGCGATGCGCCATTCCTCAAAGTTAGAGTTGAGGATGGTCAGCAGATATTCGCGGACCGCGGCCGGATGATAGCCCTCGTTGCGGTAGTAATCTAAGGAAAGCTCCGGGTCCTTGCGCTTGGAAAGCTTGCGCTTGTTGCCTTCTTCGTCCAGCTTCATCAGCTGCGCGGTGTGGCAGTAGATCGGCACTTCCCAGCCCAGCTTGTCAAACAGCTCTACGTGAATCGGCAGGGATGGCAGCCATTCCGCGCCTCTGACCACGTGCGTGGTGCGCATCAGATGGTCGTCCACCACATGGGCAAAATGGTAGGTCGGAATACCGGTAGCCTTGAGCAGGACCGTATCCTGATCGTTGACTGGCATATCCAGCGTGCCGCGAATCGCGTCCTCCACCTGGAAGCGCTTGATCTGGTCTTCCGGCAGGCTCATATCGCCATCGGATTTGAGGCGGATGACATACGGCGTGCCGGCAGCCAGCTTGGCTTCGATTTCCTCCATGGAGAGATCGCGGCTCTTTGCCCACTTGCCGTAGATGCCGGGATTCGCCTTTTGGGCCTCCTGCTGCGCGTGGATCTCCGCGATGTCCTCCTCCGTCATGAAGCAAGGATAGGCCTTTCCCTCCGCGACCAGCTTTTTGGCGAAGCACTGGTAGATCGGGCCGCGATGGCTCTGTGTGTAATCGCCGTAGTTGCCGATGTCGCCGTTCATCGTCGCGCCCTCGTCAAACTGAATGCCGAAGAAGCGCAGAGAGTTGATGATGATCTCGACCGCACCCTCTACATAGCGTTTGTCATCGGTGTCCTCGATTCTGAGAAAAAATTTTCCGCCGGACTGATGCGCCAGTCTTTCGTCTACGAACGCGCCGTAGAGATTACCGAGGTGAATGAAACCGGTCGGGCTCGGTCCGAGTCTGGTGACCTTCGCGCCGGCAGGCAGATCGCGGGCAGGGTACATCGCCTCGTAATCCGCGGGTGTTTTGTCGATATGCGGAAACAGCAGTTCCGCGAGTTTTTCATAGTTCATATCGTTTCCTCCGTAGGTATTGATTTCTGTCTTGCGTCAGCGCTGCCTGCGGCTTTGCGGCGCACTAATCTTGTATATTCCCTTCGGTTGACAAGCGCGCAGAGGCAAAGAGACCTGTGCAAACCGAAAGTAAAACTATTATATCACAGTTTTACAGTCTGCGCATCTTGGAATTTACGCGGGTACTTCCTTTTTTGGCGGTATTGCGCGGCGGCGCTTCCGGCGGTTTCTACAGCAGGAACTGGAACGTACAGAAGACCGCATAGATTGCCAGCAGCAGGATGCCCTGCCAGCGGTAGAGCCTGCCTTTGACGAGTCCCGGCAGAGTCAGCAGGAGCATCACGATGAAGGTCAGCGGGACATCGACGACCAGAGACGCGTTGTGTCCGGCAAGCAGCTTTTCGGTCGGCAGGTCAAACGGATTGAGTGTGATGGACAGACCGCTGACCAGTACCAGATTGAACATGTTCGCACCGATGATATTGCCCAGCGAGAGCGCGCCATGTCCCTTGGAGAGGGAGGTGACGGCGGTGACCAGCTCCGGCAGAGAGGTACCGAGCGCGATGAAGGTCAGCGCGATGACGGATTCCGGCACGCCCAGCATGCGGGCTAGAATCGTCCCATTGTCAACCAAAAGATTCGCGCCGACCGCGATCAGGGCTGCGCCGACAACGAGCAGCAGCAGATCCTTCCAGAGCGGGTTGAAGGTGCTTTCGAGCTCGTCTTCGATGACATCATGCGGGTCTGCACCCTCCGAGAGCTTTTCCTGCAGCTGCTGGTCGCGGATGGCCTGCACGATGGCAACAGACATGTAGGCGACGAAGATCAGCAGGAGGAGGATGCCGTCTGTACGCGTGAAATGTCCCTTGAGATAGGCGGTTGCGGCGTAGAAGGCAGCCGCGATGAAGTAAAAGCGTACCGGGGTCTTCATCGTGCCGCGGTCGACCTGACCCGGTTTGACCGCGATGGTGATGGCGGCGATCAGCGCGGTATTGCAGATGATAGAGCCGATGGCGTTGCCGTAGGCAAGCTCGCCATGCCCGGAAACCGCGGAGGTCGCGGAAACCATCACCTCCGGCAGGGTCGTACCGATGGAGACCACCGTCGCGCCGATCAGGATATCCGGGATGTGGAAACGGCGGGCAAGTCCCGTCGCGCCGTCCACGAACCAGTCGCCGGCCTTGATCAAAAGCACCAGTCCGACGGCAAAAAAAAGAATCGCTTGTAAATTTTCCATAGTCGTGTCCTTAAAAACAGCCGAGTGCATACATCGCGAAGGAACGATCGCGACGATCGCGCGGCGAAATATCGTTTGCTGTGCAGCACAGCAAACCTCTAAAATCTTAACATTTTCGGCACGAAGATACAAGTCCTTCCGTGTAAATTTTGCCGGATCCGCGGAGAATTTCTTTCGGCGTTTTCTTAAGGTATGAAACAGCGGCATCCTGTAAAAAATAGAGACAGCAAGCAGACACAAAAAATCAGAAAGGGCGAACAATATGAAAAGTGCTTTTGAAGAATATTTGAAGATCTTTCGGACAGAACTGCCGCTGGACGAATGCTTTGACTTGATCGAACGGAAACTGCGGATCGGAGGCAGGCAGGCCGTGATGTATTTTGTAGACGGGCTGCACGATGGGCAAAAAGGGCAGCTTTTGCTCAATTATCTGCTGGCCGTCGAGCCGCAGACCATGCAGGGGCTGAAAGAAAGCCAAGCATTTTTGGAAGCGGCGGTACCGTTCATGGACGCCAGCGTAGTCGAGCCGCAGGCGGACGCAGGACCGGAAGCTGAAAACACGGCGGACAGCGGAATGGATGCTGCCGCTTACGACTGCTATCTGCAGACGCTCCCAAAACTTTATGCGGGCCTGGTACCGCTGATCGTAGAGGGACTGGATAAGATCATCATCCTGGACGCCAGAGATTACCCGTCGCGTTCGGTGGAGGAACCGGAAAAGGAACGGACCTTACGAGGCGCGCGCGACGGCTTCACCGAGAATATGATGGAGAACGTAGCGATGATCCGCCGCAGACTGCGCAGCAATCAGCTGATCTTCAAGGTATTCAATGTCGGGACCGACAGCAAGTCGGATGTGGTACTGTGCTATATGCAGGATCGCGCCGACTCAAAATTTGTTGAAAAGCTCACATCGGTACTGGACGATATGAAGCAAAAAGCGCTGCACGGAGGCGGCAAAGGCAGCGCGCCGCGGCGCGGAACCGGCGATTTCGACGCCTTGACCGTGACCGACCAGAGTCTGCTGGAGCATTTGCAGGAATCTTTTGGCGTTGCGAATGGACTGAATCCGTTCCCGCGGGTACGCTATACCCAGCGGCCGGATGTGGCGGCGGCGCATCTGGAAGAAGGCAAGGTGGTGCTGATCACGGACAATTCTCCGACGGCGATGATGATCCCGGTGAGCGTGTTCGAGTTCTTTCAGGATACAGACGACTACTATTTCCCGCAGCTGACCGGCAACTATTTTCGTTTCCTGCGCATCCTGAATTTTGTAGTGATCCTGCTTTTGACGCCGATCTATGTACTGATGGTCGAATATGAGTGGTTTACGCCGGATGTGCTGCGGTTCTTTGTGCCGGAAGACGATTATGTGATCTCGATCTTCTGGCAGTTCATGCTGCTGGAGCTGGCCATCGACGCGCTGAAACTGGCGTCTCTGAATACACCGACTTCGCTGGGAATGTCGCTGTCCGTCATCGGCGCGCTGATCCTCGGCGAATTCAGCATCAGCTCCGGCTGGTTTATTCCGCAGACGATCCTCTGCATGGCGGTGGTCGCGCTGGCCGCGTTTACACAGCCGAGCATCGAGCTTTCTTACGCGATGAAATTCTGCCGTGTTTTTATGCTGATCGGCGCGCAGGTGCTGGGTCTGGGCGGTATCATCGCCGCGGCAGCCATTAGTGTTTTGGTCATGGGCATGACCAAAACACTGTCCGGGACGTCTTACCTTTATCCGTTGACCCCGTTTGACGGCAAGGTCCTCAAGCGTTTGATCTTTCGCACCAAGCGGTGATGCGGCAAACGCGCTGCGCAGCATTGCGCATTCACCTTGCGGCAAGCATTTCACGCGTGCCATACACGCGCTGCGCACATGAGCGTTTGCCGCGGCGGAGGAATTTCCCGCAGACTGTGTTTTCTTCATAAATTCTACAAAAAACTCATGTATAATAATAGGATCAAAAAAAGAATGCGATCCAATCAAGATAGAAACCCCGCCTGCTGCCAGCAGCAGGACTTTCGAAACGGAGGAAAATTTTTATGGCGAGAATTTTAAAGAAAATGCCGGATTTCAAACTTCCCAAATATAAGATGAAAGAAGTGGATGATCTGGAGGAACTGCGGTCGGAGTATGCAGAGAAGAATATCGACGCGCTGCGGAGCAAGTTGGAGCGGCGCGGCGAACATGAGGAATACGAGGGAACGCATTACCGTACGGTAAAGGAGTTTTTCCTGCGCTCGACCGAAGAATTCAAAGATCGGCCGTTTATTTTGCAGTGCTTTAATAAGAAGGAAGGCTTTCGGGAAATTTCCTACGGCCGCTTCCGGCAGGACGTCAACGATTTCGGGACGGCGCTTTTGCGCGTCCTGGATCTGGAGGGCGAAAAAGTCATGATCATGGGCGAAACTACATATGAATGGTATGTTTCCTACATGGCGCTGTTGTGCGGAGCCGGCGTTGCGGTTCCGACGGACAAAGAACTCCCGGACAACGAACTCGAAAATCTGATGCGGCGTTCGGGCGCTTCGGCGATCATTTATTCACCGAAAAAACGGGATTCGGTCAAAAAGGCGGCGGCGCATTGCCCGAATATCAAGTTCTGCATCGAGATGTATTCCGACGCAAAGGAAGACGGCTGCTTTGTAGGCTTTGACTTCCTGCGGGAAGAAGGAAAAGTGTTTACCGATCTGGGGGATACGAGCCTGCTCAGCAAGGAGATCGACCCGGATGCTTTCGCGGTGCTGATCTTTACCAGCGGCACGACATCTGCGGCGAAGGGCGTTATGATCTGCAACCGCAATCTGGCAGCGAACATCAATGCTGTTACGCCGTATGTCTGGCTGACGCCGGAGGACCGACTGTTTTCCGTGCTGCCGCTGCATCATACGTATGAATCGACGATCGGTTTCCTTTACCCGATGGCAGTGGGCGCATCGATCGTGGTATGCCAGGGGCTGAAGCATCTGGTCAGTGATATGCAGACTACGCATCCGACAGCCATCATCGCCGTGCCGCTGCTGATCGAAACGCTGTACAAAAAGATCCAGAAAAACATCGAAAAGAGCAAAAAAGAGGGGGCCGTTCGTTCTATGATCCGTCTGACGAACGGGCTGCGCAATGTCGGCATCGATGTAAAGCGCAAAGTCTTTAAGGATATTTATGAAAGTCTGGGCGGCAGGCTGCGGATTATTGTTTCCGCGGCGGCTCCGATCGACGCGAAGGTCGGTAAATGGCTGATCGACATCGGCATTACGTTCCTGCAGGGCTATGGCCTGACGGAAACGGCTCCGATCGCG
Source organism: uncultured Clostridia bacterium (assembly GCA_934271235.1). Classification (GTDB taxonomy): domain Bacteria; phylum Bacillota; class Clostridia; order Peptostreptococcales; family Anaerovoracaceae; genus CAG-238. Next base: position 732 of record CAKQQT010000011.1, on the reverse strand, counting down.
GCATTGACGCCGGATTTTGATATGCGGGTCGGTTCCGCCGGAAAAGCGGTCCACGGGGATGAGATCAAACTCAAAGATCCGAATGAAAAGGGCGAGGGCGAGATCCTGATCAAAGGCCAAACCGTGATGTTGGGATACTATGAAGACCCGGAAGCGACCGCGGCGGTCATGGAGGACGGCTGGTTCAATTCCGGCGATATCGGTTATATGGACGAGGACGGTTTCCTCTATATCACCGGCCGCAGCAAGAATGTCATTGTCACGCAGAACGGCAAGAACATCTACCCGGAGGAGATCGAGGGACTGCTGGCAGACGTGCCGGAGATTGCGGAATGCATGGTCTACGGCAAAGAGGTCGCCGGAGAAAAAGAACTGATCATTACCGCAAGGGTCATTCCGAATTATGACGAGATCGAGAACCTGCACGGCATGGAGCGCAAAAATCCGCTGCAGCCGTTTACAGAAGAGGAAATCTATAAGATCATCTGGAACCAGATCAAACAGGTCAACCGGAAGCTCTCCAATTACAAGTGCATCCGCAAGTTGGAGATCAAAACGGACGCTTTTGAAAAGACCAGCACGATGAAGATCAAGCGCTTCGCGGAATTAAAAAACAACGCGGCGAAAGAAATGCCGAGTGTGGAAGAATAGGAAAGGAGCTGTCGCATTAACGGAAAATAACCGTTAGGGCGCAGCCCTCTTTCTTTAAGGGGCGGCCTATGAAATGAGACG
>CAKQQT010000010.1 GCA_934271235.1 uncultured Clostridia bacterium | reverse complement strand
GAATTGGCAGACGCACAGGACTTAAAATCCTGCGATCCTTACCGATCGTACCGGTTCGACCCCGGTCTCCGGCACCAATCTTTTTTTGATGATCTGCAGCATAAAGATACGAAAGCTGCATATCATAGATATCGCGGGGTAGAGCAGTTGGTAGCTCGTCGGGCTCATAACCCGGAGGTCGTTGGTTCAAATCCGGCCCCCGCAACCAAGATTATACGCGCTGTGAATGGCCGGAGAGGTCGTTTGCGGCGTTTTTTTCTTGTGTTTCCTCTTGCATTTCATTTTTGAAAGTGCTAAAATGAGGACGCCCACAGGGGGATGAAAGGAGAGAGATAGTGTGAAAATGAAAAAGGTATGGACGCTCGCACTGGCGGTATGCATGATGCTGCTGGTCGGATGCGGCGCGCAGGACAACGGAGCACAGGATGAGGCAAAACGCGTAGAACCGATGCTTTCCGGAAACACGATGGAGTCGATGACCGATGACACGTTCCCGGCCTCCTTCGCGGCAGCGGACTTGACGGAGCAGGACGGAACGCTGACGCTGGCAGTGACCGGCTATGAAGAGGAGCTGTTTGACGCGGTTGCCATCACGACGCTTAAAGCAGGGGATACGGTGGTTGCCGGCGGAGAGGAATATGCAGTCGAGACCACAGAAGAAAATGAAAACGGTCTGATCTCCGTCAACGGCGGTCTGGAGCAAGACGGCATTGATTTTGCGCCGAGCGATGAGGACGGCGGCGTATATTACGTCGAGGGTCTGGATGATACGCACACCTATGCGGACCTCGGCACCGCAAGCCTGCCGCTCGCGGAAACGTTTGTCTTCACAGATAATTCCGACCTTGACCATCCGGACAGAGAATACCGGGCGGCAGAGTTTCGGCAGATCCTGGCCGATGACGCGAACGGATACGGCTTTGAGGTCAACAACACGACCGTGACCGTCGAGAACGGACAGATCACAAAGATCGTTAGGAATTTCCAGCCGTAGCTTCACTTTCGCTGCGCATACTTTTAAGGTGACAAAGATCCGGCGTGCTGCAAATACCCATAAGGGTGGTCTGCAGCACGTTTTTGTCTGGACGAAGTGCGCCTGCAGCCTTTAGCGGACACAACAGCGAGAAGCGCATCCATTCTTTTACATTTGAATTTTGCGCCTCCCATTTTCGGCTGTTTTGGGCAAAAAGATGTAATGCACATTCGCTTTTGCTGCTCGTCGGCGATCAGATTTCACACCCGCCCTGTATAAAATGTTGATTCAAACAAGAAATGTAGAGATTTGTTGTGCGAGAAGTCAAAGCTTGGCCTTTCGATGAAAAAAATCGCCTGAATTTTGGCGTGACGTAAGAGACTGCGCAGTCTGCATTACATCTTTGCGCGATTTTTTCGCGAAAGTGGGAGGCGCGGGCCAACCGTGAAAGTGAAATCGGCGAAAGTGGGAGGCGCAGGCCAACCGTGAAAGTGAAATCGGCGAAAGTGGGAGGCGCAGGCCCCGGCGGAGCCGTAAATTTGTGAAGATCTGCTGAAAATCGGAGCAGATCCTTGACACGTAAGCAGAGACTAACTATAATAGTTATATTCAAAAGATATGAGAAAAAACAGGAGGTATACACCATGAAGAAGATGAAAGACGTAAAATGGGACAAAGTAGGATTATTCGCGGGCGGCGTTCTCTTTGGAACGGCAGGCCTTAAGATCTTGGGCAGCGACGACGCCAAAAAGGTATATACCCATACCACAGCGGCAGTCCTGCGCGCAAAGGAAACCGTCATGAAGACAGCGACCAACGTAAAAGAAAACGCGGATGACATTCTGGCAGACGCGAAGGTCATCAATGAAGTACGCGCGGAAGAAGCCGCTGCGGCAGTGGTAGAAGACTGCGGCAAAGCGGACGATACCTGCACCTGCTGCGGAGCAGAAAAAGCAGAAAAAACAGAAGGCGATCACAATGAAATGTAAGATCTTGCATGAATGCAGACTCCGCGGCATGCAGAGAATGCGGGTACATCTGTGCTGCGGCCGCATGACGCTGGAGGATGCGGACATACTGGAATATTACCTGCGCAGTCTGCAGCCGGTCAAGGAAGTGAAAGTCTACGACCGGACCTGCGACGCCGTGATCATCTGCGAAAGTGACGGACGGGACCTGCTCCTGGCGGCGCTGGCGTCGTTTCAGTTCGCGGCCGCGGCGCAGCTCGAACTGGTGCCGGAGCACACTTCACGGGCGCTGAACCGGGAATTTGAGGACAAACTGGTCTTTACCGTCGCGAAACGCTGCGTTTCCAAACTGCTTTTCCCGATGCCGCTGCGCACGGGGATCGCGGTCTGTCGTTCCGCCGGGTATATCAAAAAAGGCCTCGCGTCCCTGCTTCAGGGAAAACTCACCGTCGAGGTTTTGGACGCGACGGCGATCACCGTTTCCATGCTGCAGGGCAATGTAAACACGGCGTCCTCCGTCATGTTCATGCTGCGGATCGGCGAGATCCTCGAAGAATGGACGCATAAGAAGTCTGTCGCGGATCTGGCCGGCGCGATGTCACTGAATGTCGACAAGGTATGGGTGAAGGAAGGCGATCATGAAGTTTTGACGCCGATCCATGAGGTAGAAGCCGGTGATCTGGTCGTGATCCGCATGGGCAATCTGATCCCGCTCGACGGCAAAGTGGTATCCGGCGAGATGATGGTCAATCAGGCATCGATGACAGGCGAGTCGATCCCGGTCAAAAAAGAATGCGGAAGCTCGGTCTACGCCGGTACGGTCGCAGAAGAAGGACAAGGCGTGATCACTGTGGAAAAGGTTTCCGGCAGCGGACGCTATGACCGCATCATCCATATGATCGAAGAATCGGAAAAGTTAAAATCCGAAACCGAAAACAAAGCGTCAAACCTTGCGGACAGACTGGTGCCGTACACGCTAGGCGGTACAGCGCTGACCTATCTTTTGACGCGCAATGTGACGAAGACTCTGGCCGTTCTGATGGTTGATTTTTCGTGCGCTTTGAAGCTTTCCATGCCGATCGCGGTGCTTTCGGCCATGCGTGAATGCAGCGGCAGCGATATCTCCGTCAAAGGCGGCAAGTTCCTGGAGGCAGTCGCCAAAGCAGACACCATCGTCTTCGATAAGACCGGAACGCTGACCTACGCGACGCCGAAAGTGGAGGATATCATCACGTTCGGCGGCAGATCCAAGGACGATATGCTGCGTCTGGCGGCTTGCTTGGAAGAACATTATCCACATTCCATGGCCAATGCCGTTGTCCAGGAAGCCAAGGCAAGAGGGCTTTCTCATGAGGAATACCACTCCAAAGTGGAATATGTGGTGGCACATGGGATCCAGAGCACGGTCGAAGGCCGGAAGGTCGTGATCGGCAGCGAACACTTTGTCTTCGAGGATGAAGGCTGTGTGATCCCGGAAGAAGAACGTTGGAAATTTGACGCGCTTTCGGGCGAATATTCTTATTTGTATCTGGCGATCTCCGGCGTTTTGTCGGCTGTGATCTGCATTTCCGATCCGCTGCGGAAAGAAGCGGCAGAGGCTGTGAGAGCCCTGCATGCCTGCGGGATCCGGAACGTGGTCATGATGACCGGCGACAACCGCCATACGGCAGCGGCGATCGCGAAAGAGGTCGACGTCGATACGTTCTACGCAGAGGTCCTGCCGGAAGACAAGGCGGCGTTCATCCGTCAGCAGCGGGAAGCTGAACATTGCGTGATCATGGTCGGAGACGGCGTCAACGATTCTCCGGCGCTTTCGGAAGCCGACGCGGGCATTGCCATCAACTCCGGTGCGGCGATCGCGCGCGAGATCGCGGATATCACGATCTCTTCGGAAGATTTGTTTGAACTGGTCATCCTCCGTCGTCTGGCGGTGGCTCTGATGCAGAGGATCCACCGGAATTACCGCGTTATCGTCAGCTTCAATCTACTGTTGATCCTGAGCGGAGTCGCAGGACTGATCCAACCGACAACTTCGGCACTTCTGCATAATATGTCCACGCTGAGCATCGCGCTCAAGAGTATGACGAATCTTCTGGACGAAACGGAAAAACAGATCAGTTGAATGTCTTGAATGTTCGGCAAAAATATAGTATGATAACAGTGCTGCCCTTTTTCGTTTCGCGAAAACGGCGCACTGTTATTTTTTATCCCTGTGAAGACCGCGGATGCCGGACTCTGCGGAACAGGCCGGACGCATGGATCTTCTCAGGGCGGAATATGGAGGCTGAATATGCAGTTAAAAGAACGAATCCCGCATTGCAACGGCTGTGCCGCCTGTGTTGTGGGCTGTAAATATGTCTGTGTCAAGATGCAGGAACCGGAAGAGGGCAGAACGAAGTCTCTGCCGCTGGTGGACGAAAACGGGTGCAGCAAGTGCAACGCCTGTATGCTGTTCTGTCCGCTGTACAATCCGGTGGAGCTGCCGACGTTTGAAGAATTTTATGAATATGATCCGGCTTTCGCGGATCGTGACATGCCGAAGCTGTACCGCGAGACCATGCGCGGCGTCAAGGCCGGTCAGCATACTGAATTTGTCGGCACTCTGTGCGAGATCGCGGCTTTGAAGTCCCTATCCGGTGATAAGATCCGGCCGAATCTGATCTTGAAGCCGTTATACTGCGACGAAGAAAAGCGCGCGCAGGACCCGGCTTGTGCAGTCTGTCCGTTTTATCAGCAAAAGTAAGGAGAACAAACGATGGCATATCAGAGCAAAAATTGTGTCGGCTGTCCGGACGCGAAGAACGGCTGTCAGATGACCTGTCTGAAAGTGCAGGCAGCGAAGAAGCAGGAAAAACGTCCGATCGTGGAGGTCGTGAAAGAAGCCTGCGATATCTTCGGAAAATATGAGATCACCAAAGGAGAACTAGCCAGAGCCGAGGAGCTTTGTGACAAACTGGAAAACCAGAAGATCACGGTATCGGTCATCGGGCAGTTTAAACGCGGCAAGAGCACGCTGGTCAACGCGATCTTGGAAGATAAGATCCTGCCGGTCGGCATCGTCCCGGTCACGGCTGTCGTAACCACGATCGAATACGGCGAAAAGGCGGCAACAGTGCGGTTTGACAACGGGATCGTCAAGGAGATCGGTTTTGATGAGATGTCTGCCTATATCAACGAACAGGAAAACAGCGACAACCATCTGGGCGTTTCCGAAGTAGAGCTTTATTGCCCGTCGCCGTTCCTGCAGAAAGGACTGACCTTTGTCGATACGCCGGGCGTCGGTTCTGTACATCAGAAAAACTCCGACGCGGCCTATTCCTATGTCAAAGAGAGCGACGCCGTCATCTTCATGCTTTCCGTGGACAGTCCGATCAACCAGATCGAGATCGATTTCCTGCAGAACGCCAAGGAATTCGCGTCCAAATTCTACTTTGCCGTCAATAAGATCGATACCATCGATGAAGCGGATCTGGCGGATTATCTGAACTACTGCCGCGGTCTGATCTGCAAGCTGATGGGTGTCAAAGAGATCCAGCTGTTCCCGGTCAGCGCGCGCAGCGGAGCCGGCATTGAAGAGCTGAAGAACGTCATCGAGCAGGACTGCCGGACGACGGTACGGGAGATCATCGAAACCTCTGCAAAGCTCAAAATGCGCGATATCATCGAAAGCGCGCTGTCGCAGATCGTGCTCTACCGCACGGCCCTGAAGATGTCGATGGTGGAATTCGACGCGAAGTTCAAGGAACTCAACGAATACTTCGTGGAGGTGAAGCAAGAGGCGGCTGAGTTTGCCGAAAACTTCAAGAGCAATCCGCGGATGCTGGAAGCGCACAGCAACGACATCAAAAATCGCCTGTCGATGAAGGTTTCCGAGATGTTCGGCATCGAATATCACTATAAGATCAGCACGGTCGACTTTTTCCGCGGCGGCACCGTGGCAGAAGACGGCAGCCGTGACCTGCGTGCCAGCTTTGCGGCCGCAGTGGACGATCTCTGTGAAGATCTGAACCGGACGCTGAACACGATCTTCATGCATCATGAGGAAAACACCTATGTGGTATGCAGACGCGTCAACGACCTGAACCGCCTGCTCCGCCAGCTGGTTCGCATGCGCACCGAACTGGCAGATTAGGGACTTCGGAAGTGGAAGAACACGGGTTTTGCCTACATGAAAGCATAGACAAAAACGAAAAAAGACTGTACCCGGGCGAGAGGATCGCCATGACGGTACAGTCTATTTGTTTGATCTGATTTTCTTGTCTTTCTGACTTATAACGTGTCTAACCCATTCGGATTCGCGAGCAGATCGAAATATTTATTGTGATATTTACGGTAGAGCGCGTTGAACTCCGCGTCCTGACCGCTGTGCAGATATTTGGAATAATCGTGCTGGTTCTGTACGGTCTGCGGCTCCTTGAGCAGCAGCGTGTAGATGCCGATGTTGGAACACTGATCGGAGATCCGCTCGATATTGACCAGGATGTCCAGGAACGCGATACCGCCGTGGACCGTACAGTCCCCGTTGTGGAACCGTTCGATATGGTTGGAACGCAGCTGGGAGACCAGATCGTCGATGACCTCTTCGATCGGCTCGATCTTTTTGGCAGCCTGCGCGTCGAGCTTGGTAAACGCCTTGTAGGAATAATCCAGTACCTGCGCGATCGCCTCCCCGAGGACCGCAAGCTCCCAATGGGCCGTCGATGAAAATTGAATGCCCTTGCCTGCGATGTCGGAAGCCGTTTCGGTGATATTGGTCGCGTAATCCCCGATCCGCTCAAACTCGGAGAAACATTGGATATAATAGTTCAGCAGATTGCTGCTCGCGCCTTTCGGAACGTGCGGCGAGAAACGGATCATGTAATTATCGACCTTGTCGGCCAGCGTATCGATATTGTCTTCGTTCTGATTGATGTTCTGTACGGCCGTTTCGTCGTAATGACGGATCGTCCGCACCGAGGTCTTGACGCCGGAGATCGCCAGCGAAGCCATCTTGGAGATGACGCTGCTGATGCTGGAAAGCGCCAGAGCCGGCGAAGCAAACAGTTTTTCGTCGAGATGCTTGATCTCTTCGTCGATGCCGTCCGCGGCACCCTTATCATCTTTGATCACCAGTTTCGCCAGCTTTTCAAACTGCAGAGAAACCGGAAGCAGGACGATCGCCGCGAAAAGACGGAACAGCGTGTGCGCGTTGGCGATGCCGCCCGAGGTAATCCGCGCGTCCCAGATGCTGTCCAAAACGCCCATTCCGTGCAGGATGGCGATGGCAGCGATGACCAGGATCGAAGCCGCGATATTGAAGAAGATATGGATCATGCCTGTCCGCTTGGCGTCTGCCTTGGAACCGATGGAACAGACGATGGCCGTGGTGATGCAGTCACCCATGTTCACACCGATGATGATCGCGTAGACGGAGCTGAACGTCAATGCGCCGGTCACGGATAGGGCCTGTAAGATACCGATGGTAGCAGAGGAACTCTGGATCAGGAACGCAGCTCCGGTACCGACGAGAAACCCGAGGACCGGCGTGTCCGCCATCCGGATAAAGAGGTTCGCGAAAGTTTCCGATTCGGAAAGCGGTTCTACGGCGGCGGTCATGTTGAGCAGGCCGGTAAAGAGAATACCGAAGCCCATCGCGACCTTGCCGATGATGTCCGATTTGTTCGAGCTCAGGGTCATGATGACCAGAATCCCGATGATCGCGGCCACCGGCGCAAGTGTGGACGGCTTGAAGATGTTCAGCCATGAGGATGCGTCTCCGTCAATGTCCAGAAGCCGGATGATCTGTCCGGTCACGGTGGTGCCGACATTGGCGCCGAGGATGATGCCGATGGACTGGCGCAGCGTGAGGATACCCGCGCCGACCAGACCGGAGGTCAGGACGATGGTAGCCGTCGAACTCTGGATGACCGCAGTGACCAGAAGCCCTAAGAGAAAACCGGTGAGCGGATTGTTCGCCACTTTCTCCATGAACTTCTTAAGCGCCCCGGAGGAGCCTTGCTGCAGCCCGTCTCCCATCAGCCGCATGCCGTACAGAAACAGCGCCAGACCGCCGAAGAGAGAAATAAAATTAAATACGTTCATAAATGTTGCCTTCCTAACTTTCAAGAAGCTCTGTTAATGAAAAAAATTCCCCACATCCGTAAAAATACCCCAATATATAGTGTACTGATAAAATCCGGAATAGCAAGAAAAGTTTATCTTTTAACAAGAAAAAGTCCACTTTTTTGCACATTCTATACGTTTTGGGCATCTGCTCGGACGTCCGCGCTTTCGCGTTTATCCCGTTCGGCTGTCACCTTGTCCAGATAGCTGACCCATTTGATGACCGCGCGCGGATCCGGACGCAGGTGCAGGTTGTAAAGGTTCTTCTTATGATAAATGTCGAAGTGGCCGGCGACGGAGGCCGGAAACGCTTTGATGTCTTCTGTCTTTTCGGTGAACTCCAGCGGCTCGCCCCAGCAGGTGCCGGTATAGCGGATGACCGCGCGGTCCATGTACACGCGGCCCGCGCCGGCGCTGCGGTCCATGTTGCCGTCCGGACCGACCGCGGCCAGAACGGTCTCGCTCTCCAGCGGCGTATCGAGATCTAAAAGCGACTCCTGCCAGAAATACCAATCGTTGATATGTTCAAACGGCGCGCCGTGCAGCCGGTAGGTCTCGTCCAGTTCGGCTTCGAAACCGCAGGCAGCGCAGCGGATATGGCGATCGTCGGTCTCCATCCGGAATTCCGCCAGACAGGACGGACACTGATAGAGGATGCCGTCCAGCCCCAGCGCCGGTGATTTGCAGCGGTAGCGGACATCCGGAAAGATCTTGTCTTCGTCGTGCAGGACCGCGCGTTCCAGCGCGGCGTGGATCTCCGCGAGACTCATGGACGGGATGGCTTCCGCGTCCAGGAGCTTTTCGGCGCGGACTAAGATGCGGCCCGGGCGAAAACCGGATCGGCCCCATTTCGGGAACGACTTATAGGCGCCGTCTTCCGAGATCATATAGACCGGGACTCCGAGCTTTTTGACCAGCTCCGCGGTCCCATCCGTCACCTGCAGCGAATGACCGAAGCAGGTCAGGCGGCCCTCCGGGAACAGCACGATGATATTGCCGGATTCTTTGGCACGCATGATGCTGAGGATCGTCTTGATGTCCGGACAGAACATTTTCTTGGGGATCACATGCATTTTTTCCAAGATCCAGCGCGTCTTCGGATTGACCATGAAATGCTGGCTGACGACAAAGGTCGGCCGGTGCGGCATCAGCGCGATGGCTACCAACAGGAAGTCGATATTGGACACATGCGGGCAGACCACAAAGGCCGGGCCGCGGATGCCCTTGAGCGCGGCGGTGTCATAGTGCGTTTTGAGCTTGAAGCGCAAAAATAGCCGGACAATGATCGAGGCCGGGTAGTAGATCCACGGGTTCGGCTTCGGGATGCCCTTGGCGGCAGCTTTTTTCTTTTTCTTGGCGGCCGGCGCGTCTTTCGGCGTGCCGGTGCGTTTTTTTTCTTGTGTCTGCGATTCCATATATCTGTCGTCCTTTTTGTGTTTTGGTTACTTCCATTATATTGGAATTATGCCCGGCGGGCAAGTGAAAATACAGAATTCGCACAAAACAGTTGACCGCGGGCGCGCAAAAAGTTAAATTGGAAGTGAGGGTTTTATTTCCCAAAAACGACAAACTATATGAAAAGGGATACGGAGGAACGTATGGATCACGGTGCAGCAAGCTACCGCCGTTTTATAGACGGAGACCGCGATGCGTTCGGAGAGATCGTGGACCTCTACCGCGAGAGTCTGATCTTCTTCATCCATCGCTATGTAAACGATATGGACACAGCCGAAGATCTTGCAGAGGATGTCTTTGTCGAACTGATCGTCCACCCGGACCGGTTCGGCGCGAAAAGTTCGCTCAAGACCTATGTGTTTGCCATTGCCAGAAACAAGGCGGTCGACTGGATCCGCCGCCATAGCCGTCTGCGGGCGGTACCGATGGAAACGGCGGAGGAACACGCGGATCTTATCTCGCTGGAGCAGAAGATCCTCGACAGCGAGGAAAAACGACAGCTCGCGGAGGCGCTGGACGGGATCAAAGAAGAATACCGCACCGCGCTGCATCTGGTCTACCTGGAGGGGCTTTCCTACGAAGAAACAGCGCAGATCATGAAGAAAGGACGCAAGCAGGTGGAAAACTATGTTTACCGCGGCAAGCGGGCGCTTCGAGAAATTTTGGAAGAAAAGAGGGGATCCGTATGAAGACAAAAGAGGAATTTATCCGGGATGTCTTTGCGAAAAGCGAAAAGGTCAAGGCGGCGGAAGAAGCCGCAAGGAAAAAGAAAAAACGCATGCGGACCGTGTTGGGGACGGTTTCGGCAGCGGCCTGTCTGACCCTGGCCGTCGGATTTTCCGGCGTGCTGGACAGCAGTTTTTGGACCGGCGGAAATGATACGGCGGCAGGGGAGCCGAGCACGCTGGAGGGCGAAAACGGCAGGCTGGTCTGGGACGACGGCAATACCATCGGACTTACGGACGGCGCGGTATCGGACGGCACGGACGGCAGCGCACAGAACGAGCTGCAGGTCGGATCGCAGAACGCAAAAACAGGAAGAACAGGAAATACAGGAGAAACCGATATGAACCGCAATGCAGTACGGACTTACAGCCAGGAAGAAGCGACCGAACTCTGGAGCCGGGAGGAGCTCTGGGATACCAACGAACAAGTACGGGACCTTTCGATCAAGATCTTCCAAAAAGCAGCCAGCACAAAAGAAAATTCCATGATCTCGCCGACCTCGATCTTGATGGCGATGTCGATGGCCGAAAACGGCGCGGCAGGCGAGACCAAAAAACAGATGGAGGCGGCGTTCGGCATGAGCACCGGCGCGCTCAACCAATGGATCCAGGCTTGGTCGGCCGTACAGCCGCAAAACGACGCGGACAGCAAAAGCCGGATGAACGTGGCCAATTCGGTATGGTACAACAACAGCGGCGCTTTTGAGCTGAATCCGACTTATCAACGGACACTGCAGGATGTCCTGAAGGCGGAAGTGCGCGGCGGCGACTTTTCCGGCAGTACCGTCAAAGCGATCAACAGCTGGTGCAGCCGGAACACCTACGGCATGATCGACAAGATCGTTGACGAACTTTCTCCGGCACAGCAGGCCGTGCTGATCAACGCGGTCGCGTTTGAGGATCAGTGGAACAAACAATATCAGAAAAGTCAGATCAAAAAAGAAAACTTTACCGATGAAAACGGCAAGAAAAAGAAGGCCAGCCTGATGTACTCCGAGGAGGAGACTTATTGTCAGGATGATCTGGCGACCGGCTTCCTCAAGACCTACAGCTCCGGCTATCAGTTTGTGGCGATCCTGCCGAACGAGGGCGTTTCGGTCGCGGAATATCTGAAACAGATGGACGGTGAAAGCTTTGCGGCGTTCGTCGATTCCGGGCAGCACGCCGTGGTCCACGCGGTGCTCCCGGCGTTCAAGTCCGAATATAAAACGGGCGCGCTGCCGAAGATCTTCCGGCAGATGGGTATGGAAGACCTGTTTGACGCGGCGGCGGCCAATCTTTCGGGCATGGGCACGTGCAGCGGACAGAACCTGTACGTCGATGAGATCCTGCACAAGACCTATATCGATGTCAACCGTGAGGGGACGCGGGCGGCGGCCGTGACCGGCGTCATGGTCAGAACGACCGCGCTGAACCCGGAACCGGTCCGCGAATATACCGTACGTCTGGATCGCCCGTTCCTCTACGCGATCATCGACGCCTACACCGGAACGCCGGTCTTCCTGGGCACGATGATGCGCGCAGACTAGCGAAAGAGGGGTCGGACAGCAGGACGCGGGCGCGCAGGGCGGTCATGCCCGCGGGACACTCGCAAAGCGGGATGACCGAGCGCCGGGCGGCCATTTCCGCAGATATCCGCAAAGAACGGAGCAAAACCCTGATCGAGAAAGGAGCGTACGGAATATGAAAAAGAAAATGCGCAAAGCGACGCACGAAACAACGCGCACGACGGCTGCAGCAGGCAGCTGCTGCGGGAAAAGAATCTCGGCACTGGCTTTGACGGCACTGCTGGTGCTTTCGCTCGCAGCCTGCGGCGCGGACGACCGTACGAAAAGCACTTTGCTGAATGCCGGGCCGGGACCTGCCTGCATTGATACGGTAGCGGACCGGCAGAGCGCGCAGAACTGTATCCGCGATTTTTCCCTTGACTTGTTCCGCCGCGCGGGCAATACCGGAGAAAACTTCGTGATGTCGCCGCTGTCGGCGGCGACGGCGCTTGCCATGACCGGGCAGGGCGCAGGCGGAGAGACCGCCGCGCAGATCGAAGCGGTATTGGGGAATGCGGGCGAGAGCGGCAGTTTAGACAGCTGCGCGCAATGGCTCAAGGAATATCAGGAAACCGTTCTGCAGCCGCAGGAGGGCGTCGATATCTCCTGCGCTAACGCGGTCTGGCTGCGCGACGCGGACCGCCTGCAGGTCAGCGAAGACTATCTGCAGCGCGTCCGCTATTTCTTCGATGCCGACGTTTACAAAGCGCCGTTTGATCAAAGGACGGTCAAAGCGGTCAACAAGTGGTGCAGCCAAAAGACCGACGGCAGGATACAGGGGATGCTCCAAGAGATCCAGGACAGCGATGTATTTTATCTTTTGAACGCGATCGCGTTTGACGGCAAGTGGGAGACACCTTACGAAAAAGATGATCTGTGGAAGGAAGCTTTCACCTGTGAACCCGGTCAGGCTTCAGAGGATCCCGGGCATTTCGAAGGCGATACGGACCCGGCTTCGGTGCGTGAGGTCAGCATGATGCACAGCACCGAATGGGGATACCTGACCGGCGCGCATGCTGTCGGCGTGATGAAACCATATAAAAGCGGCTTCAGCTTTGTAGGGATCCTGCCGGAAGATGGCATGTCGATGAAAGCGTTTCTCGCATCGTTTGACGGCGACGCGTGGACGGAACTGCTGGAGAGCCGGACCGAAACCGCGGTCGTCTGCGGGATCCCAGAATTCCGCGCGGACAGCAGTATGAGCCTGAAAGATACTTTGCGGGCCATGGGCGTGACGGACCTTTTCGACGCGGAGCGAGCCGATCTGCAAGACTTGGTCGTTTCCCAAGCCGGAAACATCTGGATCACCAACGCCCTGCAAAGGACCGTCATCGAAGTGGACCGCCATGGGACAAAGGCGGCGTCGGTTTCGCTGTTCAGCGGCGGTGACGGCGCGGCGCCTCTGGAAACCGAAGTGATCCTGAACCGGCCGTTTGTCTATGCGGTCGTCGATGACCAAAGTCATCTGCCCGTGTTCCTGGGCGTGATGATGGATCCGCAGGCATAAAGGCACAAAAGGGAGATTTTGAGATAGGAGAAGAAGATGGAAACGAAAAGATCGGAAAACAGGAGAGCGGAAAAGAGAAACGTCAAAGAGCATACCTGTAAAACGAGGCTCGCGAGGAAACTGCTGCCGCTGGGACTGGCGGCGCTGCTGGCGCTTTCCCTCGCGGCCTGCGGCGAAGGCAATGGGAAACTGTCGGCCGGTACTGTAAAACTGAAAGCAGACGACGGGCAGGAGAGCGTCTATAAAGAGCGGCCGCTCGGCTGTCCGAACGGCTGGGAGAAATGCGTGCAAGACTTCTCTCTGCGCTTGTTCCGAGAAGTCTATGCGATGCAGAACGATGAGGACGCCGCGGAGGCAGCGGCAGGCGCGGCAAACAGCGCGGCGCAAGGCGGCTTTGTCATCGCACCGGCTTCGGTGCTGACCGCACTGCTGATGGCGGAAGAGGGCGCGGACGGCGAGACGGCCGCGCAGATCCAAGATGTCGTCGGTGCCGAGGTGTTCTATGCGCGGGAAGCCTTCGAGAAGAGCCTGAACGCCAAGGGTGAGGGAACGCAGCTCAATGCGGCAAACTCCGTCTGGTTCCGCAACGACGAAGACCGCCTGCAGGTGCAGCCGAGCTTTCCGGCAGCTATGCAGCAGCTGTTCGGCGCGGAAGTCTTCCGCGCGGATTTTGACGAAAAAACGCGCAAGGATATCAATCAATGGTGCAAAAATAACACCAAGGACCGCATTGAAAAGATCCTGGATGAACCGATCTCTTCCGATAGCATGCTCTACCTGATCAATGCCCTGACCTTTGACGGTAAGTGGCAGAAACCATATGGAGATCATCAGGTCGCGGACGCGGAGTTTACCTGCGAGGACGGCAGCGTGCAAACCGCAGAGATGATGTATGACATGGAGTACACCTATCTTGCGAACGAGCTGGCGACCGGGTTTGTCAAGCCGTATGAGGACGGTTACAGTTTTGTGGCGCTGCTGCCGAACGAGGGCCTGTCGATGGCGGACTTTGTAAACGGGCTGACGGAGGATTCTTTCGTGGAACTGTCGGCTTCGAAAAAAGACGTGCCGGTGGAGACCGGCATGCCGAAGTTCAAGACCGAAAGCGGCGCGGAACTCTCGGCAGCGCTGCAGGCGATGGGGATCCGGGATCTGTTCGACGCGGATCGCGCGGACCTGAGTCTCATGGCGACCGTGACCGACGGCAATCTCTTTGTCTCCAGGATCCTGCACAAGGCTTTTCTTGAAACGGACACCGAGGGCACCCGGGCCGCCGCGGTCACCGCCGTAGAGCTGGAGGCCGGCAGCGCGGCACCGACCGAAATGAAACGCGTGATCCTGGACCGTCCGTTCCTCTATGCCATCATCGAGGACGAGACCGGCATCCCGATATTCATGGGCACCGTGGAGAGCATGGCGTAGGCCGGACGGAAGCCGGCAAGCGGGCAAGAGCCAAAGTGTCTCCCACATTTTTCCGGCTCCACATGCCGGACTCCGCGAGAGTTTGGTTACCCGAAATATTTCCGGATGAATAATGTACTGCTTTTGAGCGGTTTTTCGAAAATTTGTACGCGGCGAGGGTCATGCGGATGAAAGAATTTTACAGATAGAGAAAGAATCTCCTGTCATGCCGGAACTTCGTTTGTCGAGGGTTGTCGAGCCTTGTCGAAAATGCTCGATGCATGTCGCTGCGGATGTGTCGCAGAGACCCTGCAGCCCGGTTTGGATTGTAAAAAGAGTGAGAAAATATGCCGGAGCAAGCGGAAAAACTCACACAAGTCCGTGCAGATTTTTCAAAAAGGGCGTTTAGGCAGTACATTATGCATACTTAGAAAATTATGGAAGCGGCGGAGCGCTTCGAAGAGCGGCACTTCGAGGAGATGGATCTCGAAGAGGAGAAGTGAGGAGGGCCTAACCACAGAACAGAAGAAAGCCACAAGCGCTTCCAACCGTTTGGCAGGTGGAAGCGCTTGTCTTCGTATTTTTGCGATCCGCGGCTCTATACGTTGAACAGAAAGTTCACGACGTCGCCGTCTTTCATGACGTACTCCTTGCCCTCGGAGCGCAGGAAGCCTTTTTCCTTGGCAGCGGCGAGGGAACCGCCGACTTCCATGAGCTTATCGTAAGCGATGGTCTCCGCGCGGATAAAGCCTTTTTCAAAATCGGTGTGGATCTTGCCGGCAGCCTGCGGCGCTTTGGTGCCGCGTTTGATAGTCCATGCGCGGCATTCGTCTTCTCCGGCAGTCAGGAAGGAGATCAGGTTGAGCAGGGCGTAGGATGCCTTGACCAGTTTATCCAGACCGGATTCTTCAATACCCAGTTCCGCAAGGAACAGATCGCGTTCCTCGTCGTCCAGTTCTGCCATCTCCGCTTCGATCTCCGCGCAGATGACTACGACTTCCGCGCCTTCTTCGGCCGCGATCTTGCGGACGGTCTCCACATAAGGGTTCTTGCCGGTTTCGGCGTCGGCCGCTTCGTCATCGGAAACGTTGGCGACGTAGATGATCGGCTTATAGGATAAGAGGCCGATCGTTTTTGCATATTCGGCTTCTTCCTCATCCAGTTCCATGGAACGCGCGTTTTTGCCCTCGGAAAGGTGCTCGTAGATCCGTTTCAGAAGATCCAGTTCCTCTCTGGCGGACTTATCGAATTTCGCGTTCTTTTCTGCTTTTTGGATGCGGCGCTCCATGATCTCCATGTCGCTGAGCAAAAGCTCGGTGTTGATGGTGTCGATATCGCCGGCCGGGTCGATATGGCCGTTGACGTGCACGATATTGTCGTTTTCGAAGCAGCGGACCACGTGGACGATCGCTTCGACTTCCCGGATGTGGCCGAGGAACTTGTTGCCGAGGCCTTCGCCTTGTGACGCGCCTTTGACCAGACCCGCGATATCGCAGAACTCGATCGTGGCATAGATCGTTTTTCTTGAATGGTAGATCTCATGCAGCTTGGTGATGCGTTCATCCGGTACGGTGACGATACCGACGTTCGGCTCGATGGTACAGAACGGATAATTGGCTGCTTCCGCGCCTGCCTTGGTGATCGCGTTGAATAAGGTACTCTTGCCTACGTTCGGCAGACCGACGATTCCTAATTTCATTTTATCTTTTACCTGTCCGAAAACCCTTGCGATGCCCGGGCTTTCGCCTTTCGTTAAATTTCGTTACGCCTTTTTTACGCCCTTTTTCTTGCGAAAAAGGCACATTTCTAAAGATAAATTATACCATATAATATTTGCTTTCTCAAGCCGCTGCACGAAAAAGTTCGGATGCTGATGAAACTGCGGCAGGCAGGGGCTTAGTTCCATTCATCAGCCAAGAGGAAATCGCGTATATTCCGGTGCTTGATCCCATTTCGGCTCATGTCAAATTCATCAAGAGAAACAACATACTTCGGGAAGTTGTCTCGGATAGTATCATACGGGCTAAACTCACGGCTTGTCGTTTCTTCCGATGCCAGCAGATAAGTGACCTGAACATACAGCTTTTCGCCGCGCTTGTCGCATACGAAATCAATTTCCTTGTCGCCCGTTCTGCCGACCGTCACTTCATAGCCCCGGCGCAGCAATTCCAGATACACGATATTCTCCAAAATGAGATTGATATCCCGCATATTGCCGCCAAAAACAGCCTCGCGGATGCCGTGATCGGCAATATAATACTTCTCGTTGGACGCAAGTATCTGTTTGCCCTGCAGATCTTCCCGCTTTACCTGATAGAACAAATAAGCCTCACAGCAGTATCGGATATAGTTCAGGATCGTTTCCGGGGCGACGGTGCGCTGCTCGTTTTTCAAGAACTTCGCAAGAGAGGTTGCGGAGAAGGTTGTCCCCACATTGGCGATCACATAGGCAATGATCCGTTCCAGCAGGTCAACATCCCGGATTTTATTCCGCTTCACGATGTCTTTGAGTTGAACCGAGTTGAACAGATCGTGAAGGTATTGCTTAGACGGAGCATCTGCATAGCGGAGGTTTGCGAGGTAAGGCATACCTCCAGCAAGCAGGTACTTTTGGAAACACTGCTGGATGGACGCATCGGGCGTGATCGAACGGTACAGCTCCATGAACTCTCCGAATGAGAACGGGTAGATCACAAACTCCACATACCGTCCGCCCAAATAAGTCGCAAGCTCACCGGACAGCAGCGTTGCATTGGAGCCGGTGATATAGATGTCGCAATCCAGCGAAACGCGGAAAGAGTTGATGCACTTTTCCCAGTCTCTGACCTCCTGTATCTCATCAAAGAACAGATAGACCTTACCCTCTATTTCTGCGGCTCTTGCGGTGATCTCGTCGTACAGAGCCTGCGCGGTCTGCAGGTGGGAATAGCTCATATCTTCAAAGTTGATAGAGATAAACTGTGTCGGGTTGACACCGGACTCTGTGAGTTCCTGTTTGATCAGCTCCAACATGACTGACTTGCCGCAGCGGCGGATGCCGGTCATGACCTTGATCAGCTCCGTTCCGATAAAAGGACGGATACGGCTCATATATAGTTCTCGTTTGATCATAAATCTTCGTCTCCTTCCTGTGGATGACCATAGCATAGCACAGTTACGAGTAAAATTCAACCTTGAAATTATAAATTTATAAGTTATAACTGATAAAACACAAGATTCGACAAGAAATTTCAGATAACCTTTGAAGATGAAAGCGAAGATCAAAGTAGGCAGAGGCAGACTCCCAATTTCACGAAAAAAGCGCAAAAAGATGTAACGGGAGCCTTACGAAGCTCCCTGCCATCGCCGGATCAAAGATTATTTTTCTTTTCTTAAGCAAAAGAATGGTGAGAGACACAAAGATATTTAATGATAATTGTGGAATAAAACAAGAAACAAGATCGAAAGCGAAAGAAACCTAAAAAAATTGGCTTCGGCGCGAAAACACATTACATCTTTTCGCGGAAAAACGCGGAATGTGGGAGGTCTGAAATTCAAATGTAAAAATATGGGCGGATGGCGGCAGCGAAGCGCCTGTTAGCGCCTGTTTTTGTTCTTAAAACAGGCGTTCTTTGAAGGTGCTGTCGGAAAACGTGCTGCGTTTTTCCAAGCGCGGTTACCGCAAGGACGGCGTTTTCTGGCAGGTCGGGCAATAGACGCTGCCGCGGCCGCCGATCACCGTGCGGCAAAGAGGGCTGCCGCAGAGCGGGCAGGGCTCTCCCGCGTGACCGTAGACCTGCAGGAACGGGGTATTGCGGTAGTCTTTGCCCTTGCTCAGGAGGTAATCTTCCGGCGTGATGCGGTTCTTCTCGATAAAATATGACAGGCGCTCCGGGATCTTTGCGGCAAGCGCGGCCCAGGCTGCCGGCTGCAGCGTGTCCGCGGGTGCAGTGGGGTGGATGCCGACCGAGAACAGGATCTCGTCCGCGTAGATATTGCCGATGCCGGCGATGACGGTCTGATCGAGCAGGCATTCTTTGATCGCTTTGCGGCGCCGGCCGAGCTTCGCTTGCAAATAGGCGGCAGTCAGATGGTCAAACGGTTCCGGGCCCAGTTTCTGCATGCCGGTGCAAGTATCGGTTTCTCCGGCGCGCAGCAGCCAGAAACGGCCGAAGCGGCGCTGGTCGGCAAAACGCAGTTCTTTTCGTTCCGTTTCGTTTCGCAGCGTCAAGACGAGATGGGTATGCTTTTCTTCCGGGGCGGCCGGGGCTGTCAGCAAGAGGCCGCCGGTCATCCGCAGGTGCAGGACGATGCGGTCTCCGCTTTCCAAGCGTATGTTTAAAAATTTGCCGCGGCGGGTCATATCCAGGATGTGCTGCCCGGTCAGGCAGGTACAAAAATCATCGGCCGCCGGATGCGCGATCACGTTCGGGCAGCGGACAGATACGGCTTCGATCTGCATTCCCTTGATCTGTGGTCCTAAGACATTTTTTACGGTTTCGACTTCCGGCAGTTCCGGCATGTTCGTCACATTCCTTTCTGAGTTGTTTCCAGTTCTTCGTATTCTTCGCGCAGCATGGACATCAGGTGCACGTCGTAGAGGACGCCGTTCTTGCGGCAGTTGCGGCGCAGTACGCCCTCATATTGAAAGCCGAGACTTTGATAGAGGCAGGCTGCCGGATTGCCGGTGTAATGATCCAGATAAAGGCGTTCAAAGCCCAAGGCGCAGAAACAGTGGCGCATGACGGCGCGCATTGCTTCGCGGCCGAGTCCTTGCCCACGCAGAGCGGTATCCGCAAGATAGATGCGCCAAAGTTCGCCTTTCCAGCCCTGCTCGATGTCAGCGAGGACGATGCGGCCGATCTTGTTTTCCTCGGTATCGGCGGTCTGCATACCGAAGGCCTCTGACGCGGATGGTTTCAGCACGATCGTAAACTGTTCGGCTTTTGGATCTTCCTGGTCCTCCAGAAATTTACGCGCGGTCTCCTCCATGGTCTGACCGTCGCGGATGCTGAAGAACTCTGTCACCTCCGGGCGCTGTTCCCAACGGTAAAAGGCGTCGAGATCTTCCCAGACGGATGGACGGATGCGCAGACGCGGGGTTTCTAAAATCGGTGCTTGCATGACGATTTCCTCCTGATCCTTAGAATTCTGTGTTTTCCTATATCTTAGCATAACCGATCCGTGTCCGCAACTCCGTTCGGCTCATTTTGCCAATGCGCGACCGGTTTCTCGCGAGCGGTTGACAAGAGACCTAGCGTTGTAGTATGATTTTCGATATCATGAGGAAGGATGAAAATAATATGAGACATCATCGAAGATACGCCGGAAAGCGAAAACAGCACAGTGATTTGAGAGTGGAAACGATCTCCTTTGGCATCCTGATCCTTTTTTTGTGTCTGGTTCTGGTATTTATCTGCTATAAATTTCATCTCTATGGAACTTATGCGCAAGCACCGATGCAGGTGATGCAGGGGCGGATCACCGCCTGCGAACAGCCGGAAGACGACAGCTTTCTCTATTTTGAAACGACAGCGGCACCGAAGGCTTCCCTGTTTCGCAATCGCCTGGTGTAAACCTATAAAATAGACACATTTTCCTGTACCGCCAAGGTTGCGGCCGGCACGGCGATCTGCTAGAATTTGGGATGCAAAACAGCTGCAAAACAAAACAAAGTGCGCTGCCAAAAGGCACCAAAACCGAAAGCTGGTACGCATAAGGCAGAGGCTGCCTGCGGTGCGAAAAGCAGGGCAGCAGAAAGTGGGGAACGACAAGATGACAGACCGGAGAGTTTCGGAAAAGAAAATGAATATCGAAAAAGCGGAAAAAGCGGATGCAGAAGAGGGAAAAAGGTCCGGCGGGAGATCACGCTATGAGACTGCGCGGAAGATCCTGATCTTCTGGACCTTGTTTATCGGCATCGGCGCAGTCGGCGGCGCGGCGGCTATGCTGGCGGACCCGTCCGGTCGTTTCATGGGAATGGACGCGATGCTGCCGTATTTTCAAAAACTGCCGCTGGCGGACCTGCTGTACCGGGACTTTGTTTTTCCGGGGATCGCGCTGCTGATCGTAAACGGTTTGACCAATCTGACCGCAGCGGTGCTGCTCCTGCGGCGGCGCAGAGCCGGTGAGGTGCTGGGCGGCGTGTTCGGGATCACGCTCATGCTTTGGATCTGCATTCAGTTTTATATGTTTCCGCTGAACTTCATGTCGACGATCTATTTCATCTTCGGTCTGCTGCAGGCGATCTGCGGCTATGCGGCTTGGGTGTTCCGGCAGCAGGAGAGCTTCGTGGTTTCGGAAAAAGACTATCCGCATATCGGTTCGGATCCGCGTCGGCTCGTCGTGTATTTTTCGCGCATGGGTTATACGAAGAAGCTGGCGCTGGAAGAGGCGGAACGCACGGGTGCCTGCCTGTACGAGATCCGGTCGACCGAGAGGACCGAGGGCACCCTGGGTTTCTGGTGGTGCGGCAGATACGGTATGCATCGGTGGGATATGCCGATCGAGCCGATCTTTGCGGATCTGGAGACTTTCGAGCACGTGACGATCGTCAGTCCGATCTGGGTCTTCCATCTGGCCGCGCCGGTGCGGACGTTCTGCCAAGAGGCGCGCGGCAGGATCAAAGAGGCCGACTACATACTCAACCATCACCAAAAGAGCCGCTACACAGAAGCGGCGGATGAAATGGACTACCTGCTTCAGTTACGGAACAGTCCGGCGGTCAGCGTGTGCTGCCGCAAAGGAAAGTACCTTACCCGGGAAAAGATCCGCTAAGGGCGATTTCTGATGTATTTCGACCCGTTTGGCTCGTTTGCAGATTTCGAAAGCCCTTCTTTACAGTTTTAGAAAGAAAAAAATCGACCATTTTGGCCGAAACGCGAAAAATGGTCGAAGGAGCGTTAGTTGTCGTCGCTGCTGTCAGGATGGTCTTCAAGACCGACGGCAGAGGCGCTTCTTTTTTTGAAGAAGACGTAGAGCACGATCCCGGCTGTGATCAGGGTCAGGCTCAGGAGCTGGGCTTGCCGGAGCGGACCGATCATCAGGCTGTCGGTGCGCAGGCCCTCGACAAAGAACCGCTCCACCGAATACAGGATCATATATAAGGAGATCATCTGACCGTCGAAGCTGCGCTTATGGTCGTCGAACCAGAGCAGGAACCAGAACAGGCAGAAGCACCAGATGGATTCGTAAAGAAACGTCGGATGATAGCCGATGCCGTCGATGATCTGCGCCCATGGCAGATCCGTCGGACCGCCGTGCGCTTCCTCATTGAAGAAGTTGCCCCAGCGTCCGATCGCCTGCGCGAGCGGGATCGTAACGGCGACCAGGTCCGCGGTACGCACGAAGCCCTGCTTGTAATGGCGGCAGACAAAATAGCCGACCAGAAAGCAGAGCAGCAGGCCGCCGTGGATGGCAAGGCCGCCGCCGCGGATATCCAGGATCTTATGCCAGTCGCCGGCATAGTCGCTCCAGCTGAAGATGACATAATAGGCGCGAGCGCCGACGATCGCGGACGGAACCATCCAAATGACCAAATCTAAAATAAAATCCGGTTTGATATGATGCTTCGCGGCGCGCAGATAACAGATCAGCGTTGCCAGCAAGAAGCCGCCGCCGATCAAAAGGCCGTACCACATCACATCCAGACCGAAAATACTGAACGCAACCGAACCGGGTGATCTCATAAATCCATACTCCTTTAACTTTTCAAAACTTTTCGGTCTTTTTCGGCTGTTTTGCCGAAAAGACAAACGATAGAATTATTCTACCACCGACGCGGACGATTGTCATGTTTTTTTTCCGAAAGTTATCATTTTTTCGCAAACTTGCCTGTAGATTTTGCGCGGGACTTATTGTATACTGAAACTTGACGGAGCAGCAGGATCCGCGGAAGATCTTTTCCAAAAAATCTTCCCCAAAAAATTTTAAAAAAGAGCAAAAATGTGTGAAACTTATCGAAACGTGAGCACATCTAACGATACGGAAAGAAAGCAGCAGAAAGGGGCCCTATCATGTCGTTGCGGGATTTGAAGAATGAAAAGGAGCAGGCGGTCGAAACGGCGCTGCTCACGAACTATGAAAAATATTATCGGCTGGCGTACAGCTATCTGCACAGCGCCGAGGACGCGATGGATGTCGTACAAGAGGGAGCGTACAAAGCGATCCTCAAATCGGAGACACTGCGGGAACCGGGATTTGCGGGGACCTGGGTGTACCGGATCATGCTGAACGAGATCTTCGGCTTTTGCAGAGAAAACAGCCGCAGGATACAGAACTTGGGAAGCGAAATGCCGGAAACCGTTCCGGGAGCGCAGAACGAACCGCGCTGTGAGGACGCGATGGATCTGCGCAGCGCGCTGCAAAAGCTCGGCACCGATGAGCAGAGGATCTTGGAACTGCGGTATTTTGAAGGCATGCGGCTCGCCGATGTCGCCGAAAAAATGAATATGAACCTCAGCACGGTCAAGAGCAAGCTCTACCGTTCCATTGAGAAACTTCGGATCGAGATGTCCGTGTAGAGGAGGCAGACGCAGTATGGGAGCATGGAAAGAAAATCCACGTGACGGCGGTCGGGAAGCCGAGCGCGCGCCGGCAGAGGGACTGGAGCGCATGAAGCAGGCAATCGGCGCTGCCAAGGAGGTCAAAAAAGAACAGAAAAAGCAGCGGCGGCAGCGCTGCCTGCGATTGATGATCGCGGCTTTGTGCTGCCTATTGGTGCTGATCCCCAATGTATCCGCGCCGGCAGCCTACGCAATGGCGGAACTTCCGGTCATCGGACCGCTGTTTGAGGCAGTCACCTGGCGGGATTACCATTATATCGACAGTCGTTTCAGCGCCGATGTAAAGATCCCGGAGATCCGCGGCAGCAGGCACGGCGGCGGTGAAAACGCGGGCATGGCCGAGACCAACGCCGAGATCCGCGCGATCGCGGAAGATCTGATCGCAGAATTTGAAGCGTCCGCGGCGGAGGACGCAGGCGGCTATGCGGGCCTGTCGGTCGACTATGAGGTCCTGCATACGACCGAGGAATATTTCTGTCTGAGGCTGATCACATTCTGGAGCAGCGGCAGCGGCGCGGAAAAAGACTACTACTATACCATCCGACGTTCGGATGAAAAGCAGATGCGGCTTGCGGATCTGTTCGCGGAGGACGCGGACTATATCACGCCGATCAGCGAAAACATCAAGGAACAGATGCGCAGGCAGATGCAGGAAGACGAGAGCATCGTATACTGGATCGACAGCGACGCGCAGGACCCGGCGGCAGCCTGGGACTTTGAGCGGATCGACGCCGCGCAGCAGTTCTACATTCAGGAAGACGGCGCGCTGGTCATCGCCTTTGACGAGGGCGACGTCGGACCGATGTCAATGGGCTGCGTCCGCTTTGTGATCCCCAAAACGGTGACCGAAACGATCGGCCGCAGATAACAGAAAAAACACAGACTATACAAAATGAGACATAAGAAAGAAGGGTAAGGACTGTAAGACCATGGATTTGATGAACAAGATCTCCATAGATACGGAGAAAAAAACGAGAATAGATAGAAAAAGAGACCATAAAACAAGAAATATGAAAAAGCAAGGCCCGGGCATCGTGCTGTTCCTGCTGCTGCTCAGCCTGATGTTCCTGCTGACCGGATGCGGCGCGGCAAAAAACTATACACTGGATGAGACCGCGCTCGCGGCCGATCTCCTGGAAAACGGGAGCTTCGACTGCGAACTCTATCAGGTAAAAGAGGACCGTATCGCGGACTTTATCGAGCTGGACGCGCCGGAAAAAGAACTCCTGTGTATGGGCAGCGGTACCTACGCCGATTCGTTCGGCATTTTCACGCTGGCGGACGCGGACGCGGCCAAGAGCGCGCTGGAGACCGTGAATACCTACCTTGCGGATCTTGCGGATTCCTATCAGGATTACCTGCCGGAGGAAGCGGATAAGATCGCAAACGCCGTTGTGCTGCAGCAGGGACGCTACGTCGTATTCTGCGTCAGCGCGGATCCGGAGGGCACCCGGGAAAAGATCGAAAGCGCGTTTATCGAGACAGAAGCCGATGCGCAGAGCAGCGGCGACGGAACTGCGGAACCAAAGCAGGACGCGCAGCCGGCGCCCGGCACGGATGAAAGCGCGGACGGCAGTGAGACCGCAGGCTATCCGGCCGTCACGAGCGGCGCGAAGATCAAAAAGTACGGCAATATCGTGACCATCGGCGATGCGGGATACGAACTGTATACCTATCTGGACAAACCGGCCGAGAAATACGCCGCGGCGGTCAATCGCGCAGCGAAGGCGCTGGCAGGCAGGACCCAGGTCTACGATCTGCTGATCCCCCTGAGCTCCGGCATTACGCTTCCGGACGCGGACTATGACAAGATCCCGTCGAGCAGCCAGAAAAAAGCGTTGGCGGCCATCGAAGAAAAGCTGGGCGCGCAGGTCAAGGTCGTGGATCCCTACGAAAAGCTGATGCAGCACCGCGATGAATATATCTACTTTCGGACCGACCATCACTGGACCGCGGACGGCGCCTATTACGCGTACGAGACCTTCTGCGACAGCAAGGGACTGATCCCCATCAGCCGCGCACGCCGTGAAAGCAAGGAATTTGACGGTTTTCTCGGAAGTTTCTACAACGACTCCAAAGATAAAGAGCTGGAAAAGAATCCGGATACCGTTAAAGCCTATCTGCCGATCAGCAGCACGTCCATGCAGTGTGAGGACGCAGACGGCAAAAAGGCTTCCTACAGTGTGATCTACGATGTCAGCGGACACCCGGCTTCGCTCAAATACAATGCGTTCATTGCCGGAGACAACGCGCTTTCGACGATCACCAACGAGGATCTGCAGGACGGCTCCTCTTGCATCGTGGTCAAAGAATCTTTCGGCAACGCCTTTGCGCCGTATCTGGCTGACCACTATCAGACGGTTTATGTAGTGGATTACCGCTATTGGAACGGAGATCTGATCAAGCTGGCGGAGGAAAAAAAGGCCGACGATCTGATCTTTGTCAATAACCTTTCGATGATCCGCAGTGATTACCTGACGGGGCGGCTCAGCCAGCTGATCTGACGGGTATGGATAGATTGGAAAATATCGAATAATGAAATAAATATTTACGGGTAATATTCGTGAAAATCATAAAAAATTTAGAAACTGATCTGTTTTCACGAAAAAAACAAAATAAAAAGCGAACGATGAGTTGACATTTCGGACAGCGGTATTATGATAGAATTATCAAGACCGCTGTTTTGTTTTTTACGAAAAAGCGCCCGCGCGAGAATGTGCGGAACAGCGGAGAAAAACGAAAAAATGCAGGGAGGTAAACAATGAAAAAAGCAGCAATCATCATGGGAAGCGACAGTGATCTTCCGGTTGTCAAAGGAGCGGCCGATACGCTGCAGGAACTGGAGATCCCCTTTGAAGTCCATATTTACTCGGCACATCGGACACCGGAAGCGGTGCAGCAGTTTATCACCGGCGCGCGGCAAAACGGCTTCGGCGTGATCCTCGCGGCAGCCGGAAAAGCGGCGCATCTGGCCGGAGTCCTGGCCGCAGGCACGACCCTGCCGGTCATCGGGATCCCGATGAAGTCTTCCGCGCTGGACGGGATGGACGCGCTTCTCTCGACCGTGCAGATGCCGCCGGGCATTCCGGTCGCGACGGTGGCCATCGACGGAGCAGTCAACGCGGCACTGCTGGCAGCCGAGATCCTCGCGGTTTCGGATGAGGCGCTTGCGGAAAAGCTGCAGGCGAAACGTGACGCCGGCAAAGCCAAAGTGCTCGCCAAGAACGCGGCCATCGAAGCACAATACCCGCCGCTTGGATTTTAACGCATCGAATCGAGCGGAAGTTTCACTCACAGAAAGGATACAAACCATGAACGAGAAATCAAGATCCGACAGCTATGCCGCTGCCGGCGTTGATATCACAGCCGGATATCGGGCTGTGGAACTGATGAAGACCCATATCGCGCGGACCGTTCTGCAGGGCGGCAGCGAAGACATCGGCGGCTTTGGTGGCCTCTTTGAACTGGACATCACCGACATGCCGCATCCGGTACTGGTCAGCGGCACGGACGGCGTCGGTACGAAACTGAAATTGGCGTTCCTGCAGGACAAGCATGATACGGTCGGCATCGACTGCGTAGCGATGTGCGTCAACGATATCATCTGCTGCGGCGCGAAACCGCTGTTCTTCCTGGATTACATTGCCTGCGGCAAGAATTACCCTGAAAAGATCGCGGACATCGTATCCGGCATCGCCGAGGGCTGCGTACAGGCAGGCTGCCAGCTGGTCGGCGGAGAGACCGCAGAAATGCCGGGATTTTACAGCGTCGACGAATATGACCTGGCCGGCTTTTCGGTCGGCGCGGTCGATAAGGCCAAGGTGCTCGACAAGACGACCATGCGCGCAGGCGACATGATCATCGGGCTGGCATCCAGCGGCGTACATTCCAACGGATTTTCACTGGTGCGCAAGGTACTGGACGTGGAACACGCAGACCTCGCGGCGCCGGTCGAGGCACTTGGCGGAGCTTCGCTCGGCGAAACCCTGCTGACGCCGACCAAGATCTATGTGAAACCGATGCTGGCGCTCTTTGAAGCAGTCGCAAGCGTCCGAGGCGTTTCGCATATCACCGGCGGCGGTTTTTATGAAAACATCCCGCGCAGCATTCCGGACGGACTTTGCGCGAAAATCCAGAAGAACGCGGTACCGGTGCTGCCGATCTTCAAGCTGATCGCCGAAAAAGGCGATATCTCGGAACATGATATGTTCAATACGTTCAACATGGGCATCGGCATGACGGTGATCGTCGCAAAAGAAGACGCGGCGCGCGCCTGCGAGGTGCTCAAGGCGGCAGGCGAAACGCCGTATGTGCTCGGCGAGATCGTACAGGCCCCGGCAAGCGGCGAGAAGGTGATCTTATGCGAAGAGCCAAGATAGCCGTCTTCGTTTCCGGCGGCGGAACGAACCTGCAGGCGCTGATCGACGCGCAGCGGGCAGGCAGGCTCGCGAGCGGAGAGATCGTCCTGGTGCTGGCAAGCCGCGGTGACGCGTATGCATTGACGCGCGCGGCAAAGCATGAGATCCCCACGGCTGTCGTGCAGCGAAAAGACTATGGCAGCCAGGAAGCCTACGAAGCGGAACTGGTACGCCTGATGCGCGCGTACGAGATCGACCTGATCGTTCTGGCCGGGTTTATGAGCATTCTCAGTAAAGAATTTACAGACCGCTTCCCGAAGCGGATCCTCAATATCCATCCGTCGCTGATCCCGTCTTTTTGCGGGAAAGGCTTTTACGGTATCCGTGTCCACGAGGCGGCGCTGCGCTATGGCGTGAAAGTCAGCGGCGCGACCGTGCATTTTGTCAATGAGATCCCGGACGGCGGACAGATCATCAAGCAGAAAGCAGTTTCCGTGCTGCCGGACGACACGCCGGAAACCCTGCAAAAGCGGATCATGAAAGAAGCAGAGTGGATCATTTTGCCGGAGGCGGCAGAAGAAGTTTCGGCACAGATCCTCGAATCGGAAAGGAGCATCCATGCGTAAAAACATAACATCGATCAAAGAATATCTTGCAAAGAACAGTTATCCCGGCAGAGGCGTCCTCTTCGGCAAAACACCGAGCGGCAGACTCGCGGCGGCATATTTCATCATGGGAAGAAGCGCGAACAGCCGCAATCGTATCTTCAGCGTAAAAGAACCGGGCAGCCTTTATACCCAGGCGTTCGATCCGGACAAGGTCGAAGATCCGTCCCTGATCCTTTACCGCGCGGCGGCAAGATTGAACGGCAAACTCATTATCACGAACGGTGACCAGACCGACACCATCTATAACGCGCTCCAAGCAGGTCAAAGCGGCAGAGAAGCGCTGCGGACCAGAGAATTTGAACCCGACGCGCCGAACTTCACCCCGCGGATCAGCGGCGTAGCGACCTATTACGGCGACGATTTTTCCTATGAACTGAGCATCCTGAAAAGCGCGGACGAAAACGGAAGCGCCTGCGCGCGGCAGTTCTTCGCTTATCCGGCGCTGCACGGCGTCGGACATCTGATCCACACCTATGAAAGCGACGGGAAGCCGCTTCCGACGTTTCAGGGCGAGCCGAGACGAGTGCAGATCCCGGAGAGCCTTACGACCCTGACCGACGATATCTGGCAGGCGCTGGACCCGGACAACAAGGTATCGCTTTTTGTGATCCAGACCGATCCGGACGGCAGCAACGCGGAAGTGCGGATCATCAATAAGAACCAGAAATAACGGGCATGAAACCGGGAATCCGTGATACGGGTCAGCCCGGGATCGGATAGGACCCGACAGGACCTGAAAGGAAGCGAAGACGATGAAAGAATATGAACTCAAATACGGATGCAACCCGAACCAGAAACCGGCGCGCATCTTCATGGAAAACGGGCAGGAACTGCCATTGCAGATCTTAAACGGCAGACCCGGTTATATCAATCTGCTGGATGCTCTGAACAGCTGGCAGCTGGTCAGAGAAATCCGGGAAGCGCTCGGCGTATGCGCGGCGGCCTCTTTCAAGCATGTCAGTCCGACTTCGGCAGCGATCGGTCTTACGATGAGTGAGCGTCAGAAAAAAGCATTCTTCGTGGATGACATCGAAGGACTGGATGACTCCAAGATCGCGACCGCTTATGCACGGGCCAGAGGCACGGACCGCATGAGCTCCTTCGGCGATTGGATCGCGCTTTCCGACACTTGCGATGTGACTTGTGCCAAGCTGATCGCCAGAGAGGTATCCGACGGTATCATCGCACCGGATTATGAAGAGGAAGCACTGGAGATCCTGCGCACAAAGCGTAAGGGCAGCTACAATATCATCCGCATGGATGTCAATTACCGGCCGGAACTGACCGAGCGCAAGCAGGTGTTCGGCATCACGTTTGAGCAGCGCAGAAACGATTTTCGGATCGATGCGGACTTGCTCAAGGAAATCGTGACAAAAAACAAAAATATGACAGAGGAAGCAAAGCGTGATCTGATCATTGCCTTGATCACGCTCAAATATACACAGTCCAATTCCGTCTGCTATGCAGAAAACGGACAGACCATCGGTGTCGGCGCCGGCCAGCAGTCCCGGATCCATTGCACCAGACTGGCCGGAGAAAAAGCCGATAAATGGCATCTCCGGCAGCATGATCGGGTGCTTGATCTGCCGTTCCGGGCGGAGATCAAACGTGCCGAACGCGACAATGCCATCGATGTCTACCTTTCGGAGGATTACGAGGACGTGATCGGCGACGGGAACTGGCAGCAGCTCTTTACCAAGCAGCCGGAAGTATTCGCACGCAGTGAGCAGCGGGCTTATCTGGCTTCCTTATCCGGCGTATGCCTGGGTTCCGACGCATTCTTCCCATTCGGTGATAATATCGAGAGAGCAGCGAAAAGCGGAGTGACCTACATCGCACAGCCGGGCGGCTCGATCCGTGACGATCTGGTGATCGAGGCTTGCGACCGGCACAATATGGTGATGGCCATGACCGGCATGCGCCTATTTCACCACTGATACAGCAAAGAACAGACGGCAGGAGCGGCGCTTCTGCCTGTTTGTGCAAAAGATACATTGCGATTTGAAACGAAAGCAGGAGAGAAACGAATGAAAGTTATGGTAGTCGGTGGCGGCGGCAGAGAACACGCCATCATCAAAAAACTCAAAGAAAATCAGAGCATCGAGACGATTTATGCATTGCCCGGCAACGGCGGCATTGCAGCGGATGCAATTTGTATCGATATTGGCGCAAAAGAGATCGACAAGATCGCGGATTTCGCGGCGCAGAATCAGATCGATCTGGCTGTCGTGGCACCGGATGATCCGTTGGTGCTGGGAGCGGTCGATGCTTTGCAGGCTCGCGGAATTAAGACCTTTGGCCCGAATAAGCGCGCGGCCATCCTTGAGGGCAGCAAGGCTTTCGCCAAAGACCTGATGAAAAAATACCACATTCCGACGGCAGCTTATGAAACTTTCAGCGATCCGGCTTCCGCCATCGCTTATCTCGCACAGGCCGAGATGCCGACCGTGGTGAAGGCCGATGGTCTGGCACTGGGAAAGGGTGTTGTGATCGCGGAAACACCGGAAGAAGCCAAGGCGGCGGTACATTCCATGATGGAAGACAAGGTGTTCGGAGAAAGCGGCAGCCGGATCGTGATCGAGGAATTCCTGACCGGACCGGAGGTATCGGTCCTGGCATTTACAGATGGAAAAACGATGGTGCCGATGGTGTCCTCCATGGACCACAAGCGGGCGCTGGACGGTGACCGCGGGCTGAATACCGGCGGTATGGGCACGATCGCGCCGAATCCGTATTACACACCGGAGATCGCAGCACGCTGCATGCAGGAAATTTTCCTCCCGACGATGGAGGCAATGAATCGCGAAGGCAGAACGTTCAGCGGTTGTTTGTATTTTGGTCTGATGCTGACCGAAAAAGGACCGAAAGTCATTGAATACAACTGTCGTTTCGGTGATCCGGAAACACAAGTGGTCCTGCCGCTTTTGGAGAGTGACCTCCTGGACATCATGCTGAAGATCTATGACGGGCGACTGGCTGAGGCAGATGTGAGATTTTCCCGGGAAAGTGCGTGCTGTGTGGTCATGGCTTCTGAGGGTTATCCGAAGAAGTACGAGACCGGCTTTGCGATCACCATGCCGCAGGACAAAAACATCTACGTCGCCGGTGCAAAGCTGGCGGACGGCAAGCTGCTGACTTCCGGCGGCCGCGTACTCGGCGTGACGGAAACGGCGCCGACGCTTGCGGAGGCAGTAGAGAAAGCGTATCAGACAGCGGCAGAAGTGCATTTTGAAAACGCATATTACCGAAACGATATCGGCGCACGCGCATTGGCGGCAGAAAGGAACTGAGGCAAAATGGTTTATCGAATTTATGTAGAGAAAAAAAGCGGCCTTGACCATGAGGCACAAAATCTAAAGAACGATCTTTCCCAGCTGCTCGGTATCCGCGGGATACAAAATGTCCGCGTGCTGAATCGCTATGATGCGGAAGGCCTGGATCGGGCGCTGTTTGACTATGCAGTCAAGACTGTTTTTGCGGAGCCGCAGCTGGATCAGGTCTGCGAAACGCTGCCAAAGGCAGACGTGTTGTTTGCAGTGGAATATCTGCCGGGACAGTTTGACCAGCGGGCGGCATCCGCAGCGGAGTGCATCCAGATCATTTCCCGTGGAGAACGTCCGGTCGTACGTACCGCGAAGATCTATGCCGTCGATGGCAGCTTGGACGCGGAAGAAATCGAAAAAGTAAAGAAATATGTGATCAATCCGGTGGAAGCGCGGGAAGCAGCACTGGACCTGCCGGAAACGCTGGCGGCAGCGTATGAGATCCCGCAGTCCGTCGAGACGATCGAAGGCTTTTGCGGATACAGCGACGCGCAGCTTGCAGACTTGATCGCTGCGCGCGGGCTGGCCATGGACCTGGCGGACAGCCGGTGCTGCCGTGCTTATTTTGAGAGCGAACACCGGGATCCGACCATTACCGAGATCAAGATGATCGATACATATTGGTCCGATCACTGCAGACATACAACTTTTAATACCGTGATCGACGATGTGCAGTTTGCGGACGAGACCTTGCAGGCGGCTTACCGGCGTTATTTGGATGCGAGAACGTTCGTCGAGCGCAAGAAACCGGTAACTTTGATGGATATTGGGACGATCGCGGCGAAGGTCCTCAAAAAGCAGGGGAAACTGGATGGACTGGATGAGTCTGAGGAAATCAACGCCTGCACCGTCAAGATCAAGGTCGAGACGGAGGGCAGGGAAGAAGACTGGCTGCTCTTGTTCAAGAATGAGACGCACAATCACCCGACCGAAATTGAACCGTTCGGCGGTGCGGCAACTT
The DNA here is from genome assembly GCA_934271235.1 of uncultured Clostridia bacterium. GTDB lineage: Bacteria > Bacillota > Clostridia > Peptostreptococcales > Anaerovoracaceae > CAG-238. The sequence goes on along the minus strand of CAKQQT010000010.1, from coordinate 56,702 downwards.
GTGTGGGCGGTGCGATCCGTGACCCGCTTTCGGGCAGAAGTTATGTTTACGGCGCGATGCGTGTGACCGGCGCAGGCGATCCACTGACGCCGATCGCGGAGACACTGCCGGGCAAACTGCCGCAGAGAAAACTGGTCACAACGGCAGCGGCAGGTTACAGCTCTTATGGCAATCAGATCGGACTGGCCACCGGACAAGTCGACGAGATCTATCACCCGGGCTATGTTGCCAAGCGTATGGAGATCGGGGCGGTCATTGCAGCTGCACCGGCAGAGAATGTGGTACGCGAGGTACCGGCAGCAGGTGATAAGGTGATTCTGCTCGGCGGCAAGACCGGCAGAGACGGCTGCGGCGGCGCAACCGGTTCTTCCAAATCACATACCGCATCTTCTTTGGAAACCTGCGGCGCGGAAGTGCAGAAGGGGAACGCGCCGGAAGAACGCAAATTACAGCGCTTGTTCCGTAACCCGCAGGCATCGCGGCTGATCAAACGCTGCAACGACTTTGGAGCAGGCGGCGTATCCGTTGCCATCGGTGAATTAGCGGACGGCCTTCTGATCGATCTGAATCAAGTTCCGAAAAAATATGACGGACTTGACGGTACCGAACTGGCGATCAGTGAATCGCAGGAGCGCATGGCGGTCGTGGTACGCGCAGAGGATGCAGACCGTTTCTGCAGTTTGGCTCGTGCAGAGAACCTGAAAGCGACCGTGGTGGCTTCCGTAACAGAAAAACCGCGGTTGGTCATGACCTGGAATGGGAAGAAGATCGTGGATATCGCACGCGCCTTTTTGGACTCGAACGGCGCAGAAAAACATATCACAGTACAGGCGCCGCAGGCAGCTTGGAAGGCGGCGCAGGAGGCCGCAGGCGCGGCCGGTCAGAATATGGCCGCGGGTGCTGATTCTGCAGCGATCGCATCGCCGCAGGAGGCAGCAGGAGCTGACGCGACCTTTACGGAACGGATGCATGCGCTGGCAGGAAACCTGAATATCTGTTCCCGCCGCGGACTTTCCGAACGCTTTGACTCTACGATCGGTGCGGGAACGGTACTGATGCCGTTCGGCGGTAAGTATCAGAGAACGCCGGCGCAATGCATGGTCAATAAGATCTCACTGGAACACGGTGATACCAAGACCTGCAGTTTGATGTCCTGGGGCTATAACCCGTTCATCACCGCACAGAGTCCTTATCATGGGGCTTACCTTGCGGTCGTGGAATCCGTTTCCAAGTTAGTGGCAGCCGGGGCTTCTTTTGAAGCGGTGTATCTTTCCTTCCAGGAATACTTTGAAAAATTGGGCAAGGATGCAGCGAAGTGGGGCAAGCCGTTTGCGGCCTTGCTGGGTGCGCTGGATGCGCAGCTGGCCCTGGAAGTTGCAGCCATCGGCGGTAAGGATTCCATGAGTGGTACCTTTGAGGATCTTTCGGTTCCGCCGACCTTAGTATCCTTTGCTGTTACGACGGATCAGGTGGATCATATCGTTTCACCGGAATTCAAACAGGCCGGCGATCCGGTTTATCTGCTGCAGCCGCAGCGAAACGCAGAGGGGCTGCCAAGCGGCGATTCCCTGCGCGAGCTTTATGATACGGTCACGGCGCTGATGCGTGCGGGACTTGTCAAAGCTTGTTGGACGCCGGGCATGGGGGGCATTGCAGAGGGCGTGCTCAAAATGGCACTGGGAAATCGCATCGGCTTCTGCTTTGATGCCGCATTGCCTGCGGGCTGTGATCTCTTTGGCGAGCAGTACGGTGCGTTCCTGCTGGAAATCGATGCAGAGGCACTGGTCGATGTCAAAGCTTCTGCAGAAGCGGATGCGGAACTGAGCGACGATGCGGCTTGCGGAAAGCAGACATCGCAAGCGGAAGATCGCAGCCTGCAGACCTTACTGCAAGCCTTGGAAGCGGCAGTCCTGCTCGGGGAAACCACCGAGGCCTATGCCCTGCAATATGGCAGTGAACTGCTGGAAATGCCGGAACTTGAGAAGATTTATGAGGACAAGCTGGAACCGGTTTACCCTTGCAACATCCAGACAGAAGAAACGGCGCCGACCCTGACCGACAGCCCGGCCGAAGAGATTTTCCGGGCAAATATCAAAAGTGCAAAGCCGCACGTGCTGATCCCGGTCTTCCCGGGAACCAACTGCGAATATGATACGGCAAAAGCCTTTGCTGCAGCCGGTGCGGAACCGGAGATCTTCGTGCTCAACAATCTGAGCGCGGATGCGGTCGCACGTTCGGTCGCAGACTTTGCGGCGAAAGTGCGGGAAAGTCAGATGATCTTCATTCCGGGCGGATTTTCCGGTGGTGATGAACCGGACGGCTCCGGCAAGTTGATCACGGCATTCTTCCGCAATGCGGAGATCAAAGAGGCTGTTACGGCGCTGCTGGGTGAGCGCGATGGCTTGATGGCCGGTATCTGCAATGGATTCCAGGCATTGATCAAGCTGGGGCTGGTGCCTTACGGCAAGATCATCGATACCGATGAAACCTGCCCGACCCTGACCTATAACCGGATCGGCCGTCACCAGTCCAAACTGGTGCAGACGCGCATTGTTTCCAATCGTTCTCCATGGCTGGCAGGTGTGCAGCCGGGCGAAGTTTATACGGTTCCGATCTCCCATGGTGAGGGACGATTCATGGCATCGGAGGCCCTTTTGACCGAGCTGGCAGCAAACGGACAGATCATTACCCAGTACGCGGACCCTGACGGCAACGCGACGATGGATATCCAGTATAACCCGAATGGTTCCGCTTGGGCGGTCGAGGGTATCCTTTCACCGGACGGCAGAGTGCTTGGCAAGATGGGGCATTCCGAACGCATCGGCAGCGGACTGTACCGGAATGTGCCGGGCCGTTTCGACATGCAGATGTTCGCGTCTGCGGTCAAGTATTTCAAATAGAACGCATTTCGAACGAATTTTCAAAATGCAGTTTCACATACGCGAAAAATCAAAAGAGCAGCTCATTTCTGATGGGCTGCTCTTTGGCAGTATGCCAGACATAGATCTTGTGCAGGAGCTGATCCCGCAGCGAGCATGGATTTTGCGCGGGAGATGATCCTGCCGCAAGCATGGATTTTGCTTTATGATGTATAAGACTGCTATCTTTTTGCGTTTTCATGCAAAAAAAAGCATGTCAAGGCGTCTTCTCTCTCGTGTTGATCTCTGCGGGAGCTTTTATGGTCCGATGAATTCTTCTTTTTTCGACAAACGTCGACAGGATTCGAGCACTTTCGATAAATTTCTCGCCGCCATCCGCGTCCGCCGCATTCTTTACTGCGTGGCTGACCTCTTCTTTTCGTCCGTAGAATGCTTTTTTTTGGCTCAAATCGCGATTTAGATCTAGTTCTATGCAGCAAGCATGGATTCTGCGCGGGAGATGATCCTGCGGGTAATGATTCCGCTGCAAGCATGATCGTGCGGATCCGGTCACTCACGGAAAACGTCTTTTGGAAAAAACGGATCCTGCAGCGCGTTATCGCGTTTGCGTCAGATAGTCTTCCGCCATGTGCGCGGCAACGGCACCGTCGGCAGCGGCTGTCACGACCTGGCGCAGCGGTTTCGTGCGCAAGTCGCCGACCGCGTAAACGCCGGGGAGCGAGGTCTTGGTTGTCTCGTCCGCGATCAGATAACCGTTTTCGTCCATGGCTAATTGGTCTTTGTACAGCGCGGTGACCGGCTTGCGGCCGATACTGACAAAAAGGCCGTCGACGGGGAGAATCTTTTCTGCACCGCTCTGCATATTCCGGACGCGGATGGCAGAGAGACGCGGTGGGTGTGCAGGGTTTACGGCAGCTGCATCCGAGACAGCTTCTGTAGAAGCACCGGCCGTGGATGAAGAGGTTGTACCGGCATTGTCTGCAGCACCGGCCGTGGATGAAGAGGTTGTACCGGCATTGTCTGCAGCGTCTGCAGAAGTACCGGACGCGGACGGAAGCGGCGGCTCGGCGAGCAGGGCGGTGACGACGGTATCCGGCAGGAAGGTGATGTTGTCTGTTTCCGCGAGCGCGCCGTGATAGACTTCGGAGGCGCGCAGGGTATCGCGGCGGTGGATCAGGATCACCTTTTCGGCGATGCGGGCAAGCGTCAATGCATCGGTCACTGCGGTATTGCCGCCGCCGATGACCGCGACGGTTTTGCCGCGAAAGAACATGCCGTCGCAGACCGCGCAGTGGCTGAGACCGTGCCCGAGCAGTTCTTTTTCACCGGGCAGACCGAGCTCCTTGGCTTCCGCGCCGGAGGCCAGCACGACGGTCCGCGCCAGGTAAGTTCGGGCGGATGTCTGGATCTCTTTTGGGTCAGCCGCAAGATGGACCGCGCGTACTTCGGCCATTTTGCTTTCTGCGCCGAAGCGGAGCGCGCCGTTTTTCATCTTTTCGCCGAGCGAAAAGCCGTCGATGCCTTCGTCAAATCCCGGATAGTTGTCGATCTGCACGGTCAGCGCCATCTGGCCGCCGGGCGTGAGCTTTTCGAGGATCAGCACCGAAAGCCCGGCGCGCGCGGCGTATAAGGCGGCGGTATAACCGGCCGGGCCGCCGCCGATGACGATCATATCATAAACTTTTGCAGCTTCCGGATCGGACGGAAGCGATGGATTCTTTTGGCTCATAGATTTACCTCACGGATTTGGATTACATGATATCGATAGTTCTTTCGAATACTATACCCCAAAACCCAAAAGAAACACAGGGAAAAAGAATCTGTGAAATATTGACATTTTCAAAAGAAGGCGATAAAATCAAAAGGAATAATCTGTAAAAGCAAGGAGGGGCGAAAAGAGAATGGAACGGATCATCATTTATCTTCTGGCGCTGGTGAACCTGAGCATAGGACTGATCCTTTTTTACCGGAAGCCGCGGCCGTTCGGACGCAGGACATATGAAGATTACCCGGCAGAAACGCATGGGGCTGCGTGCGGGTGGGCGGCGGCGGCCAGACTGCGGGCCGAAACAAAGAACCGATCGGCGGCGGCCAGACTGCGGACCGAAACAAAGAACCGATCGGCGGCGGACAGACTGCGGACCGAAACAAAGAACCGACCGGCGGCGGGCAGACCGCGGACCGAAACAAAAAACAAACCGGCAGAGCACGATGGCCACGCCGGTTTGCCGTATTAAAACATAAAGGTGGGGCGGAGTTTTTTGGAGTTTTTCGGAGTTTTCCACAGATCTTACGGAAATTCTCCTGAGATCCCGGAGTTCTCCTAGAACCGCAGGGACAGGCAGGTGAGACTGCCGTCGATCTTGCGGAATTCGCTGGTGTCCACCAGTTTGATCGGATAGCCGAGATCTTCGATGAACTTGCGTGTCTGCGGATAGCCTTTCGGGACCATGACGGTACCGTTGATGTTCAGGCTGTTGATCGCGTAGAGTTCTTCGGCCGGGATCACGATGCGGTTGAAGTCCGCAAACGCCATCGCTTTGTCCATAGTCTCTGTGACAAGAAGATTGTTGTTTTCCAGATAGACTGCGAAATCTTTGAGATGCAGACCCTCCGTCACCGGAACCGCAGTCACGTCGTAACCGAACGGACGGACGATCTTGGTGAACTGCGCGACGCCAGTCTCATTGGTACGATCAGACAGACCGACATAGAAGTGCTTGTCGACGAGCATCACATCCCCGCCCTCCATGGTGCCGGGTGCTTCGATATGGAAGATCCGATTTTCCGGATAGAAGCGGCGGATGACTTCCAGCATATCCACTTTTTCACCGTTCCTGGATTCTCTGGCCGGATTGGTGATCACGGCACATTCCGGCATGACGACGGCGGGGTCTTCTACGAAACAGGAATCCGGGAAGCGGTCGTCGCCCTCGAGCACTGTGACCGTAAGACCCAGCGATTCCAGCGTCTTGACATACTGCGCGTGCTGCGCGAGCGCCAGCTCATAGTCCGGAGTACCCTCGCCGAACTGCGCGGTCGAAATGCCGTTGATCAGTGTTTTGCATGGTTTTCTTGTAATGGCTTTGGTAAACATCTTCATACCTCCCGAAAAATTTTGCGCAATATGAAAATCATATGGATTTTTGCATTGACTTTTGATAGAGCTATCATATAATAAGAATTAACATACGTCAAACGCAAGTTAATCATGATTTTCATGATTTCTAGTCATGGAAATGCAAAGAGACAAAGAAAAAAGAAAAGGAAAAGGAAAAGGAGAACATCATGCTGATCTCACAATACGAAGCACTGCTCAAGGCGGTCGAGAGCGGGACGATGACGCAGGCAGCCAGAGAGCTGGGTTACACGCAGTCCGGTCTGACCCGGGCCATCGACGCCGTCGAAAAAGAATGGGGCGTGCGGGCACTCAACCGCAGCCGCACCGGCGTGCAGCTCACCGCAGAGGGCGAATTGCTGCTGCCCTATATCCGCATGCTGCTGCATGACCAACAACGTTTGCGAGAACAGATCGACCAGATCAAGGGACTTAAAGAGGGACTGATCCGCGTTGGGACGTTCAACAGTGTTTCCGCGCAGTGGCTGCCGGGCATGATCGCGAAGTTCCACGCGGATTTTCCGGGCGTGCGGTTTGAACTGCAGCACGGGACCGATGAGCAGATCGTCAGCTGGATCGAAGACGGCAAGGTGGATCTCGGGTTTGTGGCTTATCCGACCAAACCGGAGCTGGACGCGCTTTTTTTGTATCGCGATCCAATCGTCGGCATCTTCGCGGAGGATGATCCGCATGCCGCGCTCCCGTCCTTTGCGGTCTCGCAGCTCACCGGGCTGCCGTATATCGCGCTCAATGAGGGCGTCGAGGACGAGATCACCGCGATCCTCAACCAGAACCGCATCAAGCCGAACGCGATCTTCGTGGAGAGCGACGACCATGCGGTGATCGCGATGGTCGAACAGGGATTAGGGACCAGCCTGATGTCGGAGATGATGCTGCGCGGATTTGAACGGCGCATCAAGGCAGTCCCGCTGGAGCCGGCAGGCTGGCGCGACCTTGGCGTTGCCTGCCGTGATCGGAGACTGCTCTCGGCGGCTGCGAAAAAATTCACCGAATATATTCGCGCCTGGATCCGCGAGGACTGGAACGCGCAGAATGAAACACAGAATGAAATACTGAAAGAAACACCGAGAGAAAACCAGGTGAAGAGCGTGTGAAATCGCCTGTCTTTTGGCATTTTTTGCGGTGAAAACATTTACAAAGGCATGAGAATATGGTATCTTATTAAGATGGATGGCGTATGTGCATATGCCGTCCCCAATGAGAACAAAGGCGAATAGAAGAACAATATGAAGAAGATTCTGATCTATCTGATGCGCTTCGGACTGCAGGTGATCTACGGCATTCTGAAGCTTTTTCCGACGAAAAAGAATAAGGTCGTTTTTTTGAGCAGACAGTCCGATACGCTGACGCCGGATTTTGAAATGGTGCAGCAGGAACTGCGCCGCGAAGACCCGGATATCGAGATCGTGACGATCTGTCATCGGCTCGAGGGCGCGGGCAGCGGCGGCGTTTCGGGGATGCTGGCTTTCGCGGGTTCCACCCTGCGCAGCATGTACCACATGGCAACCGCGTCCGTCTGCGTGCTGGATGCGTATTGGCCGGCCGTTTCCCTTTTGCGCCACAAAAGATCCCTGACCGTGATCCAGATGTGGCACGCGCTCGGCAAGATCAAACAGTCCGGCTATCAGACGCTGGGCAAAGCATCCGGTCGAGGCGCCGAGATGGCACGCCTGATGAAAATGCACGAAAACTACGATCATATCATCGCCGGAGGCAGGGCGTGGAACCCGTTCTATGAAAAATCTTTCAACCAGCCGCAGGACAAGCTCGTCAACTGCGGGCTGCCGCGGATCGACCGCCTGCTCGCGGAGCGGGAGGAGAACCGCAGCCGGTTCTTCGCGGCCTATCCGGAATTAAAAGAGAAAACGATCATCCTGTACGCGCCGACATTCCGCAAGAATATCGAGCTGCACTGGGAGACGCTGGTACAGGCAGTCTCCGCGCAGAACAGCAAAGCATCGGCAGCTGCGCGGAACAGCAAGGCAGCGCAAGCGGCCGCGCAGGGCGGGACCGCGTCGGCATGCGATCCGGATATGGCGGATATGCAGGCGCAGGGACCGTATGTGCTGATCGTCAAGGGACATCCGAACCAGCCGCTTGTTTCCGAAGATCCGGTCGTTTGGGACTGTCCGGATTTTCGCGCGGTGGATCTTTTGGCAGTCTGTGATTATCTGATCACCGACTATTCCGCGATCGCGCTGGAGAGCGCGGTGCTCAACCGTCCGACGTACTATTTTGTCTACGATTACGAAGAATACCGCGAAAAGAACGGCATGAACATCGATCTGTTCGAAGTGATGCCGGGCTGTGTGTTCCGTGATGCGGACGCGCTGATGCAGCGTCTCGCGCAAGGCGGCTATCCGCAGGACACACTGGATGCTTACCGGGCAGATTATCTGCCGGAAAACCTCGGCACTTCGACCGTGCAGATCGCGCAGCTGATCCGCGCGCATCTGGGATAAACCGGAGCGCCGAAAGCAGGAAAGAAAAAAGACAGTGATCTGAATTTATAAATATCTGAAAGAGAAACAACAGAGGAAACTATGGATTTTTTTCAATTTACAAGATGGGGCATCAAAAAGACGAAGCTGTTCCTTCTCTATTGGAGAAGGATCGTATTCGCCAAGAACCATTTTAAATGCCCGTGGTACAAAAAGATCAGAGCCAACGTCTGCGGCGGCTTTCTGGCCGACCAGTGGATGCTTTACGATTTTGACCACAACGACCGGCACGAATACCTGTCGGAATTTGACTGGTACCGTTCCAGATATATCAACGAGCCGTTCGATTTTGTCTGCAACAACAAGATCGCTTCCGCGGAGATCCTCAAACAGTATGTCAGGGTGCCGGAAAGCTATATGATCAAAAATCGCGGCTATTTATCCGGCTTTGCCAGCGAGGACATGGACTATGAAGACGCGCTGGCCCTGCTTCAAGAGAAGGGAAGCTATTTCTTCAAGCCGTACGGCAAGGGCAAGGGCACGGGCGTGGTCATCATGACCTACGATCACGAAAAGGATCTGCCGTGCATCGACTTGAAACCGCTCAGCAAAGAAGATTTTCTCAAATATCTGAAAGACCGCGACGACTGGTTCCTAAGCGAGGCTATGAAGCAGCACCACTATCTGGACGAGATCTATGACAAGACGGTCAATACCATCCGCTTCATCACGCTCAAGGATCCGAAGACGCACAAGTTCAAGGTGTTCTTTGCCGTACAGCGCATCGGCACCAAGGAGACCATCCCGGTGGACAACGGCAGCCGCGGCGGTCTGGTGGCGAACATCGATCTGGAAACGGGCGTGCTCAGCGAAGCGAGATGCCTGCACAACCGCAATGTTTACAAGGTGCATCCGGACTCCGGCGCGCCGATCGAGGGCGTACAGGTACCGGGCTGGCAGCAGCTCAAAGAGGATATGCTGCGCCTGGCAGAAAAACTGCCGTATATGCACTTTATCGCCTGGGACATCCTGATGACGGAGGAAGGACACTGCATCATCGAGGCCAACACCTCGTCCGGCGTCAACATCATCCAGCTTTGGGGCGGACAGCGCAACAAGGAGCTGGGCGATTTTTACCGTTATCATAAGGTCATCAAATAAGAGGATTGCATGAAATATATCATTATGGCTGACGGGAAAGGCACCCGTTGGAACAACTATCACGATATTCCCAAGCATCTGATCGAGATCGGCGGCGAAACGCTGCTGGCACGGACGGTCCGGCTGCTCGGTGAAAATGATCCGCAGGCGGAGATCGTGATCACTTCGCATGATCCGCGCTATGAGGTACCGGGCGCGAAACGCTACGAGCCGCAGCACAACCATCTGGAGATCGACCGTTTTACGGCGGAACTGATCGCGGATGACGAGTGTTTTCTTTACGGCGACACCTTTTACTCGGAGCATGTGATCAAAAAGATCGTTCAAACCCCTGCAGAAAAGCTCCTGTTCTTCGGCAATGAACGGTCCATCGTAGCGATCAAGGTCGCGGACGGCGCGCTGTTCCGGCAGCATGTGGACCGGGTGCGGGAACTTTTCCTCGCGGGCAAAATAGAAAAATGCATCGGATGGCAGGTATACCAGTCCTTTACGGGACTGCCGTTCGGTGAAAAAAAGATCGCCGCCGATTATATTCTGATCCAGGACGGCACAGAGGACTTTAACTCCCCTGAAGACTACAACAGGAGGACAGCAAAATAAATGGGACTGAAAAAACTGGTCGTTGACGCTTTGGCGCTGGGACCGACATCGAGAGGATTTACAGGAGGCGAAGCGCGCCGCTGGGTGCGGGAGTCCTACCGGCACAGGACCCGGAACTACGGATTTTCTAAAAAAGAAACACGCTGGGCGCTGCGTCACGGCTTCCTGCCGGAGCAGGTCGCCAAACTCGGCATTACCGACGAAAACGCGGCGGACTATATTTCCGCAAAGGATTACGCGTTCCTCCGGCCGCTGAACGGAACTTACAGCAAGTGGATCACCGATAAGGTGACCATGCATACGATCTTCAAGCCGTTCCGCGGATATATGCCGACGGTTTATTACCAGATCAGCAAGCGTTATGACGAAACCGTGCTGATCCCGCTGTATGACGATCACGCGGGCGATACATTCGACGATCTGTTCGCGCTGGTCCGTGAAAAAGGCGCGGTGACGGTCGCGTCTGCCAACGGCGGCTATGCCAGCCCGCTGGAATACAAAGACGGCGAATACTATCTGGAGGGCCGGAAGCGTTCGACGGAAAAGATCGAGAAGATTCTCCGCGACTATACGGTCACGCTGGTCGTAAAAGAAAAAGTGGACCTCAGCCAGGATACCGACTGCGGCGTGCTGAACCTCATCGTATTTAATGAATTCGGCGACAACCCGGTGATCGGCGACGGCTATTTTGTCTTTGACGAATACGAGAAAAAATCTCTGAAGGTCCTGGCGATGAAAAAGTCCGACAGTCTGGACGAAGCGGACGTAGAGGAAGATATCTACCGCGACGTGAAAGCCGAAGCCTGTGATGTGACAGACGGAAGCTGGCGCGGCAGACCGATCCCGCACTGGAACGAGATCACCGATGTGATCCGGCGGCTCTGCGTTTTTGTGCCGCAGCTGGAATTCTTCTGCGCCGAGATCGTGGTCTCCGAGAACGGATTTAAGATCATGAACCTTCTGAACCACCCGGAATATCCGACGGCGAAACCGTTCAGCAAGGAAACTTCCGCCTATCTGAAACGCAAGGTGGAACAGAAAAAAGAAGCCTACGCCGGCGCCGGCGTCCGCATCAGCCGCGCGCTGCATAAGATGCACCTGCGCATCCGGGCATGGTTCGCGCGGACGTTTTATCCGAAGGGACTGGTGCCGTATCAGTCCACGCGCTGGATCTCCAACGTCTGGCATGATTTTTGGACCAACAAGGAAGCGAGCTTCAAGGAAAGAATGTGGGCCTACAAGCACGGTTTCCTGTCTTACCGGATCCCGCAGTACGGCATTACCGAGGAAAATTTCGGCGAGTACATCTCCGATTTTGAATACAAGTGGCTGCGCCATATCAATCCGAAATACCGGAAATGGATGGAAGACAAGATCACCGTCAAGTATGTATGTTCGGATTATAACGAATGCTTCCCGGCTTACTATTATCACATCATCTGCAAGAACGGCGACAACAAAGTCATTTCGATGATGGACCTGCCGGAGGGCTATACCAACAGCTTTGAAGATATTTTCCGTCTGGTGGAAGAAAAGGGCGTGCTGGCGCTCAAGCCGGACGAGGGCTCTCACGGTGACGGCTTCTACAAGTTCACCTGTGAAAACGGGCAGTATCAGCTCAATTACAAGGACGTGACCAAACAGCAGGTGCTGGATATCCTGGAAGATATCGAAAACCAGTATCTGGTCACCGAATACATCAATATGTGCGACGAACTCAAGGCCGTTTATGACGGCGCGGTCAACACCGTGCGCATGATCGTCTTCAAAAAAGACGGCAAGAACCCGCAGATCGGCAATGCCTACGTACGTTTCGGCTCCAAAAAGACCGGCGCGGTGGACAATGTCGGCGCCGGCGGCATGACGGCGACCATCGACGTCGCAACGGGACATTTCCACGACGCGAAGATCGTGATGAACAACACCATCGAGGACTGCCCGATCCATCCGGATACCGGCGTGCCGATCGACGGCTATCTGCCGCACTGGGAACAGGTCAAGCAGCAGGTGCTCGATGTAACGAGATCCATCAAGCAGCTGGAGTTCTTCGGCGTCGATCTGGCCGTGACCAACGACGGCATCAAATTCCCGGAGATCAACCGCTTCCCGGACTATCCTGCGGTTGAAAAATATACCAAACCGACCAGAGACTATCTGCTCTACAAGCTGGCCGGCAAAAAGCATCACTACGGCTATGACGTGACGCCGAACAAGACGCTGGTGCACCTGCCGAAGCGTGATTAGACGCGGCGCGATCCGATCGGGATCCCCATGTGATCCGATGTGATCCGACGTGATCAGGAATGAGGTAAAATTTGAGTACTTGCAAAGAAATTATCCAAGATCATCTTGCGTATCGGAAGCAGCTCGTGAAACTTGCGAAATCCGATATCAAAAAAACATACAGCGGCGCGGTCCTGGGCTGGGCCTGGGCGATCATCCGCCCAGCGATCCTGATCTTCGTGTTCTGGTTCGCTTTTACGATCGGCCTGCGCAAGGGCGGCGACGTGGACGGTTATCCGTTCTTCCTGTGGCTGATCGCCGGTATGATCCCCTGGTACTATATGCGGGACATGATCGGCGGCGGCGCCGGCTCGATCCGCAGATACCGCTATCTGGTCACTAAAATTAAATTTCCGATCGCCACGATCCCGACGTTTGTCAGCATGTCCTGCATGGCCGTACACATCGGACTTTTGATCATCATGATGCTGATCTTCGCGGGATTCGGTTATCTGCCGACCATCTACTATCTGCAGCTTCCGGTCTACATGCTGATGATGTTTCTGTTCTTCACGGCATGGGGACTGTTCGCGGGTGTGCTGGCAGCGATCAGCCAGGACTTCCTGAATCTGGTCAAGTCCCTGATCCAGGCACTTTTCTGGCTTTCCGGCATTCTCTATGACGCCAGCAAGATCGAGATCGTATGGGTCAAAAAGATCCTGCTGTTCAACCCGGTCACCATCTGCGCCAACGGCTACCGCAATGTGTTCATCAAGCATGTATGGTTCTGGGAGACCCCGCAGGAATTGATCAACTACGCGATCGTGCTGCTCGTCATGGCGGTACTGGCCGTATGGGCGTACGGCAGGCTCAAAAAAGAAATTCCGGATGTGCTGTAGGACCTGCAGCCGCGGATATGCAAACAGAGGATAAAGGTAATTTGACGATGGACAAAACAGTCATTCGATTCGATCATGTGACAAAGATGTACAAGCTGTTCAAGAGCGACCGGCAGCGCTTCAAGTCTTTGTTCAGTAAAAAAGCAAAATACAAGGAAAAGATCGCGGTCAACGATCTTTCCTTTTCCATACAAAAAGGGGAATCCGTCGCGTTGTTCGGCAAGAACGGCGCGGGAAAATCCACGATCCTCAAAATGATCACCGGCGTGACCTATCCGACTTCCGGAGAGATCACGGTCGACGGCAGAGTCAGCGCGCTGCTGGAACTGACCGCAGGCTTTGATCCGGAGTTTACCGGACGGGAAAACATTTATTTCCGCGGGCAGCTGATGGGACTTTCCGATGCGGAAGTCCGCAAGCTGGAGCCGGAGATCATCGAATTCGCGGATCTGGGCGACTACATCGACCAGCCGGTCCGCACCTATTCGAGCGGTATGAAAGCCAGACTGGGCTTCGCGATCAATGTCAGCATTGATCCGGAGATCCTGATCGTGGACGAAGCGCTCAGTGTCGGCGACAGCGAGTTCAAGAAAAAATGTACCGAAAAGATCAACCACATTGTCAACGAAGAAAATGTAACGTTTTTATTTGTAACGCATTCCACAGGGGTGGCAAAGGCATTCTGTAAACGCGGCATGGTCATGCGGCTGGGAACGCTCCTTTTTGACGGAGAGATCAATGAAGCCGCCGATTTCTACCAGAAGATGCTGGAGGAAGATGCCGCGAGGATTGCGCGAATCAAGAAAAAGAGGGGGATATTTACCGAATGAGCAGAGCAGACAAGCGCCGGGAGATAAACGGCATTGAAGTGCCGCAGAAAAAATCTCTGGCACAAAAAATCAAAGAAATGAAGACCTGGAAAAAGATCGTGGCTTTGGTCGTGATCATCCTGCTTTTGGCGGCTGTCATCGTCGGCGCGATCGTATGGAACTACATGAACCGCGTCGTGGACGAGATGCATGAGCCGACGCCGGAGGACTATGACCTTTCCTTAGTTGGTGTCGACGGCTACATCAACATCCTGCTGCTGGGCGTGGACTCTCGTGATATGAACAACATCAAAGGCACCCGCAGCGACATGATCATGATCGCCAGCATCAATGAAGAGACCAACGATGTGACCTTGACCTCCGTGTACCGTGATACGTACCTGAAGCTGGGCGATACTTCGACCTATGATAAGATCACGCACGCCTGCGTTTACGGCGGACCGGAGATGACGATGAAGTCACTGAATCAGGCGTTGGATATTGACCTCAGCCAGTATGTCATCGTAAACTTCAAGACCGTTGCGGATGTAGTCGACGCGGTCGGCGGCATCACGGTCGATGTGCAGCAGTACGAGATCAATCAGCTGAACAAATATACCAAGCAGACCGCGAAGAACATCGGCAAAAAGGACTACCAGCTCGTCAAGAAACCGGGCGTACAGACCCTGGAGGGCGTGCAGGCGGTTTCCTACGGACGGATCCGTAAGGGCACCGGCGATGATATTAAGCGCACCGAAAGAATGCGTACAGTCGTTTCACTGGTCTTCCAGAAGGTCAAAAAGATGCCTTTCAGCGATGTGAAGAAGATCATCGATATGGCGGTCCCGCAGGTAAAGACAAACCTGACCATGAACGATATCCTGGCGCTCGGCGTCAGATTGCCGAATTACAATATCTCTTCCGGAAGCGGCTGGCCATACAAGTGGACGACCGGCCTGATCAAGGGGATCTCCTATGTATTCCCGGGCGGCAGCCTGACCGCGAACACGACCTCGCTGCATCAGGAAGTTTTCGGACAGGAGGATTACACACCGTCCGCTACCGTCAATACGATCAGCAATGAGATCATCCGCCGGATCCAGGCAGCAAGAGATGCGAAAGAACTGGAAAAGGAAAAAGACGGGGAGAGCGGAAAGGATACGCCGGTGACGCCGACGGATCCGGATCCGACCGATCCGGGTGATATCGACGATCCGGACGACCCGAACTACAACCCGGGTACCGATCCGACTGACCCGACCACGCCGACGGATCCGACCACACCGACCGATCCGGCCACACCGACCGATCCGGTCACACCGACCGATCCGGTCACACCGACCGACCCGACCACGCCGACGGATCCGACCACTGAGCCTGCGGCTTCTGCCCAGACACAGAGCGGCGGACTGACAGGAGACGCTCCGGTACAAGGCACCTAGAACGGGGCCGGAACCGGCAGAACAATTCCGGACGAACCGATGCGCCGCCTGACACAGCCGTGCATCCCGCGCGCATGTTTTCTTGGGCAAGACCCGGCATGACAGCGCGATCAGAACGACAAAACGAAAAAAACAGATATTCAAGAAAGGAAGCTATCCATCATGGCAAAAGAAAAATTAAACTGGGAAGATGAACAGGTAAGACATACCTACAGACATACTGCTTCGCACATCATGGCGCAGGCCATCCAGCACCTGTGGCCGGACACCAAATTCGCGATCGGTCCGGCTATCGACAACGGTTTCTATTATGATATGGAATCTGAGCATAAATTCACCGAAGAGGATTTCCTCAAGATCCAGAAGGAAATGAAAAAGATCGTGCAGCAGAACCTGCCGCTGGTCAGAACTGAAGTTTCCAGAGAAGAAGCGCTGAAATTCTTCAAAGAGCGGAATCAGGACTACAAGGTAGAACTGATCCGGGATCTGCCGGAAGACGCGGTCATCACGCTGTATACACAGGGTGACTTTACCGATCTCTGCGCGGGTCCGCACATGGAATCCACCGGCCAGATCAAGGCGTTCAAGCTGATGAGCGTTGCGGGCGCTTACTGGAGAGGCGACTCCGACCGCGCGATGCTGCAGAGGATCTACGCGACCGCGTTCCCGACGCAGGAAGAACTTGATGATTATATTGCGAAACTGGAGGAAGCAAAGAAGCGGGATCACCGTAAGATCGGTAAGGAAATGGATCTGTTCATGCTGACGGAAGAAGGCCCTGGATTCCCGTTCTTCCTCCCGAAGGGCATGATCATCCGCAACGAGCTGGAAGCTTTTTGGAGAGCGGAGCACAAGAAGAGAGGCTACGAGGAAATCAAGACACCGCTGATCCTCAACGAGCAGCTTTGGAGGACCTCCGGACACTGGGATCATTATAAGGACAATATGTATTTCACCAAGATCGACGGCGAAGATTACGCGATCAAGCCGATGAACTGTCCGGGTTCCATGCTGGTATACAAGCGCAAGATGTGGTCTTACCGTGATTTCCCGATCCGCTGCGGTGAGCTCGGCCAGGTACACAGACATGAGCTTTCCGGCGCGCTGCATGGCTTGATGAGAGTCCGTACCTTTACGCAGGACGACGCGCATATCTTCATGCTGCCGGAGCAGGTCAACGAAGAGATCAAGGCGGTCGCGAAATTCTGCGACGATGTCTACAAGATGTTCGGCTTTGAATACCATGTAGAGCTTTCCACCAGACCGGAAGATTCAATGGGAACCGACGAAGAATGGGAAATGGCAGAGGGCGCGCTCCGCAACGCGATCGAAGAAATGGGCGTTCCGTTCGTCATCAACGAGGGTGACGGCGCGTTCTACGGTCCGAAGCTGGACTTCCACCTGCAGGATTCCATCGGCAGGACCTGGCAGTGCGGCACGATCCAGTTGGATATGCAGATGCCGCAGAGATTCGACCTGACTTATGTCGGACCGGACGGCGAAAAGCACAGACCGATCATGATCCACCGTGTAATTTTCGGTTCGATCGAACGGTTCATCGGTATCTTGATCGAGCACTGCGCCGGCAAGTTCCCGCTGTGGCTGGCGCCGGTACAGGTAAAGCTTTTGACCGTAACCGAAAAATACGCGCCGTATGCGCAGAAAGTCGCGGCAAAACTGGAAGAAGCAGGTCTGCGTGTTGAGATCGATATCCGCAATGAAAAGATCGGCTACAAGCTCAGAGAAGCCAGAAACGAGAGAGACAGCTATATCTGCGTGATCGGCGAGAGAGAAGCCGAAGCCGGCACGCTGACCGTCCGCTCGAGCAAGGTCGGCGAACTCGGCGAAATGTCCGTGGAAGACTTCACAGCCAAACTGCTGGAAGAGATCAAGACAAAAGCAATGTAAGAAAAGTTTCAAACAGCCAATTCGCATCGGAAGGATTGGCTGTTTTTGTCACATCGCCGGAAACGGAGGATGGAGGAGGACACGTGGATTTAGGCTATTTTGCGATTGACCGGGAAGGAAACGTTGCGCTTCTGAACGAAGAAGCACTGAAATTTACGAGGAATGACGGAAAAAATATCCGCTGGTACGGAAGGGGTACGGCTGAGAACGGAGATCTGGTGCTGTATCTGGGAAAACATGCCGCCGACTGCATCCGGGAAGAGCAGGCGCAGCATGCGCTGCCTGCGAACGATACCTGGAGTTTGGTCTTGTTTCAATACGAGAATCCGGATTGCTTTCCGCTGATAAAACAATGGGAAAGCAGCGAGGCTCTTGTTGGGGAACCGGTACTGTTGGATACCGTCTTTTCGCAAGTGCCGATCCGTGTTGAGCTGATCGAGGAAACTGTCTGCATCACGGCCGGCGATCAGCACTATCGGCGTTCGGCTGCCGAGATCAAGGCAGGACTTTTGATCTTTATCCGACGCGGACGCGTCCGTTATTTCAGCAGACCTGAGAGTACGGCAGCACAGATGCGGACCATCCTGCAGGGAGGAGTTTTTTCGGGATATATGGAGGGCGAGACGAACGATCTGCCGGAAAATTTTTTTGAGGACAGTATCCTCCATGCGATGGAAGATCTGAGCAAGGCAGCTCTGGATGCAATCGTCTATTGCAGTGTGAACGGAAGAGCCGCTGCAATCTCCAAGCTTTCCATGCAAATAGGGGAATTGAGCAAGAGCCGGCCGATCTTTTCGATCGGAGACGAGAAAGAATATTTGGAATTTGTCAAGGAGAAGACGAAGATCTACGACCGCCTGTTCCGCAGCGATGAGATCAAGATCGGGAGGAATGAACTGGGATGCGAGGCGCGGCTGCGCGGAGACGGAAAGAACATCGCGGAGATCAACCGCAATCTGGAAAAAGTCTGCCGCAAAAATGTTACTATTGTATTGACCGGAGAGAGCGGTACCGGAAAAACTTTCCTTGCTAAGGAGATCCATAAGAACAGCCGCCGTGCCGACGGGCCGTTTATCAACGTGAACTGCGCGGCCATTGCCTACAACCTGATCGAAAGCGAGCTGTTCGGTTATGAGGACGGCGCGTTCACCGGAGCCAAAAAAGGCGGAAAGATCGGCTATTTTGAATTAGCAAAGGGTGGGACCCTGTTCCTGGATGAAATATCGGAACTGCCGCTGCTGCTGCAAGGAAAGCTGTTGGAGGTCTTGCAGGAGGGAACCTTTTATCGCGTCGGCGGCACCCGGAAGATATCGACCGATGTCCGGCTGATCGTAGCGACGAACCGCGATCTGGAGCGCATGGTAAAAGAGGGGAAGTTTCGGGAAGATCTTTATTATCGGATCAGCGTATTTCCGATCAAGCTTCCGCCGCTGCGGGAACGGATCGCCGATTTGTACAGCATTATCGAGGATACGCTTCCGGCGATCTGCGCGCGTTTGGAGATCGAACCGCTGATGCTGACCGACGACGCGCTTCAAAAAATGAAACAATATCAATGGCCCGGAAACATCCGTGAACTGGAAAACGTTCTGGAAAAAGCGGCGGTCCTATCGGAGGGAAACTTTATCCGCGCAGACGATGTGATCCTCGATAATCATATCGCGGGAAGCGCAATCACCAGGAGCCTGAAAGAAAAGATGAAACTCTATGAAAAAGAACTGATTCAAGCAGCTTTTGTCCAGTTTTCCGGCAATCGAAGACTGGTTGCGGAATATTTAGGCGTCAGCAAGACAAATCTGTTTGAAAAAGTGCACCAGTACGGAATTGATGAATACCCGGAGGAGACGAAACTATGAGACTACCGGACAGGATCCGGGAACGGATCGGTAATTTACAAGGCGAGATCGGCGTATATTATCACGATGTAAAGCGGGATATCAGTTTCTTTGTCGGGAACTGTGACGTTTTTCCGTCTCTGGGCATTGCGAAACTTGTTCTGATGATCGAAGTGTATCGACAGGTGGAAGAAGGAATCCTTCATCTTGACGATACCTATATCTTAGAGAAAGAACCTCCGCTTGCGATCCCCGAAAACGAATACGAAACGACGGTGGGCGTTTTGGGGTTCCTGCATAAAGGCATGGAACTGACAATCAAGGATCTGGTCTATCTGATGATAGTGATCAGCGATAATTCCGCTTTTGATATCCTGCTGTCGATCGTCGGAATGGAGCAGGTGAACGATACCATGAAAAAGCTCGGCCTGACCAAAACGAAAATAAGCTGCATGCTCTTTGAATGGGATGAGATCGACCCTGAAAAGCACAATTATCATTCGATCCGGGAGATCGGCAGTCTTCTGCGCAGGCTGTACAAAAAGCAGCTGATCTCCACGGCTGCCAGTGAAGAGATGCTGCGGATCCTTTCCTACCATCAGCGGCGCGATATCCTCTCCGTCTTTTCGGACAAAGGAATCTCGGTCGCGCAGCAGACCGGCTTTGACATTGCCGCCCTTCACGACGCGGCAGTCGTTATGACAGAAAATCCGTTCATCCTGTGCATGAGCACTAATCGGATCGCGGCAAAACGCGCGGAGGGGATCATGAAAGATATCGCCTGCATGTGCGGAGAAGCAGCACAGAAACCGGAATGAAACTGTTCTGAAAAAAGAACGAAAATCTGAAAAAAGAACACAAAAATCGAAATCTGAAGTTTTTTGCCCATGAAAAACCTTTTTTTTCGGCATTTTCGACACAAAAAAAGATGGCATAGAATTTGCGTTAATATTTTGCGAAGAAAATGAGAAGAGAGGAGGCAACCGCATGCAGTTCATTGACATGCATTGTGATACACTGCTCGAATGTTATCTTCGGAATAAGCCCCTGAGAAAGAACGACCTCCATATCGATCTGGAAAAGATGCAGAGAACCGGAGGACTCTTGCAGTTCTTCGCGGCTTATCTGATCTCGGGAAAAGCAGCTGAGGAGGAAAACATTACGCTGAGTCCCTATGAACTGTTTTTGAAAATTGAGAAGCTTTACCGTCAGCAGCTCGCAGAGAACCGCGACATTCTTGCTCCGGTAGAATCCTTTGCGGATCTTGCGCGAAATCAGCAGGCCGGAAAGATATCATCCCTTTTGACGATCGAAGACGGGGTACTGTTAGACGGCAGACCGGAACGGCTGCAGATTTTGTATGAGAAAGGCGTTCGGCTGATGACCCTGCTGTGGAATTACGAAAACTGTATCGGGTTCCCGCACAGCAAGGACGCGGCGGAACATCAGCGGGGACTGAAGGAATTCGGCATCGAAGTGGTCGAGAGAATGAATGATCTGGGAATGATCGTAGACGTTTCCCACTTGTCAGAGGGGGGATTTTACGATGTTGCCAGATACAGCAAAAAACCTTTTGTGGCTTCCCACTCCTGTGCGAGAGCGCTGTGCGATCATTCACGGAATCTGACGGACGAACAGCTGAAATGTATCGCAGAAGCAGGCGGTGTGGTCGGCGTGAACTTTTACGCACCGTTCCTGCGAAAAGACGCAGAGGTTTCCGCAATCGAAGATATCACGGCACACATCCGGCACATGATCCGGGTCATGGGAGAGGAATGCGTCGCGTTCGGATCGGACTTTGACGGGATCAACTGCAGACTGGAAATGGGAGATTATGAGGGATTTACAAGGTTAATCGCAAATCTGGAAAGAGAGTTTTCGGCGGAAACGATCGAAAAACTCTGCTTCAAAAATGTTATTCGTGTTTTGAAAGAATGTATATAAGAACAGGAGGATAAAATGGACAAGCAGAATCATGAAGGCAGCTTCAAGAAAGCAATCGGACCTTTCAGCGGCATCAGCATTGTCGCCGGTATGGTGATCGGATCCGGTGTATACTATTTGGGCAGCTATGTTTTGGAAAGAACCGGAATGAACTTGGGATGGTCTCTGGTAGCGTGGATCGTCGGCGGACTTATCACGATTATTTCCGGTCTGTGCTTTGCGGAACTCGGCGCAAGTATGCCGGTCGCGGGCGGACAGACCATCTATCTGAGCAGAGCATACAGCCCGATGTGGGGATTCCTGAATGGATTTTCCTGCTTCCTGCTGGTAGGATCCGGCGGCGTTGCAGCTCTGGCTATGGCAGCGGTGACCGCATACAGGACCGTATTTGACATCAGCGATGTCATGGTGAAAGTGATCGCGATCGCAATTATCTTATTATTAATGACGATCAATCTTCTCGGCGTAAAAGAGATGACCCTTTATCAGAACTTTTCGATGGTGATCCGTCTGGTTCCGATCCTGCTGATCATTATCGTGGGACTGGCGACCGGACAACAGGATCCGGATCTGTCCCTTTCTCTGGAAGGGACCAGCGCAGAGGGCGGAAACGTAGTCAGCGTGATCTCGATGGTCGGCTTCGCGACGTTCGCTTCGATGTGGGCTTATGACGGCTGGTATAATCTGAATACAGTCGCGGAAGAAATGCGCAATCCGAAAAAAGACCTTCCGTTTGCTATCATCGTTTCTCTGGTAGGCGTAACGCTCATTTATACCTTATTCTATCTGGCAGTGTACAAGGTACTTCCGATCGAAGATATCACAACCATGATCAGCGACGGAAACCTGTATCTGGGAAATGAAGTCGTTTCCAGAACACTGGGCGGAACCGGGACCTGGCTGGTCCTGATCTGCATGACGATCGGCATTGTCGGATCGGCAAACGTCAATACGCTTTGCGACCCGCGTACCTATTACGCAATGGCACATGAGGGCTATTTCCCTAAGATCTTCGGACATCTGGACGAAAAGCACGGCGTACCGAGCTACGGCATCATGATCTCCTCCGCGATGGCGATCTTCCTGGTCATCTTCAACAGCCTGCAGGATCTGACGGATATGCTGATCTTCGCGACTTCCATCCTGAACGCGATGACGGTATTTGCCGTACTGATTATGCGAAAGAAATATCCGGATCTGGAAAGACCGTATAAGGTATGGGGCGGCAAAGTTACGATCGTCCTGACCTGCATCGCTTATCTGATCCTGATGGTAAATGAATTGATCGACGCGCCGAAGTCCGGACTGATCGGCATCGGTGTCATGGTAGTCAGCGCCGGCGTATATTACTACTTCAAGAAGAAGAACGGCGGCAAAGAATATCAAGGCGAGGGTATTGAATAGGAAAAAAATATGAAGTATGAAGATCTGAAATATCTGGCGGTTCCGCTGCCGGAGGCAATCGAAAAAGAAAAATGGGGCGGATTCTTTGAAAACGCCCGCAGCCGCATCGCGGCATATCTGCAGGACGAAGCGACAGACTACGCGCTGCGCTGCCGTCTGGAACTGGAGCTGGGCATTCTGCAGAACCTGGAAGAACGGTATACCGTCTGTCCGGAAGAAGCGCTCAAGATCCTGCAGGAAAGGATCCCGAAAATGACCGCGCAGGAACTGGAACAGCTGCGGATGGAGGACAAGGCGGATTGGATCTATGTAAACGGACAGGTCCGCTATCTGGACAGTTTCGCATCCACGCTTTACAAAGTTTATCCGCAGATCTGGTCACGGACGGAAGCAGGCGACACCAGTGATTATCGTCTGATCGAAGACTATCTGCACAGCTGCCGGGACGGCGTCAGCAGAACGGCGCACATCCATATCCGGCATGAAGTGGAGATCGCGCCGCGCGCGCTGCGTGAGGGCAGACCGATCCGGGTCCATATCCCGATCCCGCGTGAACGAGACGGCATCACGAACTTTGAACTGCTGCAGTGCTCTCCGCAGCCGGACTTTATTTCCGGCGGACACGAGGCGCAGCCGACGGCCTATTTTGAAGAAACCGCTGCGAAAGGACAGATCTTCTCGCTGGAATATGCGTTCGATTATACCGTGCCTTATCACGATCTTAGCCGTATTCTGCAGGAAGACGGATCGCGCGCAGCAGAAGCGCGGCATACGCCGAAAGCCTCAGAGGCAGCGCTGCCGCAGCATACGCCGGGCGTGCCGGAAGGCAGAGCGGAAGATGCTTTTTGCCGGGAAGATCTGCAGGAAGAGGCGCCGCACATTGTGTTCACGCCGCATCTTGTCACGATCTGCGAGGAAATCGTCGGAGACGAGACCGAGCCGCTGCATAAGGCCAGAAAGATCTATGATTTTGTAACGACCGGCACCGATTATCGTTTTGTGCGCGATTATGCGAGCATCGACAATCTGACCGAGTACTGCGCTCTGAACCGCAGAGGCGACTGCGGCATCCAGTCCTTGCTGTTCATCACGCTCTGCCGCATCGCCGGGATCCCCGCGCAGTGGGAGTCCGGGCTGGAGGCGTCACCGAGCTATGTCGGCGAGCACGACTGGGCAAAGTTCTTTATCGCGGGCTTTGGCTGGCTTCATGCCGACCTTGCAGGAGGCGCGCTGGCCTATGCGAGAAAAGCACTTGACCGTTGGAATTTTTTCTTCGGCAATGTGGATCCGTATCGGATCCCGATCAACAACCGCTTTCAGCATGATTTCCATCCGCCGAAACAGCAGCGGAGGCTGGACCCGTACGACAACCAGTGCGGCGAGATCGAATATGAGGACAGCGGCGTTTACGGCGACGATCTGATCTACCGCCATATTCCGATCGACATTCATCTGAAGTAAGAGGAAAAGAATCAAATAATTTCGACAGACAAAAGCCCCGCAGGATCAATTCAAGATCAAGGATCCTGCGGGGCTTTGACCTTACGGGGCTTTGATATTCGGATTTCCTTACCGTGCAGGGCTGAGAGAGCGTGCGATTACATCTTTTTGGACTTTTTTCACGGATTTGGGAATAGCCGCGGCGGAAACCTTGCGGAAACACTCCGGAATTTACGGGAATTTTGCAGAAAAAAGAAGAAAATTGTCGAAAAAAGTATGTGGAAAAAACAGGAGAAAAATGGCATAATTAGGATGTATAAGGGGGGAACACGCATGGAACGCATGGAAAAATATCTGCCGCTTGTCGGGCCGACGCAATGCCGCAAGGTACCGCTTGACGAGATCCTTTACATACAGCAATGCGGGAGGATCACGCGCATCGTGACCGAGAACGATACCTATTCCAAATACTGCAAGGCGAGAGACTACAAACCGTACCTTGACAGACGGTTCTTCCCATGCCTGAAAAGTGTTTTCCTGAATTTTGATCAGGTGCGTGTCATGAAAGATCAGATCGTCTACTTTAAGAACGGCAGCAGCTTCGGACTGGGCAGAGAAAATTTTATCCGCACCAAGCAGGCGTTTGCAGCGTATATGCAGAAACTGTTCTAAATTTTTCTTGCATTTTTGTACAAAATATAGTAAAGTAATACGTGGTGTGTGCAAATCCGCCATACCACGTAAATCAAGCACATCGCCGACCCGAGAAGGTTGCCGCGTTTCCCTGACATAAGGGTGCCGGACGGCATGCGGTATGAGACTCAAAGGCGATGGAAGCAAAAAACCAGGAGGAACAAAAATGGCAGTAATTTCAATGAAACAATTACTCGAAGCAGGTGTACATTTCGGACACCAGACCAGAAGATGGAACCCGAAGATGGCTCCGTACATCTACACAGAAAGAAACGGTATCTACATTATCGACTTACAGAAGACGGTAAAGAAGATCGACGAAGCTTATGACTTCATGAGAAGCGTCGGCGAATCCGGCAAGCCGGTCCTGTTCGTAGGAACAAAGAAACAGGCTCAGCAGGCGATCGTTGACGAAGCGACCAGATGCGGACAGTACTATGTAAGCGAAAGATGGCTCGGCGGCATGCTGACAAACCACAAGACGATTGCAAAGAGAATCCAGAGACTCAACGACATCCGCAGAATGGAAGAAGACGGCACATTCGAAAAGCTGGCAAAGAAAGAAGTTATCAAGCTGAGAGCAGAAGCTGACAAACTTGAAAAGTTCTTAGGCGGTATCAAGGACATGAAGGGAATGCCTGGCGCATTATTCGTTGTTGACCCTAAGAAAGAAAGAATCGCAGTCAAAGAAGCAAGAATCCTGGGAATTCCGATCGTTGGTATCGTTGATACAAACTGTGACCCGGACGATGTTGACTATGTCATCCCTGCAAACGACGACGCGATCAGAGCGGTAAAACTGATCGCTGCAAGAATGGCTGACGCAGTCATCGAAGCAAACCAGGGCGAAAGCTTTGACGAAGGAACTCCGGCTGAAGAAACTCCGGCTGAGGAAGCTGAAGCATCCGCTGAAGAAGCTGCTGCTGAAGAATAAGTCGAATTCGACCAAACCTTAAACGAGAAAATCACAGGAGGAAAAGAAAATGGCTGTTACTGCTCAGATGGTAAAAGAATTAAGAGAAATGACCGGCGCAGGCATGATGGACTGCAAAAAGGCATTAGTAGAAGTTGACGGCAACATTGAAGCTGCAGTTGACTATTTAAGAGAAAAAGGACTTGCTAAGGCTGCTAAAAAAGCCGGCAGAATCGCTGCAGAGGGCTTAGTAAAGATCGCTTTTTCGGATGATCGCAAGACGGCTGCTATCGTAGAAGTTAACTCCGAAACAGACTTCGTTTCCAAGAATGAAGAATTCGTTGCATTCGTAGACGGTCTTGCAAAACTCGCGCTGACCGCAGAGTCCAATGACATCGAAGCTTTCAAGGCGATGGCGTTTGACGGCGCGACCGTTGCGGACGCGTTAACGGCGAAGATCGCGAAGATCGGTGAAAACATGTCCGTCAGAAGAATCGAGAAAGTATCCGGCGATGTCGTTACTTCCTACGTTCACGGCGGCGGCAGAATCGGCGTTATCGTTGTCGGAAACGGCGAAGCGACCGATGCTGCAAAAGAAGCTTTAACAAACGTTGCAATGCAGGTTGCGGCTATGAACCCGCAGTATGTCAGCAGAAACGATATCTCTGCGGACGAACTTGCAAAGATCAGAGAGATCACGCTGGAAAGCGCGTTAAACGATCCGTTCTCCCTGCCGAAGCCAATCTTAAACGCATTACTGGATAAGGCTGTCGCAGGCGTTTGGGACGCTGAAGACGTTGCAGTCTTAGAAGAAAAGAGAAACGACAAGAGCTTCAATTTCAACTATCTGCCGAACTTCCTTTCTCAGGACGCGAAGGCAAAACTTGCTGAACTTGCTGTTGCCGATAAGGCTGAAATCTCCGCAAACAAGATCTTCCTTGGCCTTGTAGAAGGACGTATTTCCAAGCAGTTAAAGGACATCTGTCTCCTTGACCAGACTTATGTAAGAGCAGAAGATGGCAAGCAGAGCGTTGCGAAGTACCTCGAATCCGTAAGCAAGGATCTCTCCATCGCGAAGATCGTACGCTTCGAAGTCGGCGAAGGTATCGAAAAGAAAGAAGAAGATTTCGCTGCAGAAGTAGCTGCACAGCTTAAATAAGTTCGCAAATCAGCGGAAATAACCCGCAAGCATACGGCTCCGCCCGCATGCCTGCAAAACCGTGCGAAAGCACAAACAACTTTTTAATCGTCAACAACACCAAGACCTCGTAGAATCGTTGATTTTACGGGGTTTTTTGTTGAAATCAACGTTTAATTTTTCAAGAGTTTGCGTGCTTCGGGATAAATATACCGGAAAAATCCTTGCGCCTGCACCGATATTCGATAACGGATTATCGCTCTTTAACTACGCAATGCCGGAAGATTTTAAGGAACTGGACGCATACGCAAAGACCCGCTCCAATCCGTACCGCATTTCTTATGAAAAAGTCTGTCGGGAAGTAATGGGCACCAAACAGAAAGCGCAGCTTCGCAAACTGATCGGCTTTACCTTTACACGCCATCCATCCATTAACCTGCCGGAAGCGCGGCTTGAAGCAATCGAAAAGCAGATTGCCCAGCGGACAAGAGAGCTTCTTGCGATTCCGCCCCGTATTTTAACTCTCTTGTTTAACTCATCATATGTAAGTTAAAATGCAAATTTAACTCGACAAGGAAAGTTAAACAGTGTATAATGCACTTAAAAGAGGGAGTTAATGATATAAGGAGGAATTAAGTCAATGATACCGAAAAACGAAACATTGACTGTAGAATTTAAGAGTGATCTTAAGCGATACTCAGACAGAGAACTGGTGGAAGAGATTGTTGGAATGGCAAATACAGAAGGTGGAGTTTTGTATTTAGGGGTTGAGGACAATGGTCAGCCGACCGGTGTGCATGAAAACCATAAAGACCCGATTGGACTTGCAGCGATGATTGCCAACATGACAGTGCCATCGATTTCTGTTCGCGCTGAAATCATAAGGGAAAATGATACGGATATTATGAAAATTGAAATCCCGGTAAGCCGAACAGTAGCAGCGACTTCCGCAGGAAAAACATTGCGGAGAAGATTAAATGCAGAGGGAAATCCGGAAAATGTTCCAATGTATCCGTATGAAATTCCGAGTAGGCTATCAGAACTAAGCTTACTGGATTATTCAGCACAGCCTTTGAGTGGAGCATCACAAGACGATTTAGATCCAAATGAAAGAATTCGTCTTCGCAAGATCATTCAAAATCGTCAGGGCGGAGAAAAGAATCTTCTTCAGTTAACGGATGAGGAATTAGACCGCGCACTGAGATTAACGACCGAGAAAGAAGGAAAGATCATACCTACCGTTACCGGCATGTTAATGATCGGAAAAGAGGAACGCCTAAAAGTTCTGATGCCAACTGTTCGGACAGATTTTCAGGTACTTGAAGGAACTACGGTACGCATGAACGAAACTATGTTTGGCCCATTGCTGGATGTCTTTGAACGCATAGAAACCTATGTGAACGCATGGAATCCTGAAAGGGAAATGGAATATGGACTTTTCCGACTGCCGATTCCGGAGTTTGACCGTAATGCGTTTCGAGAAGGACTTGTGAACGCATTTTGCCATCGGGACTATACCATGCTCGGCAGCGTGCGTGTGCTCATTGATGACGAGGGTCTGACAATCAGCAGCCCGGGAGGATTTATTGATGGGGTAAACTTGAAAAACTTGCTTACCGTAGAGCCTCATGGAAGAAATCAAGTCTTAGCAGATGCATTAAAACGAGTAGGCTTAGCAGAAAAAACAGGCAGGGGGATTGACCGGATTTATGAAGGCTCCATTATTTACGGACGTCCATGGCCTGACTTTTCAGAAACAACAAGCAGATGCGTAAAACTGTATATTCAGAGAGCAAAGCCGGATATTACCTTTACGAAAATGATTGTTGACGAACAAAATCGGATTGGCCGAGCGTTTTCCATTTATCCGTTAATGATTTTATCAGCTTTGAAAAATGAACGTAGAGCGACGGTAGAAAGACTTGCGGAAATCACAAACTTGACGGAAGCTCGCATAAGAACGAGTATTGAAAATCTGGTAGAACGCGGCTTAATAGAAGCGGTAGGAAACGGAAAGAACAGAGCGTACATTCTTGGTGCAAAGGTATACCATGAAAGTGATGAAACTGCAGCATATGTAAGGCAGACCGGAATTGATAAAGTTCGTTATCCGGAGTTAATTCTTAAATTAGCGAAGCAGCAAGGTGGATTTGTGACAAAGACAAATGCAAGCGACTTATTAAACATATCAGAAAGGCAAGCGTATACGATTTTGGCAAAACTGGTGAAGGAAGGAGAACTTGAAAAAGTTTGCAATGGGAAATATGCAAAGTACAGAATCAAAGAGAGAAACTCACGGAATATCTGATGAAAGCAAAAAGGAACAAATCCTTTGCGAGCAACTGAAGCGCATAGAGGAGAATCGCAAAAACGGGAAAAAAGGCTACACGCCGGAGAAAGTCCATGCGATTTTGGAGCAAGTGATAAAAGAGACCGAAAGAAAACACAAATTACAAACAGAATAAAGCATAAGTAAAGCAGCCTTGCAGCGGAAGCACCGAAGCTTAAAGAAGTGAAAGCTGCCGGCAAGCGCTTAACCAAGGTCAAGGTTGCCAAGAAGACCGCGAAAAAAGAATCCACAAAAACTGCAGCGAAAAAGGCGGCAAAGGCCAAAACCAAAGCTTCAACCCCAAAAACGTATAGTTGGAAGAATGGAACGAAGCGTAAATCAAAATATCTGCCGGTGTGAGATGAGAGGCAGATGTGAAAATGGGTGAAGTAGATAAAAACGTCGCTTTTTAAATTAGTTATCCACAAATTAAAGTAAGAATTTTACATTTAAGCCTAAAAGAAGAAATTGATGAAGGGATTTCGAAAAATCTACTTGCGAGATTTTCCTTAGGAAGTTTGCAGACCGTGAAAATACAGTCGAAATTTGTCGAAGCATGTCGAATCCGCTCGGCGAAGAGAGGCGGCTGCGTGTGAAGCAAGAGAAGTTTCGGTGAAAACGTGGATAAGTAACTGAAAAGCCGGTGGTTTTATCGAATTTCGCGAAACTTTCCGGTGAAGAGGAAGCCTGAGGCGATCGCAAATTTCCCGGTGCGGCAATGCCCTTGTCAAATCGTGACCGGCTCGGCCAATGCGGCATCTGCAAGAAACTGCGCGATCAGCTGATTTACGGTGTCCGGCTGGTCTGTATTTGCGTTGTGACCGGCACCTTTAAGCCAAACGAGCGGAATGCCGGTGTCGCGGTGCCAGGCTTTGTTATAGCGGATGCAGGAACCGGCGTGGTCTTTTTCTCCGCAGAGCAGGAGCGACGGACAGGAAAGACGGTAAGGAAGGTCTTTTTTCATGGCGTCGGCAAGGATGCGGAAACCGTGGCCGGCCAGCTTTACGTAATATGCTTTTTCGCCGCTGTACTCCAGCATCATCTGCAGCATCAGCTGACGACCGTATGCGGAGACCGCCACGCCGTCGGTACCGGATCTTAGAAGAAGCTTCCACGGATAATAACGGTAGATCGGTTCCATTCTTTCCAGCAGCCAAAGCTCCGCGGCACTGACATATTTTCTTTGAAGCGGCGCGGAATCAATGGCGATAAAGCCTTTTAATCTGCCGGGAAATAATTCCGCGTAGGCCTGACCGACGTATCCGCCCATGGATTGGCCGATGATGACCGGACGTGTGATGTTTTCTTGTGAAAGAATCTCGTCCAGCCATTTTGCTTTGTCGAACAGGTCAAAGCCGAAACGGAACGGACGGGAAGCCGCGTGTGCAGGAGCGTCCCATACAAAGACCGAACAGCGGTTTTCGAAAAAGGCGATCTGGCGGTCGAACAACCGGTGATCTGCTGTCAGACCCGGGAGAAAGACCAGCGTTGCGGCGTTTTCCCGAACGGAGTTCATCCAGTAGTGAATAGTGCCGCAGGAAGTTTCGTATTTTTTTTCAAGCATAGCGCACTCCTTTCTATTCGCAATGGTCCGCAGGTCCTTGAGGCTCTTTGCGATTGCTTGTTCAGCAGCTTGCGGTTTCTTGCATTGCCGGCGATCGTCTGCGATCATCGTGCAGATGCCCGACCGACGAGCCCTTATCTGCGCAGCAGCGCGACAGCGACATCGTTGACGTTGGTGCCGGTCGGTCCGGTCTTGATCAGACCGCTGACCGCTTCGAGCGCATGGTAGGCGTCGTTGTCCGCGAGTACGGCGGCGATCTCTATGCCTTGCGCACGCAGGCAGGCAAGCGTGTCTCCATCGACATAGCCGCCCGCCGCATCCGTCGGACCGTCGGTTCCGTCACTGCCGACGGAGAAGACTGCCGCGCCGGAAAGGCCCGCGATACCGGGGGCGGCCGCCAAGGCCAGTTCCTGATTGCGGCCGCCCATGCCTTTACCGGTGAGATGGACGATGGTTTCGCCGCCGGCGATAAAGGCCAGAGCGCGTGGCCGCTCGGTCAGATCGGCGGGAGCGGCGTCGACCGAGTCGTCAGGGTTAGTGGGAGCGGCATCTGTATCGGTTTCGGCATCCAAAGCATGTGTACGGAGGATGCTTGCCAGAAAGCTGCCGGCTTCTCGGGCTTCGCAGCAAAGACGATCCGTCAGCAGGATCGGTTCATAACCGAGACGGCGGCAGGCTGCTGCAGCTGCGGCACAGAGTTCGCGGACGCTGCCGGTGATCTCGGTAGTTACGTTGTTCAGTATTTTGGGCGTTTCCTGTGTCAGACAGGTTTGCGCCTGCGTGCTGAGTTTGAGACTGTATTTACGGACGATTTCCGCAGCCTGCGCACAAGTGGAAGTATCCGGGTAAGCGGGGCCGCTGGCGATCATATCGAGCGGATCGCCGATGATATCGCTGAGCACGATGCTGTAAACCCGGGCGGGCGCGCAAAGCTGGGCAAAGCGCCCGCCCTTGACCGCAGACAGCCGCTTACGGATCGTGTTGATCTCCCGGATATCCGCTCCGCAGGCAAGCAGCTGTTTTGTGATATCCTGCAGTTCTTCTGCCGGGATCAGCGGCTGCTCAAAAAGCGCGCTCCCACCACCGGAAAGCAGGAACAGCACCGTATCTTCTTCTGTTAGATCTTGCACCAGCGCGAGGGCTTTGCGTGTTCCGGCAAAACAGCCTGCATCCGGGATCGGATGACCGCCCTCACAGCAAACGATCTGCGGCAGTTCACCCATAACGTGTCCGTATTTGGTAATGACGATCCCGCCGTCGATCGTGCCGGCTCCGAGCGTATCCACGGCCGCCCTTGCCATCTGCCAGGCGGCCTTGCCTGCCGCGACCAGGACCGTGCGTCCGCCGCGCGCCCGGAATCCCAGCAGCGCGCGTCGGACGGCCGCATCCGGCAAAACCGCTTGTAAACTGGATTGAATGATCGAATCGGCATCCTGCCGCAGAGACTGGTCCATAAACGCTGCACCTCACTTTTTTTCTTCATTTTAACGGAAATACACGCAAAACGCAAGCGGCAAAGAAAAAGGCTGAAAAGCAAAGACATGAAATCTGCGCAGCATTTCCGGATGAATAATGTACTGCTTTTCGACGGTTTTCCGGAAATTTGTACGCGGCGGGGGCTATGAAGATGAAAGAAGTTTACAGATAGAGAAGAAATCTCCTGTAAATCCAGAGCTTCTTTTGTCGGACCTTGTCGAAAATGCGCGATGCATGTCGAAGTGAGTGCGTCTCAGAAATTCTGCAGCCTGATTTTCTTTGAAGAAAATGTAAAAAATGCGTGAAAATGTGATGTGGAAGGCGAAAACTGCTCGCAGACTCGTGCAGATTTTGAAAAAAGGCCGTATAGGCAGTACATTATGCATACTTAGAAAAATATGGAAGCCGGCATGCCCATAGCCAATGTGTTCCATATCCAGAATGCTCCATAGCCGGCGCGCCCGCTGGGTACTCTCGGCGCTCTTGGCACACGGGGATACTTCGGCTTGCTCGGCACCCTCAGCTTGCTGGCCCGCTCAGCTCGCTGGCACGCTCGGCTCGCGCGCCGCTTTCGGCGCAGATCCGACAGAAACCAAACAAGATCCAACAGAAATCCAACAGAAATCCAATAGAAATCAAGTAAAAAAGCTTGACACTCCGCGCGGCATATGTTATAGTAGCAAAGGTGTCAAGTTTTTTGGTTGACACCAACCTGCCCGCAGCGGTCATCTGCAAGCAGCAAAAGCCGGTGCGAAGCGGCAGCGGCCGACATTTCAAAAAGGCGCAACGGCATAAAACGTAACGGCATGAAGATCGAAAATATCGCAGAGAACAGTTTATTATATGATTTTTACGGGCAGCTGCTTTCCAAGAGGCAGCAGGAAGTCATGGCACTCTACCACGAGGAGAATTATTCGCTTTCGGAGATCGCGGAGGAGTTCGGCATCTCGCGGCAGGCTGTGCATGATACCTTAAAAAAAGCGGAACAGGCGCTGGCAGAATACGAACAGAAGCTGGGCCTTGTCAAGACGCTGCAGCGTTCCGAGGCGGTGATCCGGCAGATCGACGAAAAGATCGACACGCTGATCGCCGAACTTGCGGAAAGTGAGAACGCGCAGCGCACACAGCCAAGCAGCACATTTGCGGCAAGATTGGAAGAGATCAAGCAGATCATCAACACATTGGAAGCTTAACAGCTCGCACGGATGCGCGGCGCCGGGCAGACGATATCGGATCCGAGGCATGCAGGCAGTATTGGAAAGCCGGGGCATGCAGAAGATCGCGGGCGGTATTGGAAAGCCGGGACATACAGACATGCGGTCATGCGAGTATGCGGACATGGAGATTTGGGAGAGCAATATGGCATTTGAGAACTTATCGGACAAATTACAAAATACCTTTAAGAAACTGCGCGGCAAGGGCGTGCTCACGGAGGCGGACATCAACGACGCCATGCGGGAAGTCAAACTGGCCCTGCTCGAAGCAGACGTAAACTTCAAGGTCGTCAAAGAATTCGTTGCCGATGTCAAGGAAAAAGCGATGGGACAGGACGTCCTTTCGAGCCTGACTCCGGGACAGCAGGTCATCAAGATCGTAAATGACGAACTGGTCGAGATGATGGGCGGTACCAACAGCAAACTGACCTATTCTCCGAGCGGGTTTACCACGCTCCTGATGGTCGGCCTGCAGGGTACCGGTAAGACCACCACCTGCGGCAAGCTCGCGGCCTATCTCAAAAAGAACGGCAAAAAGCCGATGCTCGCGGCCTGTGACATCTACCGGCCGGCCGCGATCGATCAGCTCGAAGTCGTCGGCAAGACCGTGGATGTTCCGGTCTTCACCGACCGCGGCAATAAAAAGGCCGAAGACATCGCGCTCAAAGCGAAAAAAGAGGCGGAGCGCAGAGGCTATGACGTTCTGATCGTCGATACCGCCGGACGTCTGCAGATCGATCAGGAACTCATGGACGAACTGGTCCGTGTCAAAAAGGCGATCAAACCGCATGAGATCCTGCTCGTTGTCGATGCCCTGACCGGTCAGGACGCGGTCAATGCCGCGGAGGGCTTTAACGAAGCGCTCGGCATCGACGGCATCATCATGACCAAGATGGACGGTGACTCCAGAGGCGGCGCGGCGCTCTCCGCGAAGAAAGTGACCGGCAAGCCGATCAAATTCATCGGCGTCGGCGAGAAGACCGACGCTTTGGAGCCGTTCCATCCGGACCGTATGGCATCGAGGATCCTGGGCATGGGCGATATGCTTTCCTTGATCGAGAAGGCACAGGAAACCTATGATGAAGAGAAAGCCGCCAAGCTCGAAAAGAAACTCAGAAAGAACGAATTCACGCTGGAAGATTTCCTCGACCAGATGGGAGAAGTCCAAAAGATGGGCGGCATCGGCAAGATGCTCGACATGATCCCGGGACTGGGCGGAGGCAAGATCAGCGAAGATGAGATCGCCAAAGGCGAACGGGAATTCAAACAGATGGAAGCTATCATTTATTCCATGACGCTGGAAGAACGGAGAAATCCGTCCCTGCTCAACGCCAGCCGCCGCAAACGGATCGCGGCGGGAAGCGGACAGCCGGTCAGCAAGATTAACAGCTTGATCAAAAAGTACGAGGATACGAAGAAATTGATGAAACAATTCAACAGCCCCGGCTTTATGAAAAAAAATAAAAGACTGAAAGGATTATTTTAAGGAGGATTTACACAATGGTTAAGATCAGATTAAAGAGAATGGGAGCACACAAGAAGCCGTTTTACAGAGTTGTCGTTGCAGATTCCAGAGCACCGAGAGACGGCAGATTCATCGAAGAGATCGGTTACTACAACCCGATGACCGAGCCGAAAGATATCAAGCTTGATGCAGAACTGGCAAAGAAATGGCTCGCGAACGGAGCACAGCCGACCGAAACAGTAAAAGCTTTATTTGTAAAATCAGGCATTATCGAAAAATAAGGAAACGGTGAAAACTAATGACGAAATTGGTTGAAGCAATTGCAAAGTCACTTGTAGACAACCCGGACGGCGTCGTAGTAACCGAAACAGAGGATCGTCAAGGGACGGTCATCCAGCTTCGTGTTGCTCCGGAAGATATGGGGAAGGTTATTGGTAAGCAAGGAAGAATTGCTAAAGCTTTGCGTACCGTTGTCAAGGCTGCGGCCACAAGAAATAATAAAAAGGTGACAGTAGAGATCATGAAAGAGTAATGCTTTCGTGATGCATTGCAGATTCAATAGGCACATGCATCGGCGCGTAAACGTCCGGGTATGTGCCTATCGCAATAATTAGGGTAAATATGGAAAAAATTAAGATCGGAAAAATCGTGAACGCGGTCGCCCTGCGCGGAGAGGTCAAGGTCTACTCCTATTCGGACCGCAAAGAACGTTACGAAGAACTCAAAGAGATCCTCGTCGAAGAGAAAAAAGGCACAAAAGCGTACGAAATTCAGGGCGTACGCTATCAGAAGAACATTGTCATCCTCAAACTCAAAGGGGTTGACGACCGCAATGCGGCCGAAGCGCTCAAGGAACGGGACATTTATATCACGGAGCAGGATCTGCCGGAGCTGCCGGATGATACGTTCTATGTCCGCGATCTGATAGGCTGCGGCGTCGTGGACGGCAGGACCGGCGCGAAACTCGGCACGATCAAGGAAGTGCTGCAGGGCGCGGCGCAGGATGTTTATGTCATCACCTTGGAAAACGGCAAAGAAGCGATGATCCCGGCGGTCGCGGAGTTTGTGAAGCACGTCGACATGGCGGCAAGGACTGTGACAGTCGAACTGATCCCGGGTTTTATTGACGACGAGGCGGTGCGCGCGGAATGAAGATACAGATTTTGACGCTCTTTCCGGAGATGTTTCCGGCAGTGACCGAGAGCAGCATTTTGGGAAGAGCCGGCGAAAAAGGCATCCTGGATATCGACTTGATCAATATCCGCGACTATACACTGGACAAGCATAAAAAAACGGACGACACGCCTTACGGCGGCGGCCCGGGCATGGTGATGAGCGCGCAGCCGATCTTTGACGCGCTGCGGGCGATCCGGGCTGAGGGAAAACACATCCTCTATATGTCGCCGCGCGGGCGGATGCTGGATCAGCCGATGATCGAGCAGCTGGCGCGCGAGGAAGAACTGGTGATCCTCTGCGGACATTACGAGGGCGTGGATCAGCGCGTGCTGGACGCTTGGAACATGGAGGAAGTTTCGATCGGCGACTACATCCTGACCGGCGGCGAACTGCCGGCGATGGTGCTGATCGACAGCGTGGCGCGCTTTATCCCGCAGGTGCTCGGCACACAGGAATCCGCCACCGAGGAGTCCATTTATTCGGGGCTGCTGGAATTCGATCAGTATACGAAACCGCAGGAGTACGAGGGACTCGCAGTGCCGGAAGTGCTCTGTAACGGCAACCACAAGCTGATCCATCTCGCGCAGTACCGAAACTCCCTGGAACTGACCAAAAAGCGGCGGCCGGATCTTTTCCGAAGTTATGTAAAAAAAGAGAAAGAACTGACGAAAGACGAGAGAAAAATCCTCGCCGAAATCGAAGGCAAAACCACAGACAGCTAGTTGTCACCGGCAAGATTTTATGATAAAATAATAAGGATATGAAGATAAATCGCAAAGCAAAAATCAGAATAGGGATCATCGTCTATGTGATCCTGTTTGCAGCGCTGTATCTCTGCATTTATGTGATCCCGAAAGTCTCCGATATTTTCGTGGAAACCTATGTGGCGGAGTACGGAACGCTGGAGATCGGCGAGGAGAGCGAAGCGCTTTTTGTGCGCACCGAACGGCTGTATACCGCGGATAACGGCGGCGAAGTGGACCGGGCGGTTTCCGGCGGCAGCCTGATGCGCAAAGGGAGCCGGATCGTGACCGTCGGCGGACAGGGTTATTATTCGGGAGAAAAAGGCATCGTCAGCTATTTTTACGATGGCCTGGAGAGCGTTCTGACGCCGGATACCATGGAAACGACAGACAGCAGCTTCCTGCAGCAGATCAAACAGAAACCGCAGGAGGGCGAACCGGATTACAGTGTGCGCAAGTGCACGGCCGGCACGGCAAGTACCGGGGACAAGCTCTTTAAGATCGTGGACAACAGTCGGTGGTATATCCTCTGCTGGCTGGAAAAGGATAAAGCGGAGGAATATCAAGAGGGCGGCACGGTTCTGGCAGACTTCGGCGACGAAGATCAGAGTCCGCTCAAGATGACCGTTTACAGCGCTTCGGTGCAGGGCGAAAAACTGCGGGTGATCCTGTCCTGCAACCGCTATTATCCGAGCTTTCAGAAGCTGCGCACCAAGACCTGCAAGCTGATCCGTTCCGATAAGAGCGGAATCCTTTTGGAAACCGACAGCATTACGGAGGTCAACGGGCAAAAGGGCGTTTTTGTAGCTAACAAATACGGCGGCTATAATTTCACCCCGGTCAAAATCCTTTCGCAGGACGGCGAGATTACCGTCGCGGAAAAGAACCTGTATCAGGACGCAGACGGCAATATGGTTGAAACTGTGCGGAACTACTACGAGATCCTGCGCAGTCAGGAAAAAATTCAGAAATTGAAAGGGAGCGAAGAAAATGTCAATTAAAGAAAGTATAGCTCATATCAATCAGCTGAAACAAGAAGCAGCGGAACGGACCGGACGCAAAGGAGAGGATGTTCTGCTGGTCGCGGTCACCAAGCTGCATGATCCGTCCGAGATCAACGAGGCGATCGACTGCGGCATTACCGACATCGGTGAAAACAAGGTGCAGGAGATCCTGAACAAATACGATGCGGTCAAGCCGGTCAGATGGCATCTGATCGGACATCTGCAGACCAACAAGGTAAAATACATCATCGACAAGGTCTGCATGATCCATTCCGTGGATTCCCTGAAGCTGGCAGAGGAGATCGATAAGCGCGCCGCGCAGCACGGCGTGACGATGGACATCCTGATCCAGGTCAACTCCGCGCAGGAAGAAAGCAAATTCGGCATCACGACCGAGCAGACCGGTCAGATGATCAGCGATATCCTCGCGAACTGCCCGCATGTGCGGATCCGCGGGCTGATGTGCATCGCGCCGTTTGAAGACAACCCGGAGGACGCGGGGCAGTACTTCGCGGCCGTCAAAGCGCTCTATGACGAATACGCGCAGATCCAACATCCGAATCTGGATTTCCGTTATCTGTCCATGGGTATGTCAAACGATTTTCAGGTGGCCATCGAAAACGGCTCCAATTTGATCCGCGTCGGCACTTCGATCTTCGGCGCCAGAGATTATTCCAAAAAATAGGAGGAAACAAAAATGGGATTTGGTGATACATTCAAAAAATTGGTCGGCATTGAGGAGACCGATGACGATTTCACAGAAGAAGATATTGCAGCGGCGAAAGAACAGCTCGCAAGAGAGGAATCCAGACGTCCGGTCAGCAGTTTCCAGCCGAAGCCGGCGCCTGCGGATAATAAGGCAGTCCCGATCAATCCGAAGCTTTCCATCGCCGGGACCAGCGCGTTCAAGCTGGTGGTCATCGAACCGAAGAGTTTCGACGAATGTCCGAAGCTAGTGGACAGCCTGAAAGGCCGCAGACCGGTCATCATCAATCTGGAAAAGATCGAGACGGAGACCGCCAAAAAGATTTTTGATTTCCTGAGCGGCGCGACCTATGCGCTGAACGGAAACGTGCAGAAAGTTGCCAACAATATCTTTATCTTCGCGCCGGAAAGCGTGGATATCGCAGCCGGACAGGAGGACCGGAGCGGATTCGACTTCGGAGGGGGAAGCAAAAATCCTTGGAAATAGGGGGACAGGATGAAAGGAATACTCATATACGCGATTTATACGTTTGGAGAGATACTCAGTACGGCGCTCGTTGTCCGGGCAATCCTCAGCTGGTTCGCGGCCGCGAATCCGTACAATATGCTGGGCAAGATCTATATGGCGCTGATCAAGTTTACCGAGCCGATCGTGGCGCCGTGCCGGAACTTCATGAGCCGCTTCAACACCGGCATGATTGATTTTTCCGTGCTGATCGCGCTGCTGCTGATCCAGTTCGGGACCAATATTCTGGTCAGACTGATCTATCTCATCTTCTGATCTGCCGCTCGGCAAGGAACAAAGAAAAACAGGATAAGGGACGGATAACATTATGATTACACCTGCAGACATCGAAAACAAAGACTTTTCGAGAGCGAAAAGAGGATATGATATGGAGGAAGTCGACGATTTTCTGGATCTGATCATCGTGGACATGGAAAAGCTGCTGCGCGAAAACCGGCAGCTCAAAGAGGAACTCGCCAAAGCGCAGACCCATGTGGACAAGCATATGTCGACGGAAACTTCGGTCTATGAAACACTGGAAGCGGCCAAATCGCTGATGAACGATATTGCGGCCAGCGCAGAACGCAGAGCGGAGATCCTGCTCAAAAATGCGGAGCTGGAAGCCAGCCTCATCACCAAGGACGCGAAAGAGTCCATATCTAAGCTGACCGAAGAAGGCAGCCGCCTCAAAAGCAGAGTCGAAACGCTCCGCGCGCGGTATAAAAACATGCTCGAAGCAGAACTGGATCGGCTGGACTTTATCGGAGGCGATATCATCGAAGATTTTGAAAAAGATTTTCTTCCGGCTTCCATGGCAGACTTCCGTGAGGAAGAAAGCGAGACGCAGCCTGCGGCAGGCGGGAACGATGCGGTATCGGCCGCGGCGCGGACCAAGACCGATCTGACTAAGACGATCGTGCACGTCAAACCGTAAACCGCAAAAATAACCAAGATAGAAAGGACACAGGCCGCCGGCTGACGCCGGCGTGTTTTGTATGAAATTGCATGAAGAAATTCAGATACGTATTTATCATCGGCATGATCCTTTTGGATCAGGCACTCAAACTGTTCATCCGCAAGACCATGTATGTGGGAGAATCCATCAGTGTGATCGGTAATTTTTTCGCCATCACTTATGTACAGAACCGGGGTGCGGCGTTCAGTCTGTTTACCGGAAAAGGCATTTTTCTCACGGTCGTGCCGTTCGCGGCGCTGCTGGCCGCGATCTGGTATATGGAGCGGCATCGGTCGGCGCATTTTACGCTCAGTCTCGCGCTGCAGCTGATCATTGCCGGCGGGTTTGCCAATCTGATCGACCGCGTCGCGCTCGGCTATGTGACGGATATGTTTGACTTCCGTGTATGGCCGGTCTTTAATATCGCCGACATCTGCATCTGCGTGGGATGCGCGGTCTTGGTGCTTTACATTTTTGTCTTTGACAAGACGCAGCAGGGACCCGCAGAAACAAAAACAGGAGCAAAAAATGAGCCCGGAAAGAACTTATAATTTTATCATAGACGACGAAAGCAAAAGCACTCGAATGGATTCAGTGCTTTCTTTGCTATTACCGGACACTTCCCGCAGCTTTATCCAGAAGCTGATCGAAAACGGCCATTTGACGATCAACGGGAAAGTCTGTACAAAAAAGAAATATCAGGCGGAGGCCGGAGACGTGGTGGAAATCCGCATCCCGGAGCCGGAAACGCTGGACGTTCAGGCGGAGGATATCCCGCTGGAGATCGTTTACGAAGATGAAGACGTGCTGGTGGTCAACAAACCGAAGGGCATGGTCGTGCATCCGGCGGTCGGCAATTATACCGGTACCTTGGTCAATGCCGTCATGTACCACTGCGGCGGCCGGCTTTCTTCCATTAACGGCGTGATCCGGCCGGGGATCGTTCATCGTATCGACAAGGATACGAGCGGGCTTTTGATGATCGCCAAAAACAACATGGCGCACGAATCACTTTCCGCGCAGCTTGCCGCGCACAGCATTACCCGCAGATATACGGCGCTGGTCTTTGACAATCTGGCAGAGGATGACGGTACGGTCGACGCGCCGATCGGCCGCGATCCCAAAAACAGACTGCGGCAGGCAGTAACGCCGCAGAATTCCAAGCATGCCGTCACGCACTGGCGCGTATTGGAACGTTTCGGGAAGTATACCTTGATCGAAGCCAGACTGGAGACCGGGCGCACCCATCAGATCCGGGTCCATATGGCCTATATCAAGCATCCGCTGGTCGGCGACACGGTCT
Organism: uncultured Clostridia bacterium; assembly: GCA_934271235.1. Classification (GTDB taxonomy): domain Bacteria; phylum Bacillota; class Clostridia; order Peptostreptococcales; family Anaerovoracaceae; genus CAG-238. The sequence continues at coordinate 15,395 of CAKQQT010000010.1, read as the reverse complement.
ACGGCCCGAAGAAACAGAGCCTGACGCAGGACGGACAGATGCTGCACGCAGGTGTATTGGGCTTTGTGCATCCGCGGACCGGCGAGTATCTGGAATTTACCGCGCCGCTGCCGGCCTGCTTTGAAGAGATCCTGCACAAACTGCGCAGCCGCTGAGGTCTTTGAAGCCGATGAAAGCCTTTGGAGCCGCGGCCGCACAAGAATAAACCGCAAATGCAGTCCGAAAACGGAGAGGAGAAGCACGTATGAAAAAAAGCATCAAACCCGGTACCCTGCTGATGCCGCTGCCGGCGGTCATGGTCAGCTGCGGCAGCCCGGAGAAACCGAATATCCTGACCATCGCCTGGACCGGGATCGTCAATTCGACCCCGCCGATGACCTACGTTTCCGTCCGCAAATCGAGATTTTCGCACGACCTGATCGCGCAGAGCGGCGAGTTTGTCATCAACCTGACGACCGAAGCACTGACCTTCGCGACCGATTACTGTGGGGTCAAGTCCGGACGGGAGGTCGATAAATTTAAAGAAATGCATCTGACGCCGCTTGCCGCAGACGAGGTGCGCTGTCCGATGATCGCGGAGTCTCCGGTCAATCTGGAGTGCAAGGTCCTGGAAGTACATGAATATCCATCGCACGATATGTTCGTGGCAGAGATCGTCGCGGTGCATGTCGATGAGGAACTCTTAGATGAAAAAGGCCGTTTAGAAATGGAAAAAGCGGGCCTGATGACCTATGTCCACGGGCAGTATTTCGGTATCCGAAAACAGCCGCTCGGCCGTTTCGGCTATGCGGTGATGAAACCGAAGACCAAAAAGAGGATCAGCCGGCAGGAACATGAGAAACGCGTGCGGCAAAATCGTGAAAAGCGCGCGAAACAAACCGCCAAACGAAAATAGAGCCGCCGCGCGGGCCGTTTCAGGCGGCCCTTTACGCGAAAGCTCCGTACGGAATTGCTGCATTGCGTTTTGTTGCGAAAGAGTGGTCGGGGAAAATTCACAACAGATTTTTGATTCCGGCACCGTAACGCCGATTTAAGTCAATTAACGCAGAAATCGCTCTTAGCTATGGCTTTTGATATAGTCAATGCAGCACTCACAAACATATCCGCCGTGGAAAGACGTGATGTGATAACGTTTTCCGCAAAGCGAACAATTATGGTGGTCATGTTCATGATGATTTGATTCCATCGGTGATCCCTCCTTTATCCGGTACGCAAGCCGTATCTAAGTGCAGCTTCAGCATAGCGCAGAATGACCGGTTTGAAAAGGGGAAAACGGGATGTGTGTCATATTTTGGTAGAAAATTGTAATATTTTAGTCGTTTTTTGTATTTTTCCATTTTTGGAAATTGATTTGGAGGAGAAAAAGTGTATCAGTTCTTTGATTTTGAAAAGCGGGACAAGATCGTGCAGGGTTATCATTTTCCGTGTGAAGATCCGGATTATGTGGTCTGTCTCATTCACGGCATCGGCGAACATGCCGGAAGATTTGCCAGAGTCGCCGACTATTTCGGCAAGGAAAAGATCGCCGTCGTTTCCATGGATCTGCGCGGACACGGCCGCTCACAGGGCGTACGGGGCGCCTGCGCGCCGCGGACGGAAGTGCTCGGCGATATCGACGCGCTGATCGAGTACGCGCAGGAATTTTATCCGGGCGTTCCGATCGTCCTGTACGGACACAGCATGGGCGGCAACATCACGTTGGACTACCGTGCGCGAGGCGGCCATAATGATGTGCCGGTCGGCTACATCATTTCCGCGCCTTGGATCCGTCTGGTGCGTCCGGTGGGAGGCGGGCTGCTCGCGGCAGTGAAGCTGCTGACGAAGATCGCGCCGAACCTCAAGATCAAATCCGAGTTTCCGGAAGAACAGCTGGGCAATGTCGAATATGTCAGACCGTATAAAGACGATCCGCTGGTGCATCCGTACGCCACGGCACTCTGTGCTTATGAGGGCTTTACCATCGGTACCGCGCTGGAAAACGGTACTAATGAGGACAACGGCAGAGCGAAAAAAACGCCGTGTCTTCTGATGCACGGGACCGATGACCTGATCTGCGACATCCGGGGAAGCCGCGCGTTCGCGAAGCTGCAGGACCCGCAGAGTTTTACCTTTGTCGAATGGCCGGGTTACTACCACGAGATCCATAACGGCGGGCCGAACGGCGAGACCGGAGAAGCGGTTATTGAGCGGGCGATCGCGTTTATCCAGGCTCTGCCGGAGCACGCGGAGAAAGGAACGGAAGCACAGTGAAAGCCAGAATTTTGATAGCGGAGGACGATGTAGATATCCGCGATCTGATGAAATTGTATCTGGAAAGCGAGGGCTATGAGATCCTCTGCAGCGGGGACGGCGCGGAGGCGCTTTCGCTAATTGAGGCATACAATCCGCAGCTCGCGATTTTGGATATTATGATGCCTTCTATGACCGGACTTGAGGTAACCCAGGTACTGCGCAAAAAAACCATGATGCCGATTTTGATTCTTTCGGCGAAGGGACAGGACCAGGACAAGATTTTGGGACTTAACATGGGTGCGGATGATTATATGGCGAAGCCTTTCAATCCGTTGGAGCTGGTGGCAAGGGTCAAAGCCCTGCTGCGCCGCGCGGACACGCAGACCAGTGAGCTGCGGCGCGGCGAGCTGCTTTTGAATCTTTCCTCGCATGAGCTTTGGAAAAACGATCGGCAGATTATTCTGACGCCGATGGAGTACAAGCTGCTTTCTTTGATGATGAAGAATCCGGGCAGAATCTTTACCAAGGCGCAGCTTTATGAAAACATCAACGGAGAGTTTTTTGAGAGCGATGAAAACACCATCATGGTGCATATTTCAAAGCTGCGGGATAAGATCGAGACAGATCCGAAACAACCGGTTTACATTAAAACTGTCAGAGGGGTGGGATATCGCTTTGAAGCTTAACGCGAAAAAAGGAAAACTGGTCACGCTCTTCGCGAAGGCCTATTTCGGCTTTTCGCTGACGGTGCTAGGTTGTGTCTTACTTGTATTTTGGGCGAGTGACCGTTATTACGATCATATGCTTCTGACGCCGGACATGGATGCCGCGGCAGAAGATGTACACATGATCAGCAGAGAATATGAAAAGGTCAATTGCTTTCGCTATTTTGGAAAAAACGGAGGTTTCGCGGTCTTTGATCCGGAGGGATCGCTGCTCTATCGTGATGAAAAAAACTTCCCGTACCTTTTGGATATCGACGAGGTGCTTTGCGTATCGGATTATGATGACTTTTCCTTTATCAACAGCTATGAGTTGGATGTGGCGCAAAGCGGCGGTGAATATCTGGTAGTCAAGACAATCTACAGCGAAAACAGCGACGAAACGGAGACAATGCAGATGCTGTTGGATCAGGATTATCACGTCATCAGCGGGCCTTTGCAAAAAAACAAAATGCAATATACCGCGCGCGAATACAGCATTTTAACCGGAAGCTTCCCGGAGGATGCGGAGCTTCTGCGGCATACGATGCCGGATGGTCGGATCCTCGTGGCAGCGGCAAAGAAATGGCATGTCGACGACTATACAACTGTTTCAAGAAGAGCCAATATGATCTACTGGATTCTGCTGCCGGTCAGCTTGCTTTTGATCACATTTTTCATTCTTTTTTTGAACAAACGAGTCAAAAATCCGCTCATACAACTGAGCGCGGCGATCAATCGCATGGCGGCGGGCGGCGCGGCTGACGCGCATGTGGGCATGGTCAACGGACCGTATGAGATGCAGGCCATCGCGCGAAATTTTGACCGCATGGCAGATCAGCTCGCGGAAAGCGAAGCGGAGCGCAGACGCCTTGACGCGGACAAGCAAAAGCTGCTGACGGACATTTCCCACGATCTCAAAACGCCGATTACAGTCATCTGCGGCTATACGCGCGCGATTGCGGACGGAAAAGTACCGCAGGAAAAGCTCACGACCTATCTGCAGCTGATCGATGACAAGGCAGAGGAACTCAACGATCTTTTGAATTCTTTCTATGAGTATAACAAGGTCAACCATCCGGAATTTCGCGTGCAGCCAGTGGTTGCTGATGTCTGTGAATTCTTGCGGGAATACCTCGCCAAGCGTTATGATGAAATCAATCTGGCAGGTTTTGCGCTGCGGATTTCGATTCCGGAAAAAATGATTCTCTGCGCGATCGATCAACCGATGATGATGCGTGCGCTGAACAATATTATCTACAACGCGATGCAGTACAATGCGCTCGGTACAGTCATGGGCATTAAGATTGTCGAAATCGAAGAAAGAAACAAACCAAACACGATCGCGATCCGTTTGGCGGACAACGGTGTCGGCATCGCACCGGAACGCAGAGCGCGGATTTTCGAGCCTTTTGTGACAGGTACAGATTCACGCGGCAGCGAGGGCAGCGGTCTGGGACTTGCCATCACCAAAAAAATCATCGAAGCCCATGGCGGTACGATTACGCTTCTGGACAAGCCAAGTCCGGGATTCAGTACGGAATTTGAGATTCTGCTTCCGGCGGTCTTGTGATTTTTCGCAAGAAGATTGAGAAGATTCTGTAAGGCCTGCAGTTCATGCACGCAACCCGGGCAGTGGGAAAATCCGCTTTAAATCGGGATTTGAATTTCGTAGAAAAATTCATTCGTATGATCGGTCAGGTTATCATCAATGTAATTGATCTGTAAAGCATCACCGGTAATCTGCCAGCCTTGTTCGTCGATGTAGTCCAGCATGCGCTCCAAGCACGCCATGCGATCCCACATTTTTCCCTCATAATAGCTGCAGAGGTATCGACCTGCAGGAATTTGCACAAAGGCATCGGCGTAGGTGTCGTAATCCTGATCGGTGATGAAGACAAAGGCGACAGCTGTTTCTAACAATCGGCGCTGTTTCAGCTCTTCTTTGGAGATGAACGCGCCGTGGGTGCAGCAGATGATGCCGGGAAGCGTATCTGTAATCGCTTTTTCCAGCTGACGGCTGGCAAAGTATTTTTCACCGTCATTTTTTATACAAACACCATAGGATAAGGCAACACGTTCCGGCAAACGTTTGATGGTGAGTTCGTCGATTTCATAGCGGATGCTGTTATTGTGCTTCAGCAGATCGATCTTTGCTTTCAGATTAGTGCGAATCCGGGTCAGATCGGTGCTTCGTTTGTCAATATCATCAAGTTTCATTTGGAGAATATCCAGTGATTTGTTGAAATTGCGGTTATCCAGATAATCGCGGATCTCCTGAATCGACATGTTCAGCGCTCGCAGATCTTTGATCAGCACCAATGTGTAGATTTGTTCCTTGGTATAGTAGCGGTAAAGAGACTTTTCGTTGACCACCGCAGGCTTGAACAGATCAATTCGATCATAATACTTTAAGGTATTGGCGGGAATGTCGACGATCTTTGACATCTCACTGACGGAAAAAAGATTTTTCATGTTCCTTAACATCTCCTTTTTCTTTATGATATTGAGATTAAAAGCGTAGAAATAAAAATTGGCGTATGTGATCAAAAGGCCGTCAATCAGAATGATCCTCGCATGGTATTCGATATTTCGGTAAAAACAGCTTTTTTCTCGACATTTCTTTTTGATACTATTATATTTCCTTTTTTTCTCCCTGTCAACCAAAGGAAATCCCCACTAAAACAATTATACGAATTCCGGACAAAAAGGCAGAACTTGTGACTCGGTGACAAGCCGGAAAGTGAAAAAAAAAGAATAAAAGGGCGAAATTTCAGTTGTTTGAGGATTGATTATTTTTTCTCAAAGTGATTGACTTGTATCTTGCTCACACCTGTATACTCTTCCATAAAGATGATGTAAACGGAAGGAGTGATACAGTGAAACATCAGACTAAAACGGTGCTGATTCCGCCGAAAGAAGAAATCTTTTCCTGGATTGAACATTTCGCAAGCTTTGGTCATCGCAGATCCGGGACGGAAAACAACAGGAAATCAGCAGAGTACATTGCAGAAAAGTTCAAGGAGTTCGGACTGGAGGATATACGGTTCGATGAACCCGATGCAAAACTTTTTTTCCCGGAGGAGTGGAGTTTGCGGGTAGGCGATGAAGAAATTCCGTGCTACTTTATCAATTACACGAATTATTCGGGAGAAATCGGCGTTACAGACACCGGTGAGATTACAGCAGAACTGGTCGACATCGGAGATGGAAGAAAAGAGGATATCGAGGGACTGGATCTCGAAGGTAAAATCGTTCTCGCGAACAACAAATGGTTCGACTACGATTTGGATTTCTTTGAGAAGAATCATGCTTCGGACAAATGTTGGTGGTATGACCCGCGCAATACGGTCACATCCTTTAAGCAGTACCTTCACAAAGATACCTATGATCCGAATACATTCCCGCAAAATTACTGCGACGCAGTTAACCACGGAGCAATCGGATTTATCGGCGTACTTTCAGACAACTGTAATCATTACGAACATTATAACGAAAACTATTCACAGGCTTACGCGAAATTCCTCGATCCGAAGGAATATCACTTTAATACCATGTACCGGCCGGGTCTGTGGGTCAGCAGAGAATGCGGGGAAACTTTGAGAAAAAAAATCGCGGATAACGGCGGAACGCTGACCGTGACTATGCGTATGCGCTCCAGAGTGGAGGCAAGCCATGCAAATGTAGTCAGCGGAATCCTCCCAGGAATGAGCGATGAGATCATTTTGGTGCATTCGCATCATGATTCCTGTTTCCAAGGAGCTGTACAGGATGCATCCGGTATGTCTGTCGTTTTGGCAATCGCGAAATACTTTTCACAGATTCCGAAAGAAGAACGAAAAAAGACATTGATGTTCGGGGCAATGGACTCTCATTTTTCCGGTTATGCAGGGCATGAAGGCTTTATCAAGCGACTTCAGGATGATGGCAAGAATGTGATGTTAGATGTCGTAACAGAGCATGTCGCGATGGAAGCAATCGATGATATCAACTGCAAAGAAGACGAAATGCGCTTTACCGGAGAAATCAATTTCAGATTGATCTATGTCACCGAAAACGAAACGCTGATGCACATGGTCAAGGAAGCGATGGAAGAAAACAACCTGGAACGGACGCTGCTTATTCCGTGTATTAAAGGCAAAGCGGACGTTTGCTCCGATGCGGACAGATTCTTTAAGGCGGGCATTCCGGTTGCCAGTGTCATCGCACCGCCGATCTACCTGATGGATCCGGTGGATACGCCGAAGACGATCGCAGTCGATCAACTTCCGGTTGTGACAAAAACCTGGCTTGATTTGATCTATGAAGCCTTTGACCACGAAAAGAGTGATTTTGCGGAACAGGAGAATTTGCATTATTTCGGAACGAGGGGAGAATGACCAATGGATGAGAAAGCGATAGAGAAAAAACTCTATCAGACAATGACGGATCTGGTTTCCTTCGGTTATCGATATCCCGGTAGCGAGGCGGAGAAAAAGGCGGCACAGTATATTCTGAAGGAACTTCGTGACGGCGGACTTCATGTGGAATACGAGGAATATAAAGCGAGATGCTATCGTTATACGCACCAGTACGTCAGCGCGAAAACACCGGAACAAGTTTTTCGCTTTGAAAGCCATCCGATCTGGCTGTCGAAGGGCGGATGTGTCAGCGCGCCGATTTATTACGCAGGCTATGGAACGGAGCCTGTTGAAAAGTGGATCGATCAGGTAAAGGGCAAGATTGTTTTTATGCGGAGCAAAATGTTCATGACCGTGTTCCCGACCCAACTGGTAAATCACATCTATCGCGCAGCGGAAGATGCCGGAGCAGCAGGGTTTGTTGCATGGATTGACATTCCTAACGGCATGCGGGGACGTTATGATGAGATTCACGAGGATCACTATAATTACGGAAAAATTCCGGGAGCAGTGATCTGTTCCGAAGACGGAAAAATGCTGGACGGGCTGTATCAGGATTTCGGTGAGTCTCTGGTTTTGGAAATCGAAGGTGACGGAGAAGTCTTTGAAGATACCTCCGGTGATATTTTCGGCCTGATTCCGGGAAATGAACATGTGCTTGCCGTGGAAACGCACTATGACAGTACGCACAGCGGTGCCGTAGACAACGCGGCGGCTAACGCGGCATGGATTCATATCCTTAAGGAACTGGGCAAGCTGCAAGGAGATCATCCCACAATCATGATCTGCGGGAATTCCGGCCACGAAAACTGCATTGGGGCGAGACACTTTATGGAGCGGCATAAAGATCTGATTGATCGCACCTATGCCTGCATCAATTTTGACGGTCTTGCAGCTATCGGCTACAGCTGGAGTGAGCGGGGCGTTATCCCGACCGGGCGAGATGATTTGCGTTTTGTTCATGTGTCGGACAATCCAATGCTGCTGAAGCTTGCCTGCGAGAAACTGGAAAAGTATAATATGCTTCCGGCAAATTACGCACCGCTGTCTACATCTATTGCCAATGAAGATCTGGAAGGAATGTTCTACGATCGGAAGATCCCGACCATTTTGGTCATTGGCAAACCAATCTGGTATCATACCGATCATGACACACCGGACAAGGTGGAGCCGGAACAGATCTATCGGGCAATGATGGGGCATTATGAGATGGTTCTTGAAATGCTGCGCATGGATCCGCAGAAGCTGAGGGCGTGTGATCGCCTCAGCCATAAAGAAGTAACTGAAGCATTGATTCCGGAAACAAAACAGATTATTGATGAATGTCGAGGACAGTTTGGCTATACTTTTAACATTATTCCGGAGCTTCCGGCAGCGGGAGAGCGCATCTATATGTATCAAACTTCTGTTGTCCATGACCCGGGCGTGATCATCAATCAGGTCTGGGATTTCGGAGACGGAAGTGAGCCGGGCTGCGGACAGTTTACCAGCCATATTTATGAAACTTCTGGAAAGAAGACGCTGACCGTCAGTGTCTACGACAACAAAGGCAACGTCGTGAAGTACAAAAGGGATTTTTGGGTAAAGTAAATGCTGTTGGAAAATAAGTACTACAGTCGATGAAAGGCTGATTGCTTATTTTGTAAGGAGGAAAAAATGGAAAATAATAAAGTAAGCGTATGGAATATTTTAAAATTTGGCGGCGCTTTCGTAGGTTTGATGATTGGCGCGGGCTATGCCAGCGGACAGGAAACGCTGCAGTTCTATGGCGGGTTTGGTTTGTACGGTATTGTAGGGATGCTGATTCAGCTGTGCCTTTATTTATGGCTAGTCCCTACCCTTTTAGGATTCGGCTACGACTCTCTGAAACTGCCAGAAAGAGCAAAATACCGCTGGTATTGCGGCAAATATATCGGAACCTTCTTTGACATTGCCGTACCGATCTATCTTGTCGGCGTCATGTCCATTATGATCGCAGGCGGAAGCGGAATCCTCTTGGATTACTTTGGTGTACCAAAGCTTATCGGCGCGACCGTTATCGCTGCAGTTGTGGCATTAACTTATCTGTCCGGCGCAAAAAAGCTGATCAGTATCGTAGGCAGCTGTGGTTTGTTCATCATCGCATTCCTCTTTTGTGTTATTGTTTACGGAATCGTCACCGGCGATGAACTGTCGCAAGCCAACGAGCTGGCAGAAAAATATGATGTGCTGACAGGAGCACCGAACTGGTGGATTGCTCCGTTCATCTCCATATCATACTGTGTTTCCACCAGTGTGCCGTTTTTCACTTCGATCGGTGCAACAGCGAATTCTAGAAAGGAAGCAGTCCTGGGAGGAATTTGCGGCGCGCTTTTGATGGGCGGTATCGGTGTACTGTTTATTACGGCCTTGCTGGCAAATCTGAGCGATGTTTACAACGCAGACATTCCGACTTTAGTTTTAGCGACCAGACTGCACCCGGTTTTCGGTAAGCTGTATGCGGTGCTGATTATCATCGGAATGTACTCTACGGCAACGCCGATGATGCAGATGTCCTGTGATGCGGTACCGGTAAAGAACAAAAAGCAGAAATACATTTTAGTCGCTATCGTCTTTGTTGTCGGAGTCATCATCGGACAATCCAGCTTTAAGAATTTGATTAATGCACTGTATCCGGCAACCGGATGGGTTGGTCTGATCTTCCTGGTATGCCTTGCGGTCAAACAGATTCGTTTAAAAAAGGAGAAGAAGGAAAGCCAGAATGAAGTATAAAACATTGTTTACTCCGATCAAAATCGGTGCTGTCACCATAAAAAACCGGTTTGCAATGGCGCCGATGGGTCCCTTGGGATTGGCTGACGGAGACGGAGGCTTTAATCAACGCGGAATCGATTACTATACCGAGAGAGCGAAGGGTGGAACGGGTCTTATCGTGACCGGCGTAACCTTTGTGGACAACAAGGTAGAAGAACACGGGATGCCAAATTGTCCGTCACCGACATGGAATCCTGTACATTTTGTGCGAACCGGACGAGAGATGACGGAACGAATTCACGCTTATGGAGCGAAGATTTTCCTGCAGATGTCGGGCGGATTTGGCAGAGTAACGATTCCTACGAATTTGGGTGAATATCCGCCGGTAGCGCCTTCTCCGCTTCCGCATCGCTGGTTGGACAAAACCTGCCGGGAAATGACCCGGGACGAAATTCGCCATATTGTCAAGCAGTTCGGAGAAGGAGCGTATAACGCAAAGAGAGCCGGATTTGACGGCGTGCAGATCCACGCGGTTCATGAAGGCTATTTGATCGATCAGTTCGCAATCGCACTTTTTAATCGAAGAACCGATGAGTACGGCGGCAGTCTGGAAAATCGACTTCGTTTCGCGAAAGAAATCGTAGAGGAAATTAAACAGCGCTGTGGGACAGATTTTCCGGTAGCTTTGCGCTATTCGCCGAAGAGCTTTATCAAAGATTTCCGCGAAGGAGCGCTTCCAGGAGAAGATTTTATCGAAAAAGGAAGGGATCTGGAAGAAGGAAAGCAGGCGGCGCGGCTCTTGACAGACTACGGTTATGACGCTTTGGACACAGATGTGGGAAGCTATGATTCCTGGTGGTGGTCACATCCGCCAATGTATCAGGAAAAGGGCCTTTATCGACCATTTTGCAGGATCATGAAAGAGACCGTGGATGTACCGATCATCTGTGCAGGTAGAATGGATGATCCGGATATGGCGTTAGAAGCTGTTGAGCAGGGAATCTGTGATATGATTGGTCTGGGACGTCCGCTCCTTGCGGATCCAGACTATGTGAACAAGCTGCGCAGCGAAGCCATAGCAGATATTCGTCCGTGCATATCCTGCCAGGAAGGTTGCATGGGAAGAATTCAGGAATATTCCATGATCAACTGTGCAGTCAATCCGCAGGCAGCGAAGGAAAGAGTCAACGCCTACCAGCCGATTTTGAAAGCGAAAAAGGTTATGGTTGTCGGCGGCGGTCCGGCAGGCTGCGAGGCAGCGAGAGTGCTTGCTGTCAGAGGACATCGACCTGAGCTGTTTGAAAAAGCGAGCCGTCTTGGGGGCAATCTGATTCCGGGTGGTGCGCCGGATTTCAAAGAGGACGACCTGGCTTTGGTCAGATGGTATGAGACGCAGATGGAAAAATATGAAATTCCGGTGCACTTAAACCATGAAGTAAATGCACAAGAGGTTCGCGAGGGCGGATTTGATGCAGTGATTCTTGCTACCGGATCATCACCGAAGACGTTCGCGCTAGGAGATGAAGCACATGTGCACACCGCGGCTGAGGTGCTTAACGGAACGTGCGAAGTCGGAGAAAAAACGGTGATTATCGGCGGTGGTTTGGTAGGCTGCGAAACCGCGTTGTTTTTACAAGAACAGGGAAAGAGAGTTACCATCATCGAGGCCATGAAAAAAATCCTTTCGGTAAACGGACCGTTATGTCACGCCAATCAGGAAATGTTGGAGCGACTGATACCATATAAAGGGATAGAGGTCATCACCGAAGCCAGGGCAGATCGATTCGCTGACGGCAAGCTGAGCTACCGTCAGGGCAACGAACAGAAGGAGTTATGCTGCGATGATGTCATCCTGGCAGTAGGATACAAGGAAGAGGCCGGACTGTATCATCAGTTGGAATATGAGATTCCTGAGATCTATCTGCTTGGCGATGCGAAAAACGTGTCAAATATTATGTATGCGATTTGGGATGCCTTTGAGGTAGCAAATCATATTCTGTAATTGAATAAGAATCAAAGTCTGCTGAAAAGACAGGCATAACGGGGTTGCTGAAAAATAGATGAGAAACCATCTATAAGAGGCTAACCCCCGTTTTTTTTCTGTAACCGTCGGCGGAGCCGCGCCGCCGCTCATGGAAAATCATCGGAAAGAAACGAAACAGATAAATTTATTGCTAATTCTTATTTTATTTTAAGAATTCCTAAAGAATTTCGCAAGAAAGATGCGATAAAATAGAAAGTGCAAAAGGGATTTACTTGGGAAAGGCAAATACGAATTATAAAGGACATTTTATGAATGAAGCAAGTTTAAGAGACAGGCCGATCATCCAGATTCGCAATCTGAGCAAGGTCTATTTCATGGGCGAGGAGAGAGTCATCGCCTTAAAAAACATCAACCTTTCCATCAACAGAGGGGAAATCTGCTGTATCTTCGGGACATCCGGATCCGGCAAGAGTACGCTGCTCAATCAGTTGGCAGGGCTGGAAAAGCCGACACGCGGCGATGTGTTCATCGGGGGAAAGAACATTTCGCGCATGACGGAGAACCAGCTCGCAGCTTTCCGGCAGAAGCATTTGGGATTTGTATTCCAATCGTATAATCTGCTCAAGGAGCTGACCGCGGTCGAAAATGTCGCGATGCCACTGATGTTTCGAGGGATCGACAAGGAAACCAGGGAACTGGAAGCGAAGAAGATGCTGTGCCGGGTCGGACTGAAGAACCGCATGGATCATTTCCCGGGACAGATGTCCGGCGGACAGCAGCAGCGTGCGGGAATCGCCCGCGCGTTCATATCGCGGCCTGATATCGTATTCGCGGATGAGCCGACCGGCAATCTGGACTCCAAGACGACCAAAGAGGTCATGGAGATGATCCGCAGATTCTCGCGGACGTTTCATCAGACCATCGTGCTGGTTTCGCATGATCCGGAAATGACCGAGTACGCGGATCGCATCGTCACGCTGATGGACGGCGAAATCATCAGCGATGTCAGGACACCGCAGGAGGCCGAGCTCACGGCTGCAGGCAATCAGTAGGGAACGAGGAGAGGAAAAGAAAAGAAATGAGAAAATATTTGAAACAAGGTTTTGTACTCTGTATGGCGCTGATGCTTGCGCTGAGCGCGATGAGCCTAGCGTTTGCGGCAGGCAGGAGCGGAGAAAATACTCCCGGATCCGGGGCAAACGGGGGAGAATTTGAAGTAACCGGATACCGTATCGAAAGAATAAACGGTGCGGCCATCAAAGACGAAAGGCTAATTACAATAACCAAAGGGGATAACATTGATATCCTGTTAGATTTGAAATATAACACTGCAGAGACGACTTTTACATCAGTTGATGTTGCGAGAAGAGTGGACTCTTTCAGCGGAGGAACTGCGAAAGTGGTACAGGATTCAGGACAAATGTCAGGTAGCTACGTATTTCAAGTTCGTGTGACAAATTTGAAATACAGGGGATCCGGCAAGACCTTGAGTTTGCTGTTGAGTAATCAAGGAAACGCTTACCAAAATCTTGATGTCCCGATTTCCGAATGTAAGGAATACACCGAGCCGACGGTAGAACCGACAGAACCGTCCACTCCGGATCCAATCCCGACACCGAAGGTGATCGTGACCAGAAACGAGCTGTCCGGCGATGTTAAGGCAGGGGATGAGTTGATGCTGACGGTTTCGGTCAAGAATATCGGCAGCGCGACGATTACCAACCCGATTATTTCTTTCACACCATCCGACTCCCTGCTGGTGACCAGCGCGGATTCCGCGGTGCAGATGAAGAGCATCGGGGTTGGCAGAACCGAGACAGCACAGGTCAAGGTGCGTGTTTTGAATCCGGTCGCCAGTGTCAATCAGTATCTGGACGCGAAATTGGAATTTACATATTTTAACCGCGTTTCCACAACGAACGGTGAAGCTTCCGCCAGAATCAACATTCCGGCAAAAGTCAAAAAAACCGAAGAAACGACCGATGAAACAACAGCGAGTCCGCTGCCGAACATCATTGTATCCCGCTTTCATTACGGCGGCGGCAGTGTGGCAGCCGGCTCCAAGTTCAACCTGGCCTTCAAGTTCCGCAATACCAGCAGCACCGTTGACGTAGAAAACATGGTGATTACTGTGACCGGGGGCGAAGGACTGACGATCAACGGCTCCTCCAATACTTTCTTCTATGATAAGGTGAAGGCAGGCGCGAGCAAGACCGTTACGGTGCCGATGAAGGTTGCCAATACGACGGTGGATACCGCGCAGGACGTATCCATCAATTTCAAATACGAATATCTCGACCATAAGAAGCGCACTTCCGCTTCCTCAGACGTGAAGATTTCGGTACCGCTGTATCAGCCGGACCGTTTTGAGATCTCCAATCCTGTCGTGCCGGACTACGTCGAGGAAGGGCAGGAAGTTGCTGTTACGATGAACTATATCAACAAAAGCAAGGTCATCATGTCCAATGTCGAGGCGGTAGTGGACGGTGATGTCAGTACGCAGACACCGATCCAGACCATCGGCAATGTGGATGCCGGCAAGAACGGTACAATCGCTTTTGCGCTTACGCCGAACAGTGCCGGAGAGGTTGACTTTACGATTACCGTTAATTACGAGGACGCGAACGGAGAGTCCAAGACACGCATTTTCCCGGTAACGATGAACGTACAGGAAGCCGCGCCGTATGACCCGGGTACCGATGATCCCGGTATGGATGATCCGGGAGAAGAAACCGGCGGATTTCCGTGGTGGATTGTGATTGTCGCGGTGGCTGCGATCGGAATTGCGGCGCTGATCATTCTCAAAAAGAGAAAGAAAGCAAAGGCCGCGAAAAAAGAGCAGGAGCTTTGGGACAGCTGGGACGATGAAATGAAAACTTCGTCTGACAGCGGCGGCGCGGCAGCGGACGGCAGCAAAGACGCAGCAGATAAAAAAGAGGTTTAGGCTATGAGATTTTCTGATATATGGAAGATGTGCGCCGAAAACCTCAGACGAAGAAAAGGGCGCACATTCCTGACCGTGCTCGGTGTCTTCATCGGCTGCTGCTCGATCATTGTCATGGTATCCATCGGGATCGGCATGACGGAGTCGCAGAATCAGATGCTGCAGAATATGGGGGATTTGACGATCATTGAGGTTTCTTCCGGAACCTCGAATAGCGGCCAAGAGATGAAGCTTGATGACGCGGCAGTGGAAACCTTCAGTAGTATCGATGGGGTGCAGGCCGTCATGCCGAAGATGAACTGCGACTATACGGTCAATCTGTACGCCGGTTTGAATAACCGGTATAAAGCGGAGTGGGCTACGCTTGTCGGTGTGGATACGAGCGCGTTGGAAGCCATGGG